>ONWR01000043.1 GCA_900321605.1 uncultured Bacteroidales bacterium | reverse complement strand
CACAACGAAGTTACGATGTTTGGCAGCACGTGGTTGTGCGCCCGGGACTTCCCGTATCTGCGCTTGGTGTCTCTTCCAGACCCACGTGAGGTAGCGCTTATAGATATCTTCTGCGTCCTCGCCTTCGAAGAGGAAGGTGGGTTCGGTCTTCTCATTCTGCAAACTCTCATAGAGGGCATTGACCTGCGCAGCATCCGTCCAATAGGTGTGTATGAACTGCTGACGGCGTGTCTCTGCATAGGCAGCGTTCAGCAGCCACTGGCTAAAAGGTGTTTCCCATGGGCAGTACTCCCAGATATGGTCTTTGAAAGTCTCTCGGGTCAGGTACTGCATGTACGTCGTCACCACTTCGAACGCCAGGTCCAACAACCGCACATTTGGGCAGATGTCCGCCCAAGTCACGTCCGAAGTGGCGATCTCGATATGCGCATTGTTGAGTAGCTCGACCTCTGTGCCGATCAGACCCCATTCGTCACGTCTCACTTCGCGCTCGTACTTCGCGATCCAAGCCATCCGCTCCGCGTCGCTGTCTATCGCTATCCCTCGCCGGACGCCTTCCTCGGTGTCCACGATCAAGGCACTCAGCAGCGCAGCTCCTGTCACGCCGCCTATCTCTATATCCGTCTGAGCCACCTTCAGATAGTGGTTTTCGTAACGGATTTGCTCATTGATGATATAATCTTCTAACATTTCTGGTACAAAGGTACAACTTTTTGTTGAGTCATACAAATAAAAGTACTATTTTTTGTGTAATTTACACATTTTGGGCACTATATTTTGTGATTTTTACACATTAGTTACTTTGGATTTTAACTGTTCTTTTACCCTTTTTGATCTCTTGGTAAAGAAAGAGAGGGGAGCGATATAGTTAACGTATTTTCCAGTATGCCATTGGATGATGGCGTATATTCGAGAGGATCGTTTCATCATCAAACAGCAATTCCGGTTGGTATCGCTTTGCGTTGAAAGCATCAATAAACATCTTCTCGCTTTCGGTAAGTTGCAGCAAGGTTTGTAGGAAAAGCAAAACCTCGGCTTTCGCTATCTCAAAATCAAACGAGTCTCCTTTTTTGAGCATTGGCAACAATGATGCCCGAATTTGCGCAAAAGTGATTTGACGAATAGGCTCTAAATCATATTCTTTACATGGCATATCACTTCCGCCAACTGCCAGATAGAAGACTACTATCTTGCGTAGCATCGGAAGGTCAAATGCTTGATACAAATCGCTGTGCAGTAAGTTATAGACATCGTATAAATCTCGGCAGGTATGCCGTTCGATAAGTGCTTTAATCTTACTGCCGAATAGTTCCAGCGATGCCAAAGTAAGAACTCTTGTGTCTGCAAGAAAATCTACGTTAATAGATCGCCTTTCGGGTGCGTAGATATGTTGCCGCATCGAATAGTTTATCTCTATCTTGATATTGTCCCGATTACCGCCGGCATTTTGATAGATAAACACCCACGAGTCCAAAGAGTGTGGATTCTTGGTATTCGGGCTAAGCAAATATCCTTGCGATGCCATGTATGATTGTATCTCCGTGTTAACAGCTGATCGGGCTGTTAACATCCCTTCGCGTGTGCAATCGCTATGAAAATCCAAATCAATATCCACCGATAAACGTGGCATTTCAAAAACGGTCAAGTTGATAGCCGTTCCTCCTTTGAGCACCAAACAATGGTTAAGTTTGGGGTTATCAGCGATAAAATGCAACACATCCGTCAATCGTAGCACTTTTTCAAGATTGTCGCGTAAGAAACTTGTTCGTGCCGCCAACTGCGCAAGGTCATTCTTGTTATACGAGTTCATCTGCGTTTTGATTATTGATAGTTAACAAATTTTGCGGGGCATATAAACGCCATGTGGCATGGAATGCGTCACTTGTACCATCCGGTGTCAAGAACAGAACACTATCTTTGGCGTATTTCCGACAACCGGCAATGAAATAGTGAGAAACAGGCAGTTGTAGTTGTTCGCACAGAAAACCGACTTTCTTATATAGGGCAGTTTTATGATAAGCTTGCAAGATGATTTGTAACTCCTCTTCCCTTACGTACTGCACGCTTCGCAGACAATTAACCAATTCCTCTATACCGCCACACAGGTCAATACGGTCAATGCAGTCAATTATAGTACGCTCAATGTTAGTTACACGAACGTGTGTATCTGCCAAAGGGGTCTCGACACCATGGGCGAGAGCAGAAAAATGCGGTATATAATGATAATTGTCAAACTCAAATGCCCTAAATGTTTGTTTGCTGCCGACTACAATGTCGTAATACACCTGATGCGCTAAACCGTGATATTCCATTGCCGCATGGTAAGCCACAAATGAGGTGGGTGTAATAGCAGAGGCAATCTGGAACTTATTAGCTTCGGGTTGCTGTGTCGCCATATTATTAACGCAATATAGTCCCCGCCTCACTTGGGAAATATATCCCTGACGCTGGTAACGCCAAAGCATAGTAGCCACGCTGCGCGGATTTCCGGCTTCCTTCACTATATCTTCTGTGGAGAATAGGAGTTTTTGATGTAAGAGAGGCAATAAATTCATCTGTTTGTTTCAAATTCGCTGCAAAGATACAACTTTTTGTTGATATACGCAAGTATTTTTGAAACTTTTTGCTATATTTTCATTATTTCCATGCAAAATAAAGAAAGAAGTGCCACTATTGACACTTCCTTCCTTTGTACTTGGTACTTAGTTACTTGGTCACTTTACCAAAGCGCCCTGCGCATTGTAAACCTTCTCTCCACGGAGGATATGAATCTGACCGTTGATGAGGATCTTAGTAGGTCGCTCCGGGTTTTGAGCGGACCAAGGGATATCTGTCTGTGTGTCCGGAAGCGGCATATCGGGATGCAGATCTTCTGCACCGGTTATCTCCGTACTGGTCTCACCGATCCAACCGCAGACCTGCTGCACAGCGGTATAGACTTTGACGAAATGAATCGCCTGCAGGTCTTTTGGCACACCGTTTTGGTCCACTGCCCAACGAATACAAAACTTACATCCATCTGTTTTATTCGGATGATTATCGGCATAGCCGTAGTCGTAGCAGTAGAGAATAAATGAATGCTCACCGTTCTCTCCCTCATCGACAGCATTCGGGGCAAGCCGTGAGCCGGTAAAAGTCAGTTCGTCGGGTGCCCAAAGCGGGTAGTAATCCTGCTGATGAAACTCATTTCTCGGCACAACACCACTTCCGCCTCGGTTATCCGTCCAAGGGACATCTTCCAGCCCGTTCGGACGCGTATAAGTGACGGCATAGTGACGAATCGTTTGAGGCGAGTTATACTCACTTCCTGCGAGTTCATACCACGTATCATCGGGCAATCCGTTGCCATTGGCATCATAACTGACCATGACAATCCCGGGTTCTGAAGCACCGCCTTTGCGGTTCGTGTCCTTGGCATACGAAGCATATGTGGCATTGCCTTTGATCCGAAAATCATACTCATCTCCACTATTGACCACCGGATGATCAAAGCCAAAGACGATGTACCCGCCCCATGCGCCGAGACAAACCGTTTTGCCAGCGTTGTTTGCGATAGCAGCTTCCGCTTTGGCTGCCATGGTCTGAGGTGTGTCATCCATAGTAGCAACCGGCATGGCGTTGACGAATTGCCCCGGAGCGGGCATATATTCATACACCCGCGCCAGATAGGGCGAAACAGTCATTAAAATACTTAGAATCAGCGACATAGCTTATCGAATTAGTCGTCCGTTGAGATCATACATATGCTCTCCTCGCAGCACGAAGATCTGTCCGTTGCGGAGCACCTTTGTACTTTGTACTTTGTCCTTTTGTACTTTCTCGAGGTCTGTTCCGATGGATTTCTCTGCTCCGAAATTATCGAGACAGAAGTAGGTCGGAGTGGTAAAACCGTATTCGTCGGATTTGGTGGTGAAGATCTCAAACTCGATGCTCGTAACTGCTCCGAGAGAGGATAGATCGAACCATTTCCAGGTGTCGAGCGCAAAATGCTCGTTGCTGTTCTCGCTACGGTAGTCCGCGAGGTAGAACACCACTTCTCCGGTCGTCTGCAAGCCGTTATAACCGATGGCGGTGACGGACATATAATCGCCTTGCGAGAACGCATCATTCGTGTAGTCGCCGTTGAGGATTGCATCGAGCGTATAGACCGTATTGGTGATGTAGAATCCGGTGATGGTCTGCGGTTCTGTACTATTCGTCAGCGTGATCGGGTCAGTATAGCCGGCATACCATGTGGACGGCGCAGAGTAATACGCCACGGCGAAGTTATTGCCGTCGTACGCGCCGCCGGCTGCCGAACGGAACTGATCGTAGTTGTAGTTTCCGGTAGCTTCCGTCGAGCGATCCGAGCAAATGGCATAGCCGGTATAGGCTTTATAAGCTTTGTTCGGCGTGTTCGCGAACGCGTATGTACCGCTGTAGAGGTATGTTTCGGCTTTGTCCGTCCATGCTTCATCGACGTGCTTGTGGCCGTCTTCTGCGAGGACATATTCCTCGAAGGTCGCTGTTTTGGCGGTTTTCTCAACCCACACATGGGCGGAAACGGTAGCTTTCTGACCAAACCGATCCGTTACGGAGCAGATGTATTCGGTCGTTTGATCCGCTGTACGCGTCAAAGTCGCAGTCGTACCTATTACCGCATCGCTATAAGCAGTACGCCATGCGTACGAGTACGGTTTGGCTTGGTCATACTCGGTCTCCAAAGTAGCAGTTAGCGTGCATTCGGAACCAGAAGCTACGGTCTGTTTCTCAATCGGGTTGATAACTACCGGACGCTTTGTCCACGCGGTCGTGAAGGCTATCTCTTGATAGTCTGAAGCCGCTTCGCCGATCGGGGAAACCAAGAGAACATAGGCCTTGTACGCCGTCTCTTCGGTCAAACCGGTGGCTGTAAAGGTCACTTCTCCCTCTTTGATAAGTGATACTTCATCGGTCGCAGCATCCAAATCTTCCATAGTCGGCGCTGCACTCTCAGCCGGCAGAATGAGGAGTTTGGCGATACCGAAATTATCGGTCTTAAGCACAACATCGGCTTTCACATCCTGCGCAAGAACGGTCGGATAACCTTCTGCCATCTGCGGTACACGGAAGAGATCCGCGTCATACTCATACGCACCGATCGTAGGCGTAACTGCACGGGTCTTGCCGGTGATGTCTGTTGGAACAGATGCCATCACTTCAGCGGTGAGCATATGTCCGTCGTTGGTCTCACGCGGGATGAGCAGCGTTGAGGAAGCGAACGTAACGGCTTCGTTGAGGTTACCGTCTTCGTCCGTAGCTCCCACTGCGGTTTTCCAATCCGCAAACGTACTGACAGTCGCAGTCGGCATACCGAAAGTCGCTTCCGGCGTATAGAGCACGTTATGGCGGAAAGCGATATTGGCGATTGCGGCTGCGTTCTTATAACGCACGGCATAGCCTTTGTTTGTGGCATGGAAGATATTGTTCACGAATACCGAACCGGCAGTCGGTGCTGCTTCGATATAGTACGTGGACGAAGCCGTTCCTTCTGAGTTCATTACCATCGTGTTATGGGCGAACAACAGTTTCGGCATATTGGAACTGGTGTTGATGCAATACGAAGCATAAGTGCAACTATTCTGCACGTTGATCACGTTATTCACAACTTGCAACAGGGTATTCTCTTTGTCCTGATAGCTGTTCGGACGAATGTAGATCGCCTTGATACTTTGGTTATCGGCAGCTGTTCCGGAGTAGTAAATATCGTTCTCTGCGATAGTGCAAGTACCGCCGAGCAAAATCCAATCAATCGCGTTTGCACTACTGGACTTCACTTGTGCGCGGAAGGTGTTGCCGATGATCTGCAGGTTGCTGACCGCATCGCCGTAAACCATTTGTTTTCCTTGGTTGCGGATGGAGTTGTGACTGATCAGCATATTCTGCTGCAACGGATCCGCTGCGGCTTTGTGACCGTTGACATATACTCCCATGTAACCGCCTTCGAGCACGCTGTTCATCAGCGCAAAATCATTGTTGTAGTTGTTCTCTCCTGCATCCACGCGCAGCAAGTCCAAACGCGCCGTGTATTCTGTCTTCGGCTCGGCATAAATGCGGCAACTGTCAATCGTCACATGCGTAGCGGCATTGCGTACGACCACTACCGCCGGGTTTTGATTGGAAGTATAAGTGGAAGTGAACGAAAGTCCTTTGAGGGTCACGTAGTCTGCGCCGTCGATAGTGAAGACACCCTGTTCTTGGGTCATCGTGCTGTTGTATTGGTAGAGCACATCGTTGTAGTTACCGCTGAGTGAACGGATTGTCAGGGTATTGGCTGCACCTGCACCGCTGATTTCAGGAATCATAACTTGCTCGGTATAAGTGCCCGGTTCGATGGCTATCTCTACTGCGCCGTCCATGCCGATTGAACTGATGGCTTGCAGAGCAGCCGACAGCGTAGCATAATCCGCCAAGGCACTACTACCGATGCGGTAGAATCCATGCGCGCCGCTGACTACGTTAATCGCCACAGAGGCTGTTCCTTGCGGAGCGATCTGTTGTTCGCCCAATACCACATTATTCAGCGCAAGCGACACCACATTGCCCACTTCCGCTGCGGCATCGATCGAACCGATAAACCAGAAGTAATACACACCCTTCTCGTCCATGACATAGGAGTCGGTGAACTCATTCGTTGTAGCAAAAGTGGTAGAATGTCCGGTTGCATAGATATGACGATCCACCAGGAGCTCCGAAGTCGTCTGCTCAAAGCCGGTGATGGTCAGCGGATTGCGGTCACCGGAGACATAAACGGCAGCGCGCATGAGACGGATGTCGCCTGTGCCTTTGGTCGCCTCTGCCGGCGCCATAGGAGTAACAAGCACCGAATCAACCGTCAGCGGAGTGAGCACATGCTGACGCACTTCCACCTCAAAGCCGCGCTTTTGACTCGACGGCATCTTGACATAGACGGTAATCGCTCCGTCCTCGGCACGCGAGATCACACTCTCATCCTCTGCGGGCATCGAGTACATGCCGTATTTCTTATCGGGAGTAGCCTCCGGGTCGTACGTGTTGGCATAATAAATGCGGAACGGATCGCCGGAGAGATACGCGATATCAAAGTCCTTGAACACCAGCTCTACAGCACATCCTTCGGTAGCGGGCACAAAAGTGATATAGCCCTCGAAATCAGAGCTGTAGTTTCCGTCTGCACCGCCGTCGTCGTAGAACATCAGACTGTTCGCACCAATAGTTACGATGCCGTTATCGCCTGCCTGCAGGTAACGAACATTCTTCACAATGCGGTTTCCTTCGGGGTCTCCGGCTGTGATAGTTTGCGCCACGCCGCTGAGTGTAACGGACAACAACGCGGCATCTACTGTGCTCTCTACCGAAGCATCGGTTTTGATGTCGGCGGCGATGGTAAACGCATTCGCGTACTCTGCAAGGGTAGCCGGACTCTCCAATGTCAGCGTCACTTGTTCCGCTGCAGAAGCTTGTGCCAGCACATTCTCGCCTTGCATCAGATAGAGCGTCTCGATATTCGCCTCGGTGCCTTTCAAATCAAGGGTTAACGCCTCGAGCGTAAGGGCGTTGAGCGTGCCGACGGTCTGAATATCCACATCCAGCAAAACGGCTTTCCGTTCGCCTGTCTTCACTAATTTAGTCGAAGCCTGCTCTACGGCGATGGATTCTATTTTCATGTTTTGCAGTTTATACTCCTGCACGGTAGCATGCCATCCGTTGCCGGTGTAGTAAGTCGAAGTGGTGTTTGGATTGAAGACAATCGTCATGGCTCCTGTAGAGCGGATTTGCGTCGGTTGCTTGCCGTTGGCATCCAACTGCCACAGCACTTCGCCGTTCGTTCCCTCGCCCGCATATACAATATATTTCGCGCGCGTACTATACGAAGAAGTGGAATAATAGACATCAAAATCGGTGTAATCAATCTGAATCACATGCCCTTCGGTAGCCGGTTTGAAGATGATCGTTTGGTCGCAATCTTCGGCTTTGTATTTCGTGCTGTACTCGCTCGCTATGGTATGCGTGTATTGCCATGTGCCCAAGATCGTAAAAGTCTGCGATCCGCAAGCCTGAACAGCCACGTTCTCGATGGTCAAAACCCCTGTCTGGTTACCAAAATCAGTAATAGACGACCCGTTCGTAAAGTTCAGCGCAGAGAGGGTGATATTTACCTGCTCGTCATTTTGCGCCAACGGAGCAATATCGCACACGATCCAGAGGTAGTTATCGCCTTCGCGGAAAGCGATGTCGGAGCTTTGGGTGATGGTGATCGTCTCGCCTTCTACCACCGCTTCACCTATGAGACAGGAGGTTGAGAACTGATTGTCCTTCGTGTAATAGAGTTTCGCTTTAGTCATCTGTGCGGCTGTGCCGTTCGCGTCCAGCGTGAGCGAAGCGACTTTCAGAGCCGGTTCGGTCTCAATAGTAGTGATCTTCAGCGAAGCCACCAGCGCGTTCTCGGAGCCTGCGGAGACTGTGGCGGTTTGTTTGCTCAACAGGCTCTCTTTGACTGTCATAGCCTGCGGTGTGAATTCCTTCACAACAGCTGACCAACCCTCTTTGAGGTTGGAATCATAGGAGATATTATTCCGATGGGTGATTGTCAGTTTGCCGTCTGCCGCGGTGCTCTTAATGACGATCGGCGTGGTCGTGCCGGCTTCCGCTTGCGAGATCTGCCAAATCAGGTCGGATTCATCGGTCGAGTTGCCGTTATAGACCTTGATATAATCCACATAACCGGTCGAGTTGGCAGCATAATCCGTATAGAAGACATCAATGCTGTTGAAGGTCAGTTGTACTTTTTTGCTTTCGGTCGCCGGAGTGAAGACCACCTTGCCGTTAAAGCCCTTGATCACCTTGCCGTCTTTACCGCCTTCGTCGAAGAACTGCGTCTCGCCGGAGATGGTATAGGTGGCATCCTCAGCCATGAGATACATCGGCTGAACGGTCATCGTAACTGGTGTAGCCGGTGTGAAAGTGGCGAATCCTCCCGCTGTGCTGAAACCGGTTATATTTACCGCTGCCGTGGCATTGAACGCTGCCGTAGAAAGGATATTGCCGCCGATGGTAAAGAAATTATCGCCGTTACCAAGCGTCTTATTTAGCGTGGCGGTATAGACTCCTGCGTTCTCGGTGATAACTGCTTCGGTGTTCGTCAGCGAACTGACTTTCGCATCTTTGCCGGCATAAACAGCCAAAGAAGAAGGATCAACCACATCTGTTCCTGTCAGCGTGAAAGTGATTTGAGTTAACGCATCCGGATTTCCGCCGCCTTCTGCTACAATCTTCAATCCAGCCAAAGCCACATGCTCTTTGCCTGCCCATATTTCTGCGTCTATGAAATCATAAACAGCAGTAGCGGATTGCAGAACCATATCCTGCAATTTGACGGTCGTAATCGTAGCTTTCCATCCTCGCGAAGCACCGGCATAGCGATAGTGGAAACAAACCGACAAAGCTCCGCTGGCATCTGACGACAGAAAAGCTTCGTTGCTGAAATTGCCGTTCTCATAGTGCTTGAGCGGTGTGGCTAATTGGGAGAATGGTGTCGTTGAACTACCAACGCTGCTCGGATAAGTTCCGTTGCTGACCAGATTCTTGTCAAACACCCCGTCAAACACATCCAGATACGAAACCCAGCCCGAACCATCATCTGCTACTTCGATGTACTCAAATACGATCCGGATGCCGTAACCCGCTTCCTCTGGCTTGAAAACAACCGTGCTGTAACTGTTACTGGAACTGGAACTCGGGATGTCACTCTCTCCCATAAAATCATAGAAAGTGAGTGTCTCCCCTGTGGCTATGGTCTTTTCTTCATAGCCCCATTTCGGCATGAGATAATCCTCTGCCGCTATGCTGCTCCACCATCCCATGGCGAGCAACATCAAAAAAAGATACATTCTTTTCATTGTTTATATCAGATTAGTTTCATAAGTGTAATCCCTTTGGGGCACACGCAAAAAGCACAAAGCGTTCTTCCGCTTTGTACACGTCATTACACGGCATCTGCCGTTCCGATTGTGTCAGGTGTTTTTCTCATTTTCTCCGGTACCCCAATCCACGAGGGCGTTTAACCGCTAAGCGGTACAACGGTAATAATCTTTCGTGGCAGGTCTTCCGGCTCGTCTCCCTTGTTTCTAACCTTCCCATTACGGTTGTAACAGTGGTTTTTGAGTGCAGAAACGCGGTTGAATAAGACTCACGGCTGCGGGACAGCGGCTGATTTACACAGCCTTCCCTTTTAAGTGCGGCGACCGATCTGGTACCCACACACCACAAAATCGGCTGCAAAGATACAACTTTTTGTTGATATGTGCAAGCGTTTTTGAAACTTTTTGCCATATTTTCATTATTTCCCTGCAAAATAAAGAAAGAAGTGCCATTATTGACACTTCCATCCTTTGTACTTGGTACTGCCCACTTGGCGTACTTGGTTACTTTATTTTACTTGCTACTTTTTCGCCGGTTACAATCCCTGCACAACATCTGGCAGTTATCCGGCGTGGTATGCCCACCTTGCGACCAAGGCGTAATATGGTCTGCTTCCATTTCTTCTATCTCGAAGTGTTTGCCGCAAATAGGACAGATTCCTTTCTGCTTCTCGTACTGGCGACGCTTGGTGTTTCCGTCAAAAGCACGGATCTGTAAATGCCGTTCGTCCGCGTCAAAGACATACCAATAAATGCCTTTCTGATTGCCGACATCTGAGTCTTGAATAAGCGCAGAAATACGCTGCTCCATTTCCTCAATATTGATGTGCTCGGAGCCGTATTTATTGTAGATAGCACCCCAATCCACACCTTTCATTACAGAGCGGTATTTGAACTTGGCTTGCACCCAATTGATGACTTGCTGGAAATAGAGCCAAAGAGCCGTAGCATCGGAGTCTTTGATGGAATGTTCCGCCATGTATTGCTCGATTTGTCCGCCGCTGATCCAGTCCAGCACGGTCTCCAGATAATCCTGCTGAATAGGCGAGCCTGTGAGGTATTTGTTGCCCATGAGGTACGCACCGCAGTTCGATTTAGAGAAATAGCGTTTAGCGTCACTCAACCACGGCGAAGCATACACGGCATTTAATAGTTCTTGGTTCGTCAGTTTCTTTCCGGCTATATTAATGGTCTTGAACCATTTCAGTTTCTCTTTGTCCGAACCGGTACAACGATAGATGTAGAGTTCGTAATTGAGAATCTGGTCTTTTTCTTCTTTGGTGAGATTGTCAAAATAACGGAACAAGTGCGCAAAGTCGCCGTTCACATACTGGCAGATAGAAACCGTACGTTGTTGACCATCAATAATCTCAAAGGTGCCATCGTCGTTTACCGACCAATACATCACATTGAGCGGAAAATCCTGCGTAATGGTATCAATTACTGCGTCCCGCTCTTTGTCGTTATAAACGAACTCACGCTGAAACGGCGGACGCACGTCCAATTTGCCACCATAGGCTTTCACGCCCGCTTCCTGATTGTCCACGTAGCCTTCTGTCAGCTCGCGAACGGTAATTTTGTGTAATTCTATTTTCATGGCTTTCTATTTTTTTCGACGAATTAAAATGCGAGTATAACAACGCTGTCCTTTAAGAACGGCGCAACCTCCTCTATCTTCTTTATGTGGTTTATATGACAATTCTGATAATATTTCATTGGGGGCACAAGCTCTTGTATTTCCACTCGCTTGCCAAATAATCTCAAATTGGTCTGGATTGTATTTGTCCAAGAAGGTAATTGGCACACCCATAACTCCATCGTAGTCACAAGGAATGTCACTTGATTTATCAACATTTATTGCCTCATAATTATCATATTTTGGATATTCTTCAGGAGTATAATGTTTATATAAGACCAGATCTTCATGACGTTGAGGGTAGTCCAAATTAGTAAACCATCTAACACCTTTAACACGAATATATTTTATACCATTCTCATCAACTCTATATCCTGCGGCATTAAGTGGGTAAGAATCAGGAACTCTAAATTCTCTATCCCCACTATGAATACTGGCACCCATCCATATAATATTGTCTCTTACTAAAGGAAATGTATCCTTTGTAACAATGGTATTTACATTTCCAATAATAAGAAAATTCTTCTTGTATTCAACTAATTGTGCTAAATATTCACGAAACAGAGAAAATGGCGGATTTGTAACTACTATATCTGCTTCTTTTAGCAAATCTATACACTCCTGAGAACGAAAATCGCCATTTCCTTTAAGTATAGAAATAACATTCTTATCATTTTGCATGAGGTACTTTACATCAGCAAGATTAATTGCGCCATCTCCATTTACATCTGTAACTTCAGTTATTTCTACTTTATAGGCAATCTTCTTCGGATCATCAACTGTGTCACCGAAATCCAATAACAACTCATTGCCGGAAACAGGCGAACCATTATAACAAGTAGCAATTAGTTTTTTCAAACCGAGTGCGTTAAAGTTCAAGGCAAAGTACTTGAAGAAATTACTTTCGTACGGATCGTCACAATTACATAACACCACTTTTCCTTGAAAGTGTTGCTTGTAATACTTTACTTCTTTTTCAATATCCACCAATTGAGTGTAGAACTCATCTTTTTTTGCCTTGCCGGCTGCATGCAAATCTGCGTTTCCTGCCATAGATTGATAGTTGTTTTGTGCATACTATCAATCACAGCAATAAAAAGCGTGAGCCTCTTATCACTTACCAAGGTAGCCCTGCGAAGGAAACCTTTTCCACTTTAAGAAACTCACACTATTCGTGCAAGCATCTATTATAGTGGAAAAAGGCATACCCATACACAGGTCGCCTTTACTGATTATTCCAGTGCTTTATATCCGTAAACTTTCGCAGGGCTTTCGGTAAAAGTGAAATAATAGTAATGCTTATTATTTTTATATGTTATTGCGCAACGCTTTGCGCTGTTTTATGTCTATATATTTCTCACCGCTTTTTACGCTGTCGGTGAGGTCATACTTGGGAATATTTTATGCTTTCAATATATGTTTGCTTTCGACGTTTTCCAACACGGTCATTTGCTGGATAGCAATCCGGTTCAGTTTCTGGAGACGTTCGCCTTGTGGCAGACCTTCGTTGATAAAGACCGCATTGAGGTTCTCCATATTACTCAAACAAATCAACTGGTTAATCGTCGCGTAGTCGCGTATATTGCCTTTATCCTCCGGATGAGCATCGCGCCACTCTTTGGCTGTCATTCCAAACAAAGCTACATTGAGCACATCGGCTTCGTTGGCATAGATAAGCGAACGATGGTAAGCATCAATCTCTTGTGGTATAAGGTGCTCTTTTATGGCATCTGTATGTATATGATAGTTAATCTTTGCCAATTCGCGCTTTGCCGACCAGCCGAGTGCTTTTTGTTCTTCCTCTTTAAGACGTTGGAACTCCTTAATCAAATAGAGTTCAAACTCAACAGACACCCAACTTGCAAACTTAAATGCTATATCCCGCTGTGCATACGTACCTCCATAGCGCCCCGATTTAGCAATAAGCCCGATTGCATGAGTGGCTTCTATCCAACGACTTGGAGAAAGAGTAAAGGCATTTAAACCTGCCTGACTTCTAAACCCCTCGAATTCGAGGGGGTTAAAATTAGGATTATTCAAAGCCTCCCACATACCAAGATATTCAATAGTATTCCTATTGCGCATCCAGTTTCCCACCACAGCATTGGGATCTTCTATATTCTTCTGCCTTGCAATATCCGTGATACAAATATAGTCCCACCCGTTCTGCGAAAACGAGCGGATTGTAGTATCCTTGACGATTATTTCTTTTTGCTTTGCCATAAAATCATTTTGCGCTGCAAAGATACTACAAATTTTGCACATACGCAAACATTCGGACATTTTTTTGAAAAATAAAATGAAATTTTATCTGTTTAGCACAGACAAATAATAGCTATGCTTGCATAAGTTGGTATTTGTATGGGCAAAACAGGAAACCGATTTAGCGGTTCTCAAAAAATGTCCGCGGTGGATGGCGTCATCACAAAGCGATTCAATCCGGCTTCATTTTTAAACGTGTCGAATTGCACACGGTTAAAATTCTGGTTATGCAATGTTTCCCATTATTTGCAAAATTAGGCCGGAAGAAGCACAAAAAAAACGAACACGGAAAAAGCGACAGGTTTTTCATGGCTTTTTGTAACTCGTTGATTGTCAATGCCGCGAGGGGCGTGAAATTGTCGCGAGTTTTCGAGGTACTCGTAAAACGAAAAACCTGCATTTACGAGTATAGCTCCCTATATGTGTCCTAAAATATAGAGGGACTCGCGTTCGGCAATCGGTGTGCAAAGGTCGATACCGCTCTGCTAAATCGACAGGCAACCGA
>ONWR01000046.1 GCA_900321605.1 uncultured Bacteroidales bacterium | reverse complement strand
TTACTCCCTCTTCGTCAGTGACGCATGAGTATTCCAGAGACGGTGTCTCCTCACTTTGTACCAGCGATTCGTACGCCTTAATGACATCCTCGAAGCTGCACCCTTCGTGCAGTAATTCCTGAAGATAGAACCTGGCGCTCCTGGCCTCGACGAGCCCGGGATCGCTGCCGTACTGAGCCATGAGCTTGTCCATCTCGGCTTCGGAATCCGCAGCGTTCATTGCTTTCCTGATCTCTGCCAGCGCCGGGTGTTCACTCGTATTATAAGCATGCATCATGCGGATCACATCGATGAGCGACGCCAGCAGCGCGAAAACAATAAACGCACCGCCGATCGCAACGCACATCTGCACTCTCGCCGCGAGTCCTATCACGATAAGTATTATGCCGAGGATGATGAAGATCCCGAACCTGATCAAAGCCGAGAAGAAACCTGAGAGTGCGACCAAGAAAGCGGAGCAGTATTTCTTCGTGAACGGTCGTTATATGCGGCATCCGTATTTTCTGAAAGCGGTGCAGACGGCTTATTCGGTGATGCTGCCGAATGACTATCAGCCGTCGTTCTTTATCTATTTTGATATTTCGCCTGAGGCGATTGATGTCAATATTCACCCGACCAAGACGGAGATCAAGTTCGCCGACGAACAGACGATCTTCCAGATCCTGATGGCGTCGGTTAGAGAGGCATTGGGTAAGTTTACTCTTGCGCCGCAGATTGATTTTGATACGCAAGGCAGTATCGATATTCCGGCGGCAACAGGCAGAACGGTGAGCAAACCGCAAGTGACGGTGGATCCTAATTATAATCCTTTCCACACGCGCGGTACTATCTATCCCGATCGTGCGCCCAAAAACTGGGAGAGTTTGTATGGAGACCCGCTTCGCGTGACAGAAGACAGAAGTCAGGGGGGAGAGTTCAGAATTCAGAGTTCAGAATTCAGAGTTCAGAGTTCAGAATTCAGAAGTCAGAATTCAGAGTTCAGATTGCAGGATGCGGAGAACTATCCGATGTGGCAGTACGGAGGTAAGTATATCTTCGTGCAGACGGAGAGCGGGCTGATGATGGTTAATCAGCATCGGGCACATATAGCGGTGTTGTACCATCAGTTCTTGGAGCAATTGGGTCATGCGCAAGGCGCGATGCAGCAGTTGCTGTTTCCGGAGGTGCTGAATCTGCAGGCAGATGAGATGATCTTAGCCGGTCAACTGCTGCCGGATCTGCAGGCAATCGGTTTTGACTTGGAGCAGTTGAGTCCGGACAGCTATTCGATACAGGGTGTTCCGGCGCAATTGGCTAATCAATCCCCGCTTCCGGTGCTGCAACATATTATCCGGCAGGTTCATGAACGCGGGGCAGACACGCAGGCAGAATGGAGAGAACAGATCGCTCTCTCGTTAGCAGAGAACGCGGCTATCCCGTATGGCAAGAGTCTGAACGAGACGGAGATGCGCGATCTGACAAGCCGTCTGACACAGTTGAGTTCGTACGGTCGTACACCGGACGGTAAGACTATCATCTCGCTGATGAGCGATGAGGAGATGAATAGGAGGTTTAGTTGAGGGTTGAGAGTTGAGGGTTGAGAGTAGTTTTAAAGTTGAGAGATTAAAGTTTAAAGTTGAGCCCATGAGAAATATTCTTTATTCATTATTCATTATTCTTTGTTTAGCGGCATGTACGCCGCAGGACCATTTGACGATACTGCATACGAATGACACCCATTCGCAGGTAGAGCCTAAATCCAATGGTCAGGGAGGTTATGCACGTCGTATGGGACTAATCAAAGAGGAACGCAAGGCGGATAAACATCTGCTACTGGTTGATGCAGGCGATTTCTGTCAAGGTACGCCGTATTTCAATCTCTATCACGGTCGCGTAGAGATCAGCGCCATGAATACGATGGGTTATGATGCAGCTACGTTAGGCAACCATGAGTTTGACAATGGGTTAGATACCTTGGCTACGGTGCTTCAGACAGCGCGTTTTCCGATTGTGTGCGCTAACTATGATTTCACAGGAACGGCTTTAGAGGGTTTGGTGAAAGCATGGACGATAGTGCGCAAAGGAGGATTGAAAGTGGGTATTTTCGGTTTGGGTTGCGACCCGAAAGGTATCATCTCGGACAAGAATTTCCTGCCTGCCAAGTTTTTGGCTCCGTACGAAGCGGCACAGAAAGCAACGGATGAGTTGCGGGCTGAAGGATGCGATATCGTGGTGTGTCTGAGTCATATGGGAACCTTCGGCAAAGCACCCGAAGATGTATGCGACACCGCCCTCGTGCGTCGCACCCGCGGAATTGATGTTGTGATAGGCGGACATACTCATCAACTATACGATCATTTGCGGGTCGCAAATTTGGACGGAGATAGCATTCCAGTGGCCCAAATGGGCAAGAGTGGAGCCTATTTAGGCAAAATAATGCTATGTTTGGGTGACAAAATTGAAAAATAAGACAAAAAAATTTGCGTATATCAGAAAAAAGCAGTAATTTTGTGCCGTTTTTCCGAAATAGCCACTTTTAGGTAAGAGAAAATTTTCCGAAAAGGCTTTCGGATTTGATAGTTTGAAAAATAATAAAAACACACATAATTAATCACTAAAACCATTTAGTATTATGGCAGAAATTGAAGCAAAAGTAAAAGCAATCATTGTTGATAAGCTTGGCGTAGAGGAATCTCAAGTAACCAACGATGCTAACTTCCAGACGGATCTCGGTGCAGACTCTTTGGATACAGTAGAAATGATCATGGAGTTCGAGAAAGAGTTCGGTATCTCGATTCCTGATGAGGACACGCAGAAGATTGCTACCGTAGGTGACGCAATCGCTTATGTGGAGAATGCAATGAAGTAATTCGCTTCCACAAGTGGTTTACGAGTTTACGGGAAATCTGTAAACTCGTATGCTTTTTATGTATAGTATAGATAAACATGCAGTTAAAACGAGTTGTTATTACAGGTCTTGGGGCCTTGACGCCGGTTGGTAATTCGGCACAAGAGACATGGCATTCCCTGATAAACGGTGTGAGCGGCATTGCCCCCATCACCGCTTTTGATGCCAGCTTGTTCAAGACCCAGTTTGCGGGAGAAGTGAAGAACTTCGACCCGAGTGCAGTAATTGACCGCAAGGAGGCTCGTAAGATGGACCGCTACTCGCAGTTCTCGGTCTTTGTGGCTGATGAGGCACTGAAAGACAGCGGCTTGGACCTTGAGAAAGAGGATCGTAGTCGCGTTGGTGTCATCTGGGGAAGTGGTATGGGCGGCTTACAGTCCACCGAGTCCGAGATCATTGATTTCGCGAAAGGTGACGGCGTACCCCATTTCAACCCCTTCATGATCCCGAAGGCGATACCGAGTATTGCCGCAGGTCTTATCTCCATTCGCTTTGGTTTAGGCGGACCGAGTTATTCGGTTAGTACGGCTTGTTCGTCTTCGTCTCACGCGGTGGGTTCGGCTTTCGACCAGATCCGTTTGGGTCATGCCGATGTGCTGTTGACCGGCGGTGCAGACGCGGACGTGACGTACACCGGTATCGGTGGATTTAACTCGCTTCACGCGCTCTCTACCCGTAATGACTCCCCGACAACCGCAAGCCGTCCGTTCTCCAAGAGCCGCGACGGATTCGTGTTAGGCGAAGGAGCGGCTTGTCTGATCATGGAGGAGTACGAGCACGCGAAAGCGCGCGGCGCGAAGATCTATGCGGAGATCATCGGTGTGGGCATGACTTCGGATGCGTACCATATGACTGCTCCGGATCCGGAAGGCAAAGGTGCAGAGCGTGTGATGCGTATGGCATTGAAAGATGCCGGTGTAGCACCGGAGTTGATTGACTATGTCAATACACACGGTACGTCCACTCCGTTGGGAGACGTGACGGAGGTGAAAGCTATCCAGCGTGTGTTTGGCGAGCATGTTTACGATATGAACCTCGACTCCACCAAGTCGATGACCGGTCACTTGATCGGTGCTACCGGTGCTGTAGAAGCGATGGCTTGTATCATGGCACTCAAGGACGGTATTATTCCGCCGACCATCAACCACGATCCGGAAGATGCAGACGAAGAGATCGACTACCGTATTAACTTTACCTTTGACAAAGCGCAAAAGCGCAACATCCGCTATGCGCTGAGTAACACCTTCGGCTTCGGCGGTCACAACGCTTGCTTGATCTTCAAGAAGTGGGAAGATTGAGGATTATATATATAACATAGGGAAGGGACCCCTTAAAAGTTCCTATTAGTCAATATAAAACATTTAAGGTCTATGATTACAAAAATTGGTGAGAATGCAGGTGCTGTATGGGCAGCGCTGCAGAACGGTGCTCAGGGTCTGAAGGCTCTGAAGAAAGCAACCAAACTGAAAAACGAGGAGCTGTATTTGGCTCTGGGTTGGCTCGCACGCGAAGGTAAACTGACCTTCACGGAGGCAGAGGCTGACACAATTATTGCATTGGCATAATGAATATTGCCATCGTTGGCGCTTCTGGCGCCGTCGGACAGGAGTTGCTGGCTGTTCTTGAACAGCGGCAATTCCCGGTCTCCGAACTCAAGCTATTTGGTTCGGAACGCAGTGCCGGCAAGACATATGCATTCAAGGGCAGGAAGTACGAAGTACAACTGCTGCAACATGACGACGCTTTCAAGGGCGTCGATATTGCTTTTGTCTCCGCAGGCGCGGGTGTGTCACGTGCGTACGCGGAGGACATCACCCGTTATGGGGCGGTGATGATTGATAACTCGTCCGCTTTCCGTTTGGACGAAGATGTACCGTTGGTAGTACCGGAGGTGAATGCTGCGGATGCGTTGGTGCGTCCGCGAAACATCATCGCTAACCCGAACTGCACGACGATACAGATGGTGGTAGCTCTGCAGGCGATAGAGCGGTTGAGTCATATCAAACGCGTACATGTATCGACCTATCAGGCTGCATCGGGTGCCGGCGCTCAGGCGATGAAAGAGTTAGAAGACCAATACCGTCAGATCCTGAACGGAGAGGAAGTGACGGTCAATAAGTTTGCGTATCAATTGGCATATAATGTCATCCCTCATATCGATGTGTTCACGGATAACGGGTACACCAAAGAAGAGATGAAGATGCATAACGAGACGCGTAAGATCATGCATTCGGATGTCAAGGTGAGTGCCACTTGCGTGCGTGTACCGTCGTTGCGGGCACATAGTGAGAGCGTGTGGGTAGAGACGGAGCGTCCGATAAGCGTGCAGGAAGCAAAGGAGGCGTTCTCGAAAGCGCAAGGATGCGTACTGATGGACGATCCGGAGAACAAGATATATCCTATGCCGCTTTTCCTGAGCGGCAAAGATGAGGTATTCATCGGTCGTGTTCGCAAAGATATGACGGATGAGAACGGACTGACTTTCTGGTGCGTGAGTGACCAGATCCGCAAAGGTGCCGCCCTCAATGCTGTACAAATAGCCGAATGGCTGCTGACAAATGAGCAATAATCAACCACAAATAGAAATAATGGCACCTGTTGGGTGCTGGGAGAGTCTGGCAGCGGCGATACAAGCCGGCGCTACGAGTGTCTATTTCGGTATTGAGCACCTGAACATGCGTGCCCGCAGTTCGGTCAACTTCACCACGGACGATATGTCCACGATCGTTGCTACGTGTCGTGAGGCGGGCGTGAAGACCTATCTGACCGTTAACACGGTGATGTATCCGGAGGACCTGCCTCTGATGCGCGAGATCGTGGACAAGGCTCATGCAGTGGGCGTGGATGCTATCATCGCCAGCGATATAGCTGTCATGCAGTACGCGAACGAGATAGGCGAAGAGGTGCATCTGTCCACGCAATTGAATATAGCCAACACAGAGGCGCTGAAGTTCTATGCGCAGTTTGCCGATGTGGTTGTGTTGGCGAGGGAGTTGAACATGACGCAAGTAGCGTCTATTTACCATGATATTCAGGAGCAGCATATATGCGGACGTGGTGGTCAGCCAATACGGATTGAGATGTTCTGTCATGGTGCGTTGTGTATGGCGGTAAGCGGTAAATGTTACCTGAGTCTGAATAACTACGGTCTGAGTGCTAACCGAGGAGCGTGCGTACAGGTCTGCCGCAGAGGGTACACGGTGAAGGACAAGAGTTCGGATCTCGAGTTAGAGGTGGACAACCAATATATCATGAGCCCGAAAGATCTGAAGACGATTCATTTCCTGAACAAGATGTTAGATGCCGGTGTTCGTGTGCTGAAGATCGAAGGTCGTGCCCGCGGAGCCGAATACGTGGATACCGTTGTGCGGTGTTACAAAGAGGCTGTGGAGGCTTGGCAGAAAGGCGAATATGCAGAGGATGCTGTCATCGAACCGAAGATAGCGAATTGGAACGAGAGGCTGAGCAGGGTCTTCAATAGAGGCTTCTGGGACGGTTATTACCAAGGGCAGAAATTAGGAGAATGGACACATTCGTACGGCAACAAAGCAACCCGCAAGAAGGTCTATGCCGCCAAATGTACCAATTTCTTCAAGAACCTGAGTGTGGCAGAGTTCATCGTGGAAGCGGTAGATGCTATCGAAGAAGGGCAGGATCTGCTCATCACCGGCGAGACTACCGGTGTCTATACCTGCAAAGCCGAAGGGCTGCGCGATACGAAAGGTCGTCCGACGCAACGCGTGGAGAAAGGACAATATTTCTCGATCAAGACCGATGTGCTGATCCGAAGAGGCGACAAGATGTTCCTGTGGGTAATTGAAAGTTAAAAGTTGAAAGTTGAACGGCATTGAACACATAGTATCCCCGATGAGTGCAGCTTGGTGCGGTTGGACGATGTTAGTCTTACTGCTATGCGCTATTCTGAGCGAGGTGATGCAACCGGGCGTGATCCTTCAGTCGCCCACATCGCTCTTGGCGCAGACCGACCGAACCTACAAAGACTCACCGGTCAACATATACGGACAGCTGCTGATCAGCGTGTTCCGTATTGGCACCTTGGCAATGGGCGTCTATCTATGCGTGCCGGAGAGTGCGGCTTTTCGTTTTGGTATCTATGCCGCTATATGCGGTCTAACGTTGGCTATGCTGCTGGTGAAGATGCTGTGTAACGTACTGATCGATTATACTTTTTCCCTGAAGCGTTTTATGGATCAGACCTACGAACACTACGGAGATATCTCGACTCTTGCTACCTGCACACTCTATCCGGCGCTGTTAGTGGTGCTACGTATAGGCGACCTTGCTGTCAACCGGTGGGTAGTATTGATAGCAAGCGGACTGTTTATTCTTATGTGGACGTTCCGCCTCGTTCGTTCTTATTGGACTCATCCGGTGGCAATACTGTATATTGCCCTATATATATGTACGTTGGAAGTGTTGCCCTTGGGAGCACTCTTCCTGATTAGTTCGAAAATTATATCCCTATGATAAAGATTCTATTTTCACAACCGACTCCGACTACAGCACACAATCCGTACACTCGTTTGGAAGAGCAGTACGACGTACAGTGCGATTTTTATCAGTTTATTCACATCGAAGGCCTCTCCGCCCGTGAGTTCCGCCAGCAGCATATCAATCCTTTGGATTATACGGCGGTTATTCTGAACTCCAAATTAGGCGCAGAGCACTATTTCCGCATGTGTGAAGAGATGCGTGTGAATGTTCCGGACTCCATGCACTATTACTGCAACACCGAACAGGTGGGGCTTTATTTACAGAAGTTTATCAATTACCGCAAACGGAAGGTTTTCTTCCCCGAGACCGGTAATAAGTTTGAGGATCTGCTGCCTGCTATGCACCGCCGTCCGAACGAGAAATACCTGATGGTGCTGTCCGATATTCATTCGCAGGATCAGATCAATATGTTCGCACTCAACGGCATTGAGGTGACTCCTGCTATCATGTACCGCACGGTGACCACTCCTTGGCCGGAAGATAGACCGTTCGACTACGATATCATCGCTATCTTCACGCCTGCAGGTGTGACCTCGCTGCGTGAGAACTTCCCGAACTGGAAACAGGGCAAGACGCTTATCGCTGCGTTTGGTGAAGGCACCGTTCGTGCATTGGAGGAAGCAGGACTGCGTGTGGATATAGAAGCCGGTCCGGGCAAAGAGTTCGCGTCCCTGCCTATGGCTATCGGGGATTATCTGGACAAAGAGGGCTTGTAAGGGACTAACGACCAACGACCAACTACCAACGACTAACGACAGCCCTTGCATGGACTAACAACCAACAAATGCTCTCTTTTCCTAAACATAGCAGGTTGTGCGGACAGATGCGTATTGCGCAGTTGTACAAACAAGGTAAGCGCTTCACGGCGTGGCCTTTGCGTGTGACGTGGCAACTCACGGAAGAAGAGACACAAGTTCTTGTCTGGGCACCCAAATCGCTCTTTAAACGGGCTGTCAAACGCAATCATCTGCGCCGACTGATGCGTGAGGCGTATCGCTTGCACCAAGATCTATTGGGCGAGGAGCATTTCCTGATTGCCTTTAACTATATGGACAAGGAAGAGCAGAGCTTTGCTATCATTGAAAAAGCCGTTTGCAAGGCGCTTAGAAAAGTGAAAAGTGCTAACGACTAAATACAGACCGCTGCGCTGTAAGACCGCATACGCTGTAGGACCGCTACGCTGTAGGACTAACGACTAACGACCATCGACCAACGACTAACGACCATCGACCAAAAGTATGAAGGATTGGAAAATCATAGTGCGTAAGGTGTTTTTGTTGCCCGTCTATTTCTACCGGGTGTTTATCTCGCCGCTCACTCCTCCTGCCTGCCGCTTTACACCTACTTGCAGCCAATACATGGTGGAGGCCGTGCTCAAATACGGCATTTTCAAAGGGACGTGGCTCGGCATCAAACGTATCTGCCGCTGTCATCCGTGGGGCGGAAGCGGCTATGACCCGGTGCCCTGATACACTGAATTTACATGAAAACTATTCCATGCATATTATTCATCACCCTTACAATCCTTTTAGCGGCATGTACACCCCACTCTATTCGCGAGGCAGAGAAAGTTGTCACACAGGCGGATAGCTTATGGCAGGCAGGCAAGATGTACGGTGTAGATGAAGGCGACAGCGTCACCCTCGCGCAAGCCTATGAGACATTGCAGGAGCATTCAGCATTCAGTCGTCAGTTGTCAGAAGTTTGTCCTTTCGTACATTGTACATCGCTCCTTCGTACTTATTCTCATGCGTGCTACCATTACGGCAAGCTGCTTCGAACGAAGGACAACCCCGTAGAAGCCATGCAGGTCTTCATCGCCGCCACCCATTCTCACACGCACGATTACCATATCCTCGGGCGCGTATATAGCAACATGGGTTCAATCTGCCATTTGGCAGGTGAATATTCCCTTTCCTATGACATGTACGAGAAATCAGCTCATGTTTTTCTGCAAGATGGTGATTCCTTGTCTTATTATTACCTGCTTAACGACATGGCGTTTGAGTTGGCAGAACAAGGCAAGAAAGAAGAGGTATTCTCTATGCTCTCAATAATTGACGAACAATACCCGGATCCATATATATATATGCAAAAACATGGGAAACGAAGGCCGAGTTGTACCGCATCATTGGGCAGTACGATTCTGCTATTTATTGTGTCAATAAATATAAAGAATTAGGTTATTCAGAAGCAAATACCATCATTATTATGGCGCAAGCGTATGATGAATTGGGAAAAAGAGATTCTGCTCTTGTCTATGCTCAAATGATATTGGCTGATTCATCTTCTTGTTATCAAAACCGTTTTAATGCACTATATATCGCATCACATTATGATTCCACACTATGTGCCTCGGAAATCAGCGAATTAAATTCGCAGCGCGAAGACATTCGATATTATGAATATGAACCCCAGAAAGAAAAGCTAACAGAAGCTACTCAACTGTTGAGTGAAACTTTAAACCACAAGCCTGATTTAACTTGGTTATATTCTATCTGTTGTACAATACTTTTGATAGGTATATGCTTGTTTATTTACACTCGTCGCAAACGCAAAAGACAGGAATTACTATCGCAAAAATTAGATATTTTAGAACAAGCCACTACAGCGATACAAAAAAAACACAATGATTTGACAGAATGTTATTTGACTGAGCACAAACGTATTGAAGATGAAATCAACAATAGATGCTCCATGTTGCAAACGACTGAAAGTATCAAAAAGTAATTAGCATGGAGAGACTATAAAAAAATGTGCAACATCGTTGATAAACAATTTTATCTTTTAGCCTCCAAACTACACGACAAACATTCTTTGAAAGAAACGGAGATCCGTATCTGCATACTCACATTATTAAATTGCAGTAGTGAGCAGATGGCAGAATTATTATATAAGTCTCCAACAAGCATAGGAACGCTAAAAAGACGTGTTGCACACAAACTCGAAACGACATCTGCAGAAATGCGTTCGCATCTTATTGAAAATGTATGTATTAGATAAAATATGCAAATACAAAATGTCTATCTCCAAAAAGTGCTATCTATTTGGTAATCAATAGATAATAAAATAATAATTGTCTATCGAAAAATTTGGCTATATAGTTATAAAGCAGTATCTTTGTGCCGTCAAATCAAAATGGTTTGGCGGCGTTCTATTGTAATGCCTGATGGTATAACTAAAAACTTATTACAATGAAGAAATTTTTCATTTATGCATTAGCAACATTTCTTGCTATGCCCTGCGTACTAAGCGCGGAAGAAATCGAAATCCAATTGATGGAGGTAATTAGTATGGAAGTAATTTCAGGTGATGACCCTATGGATGGAAGCGACCACATGGGATCAAACCCAACTCGCCCAAGAGATTTCCGTGCAACCATTGACGGCAACGTGTTAGCCATCACTAAACAGGAGGAAAGTATCCCGTTTGCACAAGCAATGGTGGTTAATGCTACTACCGGCGGCATCGTGCTCAATCAGCAGTTCACCACCTCTCTCTCCGAGCAGATCGGTACCCCGGGCGTGTACGCGCTCCATATAGAGACAGCAGGCGGCGCACTCGTCGGGCAATTTATTGTGCAATAATGTTTTATTTTTAAAACTTTCCGTCTTCTATAAATGTGGGAGCTATTACAATATCATCTGTTATTGGAGGTCCTCTAATATATACAAATGCATCCATAGGGGATGAGATTGATATTTCATCGCTGCCAAGGAGAAATTATTATTTATTTTCAACAACGATTAATGGACAAGTATATAGCAAAAGATTCTACAAAAGATAAACAAAAATGAAACGAATACATTTTTTATATTTGATAGTTATTTTACTATTATTTTCTTTGCACCCTAAAATAGTTGGGGCAAATATCGAAGAAATAGACGTTCCATGTGAAGATATTGTATTTTCACATACTGTATATAGAAATTTTAATAAAAATGAGGAATTTTTATATTATTATTTGAGTTATCAGGATGAAATAAAAGGCAACAAGTCTTTTACTGCGGATCGTGTTTGGATCACAACACTCAATTCTGATACTACTACACTAATAGAAGTGATAAATCCTGAAGAACAAAAAATAGATATCATTTCATTAGAGGCTAATCAATACTATAAATTATGGGCAACATTAGGAGATTGTGTGTTTCAACTACTCTTTTACAAGCGCATAAAAACTACAACAGAACTTATTGAGGATCCCCTCTATACATCTCCCTCCGCCACCAAGTTCCTACGTGATGGTCAACTATTCATCCGCCGTGGTGACAAGACCTATTCTATCCACGGCACAGAAATAAAATAACCCGCTCCCCTTAAACCTATTTCATTCATCGAGTAGTCTCGCTGAAATGCGAGGCTGCTCTTTTTCTATATAAAACCCAATTAATCAACATCAAACAACAATTAAAAATCAAACAACAATGACCCAAAAAAAGAAATTTCGTGTAGGGCACAACGCCTTGACTATCGCAACGCCTTAATCAAGGCGTTGTTATTTTCGGTATTGATGAGCGACAAATCCGAAAAATCGTACGGTCTCCTCAAAAAGTGGAACTCAGTTCCGATAACTTGTCAAAATTTGCAGTAATTTTGCAGAAAATTTCAATCACTTATGGCAAATAGACAAGAAATCGTATGTACTTATATCTATGACAACTATGTGCAGTTCGGACGGTTGAGGCACGACGTGGTGTCCAACAAGGTTCAGATTCAGGATCTCGATCCGAACGAGACCTTTGAATCGGCGATGACCACTCAACCTGTCTGGCGGGATATCACGACGGCGGATGTGAATGATATCGTGTGTGACTGTTCGGCTCAGAACGGGCTGCAGATCACGGCACGGGAGGTGTTGGCGGTGCTGCAGAGTCATCGTGTTCCGGATGTGCATCCGCTGCGCGACTACGTTCTGAACTGCCGTCCGTACACCGATGACCAACCCGACTGGATAGCGTGGCTGGCAGAGCAGGTGAAAGTCAGCGGCGGTGAGAGCGAGCAGCAGCTGTGGGTCAAGACTTTCCGGAAATGGTTTGTGGCGATGGTAGCGAGTTGGCTCAAAGACGAGGTGGTGAACCAACAGGTGCTTGTTCTAATCGGCAAGCAGGGTATCTTCAAGACCACATGGTTAGAGCATCTGTTGCCGCCCGAACTGCGCGCGTACAGCTGTAAGATGGCGAACAGCACGCAATTGAACAAAGACGAACGGCTCCGCATCGCTGAATACGGACTGATTGCCCTCGATGAGATAGACGCGATGAGTGCCAAGGAGCTGAACGTGATGAAATCGGTCATCACGGCTTCGGATATATCCGAGCGTGCCGCGTATGGTTATACCAAGGAGCGTAGAATCCGCCTCGCCTCTTTCTGTGCGTCCGGTAACAAGCAGGAGTTCCTGACCGACCTTACCGGTAACAGACGATGGTTGCCTTTTCTAACCGAGAGTATCGATAACCCTTTCTATATATCTCTCCCGTACGAGCAGATATACGCGGAGGCGAAATGCCTGATTGATAACGGATTCCAGTATTGGTTTGACCTCCATGATATCGATGAGTTGGAGGCACATAACGATGATTTCCGTGCGCAGGAGAACGAGGAACAACTCCTCTCGGTCTATTTTGACATCCCTGCCGCCGGTTATGGTCAGTTCATGACCACCGCCGAGATCTCCGACAAACTGGTGATCAAAGGCAGCATCAAGAAACCGATGAGTATGAGCCGCTTAGGCATGGTACTTCAACAGGCTGGCTTCCAGAGCAAGCGGATCGGGAAAAGGGGAACGCGCGGATGGATAGTAAGAGAGAGGGGATTAGAAGAAGTAAATGCTAATCGCAATATAGAAGGTAGAGGCTGACGGCTGACAGGCTGACACCCTTTCCGTAAAATACATACACACACGCGTGTGTGAGTTTATAAAAAAGGGTGTCAGCCGTCAGCCTGTCAGCCTAAACAGCCGGATGGCATCCGGCGGAACTGCCAAGAAGAAAGATGAAAGGAACCGGAAAGGCACCCAAGAAGAAAGATGAAAGGAACCGGAAAGGCACGGGACGTAGATGTCCGTAATGCGAACGAGATGCGAACGGTGGAAGAGGCTAAAAGGAGGCTAATAAACCAATAAACAGATACACATTATGAAAGTAGAATTGATTATTCCGATTGAGCGATTGCGAGGAAAACTAAGGCAGGACGGGTATTATTTCCGTCAGTACAGAGGGCAGCAGATCGTGCAGAAATGCCCGACAAAATGGAAAGATACACCCGCACGGAAAGCCGCGCGAGAGAAGTTTGTGGCAAAGTACGCGGGGAAGAGGAAGGGTTAGTGGGTGAGAGGGTGAGAGGGTGAGAGGGTGAGAGGGTGAGAGGGGGAAAGAGAGCGCCGCCCGATCCGCCAATCTTGGCGGATGCAAAGGGCGGGCGGCGAACGAAGATAGAAGGCAAACAAAGAGAACCCGCATGGGATGCGCGAAAAGTGCACAGAGAAAGAAACCGCGGAATACCGCGGGGAAGAGAACGAAGTAATAAACCATTAAAGAAAGGAAAAAAGAAAATGGCAAAAATCACAATGATGTCAGGTATTGCGTCCATATCGGGACGCGTAGGGAACTGTTGCTTTCGAACGATGAAGGCGACTGGTAAGGTGTATATGCACCAAATGGATGTACGAAGTAAGAAAGTACAACGTACAAAGGAGCCGAGTGAAGCGATGATGAGGCAGCGGAAGCGGTTTGCGGCTATTACGAAGATCGTGACGAAAATGTTAGAGGAGGGTTCCAAGAAAAGCAGAAAGCAACTGTGGAAAATAGCTACGGAGGCGTATGATGCAGCGAATCAGTAAGGAGGAGTTGGCAGAGCGGTTAGAGAGGTACGTAGCTTGCGCGGCAGGCAGTATGAAGGGGCTGAACACCCTGCTGTACGGATGGAAGAAAAAACGCAAGTACGGCAAGACCTACTGCCAAGTGCTGACCAACCGAGATTGGATGTATATCACGGAAGTGATGGATTTCTCGGAGTATGTGGGCTATGACTTGAGCAAAAACACGCAGGAATGTATTTGCAAGGGGAAATAGTTGCGTAGGTCGCAAAAAAGCAGTACCTTTGCACTGGATTTCAAAACCAGCGGTTATAATCGGCTGATGGGGCGTTCCGCAACCTATTCTCAGTCTCATTGGTCGAAAAAGGAATACGTTTTGAAATCCCACGCGTGTAAACAAACCTAACCCGGAGCGTCTTCCCGACGGAACGGGAAGAGCGGCTTCCGCCTAGAAGGGTATTAACCTAAACTTTAAAAACAATGGCAGAAATTAAACCCATGGCATTGATCGAATCAATGCGCAAGAAAGTGTGTATGCACAGCGATGTGTATTTCCGCACGAACAAGCAGACCGGCAAGACGACGACCGGCAAGCTCTGTAACCCCTCAGATGTGGAACCTTCTGCAGCTCAGATCGCTGCTAAAGCGCGCTTTGCGAAAGTAGTAGCGGCAGTACGTACGGTACTGAGCGACCCGAAGGAGAAGGCGAAACTGAAGGCGGATTTCAAGTCCCAAACCAAAATCGGTTCGCTCTTCGGCTATGCGATGCATAAGCTCAGTCCAAATTACGACGCCGAGGGCAACAAGATCGGGGACTAAAACGTTAATCTTTCCCACTGGTCTTTGAGATATTTAGACAAAAACAACCCAAAACACCTTTGTATGCTTTAGCGCTACGCGCTTTACGTACTTAGCTGCTAAAAACTCCTCGCAAGCAAGCTTTCGGATAGTTTTTATCATCTAAGCCCGCAACTCTTCGAGTAAAAGCATCCAAAGGAAATAAACATACAAAACAATTTTATAAAATTCGTTTAATTTGGTTAATTCGTGAACGATAAAAATCAGAGGAAATGAAAATTGTTTTTTAGGTTTATTGC
>ONWR01000041.1 GCA_900321605.1 uncultured Bacteroidales bacterium | reverse complement strand
CTCCATACGGCATTTGGACTCCTCTTTGCCTTTGAAATCCAAGATGTTCACAAAGAGGTCTTTGCCATCAAGGAAGATCTTGCACGCAGGCATTTCTTCAAGGTCATTGTCGTTGTAGAATTTCATGAATTCTTTCAATCCCGGTACGCTGTCGTAATACCAATCAGCGTTCTCTAATTTGTCGAGTATCATATTATTTTGTTTTTGGTTAATTCGAATATTCCCAATTCGGCTGCAAATTTACTACTTTTTTTGCATATATGCAAGAAAAATGTTTTTTTTTTGAGTATAACATCGATTTTATCGCGAATATGTTGGTCTTTTCTGTACGCCAAAATGGATAGGCGATGGATACGGGATGCTCACGAGATGCTCACGGGATGCTCACGAGATGCTCACGAGAAGGGGATTGTAAAACACTTAAAATGAATGGAATATGGAAACAGCAAAACGAAAGACAGAATCTCGAACGAAAGAGAATTGAAAAAATCACTCCTTCGGAGTTAATTCTTCGCGGCATTGCTTGAGCAGCGCTTCGGCTTCCGAGGCGCTCTTTTTGTACTCATCCATGCTCAATGCGTCCGCCTGTTCGAGACGGGCAATGATGGTTTCTGCACGCTGGATAGCTTCGTCGTACGATAGTTTATTTGCCTTTTCCATGAATAATAACTCCTATAGTGAAAAACAGAATCTTGAGATCAAGCAACAACGACATATTCTCCACATAGACAATATCTGCGTTGAGCCGTTCGATCATTTTGGCCATCGTATCGGTATAACCGACGCGTATCGGTCCCCAGCTGGTGAGTCCCGGACGCACTTTGTAAAGCAGGCAGTAGTACGGCGCCTCTTTCATGATCTGCTCCACGAAATACGGTCTCTCGGGACGCGGACCGACAATCGCCATTTCCCCTTTCAGGATATTCCATAACTGCGGCAGTTCATCCAAACGGTACTTACGCAGCCAATGTCCAATAGGTGTGATACGCGGGTCGTTGTCCGCGGTGACCTGCGGCACACCGTTTGCCTCCGCATGATCAATCATCGTGCGGAACTTATAGATGCGGAACGGCAGACCGTAGAGACCGACCCGTTCCTGCGAATAGAGCACCGGTCCTTTAGACGAACATCTGACCATCAGCGCAATAACTGCCATCAGCGGAGATAGTATGACTAATCCCGTGAACGAAGTGATCACATCAAAAGCGCGTTTGAAACATAACTCAGAATCCGACATCGCCTGTTCGGTAATACGAATGAGAGACGGTCGGTTGAGGTGACCGATACGCGCAGCGCCTGTGAGCATATCGTACACGCGCGGAACCATACTAATTTCGCACGTGAGCGGATACAAGCGCGCGATGAGTTCGTATAACTGACGGTCGGTATAACCGGTCGGCAGATCGATGATCACCTCATCCTGCTCTCCTGCCACCAGCGAATCCACTTCCTCCATCGAGTGTACCGTACGCGTACGCAGTACTCCACGGCGACGCGAGAGAAGCGTGATCGTCAGACGCGGGATATAACTGAGCGTGAACTGCAAGCCGAAAAGCACTCCGAGTGAGACGAGATAGCGGTCATAAGAAGCTACGTCATCATCGATGATGATGATGAAAAAGAAGAACAACGCAATCACTCCCGCAGAAACGAAAGTACGCATAAACTCCCGCCAAAGGGGCTTCTGCAACGGTCTCAGATAATAGCCGGAGATGTAGTAAACCACCAGACAAACAAAGGGATAGACCACCAACGGCAACCAGAAACTGAATGCCGGTATCAGCACCTCATCCGTGCTCGCCACACGCCCTTCGTACACCATCCATCGAAAACCCAAGAAACACAGCCAAACGAGCTCACTACTGATGAGGTCGGCAAGAATGTACCATATTTGTTGTTTTCGACGAAGATCCACAGAAAGTAGGAATTAAAAATTATTGTCGGATGATTTTAAAGGAATTGTCAACGTTTATTTTGATGATTGTGCTGGGTTGGTGAGGTGTCTCATCTTCTCTTCGGAAGAGGCAGACATAGTCTGCTCCCTCTAAAATCGCTTGCTCTATCTCATGAAAGAAACGCGCTGAAGGATGTCCGCTGATGTTCGCTGAGGTAGAGACGATAGGGCGTTTGAGTTGTGCGCAGAGGGCTTTACTGAAGGGCTCGGAGGTGATCCGAATACCGATAGAACCATCTTCGGCAATGAGGTTTTGAGCCAAATGCCGCGCATTGGGGTAAATGAGTGTGAGAGGCTTGGTGGCCTCGTCTTGTAAATCAGTCTGTGCTCCGTCAGCGAAGCGGTCTGTATTCTGTACTCCCAATAACATCTCTGCCGCTTCGGGAACATCGACATAATAGTTGAGCTTAGCCGCCGAATCGAGCAGTACAAGCATTGATTTGGAATCCTCCCGTTGCTTGAGGGCGTAGATGCGTTTCACCGCCTCTACGTTCGTAGCATCGCACCCAATACCCCACACCGTATCCGTCGGATAAACGATGATTCCTCCGCTCCGCAACACCTGAAGTGCCTGCTGCAAATCCTCTTTATTATAGCGCATATTTTCCATAATCGGCTGCAAAATTACTGCTTTTTATTGAAATTGACAAACTTATTGCGCAATTTTAAGAAAAAATCTTTAAAAATGTGCTCAATATTTGCATATTTGCAAAAAATGTTGTACCTTTGTACCCGATTTAATAGGGCTTGTTCGGTAAACATCAAATTGTTAAGCCGTTAAATCGTGAAAAAGTTTAAGATAAACAACTAAATATTTTTGCAAAAATGAAAGAATTAGATCTTACCAAGTATGGTATTCAGGGTGCAACAGTGATTGCACACAACCCTTCCTACGAGTATCTGTTCGCAGAGGAGACGAAGCCGGAGTTGACCGGTTATGACAAAGGTCAGTTGACCGAGCTCGGCGCCGTAAACGTAATGACTGGTATCTACACCGGTCGTTCGCCTAAAGACAAATACATCGTAGATGACGCTCAGAGCCACAACAACGTTTGGTGGACCACTGAGGCTTATAAGAACGACAACCATCCAATGTCCGAGGACGTTTGGGCTAAGGTAAAAGAACTGGCTATCAAGGAGTTGAGCAACAAGAACCTCTATGTAGTGGACGCTTTCTGCGGCGCTAACAAAGAGACCCGTCTGGCTGTTCGTTTCATCGTTGAGGTAGCATGGCAGGCACACTTCGTAAAGAACATGTTCATCCAGCCGACCGCAGAGGAGTTGGAGAACTTTGAGCCGAACTTCGTGATCTACAATGCTTCCAAAGCAAAAGTAGAGAACTACAAAGAGCTCGGTCTGAACAGCGAGACTTGCGTAGCATTCAACACCACAAGCCGCGAGCAGGTGATCATCAACACTTGGTACGGCGGTGAGATGAAGAAAGGTATGTTCTCGATGCAGAACTACTACCTCCCGCTCCGTGGCATCGCTTCGATGCACTGCTCGGCTAACACCGATATGGAGGGCAAGAACACCGCTATCTTCTTCGGTCTGTCCGGAACCGGTAAGACTACCCTTTCTACCGATCCGAAACGTCTCTTAATCGGTGACGACGAGCACGGATGGGACGATGAGGGCGTATTCAACCTCGAAGGTGGTTGCTATGCAAAGGTTATCAACCTCGACAAAGAGAGCGAGCCGGACATCTACAACGCTATCCGCCGCAATGCTCTTCTGGAGAACGTTACCGTTGACGCAAACGGCAAGATCGATTTCGCAGACAAGAGCGTAACCGAGAACACCCGTGTTTCCTATCCGATCAACCACATCGAGAAGATCGTTCGTCCGATCTCTGCTGGTCCTGCAGCTAAGAATGTGATCTTCCTCTCCGCTGACGCATTCGGCGTACTGCCTCCTGTATCGATCCTGACTCCGGAGCAGACCAAGTACTACTTCCTGAGCGGCTTCACGGCTAAGCTGGCAGGTACCGAGCGCGGTATCACCGAGCCGACTCCTACCTTCTCCGCTTGCTTCGGACAGGCATTCCTGGAGCTCCATCCGACCAAATACGCAGAGGAGCTGGTTAAACGTATGGAGAAATCCGGTGCGAAAGCATACCTCGTTAACACCGGTTGGAACGGAACAGGCAAACGTATCTCGATCCGCGATACCCGTGGTATTATCGACGCTATCCTCGGTGGTGACATCCTCACCGCTCCGACGAAGAAGATCCCGTACTTCAATTTCGAAGTACCGACCGCTCTGCCGGGCGTTGATCCTGCTATCCTCGATCCGCGTGACACTTACGCTGACGCAGCTCAGTGGGAGGAGAAAGCAAAAGACCTCGCAGCTCGCTTCATCAAGAACTTCGACAAATATACGACGAACGAAGCCGGCAAGGCACTCGTTGCAGCAGGTCCGCAACTTTAAGAAGTTTGAAGGTTTGAAAGTTTTGGCTTCGCCTTGTTCGAATCGTTTCCAACAAACGCGAAGCGTCAAACTCCCAAACAAAGCCGCAGGCTCAAACAAAGCCGGAGTCTCAAACAAAAATCAGGCGTCCTATCGGGCGCCTGATTTATTATTTCTCCAGCTCCATATCCGCTCGTAGGTTAGAGGAACGGATGACATTCTGCCGGACAAGAACCATCAGCTGGCACACTACGGCAGGTAGAAAGACTTTGAAATTCGGATAGAACGTAGCATAATGTACATCCGAGATCTGCGTCGCATAATAAATGAGGAGGACATAGTATAGACCCGCCACCAAGGCGGTGGAAGTAGCGATCCGGACACGCCAACGGTTACTGAAAAAACAGAGCAGACAAGCGATACAACCCCATTGCATCACTTTGTCGCAATAATACAGACCCTTCACAGACATCCTTGCCCAAGGATGCGAAAGACCGGTATCCAACTCCGTCTGCGTCACCACAAACTCCTCCTGATTCATATCAAAACTACGAATATAGAGGATGCCTTTATCATCTTCAAAATTGAACACAGCGGCATTGAGCAACCATGTAGAAGCGAGTATTGCCACTACCATGTATGCCCATCTACGATACATCGCCATCGTCAGAAATCTTTGCGAATCTTGTTCCATTATTCTGTCTTTTTTGCAAAAATCGAGTGCAAAAGTACTGCTTTTTTTTGAAATAAGCAAAAAAATACGAATTTTTCTTGTGTATGTCAATTATTTTTTGTACCTTTGCGCACTTTTTGTGTGTCGTGCGCAGGTATGTATACTGCGCGTACACGAAAAATATGCATATATAATTAATTAACAAATATCAAAAACTATTATGCAAAACAAAGGACTTGTTAGATTAATGGCAGCGTGCCTTGCGTTGGTATGCGCCTTCTACCTGTCGTTCTCCTTGGTGACTAACCACTATGACAAAGCCGCCAAAGAGTACGCAGCCGGTGATGCAGTAAAAGAGTATCAGTACTTGGATTCTATTGCTGCTAAGAAAGTTTGGTTCGGTTACACGCTCAAAGAGTGCCGCGAGAAAGAGATCAACCTCGGTCTGGACTTGAAGGGTGGTATGAACGTGACGATGGAAGTGTCGGTTCCGGATATTCTGGACGCACTGAGCGGTCACAATGAGACCCCGAACTACAAAGAGGCTTTGGCTCTCGCAAAACAAAAACAAAAAGCAAGCGGAGCAGATTTCGTTACCCTCTTCATTGAGTCGTACAAAGAGGTGGATCCCAACGGTCAGTTGGCTTCTATCTTCTCGACCTTCGAGCTCAAGGACAAAGTGACGCTGAACTCGACCAATGCAGAGGTAGAGAAAGTGATCCGCGAGGAGGTTGACGGTGCTATCCAGAACTCGTTCAACGTGCTCCGTACGCGTATTGACCGTTTCGGTGTTGTTCAACCGAACATCCAGAAATTGGCTCAGCCGGGTCGTATCCTGATCGAGCTGCCGGGTATCAAAGAGCCGGAACGTGTTCGTAAACTCCTCCAAGGATCTGCTAACCTTGAGTTCTGGGAGACCTATGAGGCTTCTGAGCTTCTCCCGATGCTCGCACAGATCAACCGTGAGTTCGCTGCTTCCGCTCCTGAAGCAGAAGAGGCAAAAGCAGAGGAAGTGAAAGCAGAAGAGGCTCCGAAAGCAGAAGGCGATGAGTTGGCTGAGTTATTAGGCGACTCGACCGCAGCTGCTGAGGCTGATCAGGCTGCACAGATAGCTGAGTACAAGAAGAACAACCCGCTCTTCGCTGTCCTCAACCCGTCTATCAACCAAGCCGGTCAGGCTTATCGTGGTCCGGTAGTAGGTACCGTTCACTATGTAGATACCGCTAAAGTAAACGCAATGCTCAACTCGCAGATCGCTAAAGCTGTTCTGCCGCGTGACGCACGTTTCTACTGGACTGTAAAAGCTATCGATGAGGCAAACGCATACTATCAGCTCGTAGCCCTCAAGGCACAGCGTGACGGTCGCGCTTCGCTCGAAGGTGACGTGATCACCGATGCTCGCGCAGACTTCTCGCAGATCAGCGCATATGCAAACGTGTCGATGTCCATGAACGCTGAGGGTGCTAAGACTTGGCAGCGTCTGACCAAAGATAACATCGGCAAATCGGTAGCTATCGTGCTTGACGGATATGTATATTCGTTCCCGACCGTACAGAATGAGATCGCAGGCGGTAACAGCCAGATCACCGGTAACTTCACCGTGGAAGAGGCAAAAGACTTGGCAAACACCTTGAAGTCCGGTAAGATGCCGGCTCCTGCTCGTATCATCGAGGAGAGCGTGGTAGGTCCGTCTCTGGGTCGTGAGGCTATTCAGTCGGGTCTCTGGTCATTCGTTCTCGGTTTCTGCCTCATCCTGATCTACATGATCTTCTACTACGGTTGGATCCCGGGTCTGATTGCCGACGTTGCGTTGTTTTGCAACGTATTCCTGTTGGTAGGTATTCTCTCTTCGTTCAGCGCTGTACTGACGCTGCCGGGTATCGCCGGTATCGTCCTGACGATGGGTTGTGCGGTCGATGGTAACGTGCTGATCTATGAGCGTATCCGTGAGGAACTCCGCGCAGGTAAAGGTATGCGTAAGGCTATCGAGGACGGTTTCAAGGGTGCCATCAGCGCTATCGTGGACGCGAACGTCACTTCGTTCCTCACCGGTGCCATTCTCGCTATCTTCGGTACCGGTCCTATCAAGGGCTTCGCTGTTACCTATATGATCGGTATCATCTCCTCCTTCCTCACCGCTGTGTTCATCACACGTCTGTTGCTGGAGGACTATGCTTCGAAGGACAACGCCAAGGAACTGAGCTTCACCACCAAACTGATGAAGAACTTCCTCCAGAATATACATTTCGATTTCGTGGCTGCGCGCAAATGGGCTTACTGCCTGTCGGGCGCATTGGTTATCTTCGCTATTCTGGGTCTGGAGCCGCATATCTTCGGTAAACTGAACCTCGGTATCGACTTCTCCGGTGGACGTAACTATGTTGTCCGTTTCGACCGGAATATCAACACCCAGGATGTACGCGAGAGCCTTGATAAGACTTTCAGCGCTACGCTGGAGGACGGCGAACTCTTCTCGCTGAATGTGATCACCTATGGTAACGACGCCAACCAGGTACGTATCTCCACCAACTACCGTATCCACGAAGAGACAGCAGAGGCTGACGAGGCGATTGAGGCACTGCTCTACGAGGGCTGCAAACCGTTCCTGAGCGACAATATCACCTTCGATGATTTCCGCTCCACCGAGTCGAACGCATCTGTAGGTATCATGCAGAGCCAGAAAGTAGGACCGGCTATCGCCGATGATATCAAGACCAGCGCTGTTTGGGCTGTGCTCGCTGCATTGGTTGTGATCTTCCTCTATATCCTGCTCCGATTCCGCAACTTCGCTTACTCCGTAGGTGCTATCGCTGCCTTGGCGCACGATACAGTGATCATCCTCGGTCTGTATGCTATCCTCTGGAAGATCATGCCGTTCTCCATGGAGATTGACCAAGCTTTCATCGCTGCTATCCTGACCGTTATCGGTTATTCTATCAACGATACCGTGGTCATCTTCGACCGTGTACGTGAGTACAACACGCTCTATCCGAAGCGTGATCGCCACGTGAACATCAACGACGCTTTGAACAACACGCTCAGCCGTACGTTCTCGACCTCTATGAGTACGTTCGTGGTATTGCTGGCTATCTTCGTATTCGGCGGTGAGACGATCCAAGGCTTCGTATTCGCGCTCCTCATGGGTGTGATCGTAGGTACTTACTCGTCTGTGTTCATCGCTTCGCCGATCGCTTATGACATCCAGATGGCTACGGCTAAACGCGCAGCTAAAAAAGCTGAGCAGAAATAAATTATGCAAAACGATTTTATAAAATACGCAGTTGCGCAAGGCCTTAACTCCATGCATGTGGAGAAGGTCTTGTCGCAAAGTGCGCATCAGGTAATGGATAGTGGCTATATATCGCCTACTATCTTGGAGGAGCGTCAACTCAATGTGACGCAGATGGATGTCTTCAGCCGCCTGATGATGGATCGCGTGATCTTCCTCGGTACCGAGGTGAATGACTACACCGCAAACGTTATCCAAGCACAGCTGCTCTATCTGGATTCGGTGGATAGCGAGCGGGATATCAACTTGTATCTGAATACACCGGGTGGTTCGGTGTATGCCGGTCTGGGTATCTATGACACGATGCAGTTTGTCAAAGCGCGCGTATCTACTATCTGTACCGGTCTGGCTGCATCCATGGGAGCTGTGCTACTGGTAGCAGGCGAGAAAGGTATGCGTGCCGCTTTGCCCCACAGCCGCGTCATGATCCATCAGCCCCTTGGTGGCATTCAGGGACAAGCATCCGATATTGAGATCACCGCCAAGGAGATTCTCAAACTCAAAGACGAACTCTATCAGATCATCTCCGACCATTCGGGCAAAGCAATCGACCAGATCCGTCAGGATGCCGATCGTGACCACTGGATGACCTCCAAAGAGGCACTTGAATACGGAATGATTGATAAACTCTATATCCACAAAGACTAATGGGAAAGCAAAAGAACACAGACGTATGCTCTTTCTGTGGGCGTCCGATGCCGGATATGTTCTCCGGCATGGAGGAACATGTGCTCATCTGTTCGGAATGTATTGAGTCGGGGCATCACATGGTGGAGGCGATGCGCAAAGCGCGCGTCAACTCGGATCAATCGATCAACTTAGACTCCCTGCCTACTCCGCAAGCCATTAAGGATTTTCTGGATTTATACGTGATTGGACAGGAGGAAGCAAAGCGCTTCCTTTCTGTTGCGGTGTACAACCATTACAAACGTGTCCTGCAATCGATCACCAACGATGACGTAGAGATAGAGAAAAGCAATATCCTTCTCGTCGGTTCTACGGGCACAGGTAAGACGCTTCTCGCTCGGACCATCGCGAAGATGCTCAAGGTGCCTTTCGCTATCGGCGACGCCACCTCGCTCACGCAGGCGGGATACGTCGGAGAAGACGTAGAGACTATCCTCGTTCGCCTGCTGCAGGACGCTAATTACGATGTCACTAAAGCCGAGAGAGGTATTGTCTTCATCGATGAGATCGATAAGATCGCCCGCAAATCCGAGAACCCCTCCATCACCCGTGACGTGGGCGGAGAAGGCGTACAGCAGAGCTTGCTCAAGATGCTTGAGGGATCGGTGGTCAACGTGCCGCCTCAGGGAGGACGCAAACATCCGGATCAGGAGTATATTCATGTCAATACCAAGAATATCCTCTTCATCTGCGGCGGTGCCTTCGATGGCATAGAGCGTAAGATCTCGCAGCGCATGAACACGCAGACCGTGGGTTTTGCTGCACAGCAAGAGGCTGCACGCGTGGATAAGAACAATCTCCTCCAGTATATCGCGCCGCAGGATCTCAAGTCCTATGGACTGATTCCTGAGATCATCGGTCGTCTGCCGGTTTTGACTTATCTGAAACCGCTCGACAAAACGGCTTTGCGGAATATCCTCACCGAACCCAAGAACGCCCTCACCAAGCAGTACAAGAAACTGCTGGCGATGGATAATGTGGAACTGACGTTTGCGGATGACGCACTCGATTATGTGGTAGATAAAGCGCTCGAATACAAACTCGGAGCTCGCGGACTGCGCGGACTGATGGAGACCATCATGGCGGATCTGATGTTCGAACTGCCGAGCAACAAAAAAGAAGGAGTAAAGACATCCTTCACGGTAACCAAAGAATATGCCGAACAGAAATTAGGCAAGGACAAAATGGTACGACTCAAGAACGCCGTATAAGAGTCCTAACATAATAGTTAAAAGAGAAACGCGGCCAACGGTCGCGTTTCTTTTTCATTAGTCCTCGTCTGTGAATGAAGGAATAGAAAAGCCGCTATACACGATCTCGAATTTCATGCCGCTCTTGGCTGATCGTATCTGCGTAGCAGACATCGTCTGCTGTTGGCGGACAGCCGAATACGCTGACGCTGCCGTTCCGGACGAATTAGCCACTAAGGTTACCGGAACAAGCATCATCTTCAATTCCGGATCCGTCGTGTGATTACGTAGCTGATTCGTCAGAAAATCCGACATATCGTAGTTATAGTAGTAGATAGCATCGCCCTTCGAATCGGTTCCTTGTACCAGCGTACTGAGCAACGCACACGTGTCCGAAGGGAGTTCGCGCTCCGAGAAGAAACGTTTCATCGAGGACTCCTTGATCAGCAGCATGTACTGAGCCGGCTGCAACCAATCCGCACTCGTCTTGTCGGCTTCCGAACCCGTGTATTTATTGGTGACATCAATCCGCACATAAGCTCTGTTGACATACGGACGTTTCGTCTCAATGAGCAAATCGCCTTCTTGCTCCACCATATGCTGCATAATAAAATCCACAATGCTCTCCATCGGGAATGTCACGCGCGTGTACGCATACGCAGGCGATATAATATAATTATAGGTGTCAGAGTCATTGAGCAACTCATCTATCCACTCTTTCTTATCCGGATAATCCAGATGGTTCACCGTACGGATCTCCGAGTTGGCGTAGAACGCCTTCATATCCGTCACCGTAGTATCCTTACCCGCCTTGGAGTACGGGAAATGATAATACACACCTAAAGCAATATCCGAGATATTCAGCATCGTGGACGAACCGAACGAAGTCTCCAAAAGCAGACCGTTAAACTGCTTATTGAAAGCCTCTTGGCTCTCAAATGACTTCATCGCCCAGAAATAATCCATGAAATCATCATTCACCTTCATCCGAACGACCGGTATATACGTACCGCTCTCATTTGCAATGGAATCCATCTTCTCCGACGCCACCACGATCTGACGATTCGTCAGCACAGGCTTCGTACGCGAGCAGTAGTCATCGATCTTCAGATCGGTCGGATAAACACCCGAATAGTTGAATGTTCCCTTATCCATCAGATACGCATTGATAGCCAAGGGAGCATTGGCATCCCCGACCCAACTGGAGTAGTACATAAACAGACAGATCGAATCGACCACCGAGCCCTCCGGATAAGAGAATCCCACCGGACAAGCTAACTGCGTCAAGATAGAAGAGCGTACCAAACCGTAACGCGTCTCCAACTCGCCCAACAAGAACGAGTCTGCCTGCGAGATAATCGCCTCGCAACTGTCCATCATAGACCAAATCGGAAAGGTATCGGCATAAACAACGACTGCATCGTCGTCATCCAGTACGGCTTGTCCCGCACTCTTCACATCGTCCTTGCAGCCCGCCAAACAGTATGCCAGAACGATTAAAATAGTATAAAACGATATTCGTTTATTCATTGGTTTGCAATAGAGTCTGATAAAAATCCCACTGACGGCTGCACATCTCATTCAAATCCGCCGTCGGCTCATACGTTAAAATCGGCTTGCCTTTCGTCTCCGCATAGTTCATCAATCGCTGGTTCACCTTTGGTGAAGCATACACGATAGCATCGGAGAAATCAATAGCCAAACGCATCAACTCCTCGTATCCGACAGGGAAACCGGCTATCGAACGAACGTCCGTATTACTGATTCCGTCAATACGCAGTTTGTCCGAGAACGATGTGGGGAAAGGTTTCTGATATTCGTTATCATCCAAGGTCACCACGATCTTGGAGTGCGCGAAAAACGGCTCATCATTAAAGGCCTTTTTTAGGTATAGCGGAGCTAACGCACTCATCCATCCCGAGCAAACGATGATATCCGGCGTCCAACGCAGCTTCTTCACTGTCTCGATCACACCACGGGCAAAGAAAATAACTCGATCGTCGTTATCCGGATACTCCTCGCCATTATCATCTATCACACCTTTGCGACGATGGAACAGATCATCATTGTCAATGAAATAGATCTGGATACGCGCAGACTGAATAGAAGCCACCTTGATCAGCAACGGATGATCCGCATCTTCGATGATCAGGTTCATTCCCGACAAACGAATCACCTCATGCAACTGGTTTCTACGCTCGTTGATTTCGCCAAACTTAGGCATAAACGTACGGGTCTCATAGCTATGAGACTGGAAATACTCCGGTAATTGACGATTGAGCTGACGGATCGGGGTCTCTTCCGGCAAATAAGGGTTAATCTCCTGCGAGATAAAAAGGATACGATTAGGCTCTTTCATGGGCTTATATACTTTTTCGCATTGCAAAGGTACGAAAAAAATCTGACATTACGAAAAAAAATGAAGAAAAAGTGTCAAAAAATTTTATTTTTCAAGGAATTTTGCGTAACTTTGCACGTTTTTTCAAAATATTGTGTCATTTTTAAGAAAAAATTATGCAGATAATCACAACCAAAAAGGAATTGCAGGCAGCAGTAAGTGCATGCAAAAAAGAAGGCAAAACAATCGGTTTGGTTCCGACGATGGGAGCTCTCCATCAGGGACACGCAAGCCTCGTCAAAAGAGCAGTAGCGGAGAATGACATCTGTGTCGTTTCCGTTTTTGTCAACCCGACCCAGTTTAACAACAAAGAGGATTTGGCTAAGTACCCCCGTAACATCGAACGCGACGCCGAGTTGCTCAGCTCCATCGGTGCCCATTTCGTCTTCGCTCCGACACCCGAAGAGATGTATTCGGCAGAGGAGATGAACAGCACTTTCGAGTTTGATTTCGCAGGGCTGGACAAGGTCATGGAAGGCAAAATGCGTCCGGGTCACTTCAACGGTGTCGTACAAGTTGTCAGCCGCCTTTTCTACCTCGTACAACCCGACAGAGCCTATTTCGGCGAGAAGGATTTCCAGCAACTGGCGATCATCCATCATATGGTGGAACGCAGTTCCATGGCAGGCACTTTCGGTTCACTGCAGATCATCGATTGTCCGATTGTTCGTGAACAATCCGGTTTGGCGCTCTCAAGCCGTAACGAACGTCTCTCTGCCGCCGAAAAAGAGACTGCTTTAGCTATCTCCAAAACGCTTTTTTCTTCGTTGAAATGGGCAAAAGAAGAAGGTGCAACGGTAGCTAACGTACAGCAACGCGTCATCGATACCGTCAATGCGGTAGAAGGTCTCGAAGTGGAGTATTACGAGATTGTTGACCAAACTACCTTGCTGCCCACAGACACCTTTGACCACGCTATCGGTTGTATTACCGTGTACTGCGGACCGGTACGCTTGATTGATAACATCAAATACAACTGCTAATAGCGACAACATGGTAATCGTCTGCGACCAATATATTCCGTTTCTCGTGGAGGCGGTTCAAAAAGCGTGGCCACAAGTGCAGATTTATCCGATGAAACCGGAACAAATCGATGCTTCCGCCGTACGAGAAGCAGACGTATTAGTGATCCGAACCCGCACGCAAGTCAACGAAGCACTTCTGTCTGGCTCGCGGGTTCGGCTCGTTTGTACAGCTACCATCGGCTTTGACCATATAGACACAGCGTACTGTGACACCCACGGCATCCTTTGGATGTCATGCCCGGGTTGCAACGCGCAAGCCGTCTGCGACTACATCGAGCAAGCCATAAAAGAATTACAAATCTTCAAATCTTCAAATCCTAAAATCCTCAAATCTTCAAATCTTCAAATCTTCAAATCTTCAAATCCACCTTCCATCGGTGTGGTCGGAGTCGGTCATGTCGGTTCATTGGTCGCCAAGATGGCAGAGCGAAAAGGACTCAAAGTACTCCTCAATGACCCGCCTAAAGGAATCGGTATTTCTCTCGATAAAATCGCGAAGAATTGCGATATTATCACCTTCCACGTGCCGCTTGTTTATCCGACGCGTCACCTTTGCGACGAGACCTTTCTCTCGCATTGCAAACCCGACGCGCTCATCATCAATGCAGCACGCGGAGGAGTGGTGGACGAGCAAGCCTTGCTCCGCAGCGGACACCCTTTCATACTGGATACATGGGAGAACGAGCCGAATCTGAACAAAGAGGTGCTACAATCCGCCTTTCGCGCCTCCATGCACATTGCAGGTTATTCCGTACAAGGGAAACGAAATGCAACGCAGATGTGCCTGAATTCCATAGCAAATCTATTCCAATTGCCCCCCATAGACATCTCTGCTTATCCGTACGAGGGCAAGACTGCCGATCCCGATAATCCGCATTGGCTCGAAGATATAACTCGGCAACTAAAAGCACAGCCAGAACAGTTCGAAACGCTGCGCAAAAACTATTATCTTCGATAAAATCCGTAAAAAATCACCGGAAAGTTTGCATATTTCATAAAAAAGTAGTACCTTTGTGCCCAAATTGCGTCATGCGCGCTCAAAGGTGCGCGTTTGGCGTGTGCGTAAGGCTATAAAAAATCACTATAATGAAACATTTTAACGAATACAAACGATTAGATTTAGCTGCTCTAAGCCGTGAGGTGTTAGAACAGTGGGAAAAAGAAGGATTGTTCGAAAAGAGTGTGACCACACGAGAGGGTCATCCGCAGTTTTTGTTCTTCGAGGGACCTCCCTCGGCTAACGGCAAACCCGGTATTCACCACGTTATGGCACGTACCATCAAAGATACCTTCTGCCGTTTCAAGACGATGCAAGGTTTTCAGGTACGCAGAAAGGCAGGCTGGGATACCCACGGTCTGCCCGTTGAGCTGGGCGTCGAGAAAATGCTTGGTATCACCAAAGAGGATATTGGCAAGAAAATCTCTGTCGACGAATACAACGCAGCTTGCCGCCGTGAGGTCATGAAATACACCGCCGAATGGACGAACCTCACCAAGCAAATGGGTTACTGGGTTGATCTCGACAATCCCTATATCACGTACGATAACAAGTATATCGAGACCCTTTGGTATCTCCTCAAAGAGCTCTACAAGAAAGGTTACCTCTATAAGGGTTACACCATTCAGCCCTATTCCCCTGCTGCCGGAACAGGTCTCTCCTCCCACGAGCTCAACCAGCCCGGTTGCTACCGTGACGTCAAAGACCTCACCTGCACAGCCCGCTTCAAGGTGAAATCTTCAAATTCTCAAATCCTCAAATCTTCAAATGGCGAAGCCACATATATCATCGCTTGGACGACTACTCCTTGGACACTTCCGTCCAATACTGCTCTCTGTGTCGGTCCGAAAATCGACTACGTGGAAGTGGAGACGCCCACTGGTGACCATATTATCCTCGCAGAAGCACGTCTCTCGGCTTATCAGAAAGACCTTTGCGGAACAGACGAAGAAGGCAAACTCCTTGAGCCGAAGATCGTAGCCCGCTACAAAGGCGCTGACCTCGTCGGACTCGAATACGAGCCGCTCTTCCCGTGGGTGAACCCGGGCAAAGGAGCATTCCGCGTGATTCCGGGAGACTACGTTACCACCGAAGACGGAACCGGTATCGTACACATCGCCCCCACTTTCGGAGCGGACGATAAGAAAGTAGCTGACGCTGCCGGAGTGCCGGGTCTTTACATGCAGACCAAGAACAACGG
>ONWR01000040.1 GCA_900321605.1 uncultured Bacteroidales bacterium | reverse complement strand
AATACACTTTTAGAAATTAAAAAATATTCATTATTCATTATTCATTATTCATTATGAAGAATCTGAAAGAACTGCGTGAGCTTCGCGCACAAGAAAAAGCCATCAAGGCGCGTATCGACGAAATAAGCGGAGAGGCAACGAAAGAAGCACTCGTGATCGCACCGGAAGGTGGAGAGTTTGAGGTGGAAGGTGTGGGTACGTTCCAACTCCAACTGACCGAGGTGATCGACTTCTCTGACTATCATCGCTACAAAGGCGAAGATGCCGTTCGTTGGCGTGAGAAGAAAGTCGCACAAGACCAAGCCAAGAAATACTCCGCTGCTCTGACCAAGGAGATGAAAGGTATCGTGGACGCTTTCGTAGCCCAGCACCCCGATTGGGAGCCGGATGAGATCAAAGCAACGGTGAAGTGCGTAGAGAGACCGTAGATGGGGTCCCCGCAAATTTTAATTTGTGGGGAGAGCGGAGGCAATGGTCGCACTTAGCAATTAGCGGAGCGGTTTGCTCCTTTGCGACCCATTTGCCGAACGCGTAAAGAGAAAAGAACCAAAAGAGAAAAGGCATAGATAACCGGTGATTTATTTTTTATAAATTTTTAAAAGAAAAATCATCGTTATACGATGTAAAAAGAAAAGATGGCTTTAGAATCAATTGATACGGTGCTCGCCAAGAAGGATTCCTTCTCGCATATGTGGCGACTGATGAACCCCGACCCGAGGTTCCGCGACCAATACGTACCTTGCATGCAGATCTGGAACAAATGGCCGCACCGAGCTCAGCAACGTATGTACTGGTATATCCGCAAGATGCTCAGACGAGGAGAACGGATTTACGACAATCCCCTTTATAACCTCATCTACATCACGCCTCATCCGGAGAACTGCAACGGACGTCGCGACCTCGATGAGATCCTCAAGAATAATCGCATGGTCTCTGCCTTTTACAATGGTTCGTACGGTATCTATACCCTCTGCGAGGCAACGATCTTTGAAATGACCCACATCACCCCTCTCAATTAACGTCCGCTCCCACATCACCCCTTTCAATTAAATTTGGCTGTTTACCTGCGGTGCTTTCCCTCCGCACAAACCCACAACCCTTGTTATGTTTAATAGAAGTCCGCCCTCTGTGCACTTTTCGCGCATCATTGCGCGAACCAACGCCCTCTCGATGGTAGCTGTGCATTGTTCATTTTTCGCGCATATTTGCGCGAACCATCTGCCCTCAGCGTCCTCCGTGCCCTCACCGCCTACTGTCCACTTTTCGGGGCTGTCTCCCCGAACTCTCTCCCCAGCCGGAGGGGGGCTTAGACTATCGACCAACGACTAACGACCACCGACCAAAATGAGATATTCATTATTCATTATTCATTATTCATTATCATGGCAAATTGTGAATTTAACGGCATCCACGCCGTAAGTGGAACTTTATCAAAGCACGTCGTTGTTTGCAACGGCGAGAAAATCACCACCTCCGTGGTGGCGAAAGTGATTAACGGAAAGCAGAAAGTATATCTGCGCAAGTACTCCCAGAGAGCCAAACCGCCAACCAAAAGCGAGTTGCAGATACGGCGGCGGTTTGCACAGGCATCGGCTTTCTATCACGACCTTAGCGATCCTATCCGTAGGCGCTATCATGCAGAATGGAAGAAAAGCGGCTATCTGTACCGCGGTAAGAAATATGTCACCCTCCGTGGCTACGTCATCGCACGATTCTATGCCGCCGATCTGATCGATCTAAATGCCGCTCCCAACGACCAAAAACGGTACTAATACATTATTAATACAGACTTTTATCGGTATTATTACGTGTCACCGTTAGACTAACGACTAACGACTAACGACCAACGACTAAAATTAAACGTTATGCAAATCATTTTATCCAAACAATGTGAGTCCCTTACCGGCTCACTCGGACGAGGTTTCGGCTACTTCATCCAACGACGCAAGGAGCGTTTCTTCTCCCAGCGTTCCAAACATCAAGTGCCGCCCGATGGACATTGGCGGTTCATCCTTGCCTGCGCTAACCTCGCACAATCCAAACTATACGTGACGGACATCCGCCTTTCGTGGGAGGAACTGCAATCCGCCCTCTACGAGGCGCACCATTTCCAAGCAGCCCGAAAAGTGAAAGACAACGAGTACGCAGCCTGCAAAAAATCCTACAACGCTGCCGACATCCTCAATCTCAAAATCACTTTTGGCTTGTAATAACATCGTTCATTAGGTCGGATGGCATCCGACACCCATTAGTATGAAAAAAGAAAACAAAGTACAGATTCATTCAGTCTTAGACCTTTTGTCCGCACGTGACCCATGGTGGAACGACTGTCCCGACAGGGAGCACAAACTCGAAGTCCTCTATAACAGTTGGCGTCAATCGGAACTGAGAGCCAAACGTCATTCCGGCTTCTTTTACTCCGATGCATGGAAGCGAGGATGGTTATCGCAAACCGATTTTAATCGCTTTAGAGACTACGTTTTGCGCTAAAATCAGCCCATATTGTGCTAAAAATTAGATTTATAATCGGACGGAGCCCCAAAATTTGGTGGCTTCGTTTTTTTGTTGTACTTTTGCACCGGATTTCAAAAAACGGTGAGCGTCCATATAAATCGGACGATACCATCGTCCGCTCAAAAACGGCATCTGTCCATATAATTAGGTCGATGTCATCGACCGCTTAAAAACATCGTCCATTAGGTCGGGATTTGATCCCGACTAACGACCATCGACTAACGACCAACGACTAACGACCAAAAATATGAAAATCGAACTACAACTTATAGCCGCATTTATCCTCTCTCTCGGAGGTTTGGTTCTACTCTTTTGCGGAACTTTCATCGATCCGCAGGGACAGATCCACGAGTCTCTGCTCGTTGCCTTCGGCGAAACCGCCACCTTCTCCGGAGCTTTGTTTGGAATAGATTATGTCTACAAAAAGAAACGCTAATTCGCCGTTGGACTAACGACCAACGACCAACGACAAACGACTAATATGAGAACAATAACCTTAATCAGAACGCAGAAGAACGGTAAAGCCGTACGCGGTACGATCTCCTACCAAATGCGAAACCGAGAGTACGAAATGGAGACGTTTAGCTCGCCGAGCCTTGAGAACGCCGATTTCATCATCCCTGCCGGAACGTACCCCGTAGAGTGTACTTGGTCACCGCGTTTCAAAAAGTTCCTGCCGCTTATCAAGGACGTGCCTGAACGAGAAGGTATCCGCATCCATAGAGGCTCGATACCCGAACACTCGAAAGGCTGTGTACTGCTTGATTTAGCAGGGATGAGCAATATAACTGTTTTGTTTAACCAACTGAAAATTGAAGAAGAAAATGCGCAAATCGAAATCATGGATCGTTATGCTTCTTAGCGCGGTCATTATTGCTGTCGTAGCAACCGGAGTCACTTCCTGCAAAGCGTTGCGGACGATCACCACAACCTCCACCTACGTTCAGCAGAACGACAGCACCAAGACGACCACCACTATCTCCACCAAAACGACCGAAGAGTACGCAGGTACTCGGAGGAAGTAAGGGGGTCCCCGAAAATTTTAATTTTTGGGGAGAGCGGAGCTGCTCCGAGTATTTACTACTAAAACGAAGTTTTGGTACATATACGAGGAGTTTGCCCGCGAAGAGGAGTATCAGGGGGCGAAAAAGAAGTAAAGAAGACCGCTGGTAGTTAGACCAACGACTAACGACCAACGACTAACGACAAATTCATTATTCATTAAATCTAAACCTTAACAACTATGGGACAAGTAAAGTATGCAACCGGCGGAACCTACCTGACGGGTACTCACCGCGAGGCTCCGACTCAGAACCCGAACTGCACCCGTCTCTTCATCCGTGATGCAGAAGTGTACAAACGTACTACCCCTGTGACCTCTGAGGAGACTCGTATCCGAAACCGTTTCTCGGCAGTCGCAGCAGCGGTAGCAGCTCGTGCGAAAGACCTGATGAAGATCTCCGCCGACCAAGCCGCTTTCGCAGCTCAGAAGGACGCCCCGAACGGCAAAAAGACCATGAAGGCCTTCCTCTGGAAGCTGGAGAAAGAGGCGTACGATCAGGAGCACAACGGCTAAGTACGATGTACAAATGTACGATGTACGAAGGATGTACGAAGGACAGATGTACGATTTACGCGGCGGACAATCGTCCATTCCAGAAAAAGCGCACCCGTGAGGATGCGCTTTTTCTTCCTTCTTACATAAATTGTACATCTTACATTGTTCCTTCATACATAAATTGTCCTTCTTACATTGTTCCTTCTTACATAAATTTTACATCTTACATTGTTCCTTCGTACATTTTTTTTGCTTTCTTTGTTCATTTTGTAATGTAAACTTTGCAAAAATCGAACAAATTGGTATTTTTTAACAAAAAATTTGCACATATCGAAATTATTTTGTACCTTTGCCGCCCAAATTGTATATTGTCCTATATTGGAATAATAGTTTAATTAATTTTATTGTTTAACTAATTACTTAAGTGTATGAGAAAAGTATTACTTTGTTTGGTCATGGTGCTCTTTGCTACATGGGCAACGGTACAGGCTCAAGAAGTTATTACCTTAACCGGTAATATGGAAGAAGAGCTGACTCCGGGTAGCACCTACGCCTTTTATGATTCAGGCGGACCAAGTGCCAATTATGGCACCAGTCAAAGCTACACGGCTACGTTCACTTGTACGGGAAGTATTACGATTAACTTTTCGTCATTTACAACGGAGTCCTCATCCAGTTGTAGCAACTGGGACTACATGCTTATCTATGATGGCGATGCGGCGGAAGGCGAGTTGCTTGGAAGACTCCAGACCGGCTGTGCGTCTGCAACCATCACTACAAATGTAGATTATGTAGCTCAGTCCGGTACGCTCACCATTGAGTGGCATTCGGATGGCTCTACCACGGCTGCCGGTTGGGAAGCTACCATTACAACGGAAGTTTCGGCAGGTCCGACTTGCAACAAACCTGAGTCGGTGGAGGCCAACGATGTAACGTCGAACTCCGCAACGATCAACTGGATCGGTTCGGCTGCTGCTTACAACCTCCAGTACAAGGCTTCCTCTGATCAAGACTGGACGCTGGTCAAGAACCTGAGCGGAAGCTCTTATCAGTTGTCTGACCTCGTTTCCAACACGGCGTATCAAGTACAGGTACAGGCTATCTGTGGTGAGAACACCAGCGGTTGGAAATCCGCTTCGTTCACGACTCTGATAGGTCTGCCGTATGCAGAGCACTTCAACGGAACGTCCAAACCCAGTGGTTGGAACATTTACTCAGGTACTTTGAATGATGATGGTTCGGTTACTCTGTCGCCTACTACTTCGTATTGGACGTTTGGTGCCAAGAGCGGTGTATTTGACAATCATGCTCACATTGAGGTGTACAGCACCCGTAACTATTGGCTTGTGACACCGAGTATTCCTATTCCGGAATTGGAAGAAGGCGATCCCGGTTATCACATGCTCTTTAATTTGGCGCTGACCTATTGGACTGGTGATAATGTACCTGCTCCGGCAGCTCAAGCAGGCGCACATCTGTATGTACTTGCGTCTTTGGACGGAGGTAATAACTGGACTACGCTCCGTGAATGGAATAATACCGGTTCGGAATATGTATTTGACGAAATCACTTGCTCCGCTGTTGGTGAAGAGGTTGATTTGAATCTATCCGATTATGCCGGTCAGACCATTCAGTTAGCGTTCTATTTGTCTACCAGTGGAAGCGGTGACAACCGTATTCACATAGATGATGTAGTGGTAGAGAAGATCCCGACTTGCTTGAAGCCGACGGATTTGCACGAAGTGGAAGGTCAGGCTACCAGCAGCACGCTGCCTGTAGCTTGGACGGCTAATAGTGGCGAGACCGCTTGGCGTCTCCAGTACAAACCGACAGCAGATACTACAGATGTATGGAACACGCTGGATATCGCAGCTAATCCGTACACGATTACCGGTCTTGCTGCATTCACCGAATATGAGATTCGTGTCGCAGCTGTATGTACCGCTGAGGACTATACCGACTATGGTAAGTCGATCATCGCCAAGACCGCAGCTGTTGTGCCGTTCTTCCAGACCTTCGACACCACGACTATGCCGGGTGAGTGGAAACGCTATGAGGCACTGCTGGAGGATGTTCAGCAAAGTAGTGAACCGCTCGTAGCTTCCACGAAGGGATGGAAAGTTGGTACGCAGAATGGTGTCTTTAGCAATGAGCACCTCTATCTCAATATCGCCGGTACCGATACCAAATACTGGTTAGTAAGTCCGGTAATCGAGATGTTGGCTGGCTATCAGTTGACCTTTGACCTCGCTTTGACTACCAAAGCCGGTGCTACTCCTACAGCCGTTACCGCCGGTGAGCAGAACGACGACCTGTTCGCTGTTTTGGTTTCCGAGGACGGTGGCGCTTCTTGGACTGATTTAGGTACTTGGGGTAACCAAGGTCAAGGTTCTTCGTTCGATGGTATCAACACCGAGGGTCAGACCGTTAAGTTTGACCTGAGCGAATATGCTAATAAGAGCATCCTATTGGCGTTCTACGGTGAGTCCACCGAAGCTAATGGTGACAATAACCTCCACATCTCTGATGTGAAGATTGACCTGATCCCGGCTTGTGAGCGTCCGCTCAGTATTACGGTCGGTGTTATCACCGGTTCTGCGGCTTCTATCTCTTGGGATGCAGAGGACGGTCAGTGGGAGTACGGCTACGTAGCTAATCCTGCGGCTGACTTCGCTCCGGCTGAGACCGATTATACCGGCACAACCGACGTGAAGTATGTCGATCTGAGCGATTTGACTGAGACAACCGATTATATCTTCTTCGTTCGCCGCGCTTGTAGCGAGACCGAGAAGAGCGAACCGCTCATGAAGACCTTCAAGACCCTCCAGACTCCGGCTGAGCTGCCGTACGATTGGGACTTTGAAGAGGGGAACGGATGGTTGTTCTTCAATGGTGAATTGACCAATAAATGGGCCTATGGTACTGCTACCAGCAACAGCCCGACGCATGCACTCTATATCTCTAATGATAATGGTTTGAGTTATGCTTACACGCATGCTTATACGACGGTATATGCTACCAAGACCTTCTTCTTCCCTGAGGCAGGTTTGTATTCCTTCTCGTTCGAATGGAAGGCAAATAGCGATGCATACGATTATCTGCGTGTAGCTCTTGCTCCTGCCGCAACAGAAGTGGAGGCAAGTTCTGCATCTACGGCTCCAATTGGTGCCACCTCCTTACCGGATGGTTGGATTGCATTGGATGGCGGTAGCAAATTGTGCGGACAATCTAATTGGCAGCGTCAGTTGAGCGAGGTTGAAGTACCTCAGGCTGGCTACCATAAAGTTATTATCGTATGGAGAAATAACTCGTATACGGGTGACGCTCCGGGTGCAATTGATAACTTCAAGATCAGTCGTTTGACTTGCCGTATGCCGCAAGGTCTGAGCGTTTCGGATATCACGGCTACTACAGCATCCTTCTCTTGGAATGACGATGAGGATGGTATGAGCTGGCAATATGCATGTGTTGCTGCTGGTCAAACACCGACTGAGTACGCGATTGTTGCTCAGAACTCGATTGTCGTAGAGGGTCTTGAGGAAAGTTCTGCATATGATTTCTATCTGCGCAAATATTGCGGTGAGGAAGATCAAAGCGAAGCGATTATGCTTTCCTTCCAGACCAAACAAATTCCGACGGAGGTAGGTAACGCATATGCGGATAACTTCGAGAATGGAAATAAGTGGCTCCTCGTTAACGGAGAAATGACTAACGCTTGGGTATATGGTACGACTGCTCACAACGGTGAGGGTACGCACGCACTCTATATCTCTAATGATGGTGGTACCACGAATACCTACTCGAACAGTGCTACAGTTGTATATGCAACCAAGTTGTTCCATTTCCAAAGTGGTGCTTATACCTTCCAATACGACTGGAGATGTCAAGGTGAGGGTACTTCTACTTTGTGGGATTATATGCGTGTAGCCCTCGTTCCTGCTGATGTTGAACTTGCAGCAGGTTCCGCATTGCCTACCGGTGTTACTTATCAGGCTCTGCCTGCCGGATGCGTCGCTTTGGATGGCGGTCTGGCACTGAACCAACAAGCTGCTTGGCAGACCTTTGCTACGGATGCTATCAACATCGAGGAAGGCAACTATATGGTTGTTGTTTTGTGGCGTAACGACGGTAGCACAAATAATGAACCTGCTGCCGGATTTGATAACTTCAGCATTGCACGTATCGTTTGTGCTACTCCGGCTAACTTTGCCGCTATCGATACTACGGCTACGACTTCTTCTATTCAGCTGACTTGGACTCCGATGAGCGAAGAGACCAATTGGGTGGTTCGCTACAAAGAGCAAGGCGCAGAAGAGTGGTTGGCTGTTGTTCCGGCTGCTAACGATACCTTCCTCTTGGAGGGTCTGAATCATTCGACCGTTTACGAGGCACAAGTAGCTACTCAGTGTGATCCGGAGGATCCTACGTCTCTCAGTGAGTTTAGCGCTTGTATCAGCTTCGCTACTGAGTGTGCTCCGTATGAGACCGTGGACGAAGGCTTCGAGGGTACTCTCCTCTGCTGGAGTGCTATCAAGGATGGTAGTGGTTATCCGGCTATTTTGTCGAGCTACCCCGAGGATGCACATAGCGGATCGAAGTTCCTCTATTTTGCTTCGCAAGTAGGTTCTGATCCGGTAGACGAATATGTTGTCCTGCCTGAGTTGATCAGTCTGGAAAATATGCGTCTGAAGTTCTACGCTTGCAACGATCTGGCTGAGGCTGAGGAGAACGCAACGCTGGTAGTAGGTGTAATGCCTGCAGCAGCTGATACGGCTAACTTTGTAGCGCTCGACACCATCGTACTGACGAGTGCCGTATATGGACAGTATGTTGTTCCGTTCACCGCTTATACCGGCGACGGCAAGTATGTAGCTATCAAGATGCTGGCAGCTGAGACCGCTACGGTTTCGGCTCGTATCGACGATGTAGTCGTTGAGGCTATTCCGCAATGTATGGAGCCGAACGACTTGGAGGCTGTAGCAGAACTGCTTACCGACAACTCGGCTGTTCTCACATGGGCACCGCAGGGTACAGAGGCTACTTGGTTGGTTCGCTATAAGAAGAGCAGCGAAGAATCATGGGGAGAACCGATCCTAACGACCAATGACTCGTTGTTGATCAGCGGTCTGGAGATGGGTACTTCTTACGATGCACAAGTCGCAGCTTGGTGTGATCCGGAGAATGAAGAGGCTGTTAGTCCGTTCAGCGGTGTGATCAGCTTCACGACGCTCTGCGGTAACGTTACTGCGCTGCCGTGGCATGCAGACTTCGAGAATATGGCTGTCAATAGCATTCCTACTTGCTGGGATAACAGTGCTTCTACTTCCGCTTCGCTCACTACCTATCCGTACTACATCTTCGGTGTTTACGAAAGCGGAAACAACAAGATGTTGCGTGCGCATAACTATAGTGCTCGCGCCGGTGAGTTGTTGATCAATACCCCGGCTATCGTACTGCCGGAAAGTCCTGCTTACGAGTTCTCGTTCGATTATTCGCATACGGCTAACTGCGGTGATATGACCATCAAGATCTCAGTAAACGGAGGTGACTTCGTGGCTTTGGCCCCGACGTATGCTAAGAATTCTACCGGTACCAGCTACACGGCTCCGGATGCGTTCGAGGAAGTGATCATCAATCTGGGTGCATACGCAGGTGATACCATCATGATTCAGTTCTTCGCAAATGGTAACTATGGCAATGGTGCTATCTTCGTGGATAACGTAAGTGTTCATAAGGCTCCATCTTGTGTGAAACCGACCGGTTTGGCTATCTCCGATATCACGGTGGATGGCGCTAAGGCTACTTGGGATAATGCAGAGAACGGCGCATGGCTCTACGCAGTAGCTCTGGCTTCTGCTGAGATGCCGGCTGAGTTCACGGCTACTACCGACACCTTTGCTGTCGTAAACGAACTGTTAGATAACAGCGACTATATCTTCTATCTCCGCAAAGACTGTGGTGATGAGGGCCTGAGTGAGATTATCTCGGCTGAGTTCCACACCAAGATGGGTCCGGCTGCGGTTCCGTATGCTGATGACTTTGAGGCTGGTAACAACTGGATGTTCATCAACGGCGGTGCGGTCAATGCTTGGGCTTACGGTGAGGCTGCTCACAACGGTGAGGGTACGCATGCGCTCTATATCTCTAATGATAATGGCGCTTCCAATGCATACTCGCACAGTGCATGCGCAGTTTATGCTACTAAGGCATTCCAATTCGAAGACGGATTGTATAAATTCAACTATGATTGGAAAGCAAACGGTGAAAGCTCCTACGACTTGTTGTGCGTTGCACTTGTTCCGGATTCTATCGAAATAGCTGCAAGCTCTACTGGTCAGTTCTCGCTGCCTGAAGGTTGGATTAAGTTGTATGAGGCTACCAAACTGAACTTGTCTTCTACATGGAAGTCGGAATCGTTTGATCTGGAGGTGGCAGCTGGTATCTACAATGTCGTTCTCCTCTGGAGAAATGACGGTTCTGGTGGTAGCCAAACTCCGGCTGCCGTAGATAACTTCAGCATCACGAAGATCACCTGTAAGGCGATTTCTGAGTTGACAGTATCGAATATCACCGCTTCTTCGGCTACAATCAACTGGACCGCTGGTGAGGAGGGTCAAGATGCATGGCAGATTGCTTACTCGTGTGATCCTGAGTTTGACCTCGCTGAGGCTACTCTGTATGATGCAGCAGCAAATACGTATGCATTGGCTGAGCTGGCGACCGACACCTTATATACCGTATACGTACGTGCGAACTGCGGTGATGAAGACGGTGTAAGCCTCTGGGCTTCTACTACCTTCCGTACGGCAAAGGCTTGCCAGACTCCGAGTGATGTAGCAGCTGCTGATATCACGACCAACTCCGCTTCGATCAGCTGGAATACCTATGGTCAGACAGGCTTCAACCTGCGTTACAGCCACGGTACGGATACCGTAACGGTTGAGAACGTAGAAAGCCCGTATGCACTCAACGGTCTTGCTGCCGGTACAGTATATAACGTACAAGTACAAAACGTTTGCAATACCGAGGAGTGGACTCCTGCTATTAGCTTCAAGACGGTTTACGGTGTACCGTACGCTGAGAACTTCGATGCCCTCACGGCTTATCCGACTGAGTGGTTGCGTTACAGTGGTGTCCTGATTGATGATGTGTTGGCAGGTACTGATTCACTGAAGACTCCGGCTACTTCCGGTTGGACCTTCCGCTCGGAGACCGATAAGATCTTCAACAGCAAGCACATTTCTGTCAATATCTGGAGTACCTATAAGTACTGGACGGTATTGCCGAATGTAGTGATCGACGAGAACGTACAACTGTCCTTCACGATGGCTCTTTCGAAGTCCACTACGGCTTACACCGACATCGCTACGACCGGTGTGGATGATAAGTTCGCAGTACTGATCTCTACCGATGATGGTGCTACTTGGTCTGTTCTTCGTCAGTGGGATAATGCTGGTTCTGAGTATGTTTACAACAATATCGCATTGTATGGTGAGGAAGTAATCCTTGACCTTAGTGCATATGCTAATCAGAACATTAAGATTGCCCTCTACGGTGCGTCCACAACGTCGAACGCTGATAACTATCTGCACGTAGACGATGTACTGATTGATCATATCCCGACTTGTGTGAAACCGCAGGCTCTGACGGTATCCGATGTATTGGCACACAATGCTACCTTGGCTTGGGAGTCCAATGCAGCTGCTTGGCAGATTGCTCTGGATACCATCTCAGCCTTCAACCCCGATACGCTGAGTGCGCTCCTTGACGTAACGGAGAATCCGTACACGCTGACGAACCTCCTGCCGTCGCATACCTATTATGTATACGTACGTGCGAACTGCGGTGAGGATGGCTACAGCGCATGGACTGCTCGTCAATCGTTCACTACAACGATTGCTTGTCCTGCTCCGACCGGTTTGGCAGCAGAGCTCACTCCGGGTAACGGTTCGATCGCAACCCTCACGTGGAACGCAAGCGATGCACAGGCATGGCAGGTTGAGTACAGTCTCAATAGCAACATGTCCGATTCGCTCGTGCTGATCGTTACCGCGCCGGTAGCTAACCTGACCGGTCTGACCGCTGAGGCTACCTACTACGCTCGCGTGAAAGCAGACTGCGGTGAGGAGGATGGTGAGAGTGCTTACAGTGCTGTGATCTCCTTCACGCCGACCAATCTCTACTCGATCGTAGTGAACGATGGTACGAAGACCAACGACTATGTACCTATTTACGGTAACTATGTGGATGAAGGTAATACGGCAAGTCAGTTCATCGTTCCGGCAGAGAGTCTGCAAGAGATCATGTGGGATTCGATCACCACGCTGACCTTCTACGCAAATCAGGCTACTTCCAACTGGGGTGCTTCCGAGTTTGAGGTATATATGACTACTACGGAGGACGCTACGCTTAGCGCGCTTGTTGATTGGAGCAGTCTGACGCAAGTCATGGTTTCCGGTAACCTCTCTATCGTGGACAACAAGATGGTAGTAACCCTCAGCGAGCCGTTCCATTACACGGGTGACAACCTGCTCATCGGCTTCAAGCAGACTGCTGCAAGTGGTGGCTCGTCGTTCTATAGTACATCTTCTTGGTATGGTGTAACTGCTAACGGTGCTTCTATCGGTGGTTACGGTACGGGTAACAACATGACGCAGCGTAACTTCTTGCCGAAGATGACGATCAACTACGTTCCGGGTCAAGCTCCGTCTTGTATGTGGGCTATGCATCTTGAGGTATCGGATATCACGAACACAGGTGCTACCTTCTCGTGGGATGAGGTAGAGGACGCTAACTGGGAATACGCAGTTGTTCTCGCATCCTCTAACGAGGCTCCGACAGCGTTCGCTCCGGCTGCTAACCCGCTCGTTCTGGAGAACCTCAGCGAAGCTACCGCATACGTCTTCTATCTGCGCAATAACTGCGGTGATGAGAACAGCAAGCTCGTATCTCTCGCCTTCTCGACGATTGAGGACATCGAGTCCCTGCCGTACTCAACTTCCTTCGCAGACGCTGCCGGATGGAAACTGGCTAACGATCCGAACGCATGGATCATCTCGGAGGGTGAGCTCTATATCTCCAATAATGGAGCTACCTATGCTTACGACGATGCAACTCCTTCTGTTTCGTTCGCAACTAAGCTCTTCGACTTCGAGCAGGGCGGTACCTATACCGTTTCCTACGATTGGAAGTGCATAGGTGAGTACAACGAAGAGGATGGTGCTATCGACTTCATGCGTGCAGCCCTCGTTCCGGCGGATGTAGAGTTGATCCAAGGTGTACAACCTACCGGTCTGACCGCAACCAACCTGCCTGCAGGATGGATCGCTATCGACGAGAATGCCGCTCTGGTGAACCAAGAGGCTTGGCAGCGCAAGTCCGTAGTCGTTCCTGTAACCGGATTGTATCGCGTAGTATTCGTTTGGATCAACGATGATAGCTTCTCCGACGGTGTACCGGCTGCTATCGACAACCTCTCGATCACTCATAAGGACTATCCGACGGATATCGAGGGTGCGAACGCAGGCAAGGATACCAAGGCGATCAAGTTCATCCGCGATAACCACGTTTATATCATGCTCAATGGTAAGGTTTATAACGTTACCGGACAGGCTGTCGAGCTGAAATAAACGACTCTCTGCATCAGTCTTTCACGACTGCATTGCATCCAAAAGAGCTGCCTTCGGGTAGCTCTTTTTGGTTGCTTATAATCTGATTTGGTTTGTCTATTTTCTACGATTTTGCCTAAATGACATTACAAAATGCAAAAAAAAGAACAAAAAAGTAACAAAAATTTGCGTAATTGGGATTTTTTTTGTACCTTTGCAGCTCGAATTTTGTTATTATAGAAAAATAGTCTGTGAAACGGTACCTATTCATAGTATGTTGTGTGTTGATGAGCGCGGGGATTAGGGCGTTCACAAGGCTTACGCCGGAGACCCACCATTTCGTGGCGCTCCACGGCGATTTGGGCTATTCTGCCCTGCTGCATACCATACCCGGACAGCGTGCCGCTACAGGCGTAAATGCCAATATGGGTATAGACTACCGGTTCTTCCGCAATAATTTTATTCTATCCGTTGGAGCAGAGGGTATGTATGAGCTTAACTCCAATAACCTAAAGGCGGTGGATATGACCGTGCCGATGATGGATACCGAGGGCGATCTCTTTAAGATGCACGTGATGATGGATAAGTCCCGCGATAGAAGCCACATGGTCAACCTCAATATCCCTTTGCTCATTGGTGGCGAATGGAAACGGTTCTATTTCCTGTTGGGTCCCAAGGTGTCGATCAATATGTACGGCTCTACCTCCTCCAAAGCGGAATATACCACCTTCGGAGAGTACGAACGCTACTACGATGATTTCTACGAAATGCCGAACCACCAGTTCGAGTCCGGACGGAAGATGAGCAGTAGCAGTATCAAAATGAAGTGGAATTTCAATATCTTGGCGCACGCTGAGATTGGTGCCCGTATCGGACATATGTACAAGCACCAGATGTTCCGCCTCAACCCCGACATGATCCGTATGTACGTTGCGCTCTATGCCGATTTCGGAGTGCTCAATCTCCATTCGGCTTCCAAGACCGATGTCGGTACCTTCGGTTATCGCGAGACAGATGAGGGCGTGCAGTTCTACGTACAGCCGCTGATGCTCAGTAACCTCGCCTCCGGTGCGGTCTTCCGCAATCTCAATGTGGGCGTGAAGTTCACGGTAGCCTTTGAGTTGAAACAGAATTCAAAATCCTATATTTACGATTATCACCGCGTAGAGCGTAATTATCGCAAACGAGGTGGAACACAAGCAATCCATTAAAACGATGAAACGAATCACTTACATACTTTTGATGGCATTGGGCATGGCAGTAGCTGCGCCCGCAGTATCGGTATTGGACTCTTCGGTAGCATCTGTCTATGCGGTGGATGCTCGAGCAAAAGCGAAAGCACAGCGCGAGAAAGAGAAGGCAAAGAAAGCCAAGGAACGCGAGAAAGCCAAAGCCAAAGCTGCCAAAGAGCGTGAGAAAGCGGCTGCTCAACGTAAGAAAGAGCAAGCCAAAGCTACTGCGCAGAAACAGAAAGAGCAGCAGAAGAGACAGCAGGCGAAAGCTAAACAGCAGCAGTCCAAAGCTACTGCTAAGGCTACTCCTGCCAAGACCGCTAAACCCGCTCAGCCTGCTCTCTCTGCCGCAGAAGAGAAGGCGCAGTACATGGCTACTGTAGCGGCTATCGATAAATCGAATGCGAAAGCCAATGCCTATAACAACCGTGACATCGCCCATCGTCTCGGTTTCTGGGGACTCGTCGGATATAGCAAACTCTTCACCTCCGGCATCACCTATCAACCGGCTTCTCAGACGCAGCCGAATGCCTTCGGTTTTGAGTTGAAGGACAAAGGGTTTGTAGGCGGAGGTGCCGGTCTCGGTTACCAACTGCGATACAAGCAGTTTATCTTCACCACCGGCGTGGAGTTCACGTTCTATAATACCGTCCAGAACCTCTCCGGTTCGGACAACGGTGACATCTATCGTACCTTCGAGATGAAGCCCTATAACACGATGCATTATACCTATGACTTCTCCGGTGTCAGCGAGAAGATTCTCGGCGGTTTTGCTCAGGTGCCGATCCTCTTTGGTATGGAGCATAAAAACGTGCCGCTCTTCTGGCAGGCCGGTGTCAAAGTCGGCTACGGACTCTTCAGCCGTTCGACGCTGAAAGGCGATCTCACTACCACCATCAAGGATGACGAGCTCATTTCAGGACTCACCAATATGTACAAACATACCTTGGTGAACGATGAGAAGATCGATCGTCCCGCTAACTCCGTGAACTTCGGACTCAATGTAGCTGCTACGGCGGAGATCGGTATTAACTTCGACCAATGGATCAACTCCAAGGCGCGTGTGCGTCTCTCTGTCTTTGCGGACTATGGTGTGCTCAATGCCCTCAGCTACAAGGCTGCCGACGGTGCGCAGGATCTGCCGATGCAGCTGCCTCTCAATAAGGCCGGTGTCAGCCCGCTTGATTATACCGTCAATGCTTCGTATGCTACCACCGCTGCCAAGGATGCCAAAGTCAATCCTTTCCTTGTGGGCGCTAAGATAGCCGTGTGGTTCGACCTGCCGCGTAAACAGAAAGCTACCCAAGAGTACCCGAAAGCTCCTACACCTCGTATGGGCGTGTATATGTATGATGACAGCTCTGACAAAGCGCTTGGCGGTGTAGCAGTCGAGATCATCAATATGGAGACCGGCAAGAAACTGCAGAAGAACACCAACCGTCAGGGTCTGCTCCAAGGACGTTTTGCTCCGGGTGAGTACCGCGTCTCGGCTACCAAGAACGGCTATTATCCTTCGGATACCATCCTCAAGAAAGTCGAGGTCTTCGATTTCGATACCCTCCGTCTGCCGCTGCAGCGTATCCCGGCGCCGGTTATCCCGATGCTGTGCATGAATGTGTATGACGTCCTGACCAACGAACCGATCGAGGCGTTAGCTCGTATCACCGCCCTCAACGACACCGCTGTTCTCTATGCAGCTCAGTCGGCGGATGACGGTTTCATCGAGACCACCCTTACAGAAGGTACGTATGTAGCGCACATGAGTGCTGTCGGTTATATGCCGAAGGATGATACCCTCCGTTTCGTTCACGACACACTCGATGTCTTCATGCAGCCGATCAAAGAGGGTATCAAGGTCAAGATCGAGAACCTCTTCTTCGCTACCAACAAGACCTATATCCTCCCGCAGTCCGAGCAGTCGATGTCGGATTTGGCGAACTTCCTCTTGGATAACCCGAGCGTGAAGATCCATGTGGTAGGTCACACCGACGCTGTCGGTACGGATGAAGCAAACCAGATCCTCTCCGAAGGTCGTGCTAACTCCGTTCGTAATGACCTCATCAAACGTGGTGTAGCCGCTGAGCGTATCACCGCCGAAGGTAAGGGTGAGAAAGAACCGGTAGCCGACAACGATACCGAAGAAGGTCGTCAGCTCAACCGTCGTGTAGAATTTACCATCACCGACGTCGGCAACGAAGATATACAACAAATTTATTAAAATCATACATCATACATCATACATCATACATCATACATCATGAAGAGATTACTCTTCTTACATATAGCCCTTCTGTGCTGTGCCCTTTCTTGGGCGCAGAGTCCGGCGATGACCACCTTCCCCTACGAATGTAGTTTCGAGGAGGGGGAGGATCTCTCGGCATGGACCTTCAACTATGGCAACCAGACCACCAAAGACCTCTGGATGATCGGTACTGCCGTGCATAGCGAAGGCAAACGTTCGCTTTACGTCTCCTCGGACGGTAAGAACCCTAACTTCGGCGGCAAACCGAATGTGGTGGTCTCCTATCTCCTCTATAAGTTCCCGACGGCTACCAATACCCAGAAATACGATGTCAGCTTTGATTGGAAAGGTATGGGCGACTCTACTACCTCCAAACTGCACGTCATGGTCTGCCGTGAGCAAGATCTGACGGCTGCCGGAAACTTCAATATCGATGCCATCATCAACTCCCCGGGAGGACGTCTGTCCAACGCACAGTTAGGTGCTTGTCAGGCACTCGGCGAGTCCGGCGAGAAATTCGTTTGCGGTAGCGAGTCGTGGCAGAACGTGTCGCTCACGAATGTAGTGAGTGTCAATGCAGCTAACTCGTCCAAGAACTTCGCTTTTATCTTCATCTGGGTCAATAGTAACCAGCAGGATTCATTAGGCTTGACCAGTATCGCTATCGATAATTTCCAGATCAACTCGGCAGCTATCAAGAAGCCGGAGAACCTCATCGTCTATCCGCATTGCGAGGACTCGACGCTCATCGTCTCTTGGGAGACATCCGGTGCAGCCAATGAGTTTGATATCCAGTATCGTAAGGTCGGCGAGACCGGCTGGACGCATGGCGTGAGCGGTATTACCGAAGGACCGGACGGCTTCGTTCGTGAGGATGGTACCCGTTGCACCTATATCCTCAAGCGTATATTGGAGGGCAGTTACGATGTCCGCATCCGTAGTGCTTTCTACGATCCGGAGGAGAACAAGACCCTCCGCTCCAACTATGTCTATGAGTCGATGATTCTCGTCTATTGTCCTGAGAACCACTGTATCAACTATGTCGATCTCTATAGTCCCGATGTGGTTTGTACAACCGGTATGAACCCGGATTATTACAGCTCCAGTGGTCAGACGCCGTATGATGTAATAGGTGTCGTGGACTTCGGTCCGGATGCTATCGAGAGCCGTCATACCCTCCATGTCGATCCTACGGAAGTGGATCCGCGTACGGATAGTCTTCTGAAGACCGTGCCTGATGGTGCGCTCGCTTCTGTCCGTCTCGGTAACTGGGACTGGGGTGGAGAAGCAGAGTCTATCACCTATGATATTTTGGTCGATTCCACGAACCAAGGTATCCTGATTGTCAAGTATGCCGTTGTGTTGGAGAACCCGGGTACGAGCCACTCCAAGATTGAGGAACCGCGTTTCGAGTTGGAGATCTTGGATAAGGATGGTAATATGATTGATACGGATTGTGGATACGCAGTCTTCTCTTATTCGGATGGTGACCAAGGCGGTTGGAATCACTCCGCCGGAGATAAAGCTGTTTGGAAAGACTGGACCACTGTGGGTGTTAACCTCATGCCGTATGATGGTGAGCATGTCAAGGTACGTTTCACTACTTATGACTGTAGTCAGGGTGGTCACTACGCATACGCGTACTTTACTGTCGATTGTGCGAACGCGCATATAGAGACTGAGAACTGCGGTAACGACGCACAGGTGACCTGTATCGCGCCGGATGGATTTGCCTACGCTTGGTATAACCAGAACGGCGATACCGTCAGCCATGACCAGACCTTCATCGTCGATGCCAGCCGTCAGCTCTATACCTGCCGCGTCAGCTTCATTGAGCAACCGGATTGCTTCTTCGAGATCAGTACGACCTCCGAGCCCCGTTTCCCGGTACCGGCTTATACGTACGAGCCTATCTACGGAGATTGTATGAGTCTGCTTCGTTTCAGCAATACTTCGCACGTCATGAATAAATTCGACGGTGAAGAGCACCATACCTCCGAGCCGGTGAACGAGAGTCTCTGGACCTTCCGAAGCCTCACTACCGGTCAGACGCGTACGACCACAACAACCAATCCGACATATACCTGTCGCGAACAGGGAGACTCCGTTGAGGTCACCATGACGGTGTATATCGGAGCCGAAAACTCCTGTGACAGTACCCGCGTGGATACCATCGTCGTGCCTAATATCGTTCCTCAGTCCACCGAGTTCCATTACTCCACCTGTTCCGAGACGCCGATTAAGTTTGACGGACAGTGGTTTGATCGTGATACCGTCTATGTGGGTACGTTCCCCAATTTTGCGGGATGCGACTCCACCTCTACGCTCTATCTCACCGTCTATCCGGCGCCTAAGGATACCCACCGTCATGACTCCATCTGTTCCAACCAGTATGTGACCATCAATGGTATCAAGTACAACCAGCCGATGGATGACTATCTGATCATGCTCAAGAACGATAATGGATGTGATAGTGCTATCTATCTCACCCTGACCGTTAACCAGCTCTTGGAGGCAAATATACCTCAGATCCCGTACACCTGTGCCGATGAAGAGCAGATGTTCATCGTCTTCGATATCGCAGCCGGTGTCTATGACAGCCTCATCATTAAGTTCAATACACCCGAACTCCGCGATACGGTCATCTATGAGCAGGTTTCGTCTGTGGAGATTCCGTATAATGCGAATATCCTGCCGGGTCATTACAAGGCTTCGCTCTATTTCCATCAGTTCTGCTGCGGTGTCTATGCGCAGGCTCGTGAGTTCGACATCCGTTACCGCAGCTCTATCGTGGAGCAGAAGTGGAATGATGTACTGACCCTCCTGAGCCCGAAATACAACGGAGGATTTGAGTTCGTTTCCTTCCAGTGGTATAAGAACGATCAGCCGCTGCTCGGAGAGAACCACTCGTATCTCTACCAGCAGCTGGATAACAACGCCGAGTACTATGTCGAGCTCACTCGTCGTGATGGTGTTACTATGAAGAGCTGTCCTATTCAGCCCGAGTACCACGAGCAGCAGTCGGATTATCCGTCTATCGTGCATGTGAGCCAGATGATGCGCCTCTATATGGAGCAACCGGTAACCGTTTGGTACTACACCATCTCCGGACAACTCTATAGCACCGTTCATCTGCCGCAAGGATACTGCGACCTGCAGGCACCGGATCATGCCGGAGTATTCGTCCTCAAGGCGGTTGATGCCAACGGCGAATCCAAATCGCAAGTAATGATTGTTCAATAAATAGCCAATCCTACGTGGTCTTTGAAATAGAAAAAAACATAAAAACACCTTTGCATGCTTTAGCGCTTCGCGCTTTGCGTACTTAGCTGCTAAAACCCACTTGTGTGCAAGCACCCAGATGGCTTTTATCATCTAAGCCCGCAACTCTTCGAGTTAAAGCATACAAAGGCAATAAACATACAAAACAATTTTATAAAATTCGTTTAATTTGGTTAATTCGTG
>ONWR01000039.1 GCA_900321605.1 uncultured Bacteroidales bacterium | reverse complement strand
CAAGCCGCTTTCGCAGCTCAGAAGGACGCCCCGAACGGCAAAAAGACCATGCGTGCCTTCCTCTGGAGCCTCGAAAAGGCTGCCTATGACGAGGAACACAACGGCTAATGCCTGTTTGGGGCAGAGCCCCGGTTTGGCTTCGCTTGTTTGAGCCTTCGGCTTTGTTTGGGACTACGTCCTTGTTTGGGAACTGTTTCTAACAAGCGGCTTTGCCGCCAAACCTTCAAACCAAGCAGCTCTGCTGCTCAAACAAAACCCAAAGGGTTCAAACCATCAAGAAAAATCGCTCAAATCGGGCGATTTTTCGCTTTTTTCTTGCATGTATGCAAAAAAAAGCTTATCTTTGCAGCAAAATTGAGAATTAACTATGCGTATCGATATTATCACATGTTGTCCGGAGTTGCTGGAGTCACCGTTGAACCACTCCATCATACAGCGAGCAAAGACCAAGGGTCTTTGTGAGATATACGTGCATAATCTACGGGATTGGACGTTGGACAAACACCGCAAGGTGGATGATTATGCCTTTGGTTTCGGAGCAGGAATGGTGCTTCAGGTAGAGCCTATTGACCGTCTGATCACGCATCTGAAATCCGAAAGGGAGTATGACGAGATCATCTTCACGGCACCGGACGGCGAACGTTTTGACCAGAAAGCAGCTAACAGTCTCTCCCTCAAAGAGAACATCATCATCCTTTGCGGACACTACAAAGGTGTGGACCAACGCGTGCGCGATCATCTTATTACGCGCGAGTATAGCATCGGGGATTTTGTGCTGACGGGCGGTGAGATGCCTGCGGCGATGATGACGGATGCGATAGTACGTCTCTTACCGGGCGCATTAGGCGATGTAGAGAGCGCTTTGAACGATTCGTTTCAGGACGGACTGTTAGAAGCAGGCGTATATACCCGTCCGGCAGAGTACAAAGGTTGGAAAGTGCCGGAGATACTGCTGAGCGGTCATCAGGCAAAAATAGAAGAATGGCAATACGAGCAGTCGTTGGCGCACACCAAAGAAAGAAGACCGGATCTATTGGGGAATTAAAAATTAAGAATTAAAAATTAAACTTTGGTTTGATAGGTTTTTACCTGAACGACCACAAGAATACATAATTTTCAAAGAGGTATATAAAATAATGTATTTTAGAAATGATTCTTGGATTTTGCTAACTATACATTACAAAAACATGTTTTATAACATTTTTTTTGCAAAATATTTGGTCATATCGCCAAAAAGCAGTACCTTTGCACCGTGTTTTTCATGGTATTAGATTTAAGGTTAAGTAAAAAGATTGGGTTGTCGGGAGACAACCTTCTTTGTTTTATATAGGTTTGGGAGATTTCTTCTACAACTTCTGACTAAAATTTTTGTCCAAAAACTATCATATGAAAGAAAAAATGAATTTTTCGGTGGATTTATTTGCATATATCAAAAAAAAGCAGTACCTTTGCATGCTGAATTGAAAAATTCAAGCAAAAAGCGTACTAAGCCATACATGATTGTCTGGAACTTCGACCTTTCAGCAGATCATCAAATCACTCAGTAGGTTTATGCACGCTCACGAATGCAGCGTGAGTTTTCAGTGCGTTAAATTTGAGTGATAGGTAGTCGAAGACCTCAGACAATCAAATGGTGCGAACTAAAGTTCACGCTTTTTTGCGCACTATATAAAAAGATATTTATCGCAAGATAAAATAAAACCTATCGCATCTGAGCGATAGTATGCCTGTAGAGGTTTTTTCATGTAATTGTAAGTATTTGGGGTCCCGCCGTACGTGAGTATAGCGGGATTTTTTTATAAATATGCAGTAAAAATTCATTATTTTTTGCATATATGCAAAGTTTTTCGTATCTTTGCGCAAATTTTAGAATATGAGACTTGTATTTGCATCCAATAATGCGCATAAATTAGACGAAGTGCGCGCGATTATGCCAAGTGGCATCGAGGTTCTCTGTCTCCGCGAGATCGGTTTTGAGCAGGAGATTGAGGAGAACGGTGCGACCCTTGAGGAGAACAGCCGTATCAAGGCAGAGACTGTGTGGGAATATGTAAAAGGGACAATGGACATAGATGGTGTGTTTGCTGATGACACGGGTCTGGAGATCGATGCGCTGGACGGTCGTCCGGGAGTCCATACCGCAAGATGGTATTTGGACAATGGACATGGGACAATGGACAATGGACATGGGACAAAGGATTTGAGTGAGAAGGAGATTTTTGCGGCTAATAGAGCGAAAGCCTTACGCGAATTAGCGGGCAAAACGAACCGAGGCGCACAATTCAAGACCGTCGTGACGCTGATTTTGAAGAAGTCAGAGGACAGATTTCAGCATTCAGACCTTCAGGTTAAAGGGGTTGTCCGTGGGCAGATTGCCACAGAGGAACGAGGTCAAGGCGGTTTTGGATACGACCCATTGTTTATCCCCGAAGGGTACGAGCACACGTTTGCCGAGTTGCCCATCGAAGTTAAGAACAGCATCAGTCACCGTGCCCGCGCTATGGAAGCGCTGGTACAAACACTACATGAGATAGCATGAGAACAAATCGAATCATCATTACCCTTCTGCTGGGTTGGCTGTTTGTCAGCCACAGTGCAGCAGAGAAATGGATTTCCCATTTCGCATACAATAACGTGACACAGATAGCTATGTCACAAGACCGTGTTTATGCTATTTCGGACGGCAGTCTGTATAGTGTGGACAAGATGAGCGAACAGTTGAAACTCTACAACCGACAGTCCGGTCTGCATGGAACGGATATCACCTGTATCGGTTATGACGCGGAAGGCGAACAACTGATCATCGGTTACGGAACCGGTAAGATCGACGTCCTCAGTTCGGACGGCGTACGGTATATAGGCGAGTTGTACGACAAGGATATGACGCAGCGCAAGACGATACATAACATCACTTTCGCCGGTCATATAGCCTATCTCTCTACCCACTACGGTGTACAGACCTTAGATCTGAGAGCGCATAAGTTAGTGGACAGCTACTGGCTTCGTCCGGGAGGCGAGGAGACGGCTGTGGAAGATGTGTTGCTGACTAAGGACAGTATCTACGCGTTTACTGAGGACAGTATGTTCTGCGCTTCGCTGAAGGATAATATCGTCGATTATACCTATTGGAAACGTGAACCCCGAACCGATCGAATCACTCCGGATCCCTTTAAGGGCAAGTATTACCAAGACGGAGGCGCTAACTGGTATGCAGGCGGTGCAGAAGGTATCGTGCGTATCACAGCGACTGAGCGTAACGCCTACAAACCGCAAGGACCATTAGTGAACACGCCTTACCGTCTGAATGCCAAGAACGGCACAGTATGGGTAGTTCCCGGAGGACGATGGTCTAAACAAAGCAACAATCCCGGTATCGTTATGCGGTATGACGGCGAACAATGGACGAATATCCCCACCGATGCTATTCAGAGCCGAACCGGTCAGCCCACGTTGGATTTCATGAATACAGCAGTCGATCCGCAGGATATAAACCATTATTTTGTCACGAGTTACGGAACCGGCTTGTACGAGTTTCGCAATGATAGTTTGGTCAGTCACCGGATAGCAGGCAATAATAACACCTTAGTAGCTATTGCTCCTAATTCGCCTGCTACGTACACGCGTCTGGACTATGCGACATACGATGCCGATAACCACCTATGGATGATGGATGCTGCGCTCTCTTCTCAGCTGCAATGCCTTGACGCAGAGGGCAACTGGCATGCTGTGACCGTGTTCAACGAGGGTTCACCGTTGCAGTTTCACACCCCGGGAGGATTGATTATTGATCATCGCAATCCGAACTACAAATGGATGAGTACAGCGCGGTACAACACGTTCCTTTGCCTGCTCAATGACGGTGGCACGCGGTGGGATAACTCCGACGACCAGACGACGGTACGTAGCCGTTGGATAGACCAGAACGGCAAGACTTTCGCTCCCGAGAAGATCACCGACATGCTCCAAGACAGCGAAGGACGCATCTGGTTAGCTACCGATTTAGGAGCTGCCTATGTGGATACCACAACGGATTTCACACAATCGGATCTGATCATCCGTCCCGAGCTCATGGACGAGAACGGCGAGTATCCTCTTAACGAGCAAACCGTCTCTGCTTTCTGTCAAGACCGAGAGGGCAATATATGGATAGGCACAAACCTCTCCGGCGTGTATGTGGTCAATCCGTCCGTTACGGCTATTATTGCCCACTACTCAATGGATAACTCGACCATGCCGTCCAATGCTATCCTCTCGTTGGCATATGACGGAATAGGATCTGTCTATGTGGGAACAGGTGGCGGTTTATGTCAATACGATCCGGACGGTATCCCGGAGAGCAGCGACCGTACGAGAGACCAAGACGGTTACCGCTTAGGGTCGTTGATGCAATGGAAACTCCACTACTCCTATCGCAATCCGCAAGAGATAGCACCCTCCTCTACCCGTATCTATGCGTTAGCTAACGGTTCGCTGTTCTACGTGGATCGCTCGGATGAGCAGATCGGCTATATGACCAAGGCGAACGGTCTGAACGGCAGTACGATAGCGCATATCGCCTATGACACGCACTCTCGTCAACTCGTCATCGCCTATGAAGACGGACGTCTTGACCTGTTGGACGACTATGGTAACATCCGTCAGATGCCGGATCTGATGATGAAAGCGTCGTCCATTGCCCCCCGCATCAACTGCTTAGCTATCGGTTCGAAGTGCGTCTATGCCGGTACGAGTTTCGGTATCATCGCCATCAATGCCCGCAAGGCGGAGATCAGCGATACTTATTATATCGAAAACAACGCCGCATCCGTAGATATACAGCAGCTCATGGAGATAGGCGATAGTGTGTATGCTTTCTCACGCGACAGTATGCGTATGTACAAGGCATCGATACATGATAACTTAGTGGACTACAGTTTCTGGCATAAGAGCCGGCTTCCGGCAAGCAAACTGACCCAAGCCTGCGCGTTCAACGACAAACCGCATGTGCTGCTTGGCAAAGCGCTCTACTGCTATGATCAAGGCACATGGCAAAGCAAGACGGACACTATCGTTCTCTGGATGCACGCGTCGGACGGCAAACTGATGGCATACATAGACGGACAGGGACTGTTCGCTATCGAGAACGACTACCAAATGACCGGACTCAGTAACATCTACAGCCTCAACGATGCCGTTTATACCCGAGGTGAATACTGGGCAGCGGAGACGAACAAAGGACTGATTCATTTCAGCACCAAGGGCGATGATTTCTTCTATCCCGATGGTCCGAACAGCAACTTCGGTTATTTTGTCCGCGCTGCCCACGATCGTATCTACTCCACTATCGGTGGTCGCTGGGCAGGAGAATACGGGCGTCCGGCTCAATGTAATATCTACGACGGAAAGAGCTGGTTCAGTATTGACATTTCGGACATTATAGCGCCTTTGGGCAAGTGGATCGTCGACCCTGTCAGCATCGCTATCGACCCGCAAGATGCCTCTCATTTCTATGTAGCTACGTATGGCTCAGGAGTCGTGGAGTTTGTCGGCAACAAAGCCACCAAGATACATACATATAACAACAGTACGCTCAAACCGGTGGTAGAAGACGGCTCACTCAATCCGGATTTCTACACCCGAACGGAAGGTGCGATGATAGATGCGAGCGGTAACTTATGGGTGCTGAACGCTACAGAAGCCGGTTCGCCTGTACATGTGATGACACCGAATCATGTATGGAAAGCACTCTCTCTACGAGAGAGCGGTAAGAAACTGGTGCTCACCACTCCGACAGGTATATGGATAGACCAACGTAACAGTCGTTATAAATGGTTCATGGACCAGCGGTACAGTCCCGGACTGATCTTAATGGACGATGGCGAGACACCCACTATTAACGGCGATGACCGCTGCGTCAAGCGCTCCTCGTTTATGGATCAGAACGGCAAGATCATCACTCCGGATGCTTTCTACAGCTTTGCGCAAGATCATAATGACCGCATCTGGATAGGTACCAAAAGCGGCATCTTTAATATCCTGCCGGAGACGAATTTCTTCACCTCGAATGCTGTCTATCGCATCATCATTCCGAGGAACGACGGAACGGGTCTGGGTGACTACTTGTTAGGCGACGAGCAGATCAACTGTATGGCTGTGGACGGCGGTAACCGCATGTGGATCGGTACCGCTACATCCGGTGTCTATGTGATTGAAGATGACACCATCACAGCAGCGCATTTCACGGAAGACAACTCCATGCTGCCGTCCAATAACATCCTCTCCATAGCTATCATTCCTGAGACCGGAAACGTGTTTGTCGGAACAGATAAAGGTATAGCTTCGTATCTGAGCGATGCCAGCGAGCCGAACGAGAACATGAAGAACGCCTATGCGTTCCCTAATCCCGTCAAACCCGACTACGGTGGTATGATCTCCATCACCGGACTGATGGATAATTCGGAGATACGTATCGTAGATGCAGGCGGTAACTTGGTCTGCAAGACGCGCAGTAACGGCGGTACAGCTGTGTGGGACGGTAAACTGCCGGACGGAAGACGTGCTACCGGAGGCGTCTATACCGCGCTCTGTAACACCAAAGGCGGACATACAGCCGTTAAGATTCTCATCATTCGCTAATCCCACCATTACGGACAAAAAGAGAGTGTGCCATTTGTTGTAATGACACACCCTTTACTTTTCTCTTTTGCAGGACTTAGCCTTTGATGAGCTTCATGAACTCTTCGCGGGTCTTAGCTTGATTGAAGACTCCCGTGAAATCAGAGGTCACAGTCATCGCGTGCTGTTTCTGCACGCCGCGCATCTGCATACAGAGGTGCTCGGCTTCGATGACGACCATGACGCCTAAGGGATCAAGGGTCTTCTGAATACAATCCTTGATCTGGGTAGTGAGGCGTTCCTGAACCTGCAAACGACGTGCGAAGACGTCCACTACGCGCGCGATCTTACTGAGACCTGTGATACGTCCGTTCGGGATATACGCCACATGTACTTTCCCGAAGAAAGGCAACATATGATGCTCGCAAAGGGAGTAGAAATCGATATCTTTGACCACCACCATCTGACGATAATCCTCCTCAAAAAGGGCGGAACGCAAGATAGCTTCCGGATCTTCGTGATAGCCTTTGGTAAGGAATTGCAACGCTTTACCCACACGATGCGGGGTTTTGAGCAGCCCTTCACGGGTCGGGTCTTCGCCTATCTGACGTAAAGTCTCCTCCACAGATGCCGCAATCGATTCCGTCACGGCAGGATTAGCATGAAACTCTTGTAAATCCATTATTGCAACACTTGTATTTTATCGCGCACAATATACGTCTCTCCCACCAAGTTGGGGAACTGCTGCACGAATAGTTTCTTGTACTCTTTGGCTTCATCGTACGTGCGGAAATCTCCGACACGCACTTTCCAGAACGGCGATGCATACTGCACATAGACCGTGTGGCTGACCACCTCTTTGAGCTTCGTCTCCAACTCCAAAGCTTCGGATTTGGCATACTGCTGCTGGTTAGAGGAATAGACCTGTACACGGTAACCGTCTATCTCAATCCACTCACGTCGACCGTCCATGACGCCCTGCAAAAGCAAAGCGACCGTCGAGTCTTGCACCACCTCTACATTCGGCATCGAGTCCAACAGGTTCGGACGCGGTACCACTACAGGCATATTTGATTCGTCTGCGCGGATCTGCATAGCAGCCAACACAACGAATAGGATACTGAATAATTTGATATGTTTCATCTTTCCCTTTTTTCTTTCTCTCTTTATTACAAATCTCGTGCCATCAATAACGGAACGAACTACCGCCGACGAACTCACGCAAGAACGATGTGGGCGGAATCTCACGCTCCGGAACCGGCATGAAGTACTGCAGGAACTTGAGCAAACGGTGTGCTTCCGTATATTCCTCGCAGAACTTAGGCACCTCTTGCAGGATCGGCTCGGCATGACGTTTGAGTACGGCGAACTCGAAGATCAGCGCAGAGTTAAACATCACATCCGCTTCCTCTTGGAACGGATAGACCCATTTCTGCTCTCCCCTGATGACGGACGGGCAGCGAGCGATCGTCTCACGCGCCGAGAAACCGCGGTACTTATAGTCACGTACGATACGGCGCAAGAGACGGATGTCCGTAGTCGGAATCCAGTTATGGTTATCGATATTAATGGTCGTCAGCGCGGAAACGAAGATCTTGAATGTCAGGCTTTTATCCACATCCGGCAAGATGCACGGATTGAGCGCATGCAGACCTTCAATCACCAACACGGAGTCTTTCTGCAACTTCAGTTTGCGTCCCTTGAAGACACGCTCACCGATGGTAAAATCATACGTCGGCAGATCCACTTCCTTGCCGTCCAAGAGATCATGCATCTGTTGGCGGAAGAACGGCAGATCGACCGCATTGACCGTCTCAAAATCATATTCTCCGTTCGCGTCACGAGGCGTGTCCACACGATTGACGAAATAATCGTCCATGGAGAGCACTTCAGGCTTGATACCATCTACCAGCAACTGGATTTGCAGACGTTTGGAGAACGTGGTCTTACCGGAAGACGAAGGACCGGAGATAAACACGATCTTCGGCCGTTTCTCCGCAATAGCATCCGCCGTCTGTGCAATCTTCTTCTCGTGCAGAGCCTCAGCCAACTTGATCATCTCAAAGGATTTCTTATCCTTGCAGGCTTCGTTGAAATCGCTCACGTTATTGATACGCAGCAGTTTGTTCCAGCGGTTATACTCTTGGAAAATGGAGAACATCTTCTCCTGCGGAATAGAATCTTCGAGGATAAGCGGGTTCGTACGATTCGGAATACGGATAAGCATTCCGTCTTTGAACGGCTCGACGTCGAAGAGCGTCACATAGCCCGAACTCGGCAGCAGTACATTCGAATAATAATCGATGAAATCGCCCATACGGAAGTAACGGCAGTACGGGTTTCCAAGGGTCTCAAAGATCGAACTCTCGTTGTTGAAACGAGCCGCGAACATCTGAATGACCTCCTTGGTCTGCTTCTCTTCCTCATAGATCGGACGATCCTCGGCAATGATCTGACGCATACGTTCCTTGATAGCAGCCACCATCTCAGGCGTCACAACCGGCGGCGTAGCTTGGCCTTCCAAGTCCTCGTTTTTGTTGATATGCCATTGGAGCGTGCAGTAGTAACCTTTGCTGATAGGATGCTCCACACGCAAGTCCATCTCAGGGTACAACTCATTCACCGCACAAGCGAACACCATATTCAAAGTACGCACGTACACGCGCATACCACTCGGCGAACTGGCATCCAAGAACTCCACATCTTTGGGTTTATAGAGCAGAAAATCGAGGTTCTCCACTTTGTAGTTCACGTGTGCCGCAATGATCGGATACGGCAGTTGGATACCTAACAGGTCTTTGAGCTCGATGAGCGAAATACCGCGCGGTACCTCATGATAAGTGTGGGTGTTCTTGCAATAAACAGTGATGGTCGCTTCCATAAGACGATTAGCAATTTTTGATTAACGAATTGATTTCCAATGCCTGTTGTAGAAGTTTTTTCATGTCGCTCAGACGCACTTGGTTAGCTGCGTCCGAGATAGCTTTTTCGGGTTCGGGATGCGTCTCGATGAACAGACCGTCAATGCCCACAGCCAATGCGGCACGCATCAGGTAAGGTACCATCTCGCGATTTCCGCCTGTTATACCTGCTTGCGAGGACGGTTGTTGTACCGAGTGCGTAGCGTCGAACACCACCGGACAACCGAACCGGCGCATCTCGACCAAAGAAGTCATATCCACCACTAATCGTCCGTAACCGAACGAGCTGCCACGTTCCGTCAGCCAGATACGGCCGTCGGCAGCTGCGCCGGTGGAGACTTGTTCTATCTTGGATATCGCACCTCCCATATCCCAGGGAGCCATAAACTGTCCCTTTTTGACGTTCACAATACGTCCTGTCTGAGCAGCGGCTTGCAGCAAGTCCGTCTGACGGCTGAGGAAAGCAGGAATCTGCAGAACGTCTGCCACTTCCGCTACCGGAGCACACTGATGACTCTCGTGTACATCGGTAACAATAGGCAGCCCGAACTGCGTCTTCACCTCCTGCAAGATACGCAAACCTTCCTCCATTCCCACACCGCGAGGCGACGCAGAAGTGCGGTTCGCTTTGTCAAACGAGGACTTGAAATACAGCGTTATTCCCAAGTCATAGCAAAGACGGTTCAGCGTCTCTGCTGTCTGCATAACTATGTCTCTATTTTCGATGGCGCAAGGCCCTGCTATCAAGAACATATTACTCTTTATCATCCGCTTTGCGTTGAGCGAGCGGCGAGTCATCCACCGGACGATAGCCTTTTGCCCACTGTACTTTCAGTTTACCTTCTCCACCTTTCTCATTGCCCGGCAGCCAACTCTGTGCAAGGAAGAACACCGGCTCTTTCGGCATACGGTTCGGCAGACGGAGAACCTCCATATCGTTGACATACCAAATCAACTCGTTATTGGTCCAACGGATCGAATAGACGTAGTACATCGAGCGGAGCATACCGGTCAGATCCACCATCTGTGTACGGTCACCGTTGACCAAACCCATCTGGTGTACATCGCCGTTGTAGTGGTACAACGCAATAATAGGACTGCCGGGTTTGCCCGTGGTCAGACCGAAGAAATGACGACCTGCTCCTTGGCAACGCACTTTTGCCATGAACAGACCACGTTCCTGCGAGAACGCCTCCTTGCTGTTCATCACATCGGAAGTGAAGTCAAACACATGCTCTGTGAAACCTCTGTGCTCATCCCATGCTACCGCTTTCTTACTCTCTGCACGGGTCTCGATATCCATACGTCCCTCAGCGAAGAACGTGTTCTTACCATTGTTGTAAGCCTGCAACTCGGATGTACGCGAGTGACCATCTTTCATAGCAGGATTAGCGTATCCGAAACCGGGTTTCCAGTTCTTATTGGAGCTCATCAGATCCTCGAAAGAAGGACGGAACAACTCGGCCCAGTCTATCTTCTCGCTACGCTGCTTGAAATAGAACTTGATATCGTCCGAGTTAGCGAGCTCGTTGAAGCGCTGCTCTTTCTTGTACTCCTCAGTACGTTTCCAACGCTTGCTGTCTGCCCAGAACTCATTACGTTTCTGGAAGTCCTCGGTGTTGATCTCTTTCTCCAACTCGGTCAACTGAACCAACTCCTGCGAGTTCTGCACTTTCATGTAGTTCTTGTAGAAAGCGGAACGGAAGATCATGTTGTACATAGCGCGTTCGGTCTTGCTCACGCTGTTATCAGCGGCATTCTGGAACGCCTCACTCTCACGGAACTTCAGAGCTGCTTGGAAAGTGTCGCTACCTTTCGCATAGTTGTACATCTTGATACGCAGCAACGATGCCAATTTATCGTGTGCGTTCACTTTACGACCTTCTTCGGTGTCTTTGTACTTACGGTTAACGAGCTCGTTGCGGCGCTCTTGGAAATCGCTGCTTTCTACGAGTTTCTTCAACTCAAGATACTCCGCCAATTCAGGCGATTTCTCAATCTGCCGATAGCGTTTAACACGCTCTTGGAGGTCTTTAATGGCTTGCTCATACGCATCCGTAGAGAGCATTTTGCCGGTTAATCTGGCTGTGAATAGATTCATAATATGAATAATTATTTTTAATGATTTATCGCATTTATTAACTCTTCGATGGTGTCCACAAAGAGCGGTTTGTAGCTTTCTTGCTCGGGGATGAAATGGAGACTCCGCATGAGTTCGATCTGCTGTTTGAGAGGCTCATAGAAACCTTTGTAGTTGAGCACAATGGTCGGTTTCCGATGTTCTCCCACGATGGCAGCGGATGTAGCGTCCATCATCTCATCGAGCGTTCCGTAACTACCAGGCAGACAAACGATGACGTCGGCTTCGTCACGCATCCGCTGCTTTCGTTCGGACATATTCGCTACTTCAATCAGATCATCGCAGTTGTTCGCTTTGCGTCCGCAGGCTATGATACGTCTTGGGATCACTCCCACCACCTGTCCGCCTGCTGCTTGGGTAGCATTGCTGGTACGCGACATCAGACCGCCCGTAGCACCGCCATATACCAGCGTGTGCCCGTTCTCGCCGATCCACGTTCCCAATGCATCTCCAAGAGCCAGATACTCTTCAGGTATCGCATCCTTCGCCGAACAATAAACTGCAATTTTCATTATGCGTCGATGTTAGCGTATGTAGCGTTTTCTTCGATGAACTCTCTACGCGGAGCTACATCGTCACCCATCAGCATAGCGATGATACGATCTGCCTCAGCGGCGTTCTCGATGGTCACTTGCTTGAGCATACGACGAGCCGGGTCCATGGTCGTCTCCCAGAGCTGCTCATCGCTCATCTCACCAAGACCTTTGTAACGCTGCGTCTTGATCGCTTTCTCGTCTCCCGCTCCGTATTTCTGGATGAAATCGAAACGCTGTTGGTCATTCCAGCAATACTCGCTGTAGTTACCTTTCGAGCACTTATAAAGCGGCGCACAAGCGATATACAGGTGTCCTTGCTCAATCACCTCTTTCATATGACGGAAGAATAGGGTCATAATCAGAGTAGCAATATGCGCACCATCGACATCGGCATCCGCCATGATGATCACCTTATGGTAACGGATCTTGGAGAGGTTCAGCGCTTTCGGGTCTTCTTCGGTTCCGAAAGTGATACCGAGTGCCGTGAAGATATTACGCACCTCTTCGGACTCGAACACCTTATGCTCCATCGCTTTCTCCACGTTCAGGATCTTACCACGAAGCGGCAGAATAGCTTGGTGAACACGGTCACGTCCGGTCTTTGCGGTTCCACCTGCAGAATCTCCCTCGACGAGGAACAACTCGCACTCAGCTGCATCTTTCGATACGCAATCCGCCAATTTACCCGGCAGACCACCACCGCTCAACGGCGACTTTCTCAACACGCTCTGACGTGCGTTACGGGCTGCAATACGAGCCTGAGCCGCAAGAATCACTTTCTCTACGATACGTTTTGCATCATCCGGGTGCTCCTCCAGATAGTACTGAAGTGCCTCAGCCACCGCACTCGAAACCATACCAGCCACCTCAGAGTTACCGAGCTTGGTCTTGGTCTGACCTTCGAACTGCGGCTCTGCCACCTTCACAGAGATGACAGCCGTCAGACCTTCACGGAAATCGTTCGGATCGATGGTCGAGTTACCGTCTTTATCTTTGAGTTTCGCTTTCTCCAGCATCTTGCTGTCCTCAGCGTATTTCTTCATCACACGCGTCAGCGCAGCACGGAAACCGGCTACGTGCGTACCACCTTCGATGGTGTTGATGTTATTGACATACGAGTGTACGTTCTCATTGAAGTCAGTATTGTAGATCATCGCCACCTCTACCGGCGTACCGTACTTGTCGGTATTGAGGTGAATCACCTCGCTGATAAGCGGCGTACGAGTACCGTCGATATAACGAACGAACTCCTCCAGACCTTTCTCCGAATAGAACGTCTCGCGTTTGCATTCCGTTACTTTGGAGCCGTCCTCGAGGGTCTTCTCTACCATGACGCGTTTGTCCTTCAGCACGATCCTGATACCTGCATTCAGGAATGCCAACTCACGCATACGGTTTGCGAGGATCTCCCAGTGATAAACGGTCTCCGTGAAGATCGTATCATCCGGCCAGAACTGCACAAACGTACCGGTCTTACGCTGCTCCCAGTTACCGATTGCTTCCGCCTCAGAGATCACATGAACGGGCGCTAACGGCTTACCTTTCGCATAGTCCTGACAGTGGATCTGTCCGTCACGATAGACCTCTACGTGCATCTTCGTGGAAAGCGCGTTCACGCAGCTCACACCCACACCGTGCAGACCACCGGATACCTTGTAACTATCCTTGTTAAACTTACCACCGGCATGCAGCACGGTCATTACCACTTCCAGCGCAGACTTATGCTCCTTCGGGTGCATATCTACCGGAATACCACGACCGTTATCCTGTACGGTAATAGAGTTATCCTCATTGATATGAACGGCTATCTCGTCGCAGAAACCGGCGAGTGCCTCATCAATTGAGTTATCGACGACCTCATAAACAAGATGGTGCAGACCCTTGAGCGATATATCGCCGATATACATCGCTGGTCTCTTACGCACCGCCTCTAATCCTTCGAGCACTTGAATACTCGAGCCATCATACTTTTCTTGTTGTTCTTCCATTATTTTAGATTATTTATTCAACTTAATTTGTATTTGTACGGGCGCGTTATTCGCGCGCACGCATAAATCGGGTGCAAAGATACAAAAAAAAATTGACATACACAATAGTGTATGCCATTTTTCTGCATTTTTCGCTTAAAATTCTACTTTTTCACCTATTCTTGCGTCCAAAAGCCGGATGCGATGTTTCTCGGCTATCCGGCGTGCATTCTGCTCAGGTTCCTGCCAAGGATGCATCGCCAAAGCGAATTTATCATGGTGAACGGTAAAGTACTGCTCCGCCTGCAAGTCCAACATCGCTTGCTCCAAACCTTCCGGCGTGGTATGGATATAACGCCAGTTATCGTTATACTGACCGTTCTCCAAGAACGCCAGATCAATCGTTCCGAACTGCTCACGGATTGCCTTAAAACGCTTGTCGTAGCCTCCGTCGCCGCCGATATAGACCTTTCTCTCTCCGGCTTCGACCATGAACGATGCCCAGAGCGTCTGATTGCGTTTGCCCAACAACCGGTTACTAAAATGCCTGCTCGGCAAACAAGTAATTTTTAATTTTTCATTTTTAATTTTTAATGCTTCACTCTCTTTCCAATCCATCTCTATAATCTGCTCATCACAGTACTTCCAATACCGCAAATAATCGGCTATTCCGAGAGGGCAAATGACCGCTTTGACCTTGTTCCGGATGTCCCGCAGCGTCGCATAATCCATATGATCCCAATGTTCGTGCGTAACGATCAGCACATCTATCTCCGGCAGGTCTTCCGGTCGGTAGATATCCGTTCCGGCAAAAGGCTTGAGCATGAGCGAAGCAGGAAACTCAGGTTTCAGAACCGGATCTACAAGAAATCGCTTTCCGTCCAGACAAAACAAGTATGACGAGTGTCCGAACCACACGATCCAATCCTCGTCCGTCGGCAAGGCCTTCAAATCCGTTTTAACCGCCTCTATCGGCATCTTCGGTATTCGCACACTATCCCGATCCATCAAGAACCGCCAGATCATCCGAAACGATCCGCCGTCCCTTCTCTTCCCCTTTATGGGTGTATTGAGGGGAACGTTTCCTGTAAACTGCGGCGTCGGTTCTTGGTTTTGGAACATGCCGTTGTAGTAATGGGGTGAGCTTTGTATTTTCTCTTTTGAGACATGCCGATATACGCCAAACGCCGGATGTGCCAACACGCCTGCCACCACAGCCGCAATCAAAACGATTATTCCGACAACAATCAATAGGATCTTCATTTTCATTCCTTGTGTTCCTTATTCCAAATCAGCTGCAAAGGTACGAAATTTTTGCGACATAGACAAGTTTTTAGTGCATTTTCTACGCTTTTTCTGTGTCTGATGACAGGGAAAAGATGAGATGTGTGCCTTCCGCCCTGCTTCCGGGTACGAGATGGGGTCGTTAATGATTAACGAATATATAACGAATATATAACGAATCACTAAAGATTTAAACGCTCTGTATTATGACTAAACCTGAAAAAGGTTGACTCGATAACTGAGATGGAATCTTAAAAATCGTAAACTTTTGACTCGATACCTAAAAAGGTTGACCGGAGTGCGAAAAAGGTTTACTGATCAAAAGACGCTGCAAAGATACTATAAAAAATTGATATATGCAAATATTTATCATTAAACCTATACCTTTAACCTATAAAATTATTGTTTCCCTCATACACCTGCGCAGGCGTGCGCATGCTGAGGTTAAGATGAGGACGTAACGTATTGTACGTGTGGACAGCGTGGTCAACTAATGGTACCGCTTCAAGCAGATTTTTCGGAGTTTCTAACGGCTCCAGAAACTCATTCTTGATGATACCATTCACACGCTCTGCCATACCATTATCCGTAGGATTGCTGTCCTCGGTCATGCTGATGCGTATATGATGCTCTTTGAGCTGCGTGATATACTCGTCACAGCAGTACTGGACACCACGATCCGAATGGTGGATGGTTCCGCACAGATTGCCGCTTCCGGCATGGTTAATGGCTTGTTGCAAAGCCTCGATGGTGTACTTGGCTTCCAGTGTAGGCGCCAGAACGTAGCCAATTACCATGCGCGAGAAAGCGTCCGTTACAAGATGTAAATAACAAAACTTATCATCTACGGTGTAGATATACGTTATATCGCACACCCACAGTTGATTAACATATGTAACAACGAGTTCTTTGACAAGATTTGGATACTTAAAGTAGATGTGGTTAGAGTTAGTCGTGTGTCGCGGTTTGCGCGGAGGGATGATCAGTTTATGCCGGTGTAGCAAGTTTAAAAACTTGTCTCGTCCCATTCCCAGCGCATCGCCAAGCACAAAACGGACAAGGTAGTATAGTTTGAGACCACCTATCAGAGGCATCTCTGCCCGGTAGGTTGCCACAATGGATAATACCTCTCGCTCTATCTCTAACTCGCTGAAAGACTTGCGTTTGTGCTTGTAATAGGCCTGCTTAGACTTGCCAAACAGCCCGCAGAGTGTCTCCATCGTTTCCGACGGATACTCCACGGACAGGCGTTCTACTGTTTGGCACCATCTTTTTTTAGCAGATCGATGCCGTCTTCCTGTTTGACAATCTCAAGAAGGCGCTCATAGCCTGCAGCGCGGAGTTTGTGATACTCCGCCTCGCGACGTAGACGCTCATTTTCAAGGCGTAAGTCGGCAATTGCTTGGTCTTTTGGATCCATGTGAATCGCATTTTGGCGCAAAGATACACTTTTTTTTGCATTCTTGCAAGTTTTTAGCCAATTATTTAGCGAGCCCCAGGGGATTCCCCACCTGTGTACTGTCCAACAGCAAATGCAATTTCGGGTGCAAAGTTAGTAAAAATGTTTGGAAAAACAAAATAAAGGAGTAAAAAAATTCAATTTTTCTCTCGGA
>ONWR01000037.1 GCA_900321605.1 uncultured Bacteroidales bacterium | reverse complement strand
TATGTTTACTTTTTTTTGAATGACATACACAACGTGTGGGAGAATGAGGATCTGTATATGACCATTGTTTATGGACTATATGTTTACTTTTTTTGAATGACATATCAAAGAAGTTACCAATCTGGGTATATAATTTTTCTAGCTTCTCCAGAGAAACATTTCTGCACACTTTGTGCGGTAGTTTGGATAGCTAACATCATGGGGCTACGATGACCGGAAATGGTAACATCCATAGTGGTTATGCCTAATAATTCACGTTTTTGCTCGGAGAATATATCGCTTGTCACTTCCCCTTTTTCCCACATCTCCAACGCTTTTAGATCTACAAACGGACGATACGGTTCCATAATATCATCTGCCAAACAATACGCGTCATAGCGGCTATGATGATGAATGCCCAATGTCGGTAATAATCCCACTCCGACTAATGCGCGCGCCATCATCGCTCGTATAACACTATAACCGTAGTTGAGCAAGTTGTTTGGCGGTAGACCTTGCGGATCACGAATAAAGGCATCTTTTTCAAACATATTACGCCAATAGTAGGCAGCAGCACGCGCTTCCATATTGTCGGTATCTCCAGAACGGACATCTTTTGACCATTTGAGCATGTTTGTATGCTCTATATGCTGTGTACCTAACACGTGCGCTTGACCCAATATCTTGGCAACAACCGTTTGTTGCCACATTTGCTTTTTGAGTGGTTCTGAGGCATCTATCTGTGTACGGAAACGTTCGCTTTGCAAAGTATTTCCGTCTAAAGGGAGCATCAGACCTACAGGCAGATGTTTGTCGTTGCTGGTTACAATTGCCACATTATTAGCCAGTAGCGCATCAATAAGTGCATGAGTAATTGTGATTTGCTTATGATCGAGAATGACGACACCGATATCTTCTATAGGCAACGTGCGGGTTACATCTTGCAACTCGACCACCATCTGCGCCAACTTGAGACTCAAGCGTGCAGGATTCTCAAAACAAAGTACACGCTTAATCATGCTCTGGTAATGCGACCCATTATATCGATTTTTACTTTGTGCGGGAATTGCGCAAACAAGGCTTTGAAACTTCTAATGGGAACTAAAGCCCCGAGTGACATACTTGCGTTACGACCATTTGCAATACCTTCATATTTGTCATCAACTTTCGTTTCTGTATGGTATCTAAAAATATAAAATAGAGAACTAATATTTTGTATTCGATACAAATGTTTATTCAAAGCCGCATAATCTTTCGCATCTATCGCATCATTAAACTCGTCCTCTTCCATACCAAGCACAAACATCTCGTTTTCTTGCATAGAGAGTATATACGTCCAATCGTCTTTAGGCAGTTTCTCCAAGAACTCTTGCGGCATATCTTTGTCCATGATACTATCCCACACGTCATGCGGATTGGTAATAACTACCGTGACTCCGTATTTCTTGCGTTCTACAGCATCCCAGAAACTAACTACCATTTCTTGGTATTGACCATCTTTATCTTGGTAAATAGCCACATGATGATTGTTACCTTTCTTTGCATAACCGATATTGCGCCCATGTTCGTCTTGTTTCACCGGCACTACACCATTCTCGGAAAGCGAGGTATAACAGCGCACACTCTTTATCTCCATGCCTTCCGCAGAATATAGCGGTTCTTTGAAAGCATCTTTCCCACGTTCAGCAACACGCTTTTGTACTATCGCGCGAATGGTAGGATCCACAATATTCTCTGGGTGCATTGATTGATCAGTAAGAGCATACTTATATACAAACTTGTCTCCGAGTTTTCCATATATGTGGTCTTCTGTTAATGCGCCTCGCGGCACTTGCAGACCTGTTTGCACAATCGTGCGTTTACCGCCTTGATAAATCGCGCGACGCGCAGGAGTGGTCACACGTTTACCGGCACGGAAGGATACAAGGATACTATCCACGCTCTGCGTAACATCATCCACCGAGAAATGCGGTTGTTCGAGAATCCATTTCTCCAAGATGGATTTCTTTTCGTTATATTGGGTACCTGCCTCTTTGACTTGCTTCTCCATGAAGTCATGCGATGCCTCCAATGTGTTCAGACGTTGGATATAGGCTTGCCTTGTTAGTGCAACCGTCAAAGCATCAATTGCATGATGACGATGGTCTATACGTTTCGACCAATTCTTTATGCGTTCCTCGTCATGTTCTTGTCCGGCATGTTCATAATGAACCATCTCCGTTAAATCTTCCACTTGACGGTATCGCGGCAAGTTAAGTGTATGGAGAATCTCATCATATCCCCATTGGTGACGCAAGAAATCGGTCACACTACCACCACTCGTCCATACCTGACGAATCCCTTGTTGCAAAATCTCGACTGCCTTAACTGCAATATACTGGCTTTGACGCAATTGGCGTTCGATGAAATCGGTAGGAATTTCAGAACGGTGCCACAAGAGATGATCACGTTTGGTTTTGCTGATACGCCCTTCTTTGAACGCCTCATCCACACGTTGTTTATAAGCTTCTTGTTCTGCAGCAGGTTTTGTTTCTATATAGTCCAACGCTGTCATGTTTCCTTTCTCATGGTTACACTCTCGACATGCGCACACTTTGTTGCTGAAACTATCGTCAAACAAGATACTCCGCGGGATAATATGCTCAATCTCCACATCTGCACCGTTGAGGAATTCCGCCAAACTAACTGTCTTGCCACAGTACATACAACGGTGGTTATTTTCTTCCCACATTTTATATTTTTGTATGCGCGAGCGTGAAGGACGAATGCCCATCTCTTCTATTTTGGCTATAATCTCTTTGTTAAGACGCTCGTTCTGATTATTTCGCCTATAAGCTCCTTCACGTTCCTCACGGCTTTGCTTGAGTTCACGCGCCAACTCTACCCTCGCCTCATCAATCGGGCCATATTCTTGTTGCAGACGATTCACCAGATTAATCATCTGATTCAAGATCTTCTCTATAACCGGCTGACGCAATGCGTTCTTTTGCAGCAGTTCAATATGATCACTCAACTGACGTGCATCTCGCTCAACTGCAGTCATTGAATTGGAATGGTTGATACCGATCCTCGCACAAGCCTCGCTATACATCATTCCATCCATCAAGTATGGAAGCAGACGACGAATGAACTTATGTGACTTATTGGCGTATCCGGGCTTGACGAAATCTATTTTGCACAAGGCATTAATAACTTCTTGATCGTCTATACCGAACTTATTGCGAAGCGTCTTGGATAATTCTTCTGCATCTTGTATGGAATAGACTGCGTGCCACAATTTGAACAACGGAGTCTCTTCTACTTTCGGACTAACCTGCCAGAACACTTCTGCGGTCTCATCATCTACGGCATCAATGCGCTCAATCGGCATTTCCAACCACTCACCATATTTGCCATTTAGAGCTTTACGTAATTGGTTCAAGGTCGCGTTGCCTTTGATGCCTTTTCCGATAGCTTTGCCTCCATACCAACTGTCTTTTTTGGTAATACCTAGTATCTTATAGAGGTCGGTTAGTTTAAGTGCCTCATGCGTACAGAGGTGTTCTACCAATTGTTTTCGTTCATCCAATGAGAACTCATATCGCTCATTATTGCGGTTAGTCAGCGTGATATTATTAACCGTCTCCCACATCGCGCAGAGTTGTGCTAAAGGCGATGTACGCGGCGCACATTTGGGACCTCCATAGACAATTTTACCGTCTTTCGTCTTGTACGGTTTCATCTCAAACTCGCACAAACTTACCAAGTGTTTGCACGACTTCAACGGACGCTGATAGAATATAATCCTATTGCGAAGAGTGTCAATAAATTCATCTGTTAGCACTTCGGGGTAATACACCTTCTGCACTTTCATAATCTGGTCGAATTCTGCAATATAAGCCGCACGAGGAAAAACCTTATCTTTGATACGGAAAGTATAGTACGGACCATTCCCGCTTTCTACTTTGCTTCGCAATAATTCCAGATAGAAATGTTGACCAACAGTCTGCTTGGCCTCTTGAATTTCCGCATAGCGTTGGTTGACTGCCTCTACATATTTTGTCTGCTTGCTATCCACATTATCGTCTGCCTTAGCATGTTTATATCCGCGTTTCTGATTGATATGATAAAGCACGCGACCTATCTGCGGTAATGTCAGTTGGTGTCCTTCTGTCGCAGCATCACTACGTAGTTTCCACAAGTCTATTACATTCTCATCCATTCGTTCCGGAAGCATCCTGTTTTGGCGGAGCACCTTCGTTAATAATGCACGTCTTAACTGATAGCGATCGTACCCTTTACGTGTAGTACGACGGGCTGTGCGATCAGCATTCTTGCTTATCGCTTGTCCTTTACTGAATTGGTCACTATCGTCTTTGGAAATGGGTACGATACGACTACCCATGCCGATAATTTGTTTCGGCTGATCATCTTCTGTCTCAATCAAGGCCCAACCTATTGAGCCTACACCTAAATCTAATCCGAGAATGTGTTTTATCATAGAATACTCATTGTTAACCTTTGCGGCTGCAAAGGTACTACATTTTTTTGACATATGCAAGAAAAATCGCTCTAAACTGTATAAAAACAAAAAGCACCCGAGGTATTTACCACGGGTGCTTGAGATCATTTCCATTTGAAATAGAATTTTATTCCTATATTTGTAGTAGTCCATGTAAGCTGCTCGGGATATGACTTGAGTTGTGCAGATGTGATGGATACGGAATAATCTCCTTTACCGTCAGCTTGACCGGACGGTTTACTGGAACGTTTGTACAATCTTGCGATATATGTATTAGATATGTTAAGTTGTACCGGTGAGTTGAACATATATGTATAGGGCAAATTTGCCGAAGATAGCAAGAACCAATTCGTCCATACGTAGGTGGTTTTAGACAGAACGTAGTCATCGGTCAATTGTATTTGGTAATACACGTTATTAGACGGAATTTTTGTTACCTCAAACCCGGAAAAATAGCAAACCGTAGGGGCTTCTATTGTTACTGTTTGTTGATAGGTGTCTGTCTTAGTACCGTTTTTTGCGGTGAGAGTAAGCTTATACACTCCAAAATTTTTATAGGTATGAATGGGATTTTTGATAGTAGATGACGTTCCATCACCAAAATTCCACTCATAAGAAGTAGCATTAGAAGTAGTGTTGGTTAATACAACCTTGAGAGGTTGTTCAATTTTATAGGTAAATTGTGCTGTTGGTTTTTTGTAAGACACCGTTACCGACTGTTCGGTAGAATGAGATTTACCATTATTCCATGCCTTCAAACTCACATGGTATGTGCCCTCCTTCTCATATGTAATAGTAGGATTTACCAACTGAGATGTTTTTCCATTGCCAAAATCCCATTCGTAAGATGTGGCATTAGTAGAATGGTTTGTGAAGGAGATTTTCAATTCGTCAGTTGTGTAAGAGAACTTAGCTTGCGGATTTATCTCCGGCTCTTCTTTTTTACAACCGATGATCAAAGCGGCAACAAATGCCATAAATAAAAATTTCTGTTTCATAAATATCGGAAAATTTAAAATTTCGGGCACAAAGGTAGTACTTTCGGCGGGAAATGCCAAAAGTTCGATGGGTTTTATCGAAAAAATCGAATTATTGAAGAAGACGCTCCAACTCTTTTTGTGCCTTGCTCACTTTGGAAGGAGCAGTACTGGGAACAGCCTCATTGAATTGGCTGGATGCCGGCACATTTTTGTCAGTGATTTGTGCGACCCAAAGACGCAGATTGTGTTTGTCTATAAGCTTGGCTTTTCCCATTTTCTCCAGCGCGGTCAGATACTGCGCGATGACGGCCAAATTGATATAATCCGGTTTGTTCGGATGAGAAGGTAAATCGCGCAGGACTTGCTGGACTTGTTCTTCTTGCTCTTGGGTCAGGTCACAAAGCGGAGAATAGGTCGAAGGTTCGGCCGGTTTCTGCAACTTATTTTGCAGCACATACTCAATTTTCTGTTCAAAGATTTCCTCTTCTTCGCTTTTTACAAAAGGACTGAGTATGATTCGGCATAGGATACAGGCTGCAAAAACAAGTGCACACGCGTACCCTGCATAAGTATATAAAAAGAAAAGAGCAGACCAAACCGAATAGGTGTTAAGATGAATACCGTAGGATGATAAAAGTTTGTAAATTCCACATACGACAACAAGAAAGAGGACGGTATAAACATCTATATTCAACACAAGACCGGCCGTCCGGTCTATGCGGTATAACGTATTTTTCGTTTTTTCGGTCATATATCTTTCCCAAAAGTCGTGCTCTTGAGGATCGTACCAAAAGATACCAACTGCCGGCATCGGCTCATCGAAAGACTTCATGTCTTTCATAATAGCCTCTTTTTCGCTATGTGATAAAGTTGTCATTGCGATAAAACAATTTTGCATGCAAAATTACTACTTTTTTTTGACATATGCAAATAAATATGTAAAAATCGTGGATTTTTCGTTAAAGGGTTAAGATGGTCACTACGTGACGTTAAAGGGTTAAGATGCTATAGCCGAGAATTAGTATAAGAAGCCTATCATCCAAAGAGGTAGTTTGTGTCCATAAGGAAACTCCATATCATCAGCAAGGATGTATGAGTTAGGTAAATCGGCTATTTGTTCGTAATCCTTATCTACTCCACCCACTTCAAAGGTATATTTACCATCCACCTTGAAGTCACCGTGATTCTTACCATACTCCACTAAATGACTGAATGATAGTTGATTGGAAGCAAAACACTCTCGTACAGTGCCTATATTTGGAACTTGTACCGCTAAAGTATAGAGCATATTGCTATTATCCATAAGAACCTTGTCCGGTTTCTGCATTTTTTTTGCATTTACATAATCGGAATAAACCAAGCGAATGATTTTAGCCTTATCCATGTAATTTAGGTACTCCAAAATCGTAGCTCGCTGCAACTCACTTTGAACGGACAGACGTTTGATGTCAATATCGTACGGAACAGAATTGGCAAAGATATTAACAAGCGCCTTTATTTTCCGCGTGTTTTCCACTGACACTTTACATATCCGAGGCAGTTCATCATCTATAATATAACTGATGGTGTTCTCTATTGCCGAATAATAATCCACAGTGTTCTTAAGTTGCATGAAATACGGATAATAGCCATATTGCAAGTACTCTGCAAAATACTGAAGTGGTCGGCATTGATTATTCACTTCTTCTGCTAAGGTCCAAGGATTGGCAAGAATCTGTTCCAAGGTATATTTTGGAAGGTCAATATTCTTATAAAAAAGTAAAAATTCCCGGAAACTAAGCCCCTGTATGTCATGATTGATGCATCGTCTGCTTAAATCAGCATCTCCTTGCTGCAAGCTCAGCAACGAACTACCGCTAATTACGATTCGCATATCTGAATACAAGTCGGTTATCTCCTTTATCTCGCGACTCCAATTAGGATACTTGTGGATTTCGTCTAAGAACAAGTGTTTTCCACCGGTTTTATAGAACTGATCCGCCAAATCCAATAAAGTATGTGAAGCAAAGTATGCCCCATCACATGAGCAATAGAGCACCGACCTATCCGAGACAGAGTAATGAAGTCGAATATATTGGCGCATAATCGTACTCTTCCCCACTCCCTTTGGACCTCGTAAAGCTAACAATGGGACATTCCAGTTGATCTCGGAACCGCACTGACGAATGATCGTCATGGGCGTTTGTTTATAATAACGAACGTGCTTGTCAATTAGATTCTTCATATTGTAATTTGTTTGATTCAATGTACAAAAATATCGTATTTGTGTTTTTTGCAATGAACACAATACTTTTATTTGTGTTTTTAATATTGAACACGATTTCGGCTGCAAAGGTAATACATTTTTCTGATATATGCAAATAAATATGAAAAAATTGTTATTTTTTCGTTAAATGTAGCGAGAACAAAGAGAATCACCAAACAGCTTGTATCAGGGCGACAGTCATGAGACCGCAGGCGATAAGTTTGAGGATCGTACCAAAGAGGATGCCCACGAAACTACCCCAGCCTGCTTTGAGGGCATCGTTGAGTTGTTTACCGCTGATGAGTTCGCCGATAACGGCTCCTACCAGCGGACCAAAGATAACACCCATTGCGCCGAAGAACAATCCGACGAAAACACCTATCGTACTTCCCCAGACTCCCCATTTCGTACCACCATAATGTTTGGTTCCCCAAGCCGGTACAACATAATCGAGCACAGAGATGATCACCACCACTATGCCCCAAATGAGGAGGAACTGCCATGAGAAATGGATCTTTTCCGTCGCTTGTGCTATCCACAAACCGATATACGCAATCGGTGTTCCCGGCAAACCGGGTACTATACAGCCAATCAGACCGATCAGCATCATAAAGAAAGCTAAAATCAAGAGTACTATATCCATCTTTCAATTTATTGATGACTTTCTAAGAGGATTTTCATCACCTCGGAGGGTTGACCTTCCGGTGTAAATGCGCCCATGTCATAGCTGCCCCATCCCAACGGAATATACTCCGCCGGTCTCCAACCTCCAAACACTTCGGGTTCCCAATAGAAGATACCTGCACAGGAGTCGATAGCTTGTGCGCGCTGCACAAAATCCGCCATGACGGTTGCAGAAGTAGTGTCGTTAGCGAACATACCGATCTCGGCAATCATCACCGGACAATGCCATTGGCTGATGAGACGGCGAATGTTCGTCTCCGCTAACTCATTCATTTCCTGCCAAGTCTTACCACCATTCCAAGCACTCATCATCGGATAGTGGCTCAGACCGATCATATCCCATTTGCCGCCATGAGCCGCCATCTGCGTCCAGAACCAATCGCGTTGCTCGTACGCATTATCGACATGTACGATGACCGTAATATCCGGAAAAGCTTCCTTGGCAGCCTCATAGCCCATCGCCGTAAATCCGGCATAGTGCTCCCACTCGCCTTCTTCTTTATTCACCTTTCCCATCGGCCACAACATGCCGTTGGGCGTCTCGTTGCCTATTTGTACCCATTCGGGTTTGATACCGGCTTCCTTGAGCGTATAGAGCACATCCAGCGTGTGTTCACGCACCGCCTCTAACATCGTCGGATAGTCGTATTTCTGCCAAGCGGCAGGGATACTCTGGTGACTTGGATCGGCAAAGAAATCCGAATAATGAATATCGATCATGATACGCTGCCCCTGCTCAGCAGCACGTTTGGCAAGCGATAACATATCGGGTTTATTGCTCCAACCCGTTGTATGATTGACCCACACGCGCAGACGCACGGCGTTCATACCCATCGCACGCATGGTAGCGATACAATCGTCATGGAAAACGGAGTCGTGCTCCATCTCACTGAGCCAACTGATGTCAGCTCCTTTTGCCCAAGAGCCGCGCGGAGCGTCCGTGCGGTGATAACAGCTGCACAACAGGCAGCAAGCGAGGAAAAGAAATAGCTTGTTCTTCATATTCAGAGGATATTCATTATATCTGTTAATCGCGGAACGATGAAGGTGGCAGTCTCGGATGTCTCGCCCTCATGCAACCAGATTTGGTCAATGCCTGCGGCTTTTGCACCGGCTATGTCGGAACTGTAACTGTCACCGATCATGATCGCTTCGTCAGCCTTTACACCGTTGCGCTCCAAGGCAATGCGGAAGATTTCCGGTTGCGGTTTGTTGATGCCTATCTCATCGCTGACGAGCGTGTGAGTGAGGCAGTCCGACAAACTGGAATGTTCGAACTTATAATACTGCACTTCTTTGAATCCGTTGCTGACAATCGTCAGCGGATATTTGGAAGCAAGATACCGAACGACCCTGTCGGCATCGGGCATCAGACGGAAATAGGTATTCGTCAGGCGAAGAAACTCATCCCCTATCCGATGCGCCAACTCATCTTTCCGTTGCCCGCACAGCTCCGGTTCGTCTTGGATCAGCAGCGGACGGTAGAAACGCTCGAAATGCAAGTAATTCTTGGTGATTTCTCCACGCCCATACTTGCCCCACAACTCCAAGTTATACGGCTTGTACGCTGCCAAATAATCGTCAAATGAGGCGTATAAATGATCAAGATGATACGTGGTGTAAATATCACGCAAAGCCAAATGCTCGGCGTTCGTCCAATCACCTATCGTATCATCCCAATCGAGAAATATAGCTTTATATCGCTTCATCCGTCTTATGCTTTAGCTGCAAGAGGCGAAGGCGTAGCATAAACGCGTGCGGCAAGTTCCTGATCAAGCATATAGAGACCATAGCCGTTACCGTCCAACATCTTCAGTTTGTTGATAATCTCCACAGCGTTCTCTTCCTCCTCTACCTGCTCGTCGATGAACCACTGGAGGCGGCTCTGTGCAGCGTAGTCTTTCTCCTCTACAGCAATGTGCATCAGATTGTTAATGAGCGAAGTAACATGTTGCTCATGCTCGTAAGTCTTCTCAAATGCAGCTAAAGGCGAAGCCCACTCGGTCTCCACTGCATCGATTGCCTTGAGCAGCACACGTCCGCCACGGCTGATGAGGTAGTTATAGAAAATCTGCGCATGATCTTGCTCCTCTTTGAACTGGATAGCAAACCAATTAGCCATGCCGGCATAGCCTTTGTCTTGGCAATAAGCAGACATACTCAGATACAGATAAGCCGACCACATTTCGGCATTGATTTGGGCGTTAATAGCGTCCTCTAAACGTTTAGAAATCATAGTTTTATATATTTTAGAATGTTAGTCATTTTTCTTTTCTGAGTGCAAAGGTACTACTATTTTTCGACATATGCAAGAATTTCAGTAATTTTTTTATGCATTTTTTTGCATATGTCATAAAAAAGCAGTAATTTTGCAGCGCAAAATTTTTTTGAAGACGATGACAGCACGTGAAGCACTGAAGACATATTTCGGTTACGATGATTTCCGTCCGTTGCAGGCAGAGATCATTGAGTCTGTGCTGTCCGGCAAAGACACCCTCGCTCTGATGCCCACCGGTGGCGGTAAGAGTATCTGTTTTCAGGTGCCCACCCTCGTCAAAGGGCATGAGAATCCGGACAAACGTCTCTGTCTCGTTATTACACCGCTGATAGCACTCATGCGTGACCAAGTGGCGAACCTTCAAGCGCGCGGTATTCATGCCGCGGCTGTCTATACCGGCATGAGTTGGGACAAGCAGCGTGTAGCGTTGGATAACTGTCTCTACGGACCTTACCATTTTCTCTATTGCTCTCCGGAAAGGCTTGAGAGTGAGGAGTTTAAAAAACGTCTTGCCGACTTGCCCATCGGTTTGATTGCTGTTGATGAGGCGCATTGTATATCGCAATGGGGGTACGATTTCCGACCTTCCTATCTCCATATAGCCGCAATCCGTGAGCAACTGCCGGATGTGCCTATCTTAGCGCTAACCGCTACGGCTACGCCGGAGACCATCGATGATATACAAGCCAAACTGGGCTTTGCGTCCAAGAACGTGCTCCGCAAGTCATTCCACCGCGAGAACCTCATCTATGTCGTTCGCCGAACGGAGAAGAAAGAGGAACAGGTAGCACATATACTCTCACGTGTCCCGGGTTCCGCTATTGTTTATGTCCGCAACCGTAAACGTGCCCAAGAACTCACCCAGTGGTTAAAGAGGCATAACTCCGACCCTTCCCTGAAAGGAAGGGAGGAAATCACCTCTGTAGATTATTATCATGCGGGATTGACAACCAAGGACAGGAATGAGCGTCAACAGGCGTGGACGGAAGGCAAGACACGCATCATCGTGGCAACGAATGCTTTTGGTATGGGTATTGACAAACCCGATGTCCGCTTGGTCATTCATTATGATCTGCCATCGCATTTAGAGAGTTATTATCAGGAGGCAGGTCGTGCCGGACGAGATGGACAAACAGCGTATGCCGTGCTTCTGTATAACGAAGCGGAAGATCAAGCGAAACTGAAGAAACGCGCTGTAGATACGTACCCACCGAAAGAGTTTGTAGAATCGGTCTATCACAAGACCATGGATTTTCTCCAAATAGGAGCCGGAAGCGGTTTAGGGCATCGTTTCATGCTGCATATAGACCAGCTTTGCCAAGTGATGCATCTGCCGGTCATACAGACTTATTCCGCCTTGCATATTCTCACACACGCCGGATATATTGATTTTGAAGAAGAACACGAGACACAGCCGCGTGTGCAAATCAAAGTACCTCGTCATCAGTTAGGCGAATATAACCTCTCACGCGAACAAGCCGAGTTACTGGATCTGCTGATGCGTTCCTATACCGGTATCTACACCGATCTACAATACGTCCGCGAAGCAGATGAACCCTCCAACCATGAGTTATTAGTCTCTTTGGCACAAAGAGGAATAATAACGTACATTCCTCGTTCTGTGGGATGTAGCCTTACTATGACGATGGAGCGTCAGACGGATATCTACCTATCGCCTGCTATCTTTGAGGAGCGTCAAGAACGATTCATCTCCAAACTGCGCGCCATGCTCGAATATGCTGACCAGACGCAGTTCTGCCGTGAGCAAGTTCTCCTATCCTATTTTGGAGAAAAAAACGCAGTGCCTTGCGGGCACTGCGATGTTTGTCGTGAATTGGAGCGAATTATTCAGCAGCCAATGTAATACGACGGAAGTCGCTGATAACCACACCTTTTGCTTTGAGGACATCTTTTACGAGTTCTTTCGACTCGCTCATGATATAAGCCTGCTCAACGAGAGTATTCTCTTTGAGGAACTTACCAAGACGACCTTGAGCGATCATCTCAATCTTCTTAGCTTGGTTAGCGAGGTTAGCCTCTGCCTCTTTAGCAACCGTAGCTTTGATCTCGCGAGCCTGCTGTGCCTGCTCAGCGGTAATCCAGCCTTTAGCTTGGTTAGACTCGATGTGATCGTCGCTGTCTACGTGAGCCGGGTTGATACCTGCTTTGCGGATAGCGTTCTCGATAGCTTTATTGATCTCGTCCTGTTTGGTCTTCTCAATAGCTACTTCGAGCTCATGCTTCTTAACCTCCTCAGCTACGTGATCAGCGTCAAGAGCGATCGGGCTCATAGCTGCTACCTGCATAGAGATGCCGTGAACGGTCTCTTGGTCAGCGCCAGCCTCTGCTGCAACGAGCGAGCTGAGCTTGTTACCAAGGTGGTTGTATGCATCTACTACCGGAGCTTCCAAGCAAGCATAGTCTGCCAACTCCATCTTCTCTCCAGTAACGCCGGAACGCTCGGTGATGATCTCTGCAACGGTGAAATTGCCGATCTTAAGAGCAGCCAGATCCTCTTTGCTCTGTACTTTGTTGTCCAAAGCAGCATCGAGAATCAGTTTAACCATGCCAACGAAGTCCTCGTTCTTAGCCACGAAGTCGGTCTCGCACTTCACGCCAACAATAGCACCGAAGTTACCTTTTACTTTAGCGAGAACGCAACCCTCCGATGCTTCACGGTCGCTACGTTTAGCTGCGATAGCCTGTCCGCGTTTGCGGAGCAAGTCCTTCGCAACCTCGAAATCGCCGTTTGCCTCTTCGAGAGCCTTTTTTACGTCCATCATACCTGCGCCGGTAATATCGCGCAGTTTTTTGATATCTGCTAATGTTACAGCCATAAAAATCTCTGATTTTTGTTAATGGGTTAATGAGTTTATTGGTTAATGGGTAGTTAAACTGGTTAACCTGTTTAAAGGGTTAAACCACGAATAAACTTATCCACCCATCAACCGATAAACAAACTTTCAATTTATTCTGCAGCCTCTTTCGGAGCAGCAGCCTGAGCTACTTTCTCAGCCTCTGCTTTCGGGGCAGCTTTGCGGATACGCTGACGACGCTCTTTCGGTGCCGGAGCCTCAGTGTTAGCCTGCTCCTCTGCAGCGCTCTCGTCTGCTTTCTCTACTTTGCGCTCCTCGAGACCCTCTTTGATAGCCTCGCATACTGCGCCAAGGATTACATCGATAGCTTTTGTTGCATCGTCGTTAGCAGGGATGACGAAATCAATATTGTTGGGGTTCGAGTTCGTATCAACGATAGCGAATACAGGAATTCCCAGACGGTTAGCCTCTGCAACGGCAATCTTCTCTTTGATGACGTCCACTACGAATACTGCGCTCGGCAGACGAGTCATATCAGCGATAGAACCAAGGTTCTTCTCCAGTTTCTCGCGTTGACGGGTAACTTGCAGTTTCTCACGTTTGGAAACGTTCTCGAGTGTACCATCGGTCATCATCTTGTCGATCTGACCCATTTTCTTCACAGCCTTACGAATGGTCGGGAAGTTGGTGAGCATACCACCAGCCCAACGCTCAGTGATGTACGGCATTTGTACCTCCTGTGCACGAGCAGCTACGACTTCCTGAGCCTGCTTTTTCGTACCAACGAAGAGTACCTTACGTCCGCTGCGGGCAAGATTCTTAAGAGCCTCTGCTGCCTCGTCAATCTTAACGACAGTCTTGTTGAGGTCAATGATGTGAATACCGTTGCGCTCCATGTAGATGTAAGGAGCCATTGCCGGATTCCATTTACGTTTGAGGTGACCAAAGTGTGCGCCAGCCTCGAGAAGTTGATCAAAATTTGTTCTCATTTTGTTTTTTTTAATGAATAATGATTAATGAATAATTATTATTTCTCCTTTCATTTTGGAATACTCGTTCACGCGCATAACACATTATTAAATATACGCGCACGCATGTGCGTTTGAGTCTCCAAAACAATCGTGTGGTAATCCCTGAGGAGTCCACACGATTTGGAGTTGTTCTTCCGATTAACGTTTGGAGAATTGGAAGTGCTTACGAGCCTTCGGCTGACCCGGTTTCTTACGCTCAACCTCACGAGCGTCACGAGTCATGAAGCCTTCTGCCTTCAACGCAGCCTTGTCTTCCGGATTGATTTTCACCAGCGCACGAGCGATAGCCAAACGCAGAGCCTCTGCCTGACCTTTGAAGCCACCACCATCAAGGTTTGCCTTGATATCGTATTTCTCAGCTACGCCGAGTTTGTTCAGCGGTTGGAGAACGATGTAGCGCAGAATAGAAGACGGGAAATATGTCTCGATGTCGCGACCGTTGATCACGATCTTGCCGGCACCATCATTTACGTAAACGCGGGCAACTGCCTCTTTACGACGTCCTAAAGCATTAACTGTTTCCATTTTCTTCTATTATTTCAAGGTGTTAATATCAATTACTTTCGGTTGCTGTGCCTGCATATTGTGCTCTGCACCAGCGAAAATGTACAGATTGGTGATCTGACGAGCGCCGAGACGATTCTTGGGCAGCATACCCTTTACTACGCGACGAACGAGTTTGTCAGCTCCTTTTGCCATAAGGTCAGCCGGAGTGAACTCACGCTGGCCACCCGGGAAACCGGTGTAGCGTACATAAACGCGATCGTTCCATTTGTTACCCGTCAGCTGTACTTTGTCAGCATTCACGATGATTACGTTGTCACCACAGTCCACGTTCGGAGTGTAGGACGGTTTGTACTTACCACGCAGCAATTTAGCTACTTTGGAGCACATACGACCAAGAATCTGGCCTTCAGCGTCAACAACGACCCACTCTTTTTTAGCGGTCTCTTTGTTTACAGACACTGTCTTGTAAGAATTGTATTCCATTAATTTTGTTTGTTTTAGGTAAGGTCGACGGACATCTATTGAGCCTCTTGGCACCGCCCAACCTTACGGTTTATAATTATTTTTAATTGCGCCTTTACGCATGTGCATAATGTACACTCACGCAAAAAAGCGTGCAAAGTTACTGCTTTTTTTTGATTTGACCAAATTTTTTGGAAAGAAAAATCAAAAAAACGTCATTTTGTAGCGATTTATGATGATTTTGTGCTATTTTCAAAGCCATTAATGGTCATTTTCTCTTATTTCTGCGAGAAAGCAGAGAGCAGTGTGCTCAGAGCACCGGCATATTGGGATGCTGTGTTGGCGTACTGAGAGACAGAATTAGCAGTGTTCTGTGCTTGACCGGAGATCTGCTGAACCGATTCGCTATTCTTCACAATGTCCACCAAACTATTCGTTACGGTCTGTACATTATTCTGCGTAACGAGACCCAACGACGAAGCGATCAAGCCCTTACCGAAACCTTTCAAGTACTCTTGATCTTTGTAGTTCGCCTTCAATCCCTGACAATTAGAAATCAAGGCAATGGTGTTCAGTACGTTCTGCATGTTCGAATAATCGTACTTGTTGCCGTCCGCCTTGTACTGGTTGTAGAGACTGAGCAATGCTGTTCCGGCTCCCTGTCCGGCATTCATTGCATTGGGCGCTGCTTGAGTAGTAGTGGTGGGTGTTGTTGTACTGGCAGGAGCGTTCGTTCCTGCATTGCTTTGCATCATTCCGCAGCTTGTCATTAACATGGCAGCAGCTGCTACTAAAAGAACTTTTTTCATCATTAATGTATTTTAAAGTGTGATTAATTACCAACCGTTATAGTGTATATTTTCAGGTTTATATTTGTCTTTTACTGCCGGTTGCTCAGCCGGAATACCGACAGGCACTACGCAGAGCGGAATAATGTGTTCCGGCAAACCCAATAGTTGTTGTACCATCGTCACGCGGTTCATATCCGGATGCAGACCTGTCCAAACGGCTCCAAGACCCATCGCATGAGCAGCTAACAACAGGTTTTCTGTAGCAGCGGACACATCGTTGATCCAAAAGGTAGCCAAATCGCCTTCGATGGTCTTACTTAAGTCTCCGCAAGGAATGAACGCACAAGCAGGATGATTGCTGCAACGTGAATACGGCAGCGATTCGCCTAACTGAGCGATGATCTTCTCATCGGTTACTACGACGAACGCCCATGGTTGTTTGTTAAGAGCCGAAGGAGCTGCCATGGCGGCACGCAGGAGGGTGTCAATCTGCTCGGCGGAGATCTTCTCACCTGTGAACTCACGCACGGAGACACGTGTCATCAGATTCTCAATAGCTTCATTTTTCATACTTTCATTGGGTTTGTTGCAGGCGGCTAACGCTATTACGCAAACAGCTGCGAAAAGGATTTTTTTCATTATTGGATGAGCTATGGATTAGCGGATTATTTTTTGACCGTTTTGGATATATACTCCGTGTTGAGAAGAATCGGTAACCGGACGACCAAGTATGTCGTAAATGGTGTCGTCTTCAATTCCCATACGGACATTCTCCACTGCCTCTTGCTGCGAGGAATTTATACGAAGCATAGGATGCAAATCGTCCGTCTGATCGCTGTACATACTTAAACTCCAAAGTGTCACATCCTCCACCAGCGATTGAACCGGCTCTTTTGCCATCACTTTAGCCATGGAAGCAAATATTGTTGCCAATTCGCCAAAGGAGCTATATACTTCCATCAGCATATTTTCCATGCCGTTGTACAAAGAGTCAGCGAAAGCTTTCCCTATCTCCGGACGTTCATTCTCATTCGCCTCGCTATGAAACAGATACAGATTAACCGCCGCATTTCCTATATGACGCTGCACGAGATCTATTTTAGCCGAATCCGTTTGCGG
>ONWR01000009.1 GCA_900321605.1 uncultured Bacteroidales bacterium | reverse complement strand
GTTGCCTTCGAGGATATTCTCCTTGATGATGTTGTAGTACGGCTTGTTGACTGTGAGGATCAATGTCACAATACTGTCGCAACCGTTAGCTGCACGGAGAGTGTCACGATAGATGCCCGCCTCGGTATAGGTATTACCCTTGAACTCGTAGCTTGCACCCTCGCACATCGCGTGACGGATCGTGTCGAATACCTGATGGTTAACGTTGATCTGTAGGTGTAGTAGCTCTCTTGTTTACCGCTCCATCTGTTGTTCCAGATCACCGGCAGGTCATTGTCGCAGACGTTGATGACGGTATCTACCAGCGGATGAACAGTGAGTTGGAGAACGGTCGTGCTGTCGCATCCTTCCGGAGTGCGTGCGCTATGGTTAACCGTTGTGCTCTCACGGATTGTATCACCGTAGAAGACGTAGTACTGACCCTCAAGGATATTCTCCTTGATGATGTTGTAGTACGGTTTGTTAACGGTCAGTATCAATGTGACGATGCTGTCACAACCATTAGCCGCCGTGAGGGTGTCACGATAGATGCCTGCCTCGTCGTAGGTGTTGCCCTTGAACTCATAGCTTGCACCCTCGCACATCGCGTGACGGATGGTGTCTTGTATAGGATCGTTAACGATGAGTTTCAATCCGTAGTACATCGGCTTGCCGTTTACCATCGTGGTATCATTGCGGTAGAGACCGGCAGCGAAGAGCAAGGTCTCCTGACCGTTCCACTTGTTGATCCAGCGATAAGGCAGATCATCGGAGCAGACTACGACGGTCGTGTCAACTAACGGATGCATGATGATACGTACATCGGTGATGCTGTCACAGCCGGCAGGTGTTAATCCTCTGAACGTAGCCAATGTATCATTGCTATAGGTTTGACCGAGTACTTCGACTGATTGACCTTCCACAATATGACGCTCAATATAGTTGTAGTACGGCTTGTTGACCGTGAGGTACAAGGTGGTGATGCTGTCGCATCCGTTAGAGCCTGTTATGGTGTCGTGGTAAATACCGGTGGTAGTCAATCGTTGTCCACGGAATTCGTAGAAGTCATTCTCTTCTTGACAGATCGAAGCACGGATAGTGTCGTATAGCGGTTCGTTGACTACGAGTTGTAAGGTGTAGAAGGTGCGTTGATCATTGACTACGGTCGTGTCGTCTCGGTAGATACCCTGCGAGTAGAGTAAGCGTTCCTGTCCGCTCCACTTATGAACCCATGTGTACGGCAACTCGCTCTTACAGATGGTCACTATCGTATCTATCTGCGGATGAACGGTTAGGAACAGTTCGGCAATCGAATCACAGCCTTCCGGCGTATGACCGTAATGACGATAGGTACCCGAGGTGGTGTACGGCTGACCGTAGAACATATAAGTCTCGCCTTCGTAGATATCGGCAGGGATACGTACGAAGATTGATTTGTTGACGGTCAGGATCAAGGTCACTATACTGTCACAGCCGTAGTTGGATACGAGTGTGTCGGTATAGGTGCCTCCTTCGGTATAGCGTACTCCGTTGAACAGATAGTCTGTTCCCTCGCACATAGCATGACGAACGGTATCATGGATCACCGGTATCACGCGTACGTAGCGTACGTACGTGCTATCATATAGGTCATGCGTCTGGAGACGTTTGATATAGGTGCCTGTCTCGTAGATGCCTTCTTGGAATATCTGTGTATGATCTGCGTTGTACCATGTGTACGGTGTTTGGTCGTAGCAGATGGTGACGGTGTCTTTGAATAGATAGGTCGGATGGATCACAAGGGTCAGGCTGTCGATACTGTCGCATCCGAGAGTTGACTCGTAGCGGTATCCGTATCTTCCTGCTGCATACAGCGAGTCACGAGCGATCTCTTGTCCGCCTTGCTTATGAATCCATACGTACGGCGTATCGACATCAGCGATGTGCTTGGTCGAGTCGTTGAAGTAACGCGGGAAGATATTCAGGTTCAGCACGAGGATACTGTCGCAACCACGGCTGGAAACAAGCGTATCATTGTACAGGCCTGCGTTGTAAACGAATCGCGGATGGTTGGTCTTTGTCAGACCCCAGCGCATCGAGTCGCCTTCGCAAATGGATGCTTGGATAGTGTCATATACCTGCTTCCAAACGTTGATATGTACGTAATAGATACTGTCGTAACCCTCTGTGGTCTTTCTGCGGTTCTCGTAATCGCCTGTTTCTGTGATGTTGTTCAACTCTCGCCAGGTGAACGGCGTCTCGCTGTAACAAATATTAATGGTGTCTTCGTGTATGTAATAGGTCTTGTGGATAAAGAGGTGTAAGCTGTCTATGCTGTCGCATCCGAATTGGCTCTTATAGCGGTATTCATAATCGCCTGCGGTGTATAGCGAGTCGCGTGCTATCTCTTGTCCGCCTTGCTTGTGGATCCAGATGTATGGTGTATCAATGTCTGCGATGTGTTTGGTCGAGTCGTTGAAGTAACGCGGGTAAACATTGAGTCGCAGTACGATGATACTGTCGCAACTGTTGTCATGACGTACCAGCGTATCGCGGTAGGTACCCGGATCTTTGAGGTAACGTGGCATATTCAGTCGCGTCAGACCGAACCGCATCGAGTCGCCTTCGCAGATAGTCGCGTTAATGATCGTCGAATCCTCTACATGGTAGTGTACATACAGATGATAGATGCTGTCATTAACGATACGTGTCACCAGAGTGTCTTCGTACGTGGTATCTACGTCGTGATCCGGTACGGTGAAGAACTGCTCATAGTTCGGCTCGAAATCCCAGATATGAGACAGTGTTCTGTTCTCCGGAGCACAGATCGTGATCGTGTCGCGGAAGACGTGCGTCTGATGTACCGTGAAGTTCAATACGATCGTACTGTCGCATCCGGTCTCACTTGGCATCGTGATGGTGTATTCACCGGTCTCACGCAGTACAAAGGTCGAGTCTTCAGCGCCTTGATGCCATGTGTGATGCCAAATGTACGGCAACTCACGGTCGGTGACGGTCACTTCTTGGTAAACTACCGGAATACGTTCGTACCATGAGAGATGCAACTCAATGATGCTGTCGCATCCGAAGAGCGTCTTTAAGGTATCGGAATATACACCCGGTACTTTGACGTAGCGCTCCGTGATGAGGTTGCTCTCTTCCTCGATATGATGTCTGTCGAATCGTAATGAGTCTCCCTCACATATCTTCTCAAAGACTTGCTTGCGATAGGTCTGATGGAAGTTGACACATAGTACATAGATGCTATCCAGTTTGATGCGTGTCTGCAGCGTGTCTTTGACGTAGATGGTGTCGTCCGCGAGTGGAGTAGTGTACTTTTGCTCATAACCGGTGAACCATGTGTGCGAAAGTGTCTTGTTGATAGCGTCGCATACGTCGATCGTATCCATGAATACATGGGTCTGATGAACCGTGAAGTTCATTACGATCGTACTGTCGCAACCATGTACGCTCGGCATCGTGATCTGGTAGATACCGGATGAGCGGAGCTCCATCGTGGAGTCTTGGGGAACGTTTCCTTCGTACCATGTGTTGGTCCATATGTACGGCAACTCACGGTCGGTAACGGTCTTCTCAATGTATGTCGTTTTGATACTGTCGCGGGTCTCCAGATAGAGTTCAATGATGCTGTCGCAACCGTTCAATGCAGGGATCGTATCGTAGTAGATACCTTTGACTTTCAAGAACCGTTGTTCCAATGTATTGTTGCGGTGATGGATATCGAACCGCAACGAGTCACCTTCGCAAATCGTGTCGTAGTATTGTTTGAAGTACTCCTGACGGTAGTAAACTACCAAGTTGAAGTAGTGGTCGTAATGTTGATATGACGGGTGCATCAACGAGTCCTCAAAGTGCAGCAGAGCGGTATCTTTATCCGGTGTCTGGAACTTGAAGGTGTACGTTGAGTCATCCTGAGATCTCATTACATAGGTGTATTCGCGGTTAGCGCGGAAACAGATGTCAATCGTATCCGTTGTGCGGTAAACAGGATCTACTGTCAGGTGCAAGTGATAGTATGCTTTGCAGTAGTTGTGCGCCGAGTCCATCGTAGTGTAGTCGCCGATAGAGTCGTAAACGCCTGTGGTAGCAAGGATACTGTCGTTGAAGACATAGGTCTCGCCTTCGCGAATATGTTCGTATAAGTGTTTATGAACGGTATCCGTCAGATGGAATGTCCATTTCGTGATGCTGTCGCATACATATGCCCGGTCGTTATGAACCGTTCCACCATGTTTGGTGTCCTCGAATGGATTGATGTTCGGAATCGTGTCATAGATGACGGTATCGGTCTTTATCCAAATCGGGTTGTACGGCCAGAAGGGTTGAACGGAGTCGCCTCTACAGATGCTGTATTCTACCTCCTGTATCGTCTTCTGACGCGGACGAACGATAATATGATGGAAATACTCATGGTTGCAATCCCAGACGATGGTGTCTGTCGTGTACTTGACACCGGTCCATTTGCCTTCCCATTTGCCGTGGTATTTACCGTTTTCTCTGGTATCGAACCACGGGTTAGTCAGGTTACCCAAAACGACCGGATGCTCGGCTATCTCGTCCTCGCAGATGAAGGTGGAGTCGTTCTTGCCGAGTGTCGGAGTGATATGCAGAGTCAGCACAACGGTCGAGTCACAACCATAAGCGGTGGTGTCAGAGTGATAATACGGGTTCGCATCTTCCGTCCAGATAGTATCCGGATTCTGACGACCTAAGATATACGGCAGGTCATTCTCGCAGATGGTGTCATTGAGATAAACCGTATCGACACGGTGAATCGTGACATGAATCTTGTAGATCGTGTCGCAATCGAGGGTGTCGCTGACAATCGTATCGTTCAGATACACTTGGTCTAAGAAAGTGACACCTCCCTTTTCGATACAGCCCTCTAAGAAGATAGTCTTCTCCTCCGGATTCTTGATGGTCAGGTCGAGGGTGTAGAAACGGGTGATAAAGCCGTTCTCAAAGGTCGTGTCCGTATATACACCGGTGGTGTAGTATTTCTCGTTATTATAACTCCAAACGTACGGTGTATCCAGTGCGCAGAAGTCATTGATGACTAATCGGTCTTCTGCTATAACATTCAGGTAATGAGTTATTTCACAATTGGTTACAGGGTCGTTCGTGATGTGCTTATAGGTCTTGGTGGCTATCTCTGTGATGGTATCGCCTTCCCAGACAATCGTATCGCCGAGTATCTCGGAACATTTGTCCGTTCTGAGCAGGATCAGCTCCATATACCTTATTATTTATCGTGCGCGGCGTACCTGCGCATACGTACTCGCGTATCGTGCGCGTAGGAACAGTGTCGATTGCCAGATGGAGGGTGTAGTATGCGCTGATATGTCCATATGCATCGATGGTGGTGTCTGCCCAGATACCTGCGGTGTAATAGCTCTCACCGGTTTGTGTCCAGACGAACGGTGTATCAGTGATACAGATGGTCTTGTTCATACGGGTCTCTTCCACTACATGGAGGATACTGAGGCTGTCGCAACCGGTAGCTATCGGAGTCGTCACGCTGTAGTCTCCTCCCTTGGTGATGGTCATGCCGTTCCAATCGATCGTCTCGCCGACAGGCAGGATCCTTGTTTCCGTATGTTTCTTAACGGACGATACATGGATCTCCAGATAGATGATACTGTCGCAAGCCGAAGTCGGGCTGGTCTTGGCAGAGATGGTATCGCGGTAGAGCGTGTCACGCATCGTGGCGTCTGCTCCGTACTCTTTACCATTGATGAACTGCGGATAGCCGGCACAAACATAGTACTCACGGATGATGCTCGGAACGGTATCTACTTTGAGGTTCAAGGAATGGAATTCTTTGATGAAGCCATTCTCGAAGACCGTATCGGTGTAGATGCCGGTTGTGTAGAGTTGGTATCCTCGCCAAGCTGTGTATGGAGTGTCGAGTACGCAGATGGTCTTGTTCTCCCGTTGCTCGGCTACGATACGCAACTGCTCGGTGATCGTACAACCCGTTGCAGGATCTGTATTTCCTTCATAGGTATAGGTGCGGTCAACCAGTTCCGTGATCGTCATGCCGTTCCAAACGATTGTGCTGTCCACATGCAGGATCTTGGTCTCAATCGTATGTTTAGCCGGATACTGGGTGATCTCGTAGTAGATGACGCTGTCGCACAGGTTCTCTTCGTTTGCTTTGCGCAAGGTATCGCGGTAAACGCTGTCGGATTGGAGATTGTGGTAGAGCTTGTCACCAACCTTGATCTGGTCTCCTTCGCAGAAGAAGATCCGCTCGTATCGGGTCGGAACGGTATCTACGGTCAAGCTCAGCGAGTGGAACTCTGTGATCACGTTGTTAACGCGAACGGTATCGGTGAACACTCCGGTGGTGTTTAAGTATTGGTTACGCCATTCATAGGGAGTGTTTTCTACACAAACGTGATCCGCTATATGCTGCTCGGCAATGACACGCAACTGGTAAATATCCTCGCAACCGGTGCTGTTGATCACTCGCTCCTCATAGGTCTTGGTGAGCAACTCGGTGATGGTCATGCTGCGCCAATTGATGGTTTCGCCTTCATGCATGATGACGGTCTCAGTCACGCGGTTCACTGGGTTCTGATAGATCTCCAAATAGATGATACTGTCGCAACCGGCTGCCTCCGGATTCGGACGCATGATCGTGTCGCGCAATACACTGTCAGAGCTGCTCATGTAGTATGTCTTACCGTAGATGCTGACATCTTCGCCTTCGCAGAAATAGTGTTGCTCTACTTTCTTGATCTGCGGCAGGACGGTCAGTTGCAGGATATAGACGCTGTCGGCTCCTGTGATTTTGCTGATGAAGCTGTACGATACCTCGCGTGTCGTTCCCGGCTCTGCACTCAGGTCGGTGGAGCGGTACTCAATCGGTCCGCGCTCCCAGTGATACGGCAACTCGCTCTCACAAACGGCTACCGAGTCGCGCAGGATAAATACCGGATATACCTCGAAGAACAATTCCCACACATTATCGCAACCACCGTTGGTTTTCTGTTTGTATTGGTAAGTGCTCGGCTCCATCAGATAGATGGTGGTGTCGGTTCCGGTCGGCGTCCATGCATAGGGCAGGGTGTTCTCTGCTACGCGTGCTGTGTCGCGAAGGAACAACGCCTCGTTGAAATGCAGATAGGTCTTTACGATACTGTCGCAACCATGGATCGTGTGGTAATTGGTAATAACGGTGTCATTCTTCAAGTAGTCTTTGCCGTTATAACGGATGACGCCGCCGTCATTACAGGTATAGAGGTGTTCGTAGATGGTGTCCTTTGGAGCAGGCCAAGCTGTGAAACTCAAAGTGAAGATGGAGTCCACTTTGACTTTGCCTTCCGCCCAAACGGTATCTACATAAGTACCGGAACGCCAGATGTTCTTGCCTCGCCAAACGATCGTGTCGCCCTCACAAGTGGACAACTCTTCCGCGTACTGGTTGCTCTCCGGAGCTGCAGGGATGATTGTTACGGTCAACTCATAGACGCTATCACAACCCTGAACGGTTGTCAGACGGTCGTAGTAAACACCGTCCGTGGTGATGTTCTGACCATGCCAGATGAGCACCTTGCCTTGCGGCCACTCTTTGCTCTCACGGAAGTAGTACGACTGTGCTTTGTCGAGGTTGATACGCTCAATCCGGTAGCAACCGTTCGCTAAGGAAATCGTGTCATACACTACAGCCGAAGAGGTATAAGTCGTACCCTTCCATTCGGTCTCGCCACAGAAGGTGATGGTACGTACCGTGCGCTCTACAGGTACTACTGTCAGCGTCAGTTCATAGATGCTGTCTTTGCCTGCATGTGTCTCATATTCAACGCGATAGGTGTTCGTTCCGGTGATGCTACTCAATCCGCTCAGACCTTGCCATGTGAAGTCATCACCTTCGCAAATCGTCAGTGCCTCTTGGAACAGATAGGAGTTTTCGTCAAGGGTAAGGATGAGTCGCCAGATCTCGCTACAACCGGTCTCGGCGTTCGGAGTTTCGAACTCATATGTTCCCGGTTGATTGAACAGAACGTTCTCATGTTTAACGCCGTTGTCCCAGTATGTCCAGTGGTAACCGTGTTCATCGGTCATCCGTGCATGCGTCTCGTAAACCTGCTGCGGATGATTGACGATGTGTACGTTCACGATGGTATCACATGCAATATGGTTCGGATACGTGCCGGACTCGTTGTATGTCACACCATGGAAAGTAACGGTCTGGTCGCCGCAGATGGTGAAAGTCGTATCGAGATAAACCATCTCACGAACGGTGAGGTCTAAACGGTAGTAGTTGATGACACCGCCGATCTCTTCTGTTCCGGTGAATTTACCGCTCTGACTTGCCGTGATACCATGCCATACAAACGGTATCTCATTCGGACATATAACGGCTGTAGAGTCAATGGTATCTACGTGATTAACAGTCAGTTGCAGGATCTCCAAGGAGTCGCAGCCCCAACGGTTAGTACCGTGGAAATAGTACACACCGGTCTCGTGATAGATCTCTCCATGCCAAGTGTAAGAGTCGTGCTCGTTCATGTGGTGTACGTAACGGATAGTATCCGGACTCACTACATTGAGCGCCAAGTGAACGATGCTGTCGCAACCTGTCTCGTGGAATGTGAAATCGTAGATACCGGCTTCGGTCAACGTGCGGTCTCCATAGGTGTAACTGCTTCCCTTACAAATCGTCTTCTTGATATAGGTGTCAGGGATGTACCGAACGGTCAGATTCAGAATATGCTCTACGCTGTCGTTACCGTTCCGGTCTTTGATGGTCTTGAAGTAACGTCCTGATTCTCTGTATGTTAAACCGTCCCAGTCCCATATGTACGACTCGCCCGGACAGATCACTACGTTCTCTTCGAAATGCGAAATCTCAAATTCTGCTTTGACGATCACTACGCTGTCACAACCATTATCCGAGGTGTAGTGGAACTCCACTTCTTGGTCTCTGTAGAACTCTTGTCCACGGTAATAAGTGGGGAATACATGCGACGTGATACGCTCACGTGTTACATATTTCTGATTCTTGGTGATGATAAGAATATTCAGAGAATCAACTTGTTGCGGGTTAACAGCGTTGAAGACGGTATCTACATAAGTGCCATCGTTGAAGTATTTCTGGTTGTCTGCTTCCCACAAGTAATAGTCGCCTTCACAGATAGAAGCGTACCATGTACGAGTCGGAGTAGCTACCGGTACTTCCTCCAGACCAACGCCAAGAGAGTAGATACTGTCGCAACCGGCTGCTGTCACATAACTGTCTTTGTATTGACCATCAGTAGAGATGATCTGACCACGCCATGTAATCGACTCACCCGGACGAATAGTAGCCGTATCATGCTTGTGGAACGGAATACCTTTCGATAAGAGGGTGGTTACGATCGAGTCGCAGTGATACTGCATTGACATCATGGTATCTACTACAACCGTTGATTCCGTGTATGTTACGCCGTTCCATTCGATGCTGCCGCAGAACTTGATGGTCTGCGAGGTACGTGGAACAGGTTGTACACGAAGGATCAATTCATAGATACTGTCTTGGTCAGCAGCGGTGCGGTAACGGTCGTAATAATGGGTCGTTGTACCGATACCTTGACGGTTCAAACCGGTCTTGCCTCTCCACTCAAAGTATTCGTTTTCGCACACTACGGTGTCGGTGATGTAGTGATAAGCCGTCTCATCTTTGGTTACGATCAAGCGGTATATCTCATTACATCCCGTTTCGGCATCATGAGTCGTGTGTTCATACGTTCCGGCAGCCAAGATCGTGTCCACATATTGCACACCGTCCAGTACGTAACGCCAGTAATACGGGTTCGTCCGGTCTAAAACTGCCGTCTGAACATGCAGTTTGGTCGGATATTTGACTACCGTGATCTTGTACAAGGTGTCACAGGTGTACTGATCGTCGTATTCACCCGGGTTAGTGTACACTTTGCCGTTGAAGGAGAGGGTCTCATCATCGCAGATGGTGAAAGTGGTGTCCACAACCACCATCGGTTTGACTGTCAGATCGAACCGATACCATACTTGGTCTCCATTCTCGCGTACACCCGGGAACTCATACTTCATCGTCTGGCTTCCGGTGTAGCCGTGCCATGTGTACGACTCACCCGGACAGATCACTACGGCGGTGTCGATCGTGTCCACATGATAAACGGTCAAGACCAAGCGGCTCAACGAATCGCAACCAAAACGGTCGGTGAACGCAAGGTCATAGACTCCCGTCTGACTATAACTATTGCCGTTCCAATCAAAACTTGTTCCTTCCGGTATACGAACATCGTGCGTCACCGTATCCGGCATATGACCTAACAGCGACAGGATAGTGATCGAGTCGTAGTCTGCATAGTGCAAACTGTCACGGTATATACCAGGCTTCGTAAGTGTCTGATTACCAAAGGTCATTGAACTTCCCAAACACAAAGTGTCCGTTATGTGCGTCTCCACACGTTCGCGCACCCGAATCTGGTAGATACTGTCACATTCGTGAACCGACTTGTACACTTTCTCGTACATGCCGGCCTTGCTGATGACGATACCATGCCAATTGAACGTCGTTCCACGCTCTATACGACGCTCCGTTTCCAACTTCAGGAAAGTGGGAAACTTGTTTACTACCGTCGTACGTATCAACGTATCTGGCACATTGGGTGGAGTGGAGGACACAATGGTGTCGTACCATATGGTATCATTGACTACGCGTACCTTGTCAATGATTATGGTATCTCCCATACAGAGTTTGTACTTCATCGGAGTATCGTAATGGATACTCGCGTTTACATTCACTACTGCTGCCGCTATCAGTAACATGCAGCAAATCAATCTATAGAGAAAGTTTTTCATATTCTAACCTGTAATCTGAATACTGAATTCTGAAATCTGAATTCTGAAATCTTAATTATAGCACATACATCCGTGGTGGAATCCTGAACGAGCCGTACGGCTACCTCCGATCATATAGGTGATCTTAGCACCAGCAAAGAACGGAACCGTACGAGCAGGACTCGCTTCTGTGTTCAGGAAGGGGTTGAAAACCAATTCGGTAGCACTTGCTTCGTGCTCCTTGTTGAACGGCGGCATCTCGTACCGCAGTTTGTCTCCACCTTTGTTGTAGTTGTTTAATCCGTATTCGAAATAGAAACTCAGTTTGAGCACATGGCACAAACGGCTGTTGCTCGGCATCGATGACAAGAGGTCATAACCGATCTCTCCGATCAGCGCGGCTCCCACGTTGATGCGGTTTTTCTGGTTTGCCTCAAATTCATACACCGTCAAACCTCTGTCCGGCATGTCGTGATACGGCTCTTTTACCTGATAGTCCGTAGGCAGGAATCGCAGGTTGTACGATCCCACGGTGTTCAACTTTGCACTCAAAGCATAACTTAACTTGACACCGGCTCCTATATGGAAACCATGGGTATAGTAACCGAACAGGATAGGCACGTCGAAGAAATTCCATTGAATCTGGTCGGTCTGCTCCACATCGTACAGGAAGGTTCCGTTCAAGAGCTTTTGATCCGAGAATTTGTACTTACCCGGGTGCTCTATCGTGTACGGATCAAGTTTGAGGCTCGAACGATGAAAACTCATCTGAATACCGACGTTCGCCCAAAGGCCGCTGTTACGGTACTCATATCCGACACCAAATCCACCGCCCACTTTACCGGAGGGCATTACGCCTGTTGCATGCGAATCTAAAATCGAATAACCGACATGACCACTTAGATACACAAAGTGATAATGGTCACCGTCCAACAATCCTCCTCTACGGCGATATTGACCCCATGAAGGAAGGGTTACAACCAGCATGGTGAGAATGATCATCATTCGTGTGCGCCATGCGTTCGGGTGTGTGTGCATTTTCTGCATAATTATTGTAAGTTTTTGTAAGTTTGCGTAAATATAAAAACAATCGGGCGCAAAATTACAAAAATTTTCTGATATACACAAATTTTTTCTTTATAAAATGTTTTTTTTGTGTTTTTTGTAAGCCAATTGTCTGAAAAAACGATGTATCCGTCCTTCGTAACCATAGATAAAACTGATCGGACATCTTTCCTTTGTACATCGTACATCTTATACCAAAATGCCGCTATATATCGGCACAAAATACATAAAAATTCATTTTATTGGACGAAAAACGCCCGAAAGTTTGCATATGTGCAATTTTTGTAGTAAATTTGCAGCCAATTTTAATTTTTTGAAACCATGAGAAAGCATATTCTGACTTTTTTGCTGACAGTAGTCACGATGGCGGTGTGGGCCGCTACTCCCGTTCCGGATGTGGGAAACGGACGTATTCGTGTGGTAGGAAACAACCTGCTCAACTATTACTATAACTACGCTGAATCGAGCCGTCCGTCTTACGATGACGAGGCAGGTCTGATCGAGAAAACCCGGCGTATTGCCGACATGGTCATTGCCTCCGATGCCGATATTTTCGCTTTCTGCGAGGTGGAAGCCAAACCGATTACCTTGGAGTATCTGGTAGATGCGCTCAATACCCGTATGGGCGAAGGTGCCTATGCAGTCGTGAGCGACGGTATCTACGAAGAGACCGATTCCTATGACAATGCCATCAAGTCCGGTTTTATCTATCGTACGGAGAAAGTGAAACCGTATGGCTCCAATTATGCGGCAACGAATGTGGCATATTACAAAAACACGATGCGCATACAAGCATGGGAAGAATTAGCCACCGGCGAACGGTTCACCCTCTCGATGAACCATTTCAAAGCCAAGTCAGATGCTGCCTCTCAATCCAAACGTGTGGACAATGCCAACTGGCTTATCAGCGGACTCAATATGTCCTCCAAGGTCAAAGATCCGGATATTCTGATCATGGGTGATCTGAACGCGGAGATGGATGAAGAGGCTATGCAGGTTCTTATCAATAACAACTACGAGGAGCAGCTTCTTAGCTTCGATTCCTATGCGTATTCGTACTGCTATCAGGGCAGCAGAGAGCTGATTGACCATACGTTTGCCAATGCGTCGATGGCAGAGCAGATCACCGGTGCAGCCGTTTGGCATATTAATACTTCCTGTGGCGGTGGAAACAACTCCGCAACCCGCTATTCCGACCATGACCCTTATATGGTAGGACTGAACCTTGGTGGCGAACTGCCCGGACAGGACTGCACACCGATCCGTTTCTCTGAGAGTTTCAGCGAAGGTTTAGGACAGTTCACGCCTGTTGATCAAAGCGGTACAGCTGCTTGGTATTGGAACTCATCCTATTCCTGCGCGAACATGAACGGCTATAACAAAGGCGCTAATGAGGATTATCTGATCTCTCCGGCTTTTGATTTCACCGACCAGAAGAGCGGTACGATTGCTTTCCAGCATGCGGTCGGTTATGGCACCTCGACCGATTGGCCTTCGCAGTGTCAGCTGCTCATCAGCGATGACTACACCGTTGACGTAACGGCTGCTACATGGACTCAACTGCAGATTCCGCTTTGGGGCACGTCCGAGAACTTTGAGTGGATGAGTAACAGCATTGCTATCCCAACTCAGTTCATGCATCGCAACAATGTTCATTTCGCTTTCTATTATACCATCGGAGAGAGCAATGCTCCGTCATGGGAGATCAAAGATCTGACGGTCAATACCGTTTGCGAGAAGAGCGGTGAGTCGGCAGTGGAGAGTGTACAGGCTGAGCCGAGTGCACAAAAAATACTCCGCCACGGACAACTCATCATCATCCGCAGCGGAGTCGAATACACGGTCACGGGTCAAAGACTCTGACCTAAGATCGAATAGGCTTTACCATCACGGTAGATAACCACCTGACCGGAACGCAGTACTTTACGTGCTGCGTTCTTTTGTGCAGCGTGGTTCTCGATGCCGGAAGGCTCATCATCATCGATGAACTTGAGCACGATGACAGCGATACGCACATTGCCGCTGGACGCTGCGCGCTCAATGGAGTAGGTACCTGCCGGTAGCGGATCGCTCTCCAGACGCCGGTACGTGTTGCTTCCTCCCGGTACACTCAGTTCAAAGGTGTCCGTAGCGCTGATGAGGTCGATCTGACGGTCAGCACCGCCGGACGAGATAGCGAGGGAGTAGAAGATGGCCTGCTTACCTGCCGGAACGGTGAAAGCACCGAACTTACCGTCCGACGGATCACCCGAACGGCGAGTAACCGAATAACTGGTACCATCAATCGTGATACTGCCTTCCTTGGAACTGCCGGAAGAAACCATGTCGGAGAAGACGGAGGCATCGTTGGTGACGTTATTCATAGCAGCATCAGCGGCGTGGATGAACCAGAAATGCAGGTCTCCCGTGATCTCCGGCGGCACAGAGCCGTTCTCCTGCCACTGAGCTGTCAAGGTGGCGTTGGAAGGCGTTACCCAGCTGTTCATACTGCTGCCGTTCTTATCGTAGTACTGTTTGTTCTGCGCATCGAAATAGCCGACGAACGTATAGCCCTCACGACTCGGGATAGTGATGTTCGGCATCGGTTCGTCGAAGACAGCCTGCACGCTGGTCGTACCGCCTGTTCCGCCGTTGGCGTTCAGGGTGATGGTATAGCTGTTCGGAGACCAAACGGCATAGAGCGTCAGGTCGTCATGCATCGTCACGCTCTGACCGGCGGTGTATTTCGTACCCGAACCTTTGTAGTTGTCGTTCCATTCCTTGAAGCTATATCCCGCAGGAGCTGTGAATGTATTTGCTTTGACGGTCAGAGACTGTCCGTCCTCCGCCGTCTGCTCCTCCATCGTACCCGAACCGCCGTTCTCCTCGTAGCTGAGCGTATAGGTCTCCACCGGTTGCGGCGTGTCTCCGCTGTAAACGAGGTTGATCGCATAGAAATTGATTCCGCTGTTAGCGCTGCCCATGTAGATGGTAGTGGCGGATCCGGTGTAGTTATAACTCTGTTTGGAAGCCGTAGTAGCTGCTGTGAACGTAGTGAGCGGCGTGCCGCTATAACTGCCGGCATAGATATTGAGCGTACGCTCGGATGTTGCGTTGGCGCTAACCAGATATACCTCTATCGTACACGGACCTGTTACCGCAAAGCTCAAACTGCGAGCTGCCGCAGAACCCGTTCCACCGGTCTTGAGCACATGGGTGAAAGCGATGCCCTCTATGGTCTTGGCGCCTGTTGCTACCGTGACTGCTTTATCGGAAGAAGCCGTGATTGTCAGTCCGTTAACGGTCGTGGTGGAGGTGATTGATCCTAATGCGTTAAAATCGTCGGTAGAGAAATTCCACGTCAGGTCGCCTGTCACCGGAGTAGGCGGATTGACATGTGTGGTGTCTTGCGGATCGGGAGTAGGCGTGTCGCCACCGTCGCAGGACGAGCCTATCTGAGCTTGCGTATTGATGATGAGCGTAGCTCCGGCACCGCAGGTCTCGTTGGTGACATAGGTCTTGGAATCCGCCGGATTCAGCTGGTCGTAGGCGTACGTAGGCGCATTGACCGTGCCGCTGTTGGACGGCAGTTTGCCGGAACAGTTGACGAACTTACAAGCGTTCGTACCACCATAGGACTTGAAGATATTCTTGGCGGTATTCGCTTTGCCCTCAAACGTGCAGCCCTCGAAATAGGCTTTGACGTTCTCAGGACCGACATAGTAATTGGCAACGGACGAGTTCCAGTAGCAGTTCAGGAAATGCAACTCCGCGTTACGGCAACGTACCATACGCTCCTTGCATCCCTCGTCCCACCAGCAGTAAGCCCAAGTGATGTTATAGGTGCCGTCCGAAGGTTTGTCGGAAGAGGAGGAACCGAGCAAGTTAGTGAACCGATGGTCATCGGCACCGCCTGAACCGCCTGCTTTGGGCGCTTTCAGATAGCGGAAACGGCACCAACTGACCGTCACATTATCCGTGGTGCTCTTGTTGTCAAAATTACCGTCACAGCCGTCTTGGAACTCACAGTGGTCAACCCAAGCTTTTGTGACTCCCTCGAAGCAGAGGTTGTCGTTTCCGTCGCAGTCATAAGCACCGGGACCCTCGAAGATCAGGTTGCGGATGATGATGTTGGACGATTTCTTGACGAAGAGAATACCCGAAGTGGTGGCATTCTGCTGGGTGCTCACTAACTTGACGCCCGGCAGACCCAAAATGGTCACGTTCTGAGCGTTTTGCATGGTGAGCATGGAGGTGAAAGTCAGGCTCTTGGTGATGATCACCACTTTGTTCTTCGCGTTGCTGCCGATAGCGGATTTGAGTTCGCTGACGCTGGTGACCAAAGTCGGCGTAGCACTACCACCACCGGTCACGCTTGAACCGGCGTAACCCCAACTCTGCGGTGCGCAGTAATTGATTGCTTGGAGCGACAAAGTCACCAAGGAAATAGCACAAAGAAGAAATTTTTTCATTGTATTTTTAGTTAAAAGTTTCATAAAAAGCGTCCGATTCGTTGCATACAATCGTTCATAATCGGCGCACAAAATTACAACAAAAAAGCGACATAATTGCGAATTAATACACTTCTATACCCATTTAGCCAAAGCGGATTCTTCTTTTTGCGTCATTTGGGCTTTGGTTTCGGGGGTTTTGTCGCCTTGACCGGTGAGGTGCAGGACGCCGTGGATGAGGATGCGGAGCAGCTCGTGGTCGAAGGTCGTGGAGACCATCTCGGCATTCGAGCGGACGGTGTCCAAGGAAATGAAGATGTCACCGTTGAGCGTGGTGGGAGTGGAGTAGTCGAAAGTGATGACATCCGTGTAGTAGTCATGACCAAGGAACTGACGGTTCACCTCCAACTCCCGCTCGTCGGAACAGAAGATATAATTGATATTACCGACGGAAAAGCCGTATTCCGCCGCTACAGAGCGAATCCATTTGCCTATCTTGCGCTCATCCAACGCAGGCATCTCTGTGTCATCCGTTGTAAAACGTATCATGTGTTCTATTCATTTATCCTTATTTTGTCCGTAAAAACACCGACTCAATACCTAAAACCTCGTACTAACCTCGCACTTACGACGTACTAACGACGCACTAACAACGCACTAAATTTAGCACCTTCTTTCGTTGGTATTATATACATAGTATATAATACTGGCATGTTGCACTTTTTAGCCAAAAAAGATAGGCGCAATCATGAATGCAGCAATCACTCCGGCGAGGTCAGCCAACAGGCAACAAGCGACAGCGTGACGGGTGTCTTTGATGTTCACCGAGCCGAAATAGACGGCAAGGACGTAGAACGTGGTGTCCGTGGTGCCTTGCAGGATGCAGCAGAGTCTTCCGACGAGGCTGTCGGCTCCGTGTGTGGTCATGGCTTCGAGCATCAGTCCTCGTGCTCCTCCTCCGCTGAGCGGTTTCATGAGGGCAGTCGGAACAGCTCCTGCCATGTCGGGATTGATGCCGCAAGCTGCGAAGAGCGAAGCGAGACCGTTTTCGAGAAGTCCCATTGCTCCGCTGGCCCGGAACATGCCAACTGCCACCAAGATAGCGATGAGGTAAGGGATGATGCCTACGGCTGTTTGGAAACCGCCTTTGGCTCCGTCGATAAAAGCGTCATAGACGTTGATCCCTTTGCACATGGCTTGTATGATGAACCAGCAGATGACGCTGAGCAGCAGGATAGCTGCTACAGCTGCCGACACTACCGAGAGGGTGTGCGGAGAGAGCAGGGTTGCCCCCCAGACCAGCAGTCCCACTAAGGCCGTTAAGCCGATGATAGTGCCTAAGACAACCGGATCTTTGAGGCGGATCTTCTGCGCTACGCAGACACAAAGCAGTCCGACGAGCGTAGCTACATATGTAGCGATCAGTATAGGCAGGAACACGTCTGCGGGGTTAGCGGCTCCGAGTTGTGCCCGGTACGCCATGATGGTCGTCGGAATGAGCGTCAAGCCACTGGCTCCCAAGACCACGAACATGATCATCGCGTTGGACGCTTTCGTCTTGTCGCTATTCAGTTCCTGCAGTTCGCCCATCGCTTTCAGTCCCATCGGCGTAGCGGCATTGTCCAAACCTAACATGTTCGCGGCGATGTTCATGAGCATCGAACCGAACACTTTATGCCCTTTCGGTATATCCGGGAAGATACGGCTGAAGAAGGGATTGATGGCTTTGCCTAAGGTGTTGACGGCACCGGCTTGCTCGCCGATCTTCATGATTCCCGTCCATAAAGCAAGGACTCCGGTCAAGCCCAAAGAGAGTTCAAAACCTGTTTTAGCGTTGTCAAACGTCGAATTGAGAATCGCGGAGAAAATATCCACGTTTCCATAGCAAATAGCCTGTATGATACCCGTCAAAACGGCTATCAGAATGAGCGAAATCCAAATATAATTCAAAATCATGGTGCAAAATTACAAAATTTCTTGCATATATGCAAATTTTTTTGTACTTTTGCAGCCCGAATGAGTAAAATTCATCAAATAGGAGCTTTTATCCGGCATTTTTTGACAGCTTGGAACACGTCCGGCGAGGCGATTCATTCGCCGTATCTGTTCCGTCTGGTTCGGTTCGTTCTGCGGGATGAGAATGCGTATTACTGCTTTCGGGACATCGAACGTCGGCGGGAGTTGTTATTGGCGTGTGAGGATAGTCTGGACGTGGTCGATTATGGTTCGGCAGGTTCGCCGGAAGGACTGCATGTACAACGTCGTGTGTGTGACATCGCCAAGAACCATTTAGAGAGCGCGCGAGTAGGGCAGGTGTTGTTCCGGATCGTCAATTTCCTGCATGAGGAGGAGAAACGACCGTTGCAGATCTTGGAATTAGGAACGTCTTTGGGAATCACTACCGCTTATTTAGCGAGTGTGGACAGCCGGAACAAGGTAGTGACGATGGAGGGCAGCGAGGCTGTGCTGCGTGTGGCGCAAGGCGTTTGGAAAATGCTCAAGCTGGAGAACATAGAGTGGATTCAGGGAAATATCGACGACACCTTATATAATATATATAGCGTTCAGAGTTCAGATGTCAGAATTCAGAATTCAGATGTCAGAGTTCAGAATTCAGAGTTCAGAGTTCAAAGTTCAGAAGCGAAAGGTGAAAGGATTGATTTGGCGTTTGTGGATGCGAACCATACATATGAAGCTACGATACGTTATGCCGACTTCTTGCTGAATCGGTTGACGGAGAAAGGCATACTGGTGTTGGATGATATTCATTATTCGGAGCAGATGGAGCGCGCATGGCGCGAACTGAAAGCCGATCCGAGGGTGACGACATCCATGGATCTATACCATGTGGGACTGCTCTTTGTAGATACACATTATTTGAAACGTCATTACCGGATTAGAATCTGAAATCTGAATACTGTAATCTTAATACTATTATGATTTATACTAAGACAGGGGATTTAGGTGAGACCTCGCTTGCCAGCGGCAAACGGGTTTCGAAGACTGACGCACGTATTGAGGCGTACGGAACAGTAGATGAACTCAACAGCTGGATCGGTTTGTTGAGGGCAGGAATGAAGAATTTAGATGTCAGATGTCAGAATTCAGAATTCAGAGTTCAGAGTTCAGACGAACAGCTGCAATGGATCCAGAACAAACTGTTCAATCTTGGAGCTGCTTTGAGCGATGCTCCCGGTCAGTGGATCCAAGAATCGGATGTGCAGCAGTTGGAGCAATGGATCGATGCGATGCAGACAGAGGTGCCGAAGCAAAGAGCCTTCATTCTGCCGGCAGGTAGCGAGACAGTCTGCCGATGTCATGTTTGTAGGACGGTTTGCCGACGTGCAGAAAGACGTATTGACGTACTCCAAAATACCGAAAATGATGCCCGAAAAGAGGAACAGAAATTTGTGAACCGTTTGAGCGACTATTTGTTCGTTTTGTCGCGCTACATCGGTCACCTGCTTGAGGAGCCGGAAGAAGCGTGGAAGCAGGGGTAAAAGGTGGAAAAATTGACAAAAAAGGCGCGTTTTGTGTAAAAAATGCCAAAAAATGTAAAATATTCTAAAAAATATTTGCACGTTTGGAAAGTTTTTACTACTTTTGCACGATATTTTGAAACACTATGCCCGTATTGGGTCAATTTGTGATAGATTAAAACTATGTATTGGACACTTGAATTAGCATCAAAATTAGAGGACGCTCCATGGCCTGCAACCAAGGAAGAGTTATTGGATTACGCCAATCGTATCGGAGCTCCTGCCGAGGTCATTGAGAACTTGCAAGAATTGGATGACGATGACGATGAGGAGCAGTACGAGAGTATCTTGGATATTTGGCCGGATTATCCTACTCGGGATGAAGATTTCTTCTTTGACGAAGAAGAGTATTAATTAGTCGAAAGTCGAAAGACAAAAGACAAAAGATATTGAAAATTGAAACGTTATATTGTTCTGTTATTGGGGCTTATTGCCGTTGTGACTGCTCGTGCGCAGTTCGACCCGCAAATGGGGCAATATATGTATATGCCTACAGCCTATAATCCCGCAGCGGTGGGAGAAGGCGATTTGCTGAAAGTAGCAGGAATGCACCGCATGCAGTATGTGGACATTACCAACGCTCCGATGAGCACATGGTTTACTTTCTGTTCGCCGTTTGTGATAGGTAAAACGCGTCATGGCGCGGGCGTGCGATTCTTGAATGATCGGTTCGGTTTGTTTACAAACCAAGCATTCTATGGGCAGTACGCTTATCGCCAGAAACTCGGGAAAGGTTATCTGAGTGTGGGTGTGGACTTAGGATTCGTGAACGTGGGTTTCCGAGGTGACTCGGTCAACCTCAAGGAGATGGAGGATGAGTACCACGATGCGGATGACGATGCAATACCGCAGGGTAGCAAGTCCGGCATGAAGTTCGATATGGCGTTGGGTATCTGGTATAGCACTCCCATTTGGTGGGTCGGAGCCAGTTATAATCACCTGACAAGACCGAAAGTGGACTGGGACGACTATTCCGATGTTAAGTTGGTCGGAACGATGTACGTCACCGGAGGATACCATTTCAGGCTGAAGAACAACCGAGAGTGGATGTTGACCCCGAGCGCCATGGTGATGAGTGATTTTGTGAGTTGGGACGTGAACCTCACCCTGATGTGCGACTACAAAGATCGCTACCGATGGGGACTCGGATACCGAATTGACGGAAGTGTAAATATATTATTAGGTGTAGATATCATCGCAGGGCTGCAGTTGGGATACAGTTGCGAACTGCCGACTAACAAGCTGATGTTGGAATCCTATGGTAGCCACGAGCTCTACCTGTCATACGGTTTTGACATCCTCAAACCAAAAAGAACGAACAAATACAAGTCTATAAGGTACTTGTAATATAAATAGAAAATAAATCGATTTATACTAATATGAAAGTAACAAAGATTTTGCCTGTCATCGCTTTGGCAGTAGCCTTGGCGAGTTGTAACAAACCTGCCGGAGAACTGGTAGGTGCGTACAAAAGCACAAATTTCAAGGAGGCTAATCCTTATGGTATGTTATTTATCAAGAAGGGTTCCTTCATGATGGGTGCCAACACTCAGTCTGCTGTTTTCGAGCAGCCGGACAATGTGGTGATGGTAACTGTTGATGCGTTCTGGATGGATGAGACCGAGATTACCAACAATGAGTACCGCCAGTTCGTCAACTGGGTGCGTGACTCCATTGCGCTCACCAACTTGGTGGCGGCCGGTTTGACCGATTATGCTATTCAGCCGAAAGATGAAGACTTCGACGAGGAGAACTTCCGTATTGACTGGCGTAAGAAAATTCCTTGGAACAGCAAGGAAGAGGACGTAGTGGATGCATTGTCTTCGATGTACTATTCCGATGGTACTTTCAAGACCAATTTCATGCACTATCGTTATAGCTGGGTGAATATGGATCAGGCGTTGCCTCAACGTAATAAATTCGACGTGGCTACGAGTACCTATCCTCCCGGAGCTACGGCACGTGTAGATACCTTCTGGGTAAACGAGTTGGGCGAGATCAAAGACTCGACCATTCTCCGTCCGTTGCGTGAGCCGAAAGACTTGCTTACGCTGAAGATTATCTGCGTATATCCGGATACGCTTGTTTGGGCGCGTGACTTCCAGTTCTCGTACAACGATCCGTTGCTCCAGATGTATTTCAAGCATCCGGGTTATGCGGAGTATCCTGTAGTGGGTGTTACATGGGAGCAGGCACATGCTTTCTGCAACTGGCGTACCAAGTTGTTTAATAAGTATTCTCCGACCGAGGCAAACGACTACCGTCTGCCGACGGAGTCTCAGTGGGAGTATGCAGCCCGTGGTGGTCGTAAGATGGCTATGTATCCGTGGGGCGGTAACTACGCTCGTGACGGCAAGGGTTGTTTCTTTGCAAACTTCAAGCCGTATCGTGGTGCTTACAACGATGATACCGGTACTACGACTATGAAAGTTGCTCAGTTCCGTCCGAATGACTTCGGTCTGTTTGATATGGCGGGTAACGTAGCAGAGTGGACCAACTCGGCTTATCAGAGTGCCGCTAATACGCATATTCATGACCTTAACCCGGATTTTTGCTACATGGCTCGTAAAGCCGATCCGGACATCTTGAAACGCAAGGTGGTTAAGGGTGGTAGCTGGAAGGATATCAGTTACTTCATGCAGTGCGGTGTGCGTACGTATGAGTATCAGTATGAGAGCCGTCCGTACATCGGATTCCGTTGCGTTCGCGCGTACATAGGCGATTAATATATAAATAAGGTGTCGAAAGACAAAATAAAAGAATAACAAAAAAAATAAAATACAATTATGGCTACAGAAAAAGCTGGAAAACAAGGCCTTTGGGCAGGTTTTATGCATTGGTATGGTTCATACCAGGGTAAGAACATCGTCAACATCGTGTATTCGGTGGGTGCATCCGTCGTAATTATCGGTGCATTGTTTAAAATTTTGCACTGGCCGGGTGCCAGCCAAGTACTTATGATTGGTATGTTTACCGAGGCATTCTTGTTCATCATCGGTGCATTGGATCACCCGCATCCTGAGTTCCATTGGGAGAATGTGTTCCCGCAGTTGCTCGAATACGGAACTGATCCGGAGTTGTTGGAAATCAAATCAAAACAGGCTCGTCCGACTTTGTTGGGCGCAGGTGTTGCCGGTCAGGTAGCTACCGCCGGAATGAGTGTTGCTGCTCCTGCTGCTGCCGCTCCTGCTGCTGAGGGCGCTGCTGTTGGTAAGGTGCCGACGCTCAAAGATGAGGATTTGAAAGCTCTCAAAGACGGTATTGCTGATTTGGCTAAGACAGCTACGCAGTTCAGCGAGTTGAGCAAAGTGGCTGAGACCGGTGTTAAACTGAATGAGAAACTGGCAGCTGCTGAAGTAGCTACCGCTTCTTATACCGCAGCTACCTCTACTTTGGCACAAAGCTACGCACAGGTTAGTGGTGATATGCAGCACGTTGCTGACGAGACTAAGGCTTACAAAGAAAGCGTTCTCGCTATGGGTCAGAAACTGGCTTCTCTGAATTCGGTTTATGAGTTGCAGTTGCAGTCGGTTAACGCTCAGATGGAGGCTCAGAAGGGCGCAGCAGCAGCTGCTAAAGAGGCTGCAGAGGCTCAGGTAGCTTTCGCTGCAAGCACCAAACAGTTACAGAAACAGGTAGCTGACCTCAATGGTATCTACGGAAATATGCTTAACGCTTTGGCATAAGCATTCATAACAGCAAACTAAGTAAAAACAAATAAAACACTTCAGCAATGGGTGGAGCAAAAAACTGTCCGGAAACCCCGAGACAACGAATGATTGGTATGATGTACTTGGTGCTCACCGCCATGTTGGCGTTGAACGTAAGTACGGATATCCTCAATGGTTTTACATTGGTAGACAATAGTTTGCACTCCTCTATCGCTGCTACGGACACTCGAAACGAGAAGCTTTATCGCGATTTCAAGGCGGCTAATGAAGCTAACCCCGAGAAAACGCAAGAGTGGTTCGACAAGGCAGCTGAGGTTCAGAAACGTGCAGACTCGCTCTATAACTATATTCAGAATTTTAAGGAGCACATCGCTATTTTGGCAGATGGCCAGAAACGCGTGGACAATTTTAAAGCACAGGGTATTGACCCGACTATGCATATCGAGAGTAACTCTAACTTGGATGTGACAGGTCAGTATGCTATCGTGCAAGGTAATGGTACTATCCTCAAACAGATAGTGGCTTACTACCGTGATTATGCTTCTGAGTTGGCAGAGAATGATGCTGAGTTGCGTAACGCTATTCAGACTGCTTTGGCAACCGAGCGTGGATATAACGCGCATGAGAAAGACTCCTGCGACTGGGAAGTAGCTGTGTTTGACGGTATGCCTGTCGGCGCTTCGATCACTATCTTGACCAAGATGCAGAACGATGTACGTACAACCGAGGGTCAGTTGATCCAGTATTTGATGGATCGTACCGATGCAGGTGACTTGCGTGTAAACAAACTGAACGCATACGTGATCCCGAACTCGAACTATGTCATCCGTGGTGGTAAATATACTGCGCAGATTATTCTTGCGGCTGTCGATTCAACGCAGCGTCCGGAGTACTATATCGAGGGTCAGCGTATTAACGATCAGGGTATTTACGAGGTTGCTGCTACCGGTGTGGGTCTCAAGAAATACTCGGGTTATATCGCTTATCAGAACCCGCTGACGGGTGCTATGGAGAACTTGAATTTCCAGAGCGAATATAGCGTTGGCGAACCGGCTGTGACGATTTCGAATACCGACCTCAACATCATGTACCGTAAGTATGAGAACAAGTTCTCGATCTCGGTACCGGGTGTATCTAATGATAAAGTGAAGGTAAGTGTCAGTGGTGCGCAGGTTAAACAGCAAGGCGGTTTATGGGTTATTGTACCGGGTGAGAACGCCAAGAGCGTCACCATTAACGTATCCGCTGAATTGGACGGTAAGATGCAACCAATGGGCAGCAGGGAATATCGTGTGAAAGCGCTACCGAACCCGCAGGCTTGGTTCTCTGCTAAAGAGAAAGAGTACACTACGGGTAATATCGCGCTTAGCACGCTGACTCACTCTTCCGGTGCTATTACCGCCTCGTATGGTCCTGACGGTCTGCTCAACCTGCCGTTTAAGGTAACCAGCTTCCGTGCTATTATCAACGGAATGACTTCGCAATCCAACGGAAACAAGTTCACCCCAGATCAGTTGAAACAGATTGGTAAACTGAAAAAAGGTGGTGTCGTGATTATCCAAGATGCTCGTGCAGTGGGCCCGGGTGGTCAGGAAATGCGTCTGGCTCCGCTTGTATTCACATTGAATTAATACCATATGATTATGATAAAGAAATTAAGTTTTGTCGCATGTTTGCTGTTGGGCGTTGTAACGGCTCAAGCGCAGCATCAGGTCATCTCGTTCTTCGATGAGTTGGGTACAGCGCGTATCCAAACGGAGGAGTATTCTGAGGCTCATGATACTATCGTCATGGTGGATCACCGTATAGATGACGTGATTTGGGCGCGTTACGTATATCGTATCATCGATATGCGTTATAAGCAGAACTATCAGCTCTATTTCCCGACACGTGTGGATGATCCGGACTATCGTAACTTGTTTAAGGTGATTTTGGATGCAGTAGTAGATGGTTTGCAAATCTATCCGCGTGATCCAGAGACAATCAAGCCGAGCTTTAAGAATCAGCCGCCGTTTACCAAGCAGCAGATTCCTATGGATGCATTCATGCCGGTGGATAAGACCGAAGATCACTCGGATGACGATACCTATTTTGATATCAGTCGTTCTACGGCTATGCTCGTTAACTACGATAGTATCACCGATGAGTTGCGTGCGCAGCCTTATTCATTCCAAGATGCAGTCAGAAACCAATTGAAATATTTGATTCAGGAGGTTGTGTTCTTCGATAAGCACACAAGCCGTATGCACCAGAAGATCATGGCAATTGCACCGCTGCATCCGGTATTGATCAGTACGCAGGATAGTGCGAAGATTATGTCTTCGCTCCGTGAGTCGATCATGTTCTGGATTCCGTTTGATAACTTGCGTCCATATTTGGCAATGCAGTATGCTATTCCTAACCGCAACGAGGTGAAACGTGTGACGTTTGATGAGTTCTTCCAGAAACGTCTCTATACGTCCTATATCGTCGGTGAGGGCAATATGTACAACCGTTGGATTCCGGATTATAAACACAACGATATTACCGGCATTCGTCAGGAGCAAGATCGTATTGCTACCGAATTGCTGAATTTCGAACAAGACCTTTGGGAATATTAATGCGTAAGCATCGCTTTAGAAACTCCTATATGACGGCAGGCGTCAGCGTATCGCTGGTGCTTTGCCTGATAGGAATAGAATGTGTGCTCCTGCTGTCGGCAGGAGCGCTTCTTACGCGTATGCGCGAGAACGTGACCATCACAGCCGTCTTGTCTCAAGAGGCGGATAGCACGCAGTGTGCCCGTTTGGAGCGTATGTTGGAGGCAAGCGAAGGATATAGCAGTTTCCGCTATGTATCCAAAGAAGAAGCCTTGCAGGAGCATATTGTCTCGTTGGGAGAAGATCCAACGGCGTTCTTGGGATACAATCCTCTTTCTGCCAGTTATGAGATTCATCCGTCCGAGCTTTATAGCAATCCGGACAGTTTAGCGCAAGAAGCAGAGCGTTTGGAGTCGCTGCCGTATATTTCTGAGGTGCTCTATCCGCGGGATTTGACCGATCTGATAAACCGTAACGTACATGATTTCTCGTATATCCTGTTAGGTGTGGCTTTGCTGCTACTGTTAGTGTCCATGGTGTTGATTGTCAATACTATCCGTTTGCAGATTTATTCCAAACGCTTTATCATCAACACAATGACGCTGGTGGGTGCCACGTCTTGGGTGACACGTCGTCCGTTTGTGTTGCGCAATATGTTGATGGGGCTGATTGCCGGAATAGTAGCGCTGATCGTGCTGAGCGGATTGGTCTATTATGTGGAGTACGAAATGGGCTTGTTCCTCTTCCCGATCACGTGGCAGAATATATCCTTTGTATGCGCCGTGGTGCTTGGCAGTGGTTTGCTGATCACGCTCTTTGCTTCTCTCATCGCCACAGGTCGCTACATCCGCATGGATAATAACTCGCTCTACGAGATTTGATGATTTGACATTTGATATTTGAGATTTGACATTTTATGAAACAGACATTACCTAAATTGAACCTCATCCTGATAGCCGTCTCGTTTGCTATCATCGTGCTTGGTTTCTGCCTCATGGTGGGCGAACCGTCCGGTGAGGTCTATAATCCCGATATTTTCTCCTTCCGCCGTATCACGTTGGGTCCGATGATCTCACTCTTCGGCTTTGTGAGTATGATTTTTGCTATCTTATTCCGCGCAAAGAAATGAGTTGGTTAGAAGCATTGATATTAGGCATACTGCAGGGCTTGACGGAGTTCCTGCCGGTTTCGTCTTCGGGACATCTGGAGATCGGTCAGGTCTTATTGGGTACTTCCGGAGAAGAGAACCTCACGTTCGCTATCGTAGTGCATGTTGCTACGGTGCTCTCTACGCTTGTAGTGCTTTGGCGTGAGGTATTGCAGCTGTTTGGCGGCACGTTCACTACCCCAAAATGGAACAAAGAGAAAGACTATGTGGCGAAGATATTAGTCTCCATGATCCCTGTCTTCATCGTTGGGATGTTCTTCAAAGACCAAGTAGAAGCTTTCTTTGGTAACGGTCTTTTGCTGGTCGGTATATGCTTGTTGATCACGGCTCTGCTGTTGGCGCTCAGCGAATGGTTGCAGAAAAAACGCCAAGGAGCAGGTCATGAAGTGGGCTACAAGGATGCTATCATCATCGGCATCGCGCAAGCATGTGCTGTACTGCCGGGTCTGAGCCGTTCTGGTTCAACGATTGCTACCGGTTTGCTATGCGGTGTGAAGAAAGAGAGTGTAGCGCAGTTCTCTTTTTTGATGGTACTTATCCCTATTTTAGGAGAAGCTTTCCTCGATCTGCTCAAACTGCTAAAAGGCGAGATGACCAGCGAGTTAGGCATGGTTCCTGCCTTGGTGGGATTTGTGGCTGCTTTCGTCACCGGCTGTTTTGCCTGCCGTTTCATGATTGAGATTGTTCGCCGTCAACGCCTCATCTGGTTTGCGATCTACTGCGCAATCATCGGTTCTACCGCTATTATTGCAACTGTTTGCTGATATGTGGGATTTTGAGCAAGGCGAGGTATTGGCGTTCGATAAGCCGCTGCATTGGACATCGTTCGATCTGGTGGCAAAAATACGGTATAACCTCTGTCGTAAATTAGGTAAAAAGAAACTGAAAGTCGGTCATTCGGGAACCTTGGATCCTCTGGCAACAGGTGTGGTGATTGTCTGTACGGGCAAGAAAACCAAGCTCATTGACCAACTCCAATACGATGTCAAGGAATACGTAGCTACGCTCCAGTTAGGAGCCACTACACCGAGTTATGACTTGGAGAAAGCGATCGATGCCACGTATCCGACGGCGCATATCATGCGCGAGTTGATTGATGAGACTATTCCGACTTTCCTTGGTGAACAGTGGCAAGTACCGCCGGTTTTCTCGGCTATCCAGATCAACGGCAAACGGGCGTATGAGTTTGCCCGCAAAGGAGAAGAGGTGGAACTCAAACCGCGGCTCTTGGTCATCGATGAGATAGAAGTCTTGGCGTTTGACGAAGAGAAGATGCAGCTGACTATCCGTGTTGTGTGCTCCAAGGGCACGTATATCCGCGCGTTGGCAAGGGATATAGGAGAACGTCTGCACTCCGGCGCACACCTCATCGCTCTGAGACGAACACGAGTTGGTGACACGCGTGTGGAGGATTGTCTCTCAATTGAGACCTTTTTGGATGAACTGAATCATTACGAACCGAATAGTCTAAACGACGATAAATAAGAATATGTACAAAGCTAACGATATGAAACTCAGCCAGTTTAAGTTTAAACTGCCTGAAGAACTGATTGCTCAATTCCCGGCTGCGTATCGCGATGATGCGCGTCTGTTGGTGTTGCACCGCAAGACCGGTGAGGTGGAGCATAAGATGGTCACCGATACGGTGCAATATTTTGATGAAGGCGACTTGTTCGTTTTCAATGATTCGAAGGTCTTTCCGGCTCGGCTCTGGGGACACAAGGAGAAGACGAACGCGCTCATTGAGGTCTTCCTCCTCCGTGAGTTGAATCATAGATCGCGTTATTGGGACGTGCTGGTTGATCCGGCGCGTAAGATCCGTATTGGTAATAAACTGACCTTCGATGACGATCCTTCGATCGTGGCGGAGGTGATAGATAACACCACAAGCCGCGGACGTACGTTCCGTTTCCTGACGGACTACGAGAACGAGGAGTTTGTACCGCATCTCTATGCTTTGGGTAGCGCTCCGCTGCCTAAGTATATCCGTCGTCCGATGGATGCGCAGACCCAGCAGCAGTACGAGGAGACCTTCCACGATCTGCCTGTGCGCGAGATGGATATCGATCGTTACCAGACCATTTTTGCCAGCAAGATCGGAGCTGTCGCAGCTCCGGCATCCGGTCTGCATTTCTCCAAACAGCTCCTCAAACGAATGGAGATCCGCGGTATTGAGACGACCTTTATGACGAGCCACATATCGCTCGGTATCTTCAAGGAGATCGATGTGGAGGACTTGACCAAGAATAAGATGGAGTCTGAGCAGATCATCCTTCCGGCAAACATGGCAGAGGCTGTTAACAACGCCCATGAGCGTCAGAAACGTGTCTGTGCGGTGGGAACAGAGATCATGCGTGCAATGGAGCATGTGGCAGGAACGAACGGTCAGCTCAAGGAATATGACGGTTGGACGAATAAGTTCATCTATCCGCCTTATACCTTCACGGTAGCAAATAGTTTCTTCACGAACCTCTATATGCCGATGTCGAGCCAGTTGCTGATGGTTGCGGCGTTCGCAGGCTACGAAGAGACCATGCACGCTTACGAAGAGGCGGTGAAGGAAGGCTATCGTTTTGGTGACTATGGAGACGCAATGTTAGTGGTAGATTGATGCAAGTACGAATAGATCCATCTTGGCAGCGCGTGTTGCAGACGGAGTTTGACAAGCCTTATTTCGAACTCCTCACTCAATATGTGCGCCAGCAATACCAGACCTGCCGGTGTTTTCCTCCGGCGGGTTTGATTTTTAATGCGTTCGACTCCTGTCCTTTTGAGAAAGTGCGGGTCGTCATCATCGGTCAAGACCCGTATCACGAGCCCGGACAAGCTATGGGACTCTCTTTCTCCGTGCCCGACGGAGTCCAGATTCCTCCTTCGCTCATGAATATCTACAAAGAGATCCATCGGGATTTAGGAACGCCTATTCCGCAGAGCGGAGACTTACGCCGGTGGGCGGAGCAGGGTGTCTTGCTCCTTAACGCGACCCTGACGGTGGAGGCGCATAAAGCCGGTAGCCACCAAGGCAAAGGCTGGGAAGAACTGACGGACGCTGCGATAACAGCGCTAAATAACGAACGCGAACATCTGGTCTTCATGCTCTGGGGATCATACGCCCAACGCAAAGGTCAGTTCATCGACCGAAAGAAACACTTAGTGCTCCAAACTTCGCACCCGTCACCCTTGTCTGTCTATCGAGGTTTTGATGGCTGCGGACATTTCTCTGCAGCTAATAACTATCTGATTAAGAACGGCTTGGAGCCCATCAATTGGTAAAATGGTTCAATAAATGAACCATACGGCAAAGCAGATCGTATGAACGAAGTGAATAAAGAAATTGTAAATGCCCAAATGAAAAAATTACTGTTAGTTGATGCCTATGCGATGATCTTTCGCGCATACTACGCATTCATCCGCGCGCCGCGCATGAACAGCAAGGGGGAAAACACCTCTGCTATCTTTGGTTTTTGCGTCACGCTGGAGGACTTGCTCAAGAAAATCAACCCCACACATGTTGGTGTGGCTTTTGATCCGAAAGGCGGCACGTTCCGTCATGAGGCGTACGAGCAGTACAAAGCGCAGCGTCCCGAGACGCCTGAAGACATCCGCAAGGCGGTGCCTGTGATCAAGCAGATTTTGGAAGCCATGAATATACCCGTGCTGGAAGTACCCGGTTTTGAAGCGGATGACGTCATCGGCACGCTCTCTCAACAAGGCGAACAAGCTGGTTTTGAGGTCTATATGGCTACGCCCGATAAGGACTACGGACAGCTCGTCTCCGACCATGTGTTCATGTATCGTCCCCGTCATACGGGCGGCTTCGAACTGATGGGACCGAAAGAAGTGTGCGATAAATACGGTCTGCAACGCAAAGAACAAGTCATCGACCTGCTCGGACTCATGGGCGATGCCAGCGATAATATCCCGGGCTGCAAAGGTGTGGGGGAGAAAACAGCTGTAGCTCTCTTGCAGCAGTTCGGAGACATCGACAATATGCTTGCCCATACGGACGAGATCAAAGGTGCGCTCCGTACAAAAGTGGAGACCCAGATGGACGAGATCCGTTTCTCGCGGTTCTTGGCTACCATTCGTACCGATGTGCCGATTGCCTTGGACGAAAACCAACTGGCGAAGAAAGACCCCAACATCGAAGCCCTCACAAAACTCTATCAGGACTTGGAGTTCAACACCCTTCTCAAGAAACTCGCACCCTCGTCCATCAATCCGCCAATTTTGGCGGATAAACAGCCTTCCAAGAAAGCCAAAACCGTTGACCCGAATCAGCTCGATCTCTTCGCCGAACCCGAAGAGCAAAATGACCAAATGGTAAATGACCAAACGGTAAATTCTTTTGACACCATCGAAGCCCGCCTCTGTCAATATCTCCTCAACCCCGAGGTGGCGTTCAATCCTTATAAGGAGCCGAACTGGGAAGCCCTCAAAGCCGATGCCAACTTATGGAATCTGTATAACAACGTCGAGTTGCCGCTGGTGGAAGTCCTGCGCGAGATGGAGGCTGCCGGTGTCCGTATTGACGTCGCCAAACTCAAAGAGGCGGAGACAGCCTTGACCGAAGAACTGAATACGATAGAGCAACGTATCTACTCCCTCTCAGATGGACCGTTCAATATCAACAGCCCGAAACAAGTGGGCGAACTGCTCTTTGACAAACTCAAACTGGACAGCAAAGCTAAGAAATTGAAGACCGGGCAGTACTCCACTTCCGAAGAGGTGTTAGTGGCGCTCAAAGACCGACATGAGATCGTCGGACTGATCTTGGATTACAGAGCCTTGAGCAAACTGATCACCACCTATATTTCCGCTTTGCCGGGCTATATAGCAGCTGACGGAAAGATCCACACGACTTATAATCAGACCGTTACGGCTACCGGACGTCTCTCTTCCTCGAACCCGAACTTGCAGAACTTGCCTATTCGTTCCGAGCGCGGACGGTTCATCCGAGAGGCGGTTATCCCCGATGACGGATGTCTCTTCCTTTCTGCCGATTACAGCCAGATTGAGCTTCGTCTCATGGCGCATTTCTCGCAGGACGAACATCTCCTTGCGGCTTTCCGCAACGGTCAGGATATCCACGCCGCTACGGCTGCTAAGATCTTCGGTCTCCCTATTGAACAGGTCTCCAAAGACCAGCGTCGCAAAGCCAAAACGGCGAACTTCGGTATCATCTATGGTATCTCCGCTTTCGGTCTCTCGCAGCAGCTCGATTGCAGCCGTACGGAAGCTAAACAGCTGATTGACGACTACTTCGCCGCTTTCCCGCGTGTGATAGAATATATTGAGTCTCAGAAGGAACTCGCCCGTCAGAAAGGCTATGCCGAAACGCTCTTCGGACGCAAGCGATACTTGCCGGATATTCATTCCCAGAACGCTACCGTTCGTTCGTTTGCCGAGCGCAACGCAGTTAACGCGCCTATTCAAGGAACCGCTGCCGACATCATCAAAATGGCGATGGTCTCTATCCACCGCCGTTTAAAAGAGGAGAAACTGCAAGCCCAGATGACGATGCAGGTTCACGACGAACTCAATTTCAACGTCCCTGTCCAAGAAGTCGATCGTGTGCGTGAGATAGTCGTCTCCGAGATGCAGAATGCCGTCCAACTCTCCGTTCCGCTCATCGCCGAATGTGGAGTCGGCCATAACTGGCTTGAAGCCCACTAATCCTCACCTTCATCGGTCCAACATCGGTCCAATATCGGTCCAATATCGGACCAATCCTAGACCTTTGCCCTTATTATCGTGTAACAATCACGGACGTATTAGCATAATGAAAACCATCTTATCCATATTGATGCTTATCCGTATACTCTGTATCGGAAATAGCTTTTCTTGGGACGCTGTCGAGCAGGAACTCGTGCCGCTCTGCGATGCCAAGAACATAGAGATCGAGGTGCATAACCTCTATTACGGCGGTTGTTCCTTAGCCCAACACGCAGAGTTCCTGCTCAAAGACACTGCCGCCTATTCTCATCGTGTCTGCACAAATCCTCAAATCCTCAAATCTTCAAATCCTCAAATTCGCGAAATCCGAGACACGATTTCGCTACGCAAGGCGCTCATGGACGGCAAATACGACTACATTTCCCTGCAGCAGGCAAGCCATGACTCCGGTATCAAGTCTTCGTACGAACCTTGGCTATCCATGCTCATCGATACCGTCCGCGCGTATCAGCCGGAGGCGCAACTCTGTTGGATGCAGACTTGGGCGTATAGCCAAGACGCCAAACATCCGGCTTATCCTCGCTATCATAACAACCAGCAGGAGATGTGGGATTCTATCCAAGCTTGCACGTGTTACGTGCAGCAAAAATGTCAAATGTCAAATGTCAAATGTCAAATTATCCCCTGTGGTTTGGCTGTCCAAAACGCACGCCAAACGAAATTAGGAGACACTCTTTGCCGAGATGGTTATCATTTGAACTATATCTACGGTCGTTATACGGCAGCCTGCGTGTGGTACGAGATCGTAACCGGAAAAGACGTTCGTAAGAACCGCTATATGAACCCGCAGATGACCAAAACCCAACGCAAACTAACCCAGAAAGCTGCCCATAAAGCAACAAAAAAGAGATGTCCTATTTGACATCTCTTCGTGATCCATGCAGGATTCAAACCTGCAACCCCCACATCCGTAGTGTGGTACTCTATTCAGTTGAGCTAATGGACCATTTTTTCAAAAGCGGGTGCAAAGGTACTACATTTTTTTGATATGACCAAATATTTTGGCAAAAAAAATCAAAAAAAGTTCATTTTGTCATGTTATTTGAACAAAAATAGGTATAATTAAACATTTAAACAGATATGAAACGATTCTTTTTGGCACTCTTATGTGCCGCAACCATGACTGCTATGGAAGCAAAAACATTAGTGGCTTATTTCTCTGCCACCGGTACTACAAAAGCTGCTGCTGAGCGGCTTGCTAAACAGCATGATGCTCGTCTTTGGGAGATCGAACCGGCGGAACCTTACACCGCTGCCGACCTCAATTGGCGTAACGACAAGTCCCGTTCGTCCTTGGAGATGAAAGACCCGGAGGAACGTCCGGCTATCAAGCGTTGCACCGATGTCACGCCGTACGACACCATCTATGTCGGTTTCCCGATTTGGTGGGGCATCTGTCCGCGAATCATCAATTCGTGGCTCGATAACAACCTCCCGCAGTTGGAAGGCAAAACCCTCATTCCCTTTGCTACCAGTGGTTCCAGCGGTATTGCAGACGCTGAGGCTTATCTCAAGAAAACGTATCATTCCCTCAACTGGCAGAAAGGCCTGTTGATGAACAAGCACTAATCAGCCTTGTTGACGAAAATCGTTTGGAGTGATACCTGTGTGACGTTTGAAAAAACGGCAGAAAGAAGGCGAATCGGCATAGCCCAAATGATCGCTGATCTGCTGCACGGATAAGTCCGGACGGGAAGTCAGCAGTTTCTTCGCCTGCGTAGCAAGGTATTGCTCGATATAATCGCTGGCGGAAATACCCACTACTTCTTTGATTTTCACCGAGAAATGGCGCGTCGTAAGATGCGCCTTTTCGGCATAGAAAGCTACCTCATGCTGCTCGTGGTAGTTCCTCGCTAAGGCGTCGCAGAACGCATTGAAAACCGCGTATTTGTTATCATCTTTCAGCATCTTTTCGTCCATCTCGCACCGAAAAGCATTGTGCATCTCCGACATCACATTCGTCAGTTCGATGATCATCTCGTGACGAAGCGGATAGCGTTGCGTAGAGGTCTGGCATATATGCTCTAACAGATCAACCGCACGCATATACTGCGTCATTTCTTCGTCCGTCAGCAGACAAGTCGGTTGCCGGTGAAACTTATGATAATCGTGGGTCAGACGCTTTGTCTTGAGTTCCTCGCATAGGGCAGGGGAGTGAACCAATATCGTCACGTTATAATCAGGGCTGCTTTCGAGGGGACGCAGTATATGATTCGGCATAACGACAGCTATCTCGTTCGGTCGGAACACCACTTCCTGCAAGTCGTACAATGCCCGCGCGACACCGGAATGATTGATACACACCATCATACAAGGCGAGATCACATCCTTGCCGTACACCGGAAAACGATTCACATTCCGCAACACTGCCATTTCATTGCGATCTATCGTCCGGTACATCTCTTCAAACACTAGTCCTCTATCCATACGATATCATTTGTCATAGTATTCTATTCTATGACCGATTTTGCCATGTTGTTTTACTCTCTTTGCAACTTTCGGCTGCAAAGGTACACAAAAATAATGACATATGCAAGGAAATGCAGCAAAAAAGCGCTTTCGTGAGCGCTTTTTTACGTTAAACGGTTAAACCGTTAAATTTTGATTATTCTGCTACAAAAATTGTACCATTGCACGTAGTGCCTTTTCCTATAAGATGCACCAAAAGGGGAAAAGTTAAAAGGGAGATACGGATTTTTAGTCTAATATACGAAACCGAACATCCATAACGGAATGATGTTGCCTATTGCACGTTCTACATCATCCTTCACAATAAAACCTTTCCCTTGCGGAACCGAGGCGATTTGTGCTTGCCCCTTTTTTCTTCCGCCAACCTCAAAGACATATTCTTCCACCTCAAAATCTGCTACTTTGGAAGATGAGATGAAATATCTCTCTTGTAACCAAGCAAAGAAAATTGTTTCGCGAATATTGCCTATATCTGCGTTATTAGGCGAGAGAGCGTAAGCAAAATTAGGGTTTTGGAGGTAAATCTTTTCGACTTTTTCCAAAATCTTCATACCGGCAACTTTCTCGCGTAAGGTAGAAATCAGTCCTGCTTTCTCTAAGTACAACATGTATTGCGGCAAGGTATTACGTCGAATATCCAAATCTGCGGCTAACTTTGAGTAGTTCGGTTTGAAGGGCACACTTTGGGAGAGCACATACATCAGTTTACGCAATTTTTGGACCGAAGCGATTTCCATCTCTGCAAAAACAGGGATATCCACTTCTATCGTTTGTTTGATTATTCCTTGTACTCTGAGGTTATAATGATCTTCTTGGAAGAACGGGAAATAGCCTGCATGTAAATACTGCGAGAATAGCTGCAAAGGACGTAGATCTTTGTACGGGAACTGCACTTTGCCTGCCAAAATATCTTCCAAACTATATGCCGGAATATTCAAACCTTGCGATATATTGACATATTCACGGAACGAAAGTCCGGGCAGTTTGTACTCAATTTTTCTGCGTGAAAGATCCGCTCCGCCTTTCTCCAAATCCAAGATAGAAGAGCCGGTATAGACTACGTGCAATTCCGGGAATTTGTCATAGATATTTTTGATTTCCTGTGACCATCCTTTGTATTTATGGATTTCGTCAATGTAGAGATATTTGCCGCCCTGTTGATAGAATTGTTGCGCCAGACCGACTAAGGTGTTTCGCGAAAAATACAAATCGTCAGCGGTGACATACAATGAAGATGTTATAGTATCGGTCAGCTTTATGTGCTGTAAAAGCAGCGTGGTTTTTCCCACGCCTCGAGTTCCTAAAATGGCAATCAAGCGGCTATTCCAGTCGATCTCGTCGTGCAGATAGCGAACAAAGCGCGTATCTACTTTGTCGATTAAGTCTCTGAAGGACAATAACAATTCTTCCATAGTGCTGTACTTTTAAAAATCGCTGCAAAGGTACTATTTTTTTTTGAATTGCGCAATAGAGTGAGCAATTTTTATGCATTTTTGCACGTTTGAGTGCGCATTTTTGGTAAGTTTCTACACTATTTGAAGGAAGAAAGGTATATGATTTTTACCTTTTGAGTACTTACGTTCAGGCATCGTACGGTCACGTTCGGGATGATTGCGAAATGGAAAACATCGACTGCGGGTGTGGAGCAGTGTCAACTAGACACCTGTAATACGAAGAAGAAACGGCAAAGCCGTGTCCGATACAATTCTTAGCCGTAAGGGCACGATTATTTCGAACGAAACAGACGAAGAAAGAACCTGCCTGCTCGGTGGCGGAGCATGCAGGAGTCCGATAGATCGGTTTTTCGGGTTATCGATAGATCGAAAGGGGTTATTTTTTCTTTACTCCTTCGAAAGAATCTACTATCTTGATTTTTATATCTTCGAAGGAATCCACTATTTTCACTTTGACATCTTCAAAATGCTCAACTATTTTCACTTTGTCGCATGAGTCCTCAAAGGCATCCACAATTTTGATGTCTGCATCTTCAAAGGCATCTACGATTTTGACTTTGATGTCTTCAAACGAATCCACAATCTTTACCTTGCCGTACAGATTGTATGTCTTGCCGTCTTTGGTAATCGTGCAGTTGTCTTTGTCTATCTTGACATCAGAAGCGACCGCGAAAGTAACAAAAAATGAACAAATTAATATGGAGAAAAAGCGTTTCATCATATTCTTATACATTTTTAACGTTCTAAACGTCTTGGTAAGTTAGCCTCAGTTTCTGCTTTTGAACCTATATAAATAGCATTGCGTTCAATAAAATACCAAATACGTTCTAAGATTTGCTCGTCATATCCATTTAAAACTCCTTGATTAACAAATTTCTTATGATACTCCCAAATAAGTGTAGATTGCATCAACTGACATATCTTTGTGCATAGTTCATCACACTCTTTTGTAGTAAAGTTTGCAATCTCTTGGAAAAGCGATATTATTTGTTCTTTATATACAAGAACTCCATAAGTCTCTTTGAGGTATTTCTCAACCACCGGATGGATGTATTCTATAGGCTCTTTACCTTGCTTGCGTGCAATGTAATGCGGAATCTTTTCTAATGTTCCGGGATGATACATCGCACACAGAGCAATAAAATCTTCATGAGTTGGCGAACTTATTTCATTTAAGTACTTTTTAAATCCTTCAAACATATAAACCTTTTCCATTACCAATAACGCTTTCTGGGGTATTCCAGTAATTTAGAGTATTTCTCATTTCCTTCAAGCGGCGCAAGAAGTTCCTGCGGGTCTATGATTCGAAATTTGGATTTGTCTTTGAGGGTTGGAATATACTTACTCTCTATGGCAGTTTTTAATTCTGTGTGTGCGTTGGGTATGACCATTATGTGGAAATAACAATCCGCTATAATTTCACAATCTTTAAGCCTAATGATTTGCTCACATAATAATGTTTGGCGCATCAATTCATAATAAGGATCTGCTTTGTATAAGTCGCTGACTTCTTTAAGATTGCTGTCTTCTAAACTAATCAAGTTTGGATAGCGTTTCCAACTTTCTGGAGTAGCCTCTTTTCCATAATATGTCTCAGTATATTTCCATTCAATAGGGAAAAGAATCTTTCTCTCATCTTCAAGTTGTGCATACACTAACGCGTCTATGGATGTGCATTTTGCCCCGCGTGTTTCGTACTTTTCACCCAATAAACTCTTATTTTTGTAAACAAACTCAAAGGTCAAATAGTCGTCTTTGTCTAATGGAGACGGAAGAATCTCTTTAATTGTCAAACCGCTCGCAGCAGACAAGACTGTTTTGAGTGCCTCTTTGTCTTTGCGCAAAGCGAACAAATGATTTAAACAATGGATTTGCGATGATACTAAATGCCCGGTTGGAGAATCAGGATTATTTTCATATTGCCACCATGAGATATTATATTCTCTGAAGTAGTCGATTGTTTCTTGACGGATAGCATGAAAAAGATTTTTATCTTTGTCTTGAGTTCTTAAAACGAAACCACTTCTTTTCTTTCTCTTTGGGTCGTACCCGATACTTTGCGCACTTTCAAATAGGAGAGAATTATACTTTTGCAAGTTAACTGATTGCCTTTTTTGCTCATCATAGTAATAATCCCTATTCATCGCGCGACTTAGTTTATGGCTGCTATTCAAATATATAAAATCGCCTCTATACCCTTCACGAATACAAGCAGCTATAAATGAAAAAAACTCATTTTCTTTCTCATTCTTGTCTGCGTACGCAAAAACAAAGGCCGGCTTAATCTCTCTTATTCTCAAAGATTCGTCTAACAATCCAAGTTGTTGTTTTTGCTTAAGTAGTTCGCGCATTTCTGAGACGAATAGACCTGCGGAATCTCTACCGATGGTATGATTAAAACAATCTATATGAGGTCTGACTCCTGAAGTTCCGGAAACAGCTCCAAGGCCTTTCTTTAATTCAATAACCACTAAGCGTCCATCGTGTATAGCTATAATATCAAAGCGAGGAACATATTTGCTTTCTTTTCCGTTGTATGCAAAAGCAGAATTTGTACTAACGGCATATTCCAAATCGAGTACCACATAATCCGTATCGTTTCGATTAGCAATCGCAATTTGTTGTTGCTCTTTCTTTTCATTATGCTGCACTCTTTCTGAAAGTGCCTCATCCCATTTGTCCATTATTTCTTTGGCCCTTGCAAAATACTCCTGCGGATTTTCCGGTAAAAGCGCAAGTAATTGTTTACGTTTTTCTGATAGTTCGGAAAGCCTTGTTTTATCTTGTTTTACCTCAGTACTGTTTTTGTCTTTTGCAGTATGAAAGTACATCTTATCAATATCAAAACTCTTCGGCTTGATTTTCAATATATTGCCACCTTTATAATACATATTGGCATAATTCTCTCTGATCTGGAAATCCAAAGAGGAATCCCTCTTAATGAACTCTAAAAGTACATGCAAAGCGCCTTCTTTCAGTTCTCTAAACAAACTGCATGATAGTTGTCTCATATCATTTTGAATTTAAAATTTCTATTGCTTGTTTTATCTCTATGTCTGTTAATCCCACTTTGGGATTGACCTGTACTGCGTGCGGTTGGAAGTCTTTGGGCATTGGAAGGTCGTCCAGAATAACATAGTTGGCGTTTATGTTATAAGATTTCAACCAGTGTGCTATTTCCTCACTACGCGGAGAGCCGTTCATCTCTTCCTCTAACCATTCAAGCCCTTTCTCCAGTATCAGTTCATCTACCACATGCAATGACGTCATGCCTATTATTTCGCCATGCAGACCTCGCTCTTTCCATAATTCTTGCAACTTTGCCAAGCCCAAGTATCTCCATGAAGAAGTAACCACAATCTTGGCTCCGGTTGCATCCACTATGCGATTCATGCAATCTACAGTTTTCGGATCAAAAAGATCAAGACCTTTTTCATCTTGCGCCGGCTCGTTATTTCGATACAGATGAGCCGCAAACTCACTACTATTCAGCACTCCATCAAAATCAAGAAAAACGAGTTTGTCATCTTCTGCTAATCTGTCAGTACATGCTTCTTCCGCATCATTCATTCTCTCATATATGATTCCCAATGCGTCAGCTATCAATTGATTTACCTTTTCTTTATTTTGGCGAAGCAACACCAGATGCTCAATATTTTCCCGATGTAGTTCTGCTGCATCTTTCTTCGATGCAGAATCAAGACTTGCAGAGCGTTGAAGATATTTTATTGTTCGCTGCAGGGTTCTTTCTCCTTGTTTCGCGAGTTCCGTTTCGTTCTCTCCAAAGTACACGCGAAGCGCATCAGTTGGAAGATTTTCGAAGGTATGCGTCTTATCTAAAGAACTGACAAACATCTCCATAAGCGTACCCGAAATAGTATCCGCTTCTTCATTCATGTGAAGTGCTACTGCTTGTTTGAGCATTTCAGCAATAATGTCTTGCACATGTTCTTCCTTAACCTTGTTTCCAACTCTCTCAAAATAGAGCGCCAAATTTGGCAAGTCATAATAGACTGTAATCTGTCCTTTCATTTTGTTACGTTTTTAAATTATACAATACAGGCATATTATTCACCTTTATTATATATATACGTAACAAGGGGGGTAAAATAATTAGTAAGAGGTGCGTTTTCCAAATAAATGATAATAGATTCTTAATAATCGTGTGGTTTTTGGTCAATAACTACAGCCGAGCCGGAGACGGCATTGGCTCTATGTTTCCCAAAGTGATTGAATGCACCGTCTCGGAGAGGGGACGGTATTTTATCCTTTCAAAATACGCTTGCTTTCAACGTTCTCCAGCACGGTCATTTGTTGGATCGCTATTTGGTTGAGTTTCTGAAGACGCTCGCCTTGCGGCATACCTTCATGGATAAAGACCGCATTGAGGTTCTCCATATTGCTCAGACAAATCAGTTGGTTTATCGTCGCATAATCGCGTATATTACCTTTATCCTCAGGATGCGCATCGCGCCACTCTTTTGCTGTCATTCCAAACAAAGCCACATTGAGTACGTCAGCTTCGTTAGCATAAATCAGCGAACGATGGTATTGACTTATCTCTTCCGGCACAAGGTTTGCTTTGATGGCGTCCGTATGGATATGATAGTTGATCTTCGCCAACTCACGCTTTGCCGACCAGCCAAGTGCCTTTTGTTCCTCCTCTTTGAGACGCTGGAATTCCTTGACGACAAGCAAGTTAAACTCCGGTGACAGCCACATACCAAAGTGGTATGCTATATCTTTGTGAGCGTATGTACCGCCATAACGACCCGATTTAGCGATAATACCGATAGCTCCTGTGCGTTCTATCCATTCTTTGGCAGTCAAGATAAAACGGTTGGTACCGGAGGCATTCTTAATTGCATCGAATTCGATGCTTTTAAAATTAGGGTTGTGCAGATTTTCCCATACACCGAGGTACGAAATGGTATCTTTGCGGCGCATCCAGTTCTGAATAACGATATTTGTTCTATCGCTGTTGTCACCGGCCTTCACCATGTCCGTCAGGCAAATATAATCCTCATCGTGCAAACCGAAGATAACCGATATTTCCGAGTCGTCAATATTGATTTTGCGTACTGCCATTATTTTCTAATCATATACATTTTTTGCCTATTGGTTGTTTTATGCCATAGGCGGATTTGTTTTTGTTGCTATATTTTTAATCGGTCAAGATTGGCCGATAGATATCTGGTTTTCATGGCTTGGCTGTACTCACGCGACAAATAGAAACCCTGACCGAAATCCTTGTTAGGCTTGGACTTGGTCAGATCAATCGTGTCGAACGCTTTGTTAGTGCCGTGATATAGAATCATACAAGTGCTCCTCCGTTTTTATGGCAATACTCCGCCATATCGTTGACCATAGATGAAAAGGATTGCGTATGCACGTAATCATAATGGCTGTCCACAAACGCGATACCTTGGTAGCGGCTCAAGTAGTTAAATGCCTGCTTGAGTGACAGCCCGAAACGCTTACCGAACTCGCTTACGAAAATCAGCGTCCATTCCAATTTGTCATACTTGTTATATGCCATATTTTGTAATCTTTGCAACTTCCGGCTGCAAAGTTACACAAAAAAAATGACATACGCAAATTTGTATGCCATTTTCTTTGGAATTTTTGTTATTTACCCTTGGGCAGAAGCGTTTACCGCGTAAACTTAGCAGACGCAGAGTACGTTCCGGCAGTAAGACGTACGACATACAGACCGTTTCCTTCGGGCATTTCGAGAGGCTGATAGTACTCGGCTCCATAACTCAGATGCGACAGCGGGATACGTTGAACCATGCGTCCGCTGAGATCAAAGAGCGCAAGTTCTGCCTCTGCAACAGCATTGGGAACAGAGAAACGAACAATCCGCTCGTTAGCCGAGTTACCGGCGATGACATCCATAGAGCCTTGCTTTTCCGGATTAACGATCACCTGAGCAAGCGAGGTGGTGGTGTCATCATCTATTTGGGGTAACTCATACGGACCCAGATCACGTGCTGTGCCGCTAACATTCACCGCCAAGAAGGGGAAGTCAGCAAGCATCTGAGCCAGATTAGGCGTAACGGACGAGGGCACTTCACAGCCTGCATCAACGAGATTAGAACCCGGCAGAAGGCGTGCAAAACGGGAAGGCATCGATCCGTCTCCACGACGAGGAGCTATAGCGTCTGCTTCGCTGAGCGAGACATAATCCGAACGCGAGAAAGAAGTCACCAGATGGTTCGTCCAAGCTAATTTGCTATGGGAGGTTGCCAAGGCGTTATAGTCGTCTGTTCCCACGGAAATCTCCTGACGACCGAAGCAGACATTATTATAGTAATACGTATTGGCATCAGAGCCACCGGACTCGAACATGTAGTCATAGGAGTTATCGAAAGCGAGACATCCGATGAGCACATGTCCGCCTTTGTGGCTGTTACAGTCAAAACCCTTGACGGAACTGGAGATGTCGCATCCGAAAGCCACACAGCGGTACGCATAGTGAATACCCTGACTGCTGCCACCGGTTCCGTTGCCGCCCAACTTGATACCATTACCGTTGCCGGAGAAGGAAGCCGAGCCATCAAAATACTGCTTTACCCAGAGATGGTCAGAAGCGTTGCCGGATTCCCATGCCCAGCATTCTGCAAGGATCACATCGTAATCGGTCTCAAAAAGATCCCATGCGTCATCAGAGTTACGCCATGCGCGACAGCGGATGAAACGGTTGCCGATACCATTGTGCATCTTGCAGGCAAAACCATCGGCATCGGAACCGTAGTTAGCATCGTAATCGCAGTTATGATGCGAGTCACAATCAACGATATCGTTATAGGCACAATAACTGCCGTCATTCTTACTTATGCCGGGGAATGTATCGGAGAACTTATGCCCGAAACCGAGTTGGATGCCGGTATCGAGGTTATACGAGAACTCGCAACGCTCAATACGGTTGTGCGATCCTTCCAGTTTGATGGCATTGTCGGCAGCGTGCATGAGATGCAGACCGAAGAGGATCCAGTAATTACCGGTAATGAGCATACCACGGTCTCCCACATTGTTCTTATTGCGATTACAATCCAATAACTGTTGCTCGAAATCAAAGATCGGAGCTTCGTTCTCATAGGCGGAAATGACAATCGGCTCAGCTGCAGTTCCGGACTGCGAGAGACGAACCGTCAGTTTTCCGTCTGTTCCCCGCCATGACATCATATAACGTCCGCCTCGACAATAGATCACATCGCCTGCCTGTGCTACAGAGATAGCTTTGCCGAGGTTATACCACGGATTTTCAAACGAACCATTACCTGTCTCGTCGTTACCCTCCGGAGAGATATAATAGGTAGCATGTGTAGCTACATATTCCGGACGGGTAAATTCCGGATCCGGTTCGCCGGGCACAACCGTTCCGCCACCTTGACCTTGACCCTGCACAGGGTTTTTGAGGAGAACATCATCAATAAATATACTGCTTGCAAGGCCTTTTATACGTACGCGCACATTTAAAGAGGAGTCCGCAGGAACAGCATGAGAATACGAGGAGAACGACGAGGAAGAAGAGGGAATGGAAAGAGTGTCTATCACTTGCCATGCCTCTGAACCGATCTGGTATGCAATCTCCACTTTCTTGTTACTACCGCCGGAACGATACTTGAACTCGATGGTAGCAAGGCTGTCCATCGCAGGCGAGATCATGTATGCACCCGAGTTGTTGAACTTAATGGCGATGACATTACTGGACTTGTTATACTGAGCCCCGCCGCCAAACGACCATGTACCCGAATGAAGATCTACATTCGTCTCCGAGGACCACGAACCGGAACTAAGAGAGTTAAAATCCTCCGAAAGATCAGCCCGAACTCCGAGAGTTATCAGGCTAAAAAGAGCAAGAAGTGTTACCTTTTTCATGTTCAGTCAAGTTTTTGAATTGATGCTGCAAAGGTAGTGCTTTTTTTGCAGACGCTTGTACATTAATTACCGAAAAATGTGTAAAAACCGAAAAACACAACAAAAAAAGAGCACTCGCTCTTGGAGTGCTCTGGTTTTTAGAAAACATGCCTCGTTATGAGATGGCGATTTGGCGTCCGGTCTTACCTTCTTCGCGTTTGGTCTTCGGAAGGTCGATGGTCAAGATACCATCTTCAACTTTTGCGCTAATCTTCTCTTCATCCACATTGTCCGGCAAGGTGTACTTCTGTTCGAAGTTGGTGTATGCAAACTCGCGTCTCAAGTAGTGCGCATGTTTGTCTTCTTCCTTGTGTTCGAACTTGTTCTCGATGGCTACACACAGGTTGTGATCCTCATCGACGTGTACTCGGCAGTACTCTTTCTTAACGCCCGGAGCAGCCAGTTCGACTACATAGCCGTTCTCGTTCTCTTTGACGTTAACCGAAGGCGCCACATTGCTTGCCGTGTTCAGCATGTCATTGTCCAAAAACTCATCAAATACTGTTGGGAACCATCCGTTAGTCGGCAGCCAACTGTTTCTACGACACATTGCATTTTTCATAATCATTCCTCCAAATTAAGTTAAACGATGTTTAACGTAGTTTGCGTAGTTTACGTGTTTTGCGTAGTATGCGTAGTTGCGTATTCACCCTAATACTCGCAATAAGCGTGCCAAGTCCGATTTTCTGCCAATTTGTCCACTTTTCGTGACAATTTGTCCACTTCCTGCAAATATGTCATATTATTTCCTCGACGCATGAACAGACACATCTATCTGCTCCGTACGCGGAATCCATTCGGAATAGACCTGAGCAGCTGTCTCGGCATCGTTGCGACTTATCGTGTGGAGGTAGTGATAGATGGTTTCGTCCGTCTCGTTGGGCAACAGACTCAAACGGCATAAGAGTGTGTCGCCAAGGAATGTCTCCTTGAGCCAATGAATCGTCAAACAACGAATCGCGTGTGCGTCCATGAACGCCTCATCCGCCGACTGCATTGCGATCGAGAGGTACGTCCGGTTATTGACATGTCCGTTGAAATCAAGGTTTATAGGATTGACCCGATGCTCAATCTGCTGAAGCGGCGTGCCTTCTGCTAAAAAACGACGTTTCTTATGGTTTTCCGAAGTGACTTCCGGCAACACAGGTAGCTGCGCTTGAAAAGGTGTCTTCGGTGCCAAACGATGTGCCTCTGTGTCTAACAGCGTCCAACATCCGTAACCATGTGCCACCTCAACTCCGTCCGACCGACGCACACGAAACTCGGCATAGAGCCGCAATGTGCTCACTTCGCTGTTCCAAACGGTCACATCAATATCGTCCGACCACAAAGCAGTCTGCTCTTCAAACCACGCGTTAAACTCCGTTATGACCCAGATGCGATTTTGTTTGACGATATCAAAAGCCGCCAGATGCAAACAAGCCATAAAACGTGCCCAACAGTCCTGATAATAAAGCAGCACAGCGTTCGGCGTCATCCGGTAACGTGTATCCATATCCGCTGCTGTGAGCGAATACCGATGGGTGTATTGATCAAGCTCTTTCATCGCTTTCAAATGTTTTTGCCTAATTCGTACGCCTCTTGCAGTTTGGCGTTGCCGGAAATCTCCTTCGGGTCATTCACACCACCACAGAACAAATGCCCTTTGAGCGTGCATTTCTCATAACAGTCAATCCATCCTTGCAAACCGCTCTCTGCACGTTTGGGCGTAAACTCCTCGTCCTCGGCTGCGGTAGTCAGCAGGTAGATGTCGCGGAACTTGTAATCCTTCGGATACATGGCGTTCATTCGGTCAATAAGGGTCTTCATCTGACCCGACATCTCATAGTAATAAATAGGCGTTGCCCAGCAAACGACATCCGCGTTCAGCACGCTCTCCATGATTGCCGGCACGTCGTCCTTGAAGACGCACGCACCTGTCTCCTGACATTTGAGACAACCGATACAGAACTTGATCTCCTTGCCTCTGAGCGAGATCAACTCCACTTCATGTCCGGCACTCTTGGCGCCTTCTGCAAACTTCTCCGCCAACAGATGACTGTTCGATCCCCCACGGAGACTCGTCGAAATAACAACTACTTTCATATTCTTCCCAATTTTATTTACTTATTTTCTCATTTCCTTATTTTCGCATTTGAAATTGGGTGCAAAGGTACAATTTTTTTGCGATATATGCAAACATAAATGAGACAAATATTTACCATTTTTGCAGAAATTGTCCCCCCAACATCCATTTCGATAAAAATCTCCCGTGTGCTTTATACCATATCATAGTATGATATTAGTATGTTCTTAGTAGGTAATTAGTAGGTGATTAGTAGGTAATTCCGCATATCATCGACCGACCATCGTGAACATCCCAATACCATCTCACCCCTTTTTCCGTCCCTTTCGAATAATTTTATCAAAACTCCTGCCTGCTCATCTTCCAAGCAGGCAGGAGTCTCTTTCTTCTTCACCTTCTGCCGATTGTTAATCGGCATCCACTTTTACCGTGTTTTTTAGAATCCTGAACGGGTGATTTGCTATTCAATCATCTTAATGAGTTTGGCGGGATTGCCGCCAACGAGGGCGTTGTCGGGAACGTCGCGCGTGACGACCGATCCGGCGGCAACAACGGCATTGCGACCGATAGTGACGCCGGGACAAAGGATAGCGCCGATACCGATCCACGCATTCTCCTTAATGGTGACCTTGGCAAAATGGAGCAGATTATGCCGGTCCTTGAGATCATGATTGACGGTCGCGATCTTCACTTCGGGTCCGATCAGCACATGGTCCTCTATCTCAATCCTGCCGGGAGAAATGAACGTGGCACCTTTGTTGATGATGACATTTTTGCCGATGGAGACCCGACATCCGCAATCACAATAGAAAGGCGAGACAACCGCTACGGTGTCGTCTATCTCATGCTGGAAGAGCTCTTCTAACAGGGATTTATAATCAGGGTCAGTCGGTTTCTTGGCAGATATTTGCAGGCACAAAGCGTGACTTCGTATCATCTCCGCCTCCACCTCGGGCATACCGGGTTCGCTTTTACGAACAGAGCCTTTGGCATCTATCAAATCAAAAGGGTTCATCCTATTTTCCATTTTCTATTAGTTGGTTTTTACGGTTAGTATATCTCGGAGATCCGTGGTGTAGAGCGGACTCTTGTGTTCGTTGCGATAGACAGTTGTTGAGTCGCCGGAACGCATCTGCGAACCAAGGATGATAGCTCGTTTGCCATGACGGTCGTCTATATGATCCAAGACGCGTTGGAGACGGCTGTCTTTGTCACGGTCTTTCTCGTCGAACAGATCCGGCACAACAGCACTCTCGGGGATAATCTTAAGCAATACCACACCGGCTTTCTTATAGAGCACACCCTTTCGGAACGCACGCCGGAACGCCGTCAAGGCGTACGAGATCAGCTCCTGACTGTTGGATGTGGCTACCGGCAGATTGACCAGTTCGGACAGATAGTGCTGCTCGATATCCGTGCGGAAAGCCGAAGTATGGGCATAGACATAGACCTGCTGCGCTACGGATTTCTGCGTACGTAACTGCCGTGCACAATGCGCACAGAAATTAGCGATCTGTTCCTCCAAAAGCGCTTGGTCGGTGATAGCCGAAGCAAAAGTGCGCGAAGTGGTAATCGACTGTTTCATAGGCAACTGGGTGATGTCTATCGCATCTTGTCCGCGCAACTCCTGCCACGTCAGCAGACCGGGTTTATTGAGCATGTTACGGGCAAAAGTGGATGATCTCTCCGTGAACTGAAGGGCTGTCGTGATACCCGCCGAAGCCAATTTGGCTTTCGCTCGCCGACCGATGCCCCACACATCGCCGATCTCGAAAGTAGAAAGCGCTTTGAGCCGTTGTTCCTCTGTCCTGATCTCACAGACACCATGGTAACCCGGGTATTTCTTGGCGTACTTGGATGCCACTTTTGCAAGCGTCTTGGAAGACGCAATACCGATCGAAATAGGAATGCCAACTCCTTTGCGGATGTCCTTGACCAACTGCTCGCAAAACGGTTTCTGCTGCTGAGCAGGAATATGATCGATATTGAAGAAACACTCGTCAATGGAGTATTGCTCAAAACGTGAGGTGTGTTTGCGGATGATTGTCATGACGCGGTCAGACAGGTCGCCGTAGAGCGAGAAGTTCGAGGAGAAACAGACGACTCCCTCTTTCTCCACCAAGGCCTTGATCTGATAGAGCGGCACACCCATCTTGATGCCGATCGCTTTTGCTTCGTTGCTACGCGAGACGACACAACCGTCGTTGCCGGAAAGAACCACAACGGGTTTGCCCTCCAGATCCGGACGGAAGACTCGCTCGCAGGAAACGAAGAAATTATTGCAATCAGCTAAAGCGTACATGATATTAGTTGATAGTTGATAGTTGATAGTTGATAGTTGATAGTTGATAGTTGATAGGAGTTTATAGGCGGGTTTTGTGTACCGCATAAGTGATCACACCCCAGACGATGAAATTACTCTCCGCAGTCACACGAATAGGCTGAAAATCAGGATTATGAGGAATAAGCCAAGCGCATTGCCCCGACTCGTCTTTCTTAAACTCCTTGATCGTGTACTCACCATCGATATATGCCACAATAAAATCCCCGTTATTGGGTTCCAAACTGCGATCGACCACCACTATATCGCCATCAAGGATACCGGCATCCCGCATCGAATCGCCTTGCACATGTGCATAGAAAGTGGTCTCCGGATGAGGAGTCATCTCCCTTGCCAAATCAATCCGCTCTCCGGCATGATCTGCCGCAGGCGAAGGAAAACCCGCATGGATATTCTCTGCAAACTCAAGCGCCAACTCCTGCGCTTCCGAGTCCGTTATGTCTGTTAACTTTGCCATCTATATAAAATTAGCGTCATTTCCAAAAACGGCTGCAAAATTACAAAAAAAATCCCACATATGCAAGCATACGCAGGATTTTATTGTAAGATTTACCATCTGCCGCCGCCTCCGCCGGGACCTCCACCACCGGTGTACGAACTGAGCGATACAGACGAGCCGCCTGTCGCTGTAGCGGGATAATAGCCAACGCCGTCGAAGATCTCTGTTCCGGAAGCGGTAACACCGGATTTGAGCGTCGGTGTAGAAGCTCCGGAAACCACCATCGTCGAACCTCCGCTGCTCGGGGTCTTGAATGCAAAGACATTGCTGCCGACCGTCAAGGCATACCATGTGTTTTTGCTCCATGAGGAAGCTTTGTAACAACTCTGCGTAAGACTTGCGCCGCTCTCCAAACCACCGATAGCTACGATCGTGCCGCCTTGTACATACAGTTTCTTCTGCTCCTCGCTGTTGGCATCAATCGCCACTTCCGGCGAAGAAGCACCGATAGCATAGACCAGACCGCCCTTGAGATAGACGTTTCCGTTCGCATCGATACCGTCGTTATTGGTTGAACGCGAATAGACGAGTCCGCCGTTGATGGTGAGGTCGGAAGCGGCATTGATACCGTCATCGTACGCATTGACCACCACTTCGCCGTCGTTGATGACGAACGTGCTCTTACTCTCGATACCCTCGGCGTTGCGTCCCGACGTGCTGACGGAGATCTTACCGCCGCTGATGACGATACCGCCTGCGTACGTATAAGTCACATACCATCCGCTGCCCGACTCGGTCTTCGTGCCGGCTTTGATACCTTTCGGCGAAGAGTAATACTTGCTGTCGATATTATCGGTATTACCGGTATAGTTGGTGTTCTCGGTCGTGCCGTTGTTGTAATAGAGTGCGCCGGTGGTCTTGATTGCCATCGTGCCGCCGGTGAAGGTCAGCAGGCTGTCGCATTTGAGTCCCTTACCGCCGGAACCGGTGGACGTGAGGTTGAGCGTTCCGCCGCTGATGGTGATGTTCGCATCGCTGCTGATACAAGCCGCTGCCTTGGTCTCCAAGTCCTCCGTGTCCCACATTCCGATGCCGGAAGTGGTGATAGTGAACTCTCCGCCGGAGATAGCGATGTTGCCCTCGGATTTGATACCTTTGCAAGCCACACCGGTGATGTTCATCGTCAGCGTGCCGTCGGAGATATAGATATTACCGGAGTCTTCCTCTTCGTGATCCGCAGTCTCGCCTGTCGAACCAACGGTCGTGTCCTCGATGTCGCATTGCAGACCATCATCGGCTACGTTGTTGATAACGATCGTACCGCTCTCCATAAGGAAGAACTGCTCGCAGTTGATACCATCACCCACTGCCGAGAGGATGTTGATGGTGGAGTTCTTGATCGAAAAATACTCGCCGGTCTTAATACCGTGTTTGACGTTACCCGTTACGTTCAGCGTACCTTTCTGCGCAAACTCCGCATGACCCTTGATATAGAGACATCCTTTCTGCTTACCGCCTGCTGCATCCACAAGCGTGTTCGTTGTGCCGTTGAGCGGTTTCACTTTGATTCGCTTGCTGTTCTGGATGTGTACTGCCGCTCCGGAATAAACAGCTGATATATTGGTCAAGTTAAGGTTATTTAACTCCACCGTTGCTTTGAATGCGCCCTCGTTATAGAACCCGCCGTCGGACGAAGTACCCGAGAGGGTATAGGTGATCTCTTCTGCCACATCGGCACTCTGGATGATGCTCACGTGCGCGCCTGTTTGCGTAATAGTAAGGAGACGCGCGATGTTGCCTGCTACCGTGATGTCCGCACTTTCATCGCTGTACGCTACCGTCACCGTGTTGTCCGTCACTGCCGTCTCATCGACGTATATACTGTCTATCTCACTCAGGTTAAACACTTTGCCCATGACGGTCAAGGTCGAACCATTCTCATATGGCATCTGAGCAGTCTGTGCTGCAGGGAACAGATACCGTACATTTCCCACTTGCACATTCAGCGTCTGAGCTGTTAACAGACCGCTAAATGCTAATCCGCTAGCCACTAATCCAATTATTCTTTTCATAACTTTTAACTTTTAACTACACTAAACACTAAACTCTAAACGCTCAACTATTTCACAACAATCGTTTGTGAAATTCTCCCATTTGTAATCACATAACTGCCCTTACTGAGCACGCCTGCTGCTTGAGGCAGACTGTTGTAGTGTCCAACCTTCACGCCCAAAATCGTATAGACATCTATCGGTGCATTGGCATCCAAGATATTGTCTAATCGTTGTGCCAGCTGTCCGTCTTCGGTCATGAACTGCATAAACTGCAAGTCCGTCAGCGTGAAGTTCACCGAGCCTTCGGTGTTTGTCACCATCAGGCTGTTCTCATTGACTTTAAGCGTCATGCCGGTCACCGACAAAGCTGTAGTGTCGTTACTCTGATTCACAAACACTAAATAGGGATAGTCAACTGCCTGCGCAATCCCTGCGCAGACAACCGCTACCACCAATACCAAAATCTTTTTCATACCTTATACTATTTTTTGGTTAATACGAATTTAGGCGCAAAATTACAAAAAATTACGCACATACGCGTTACCCATTTTTAGGAACTTATTAACCAAAAGTAAGATTTGTACAAAAAAGTGCATAAAAATCACATTATTTTGCTATAAAACTTGTCGGTATCGGAATATTTTTGTACCTTTGCACCTGTTTTTTTTAAATCAATCATTATGGACGAATTGAAGCAGCGGATTTTAAAAGACGGCGTAGCCAGAAAAGAGGGTGGAGTAGTGTTGGTTAGTAGTTTTCTAAACCACCAGTTAGACCCCGAGTTGATGATGCATTGTGCGCAGGAGTTCGCACGTTTATTTGAAGGTCAAGGTGTCAATAAGATCGTTACCATTGAGGCGTCCGGTATAGCTCCGGCTATCCTCTTGGGCTATATTATGCACCTGCCTGTGGTGTTTGTGAAGAAGAAAATCCCGAAGACGGTCGATGACTCGTGGAAATCGTGGGTGTGGTCGTTTACGCGAAACGATGAGACGACCGTGTGTATCGATCGCCGGTTCTTGACGGACAAAGACCGCATCTTGTTCGTTGATGATTTCTTGGCGGATGGTCACGCTTCCGGCTCTATCATCGATCTTTGTCGTCAGTCGGGCGCGCAGATTGCAGGAATGGGCTTTCTCGTAGAGAAAGGTTTTACGAAAGGCGGTCAGTTTCTTCGTGACCATGGCATCCGTTACCACGCGTTAGCTACCGTTCGGCAGATCAACGACGACAACACCATGATGGTGGAGTAATAAGGACATTGTATGAACGTAGAAGAAATTCGCGAGTATTGCCTTTCTTTAGGCTCGGACGTGGAAGAAAAACTGCCTTTCGTCATGTTCAAGAACGGCGAGGGAGTGCTGGTTTTCTATGTCTGCGGACACATGTTCTGTTTCTTTGATTTGAATGATTTTCAGGTCATTTCGCTCAAGTGCCAGCCTGAACGGATAGATGAACTGAAAGCCCAATACGACTGTGTCGGGAACCCGTACAACGAGTCGCCCAAACACTGGATCGGTCTTGATCCGCATACCTCGCCGGATGACTTGACGCAAGATCTCATCCGCAATTCATACGAGATTGTCAAAGCCAAATACACCAAGAAAAAATAATGACAGAACGAGAAAAAATGTTAGCCGGCGAAGTGTATGACGCCTGTGCCCCGGATTTGTTGGAAGACCTCAACCGCGTGAAAGTGCTATGTCAGCAGTATAACAACCTGCTGCCAACGGACTTTGCGGCGCGTAACAAGATGATCCGCGAGATCTTAGGTCAGGCGGATGAAGACACGTTCGTCAACCAGCCTTTCTATTGCGACTACGGCAAGCATATCCGCGTCGGTAAACGGTTCTTTGCGAACTTCGGCTTTACCGTCTTGGACGAAGCCTATGTGACCATCGGCGACGATTGTTTTATAGGACCGAGCGTGCATATCTACTGTGCGTGCCATAGTACCGACCCGCGTGAGCGCAGGACACGTCATGAATGGGCGGAACCCGTGACCATCGGTAATGATGTCTGGATCGGCGGCAACGTCACCATCCTGCCCGGTGTCACCATCGGCGATAATTGTACCATAGGAGCCGGTTCCGTCGTCACGCACGACATCCCCGCTAACTCCATCGCCGTCGGTAATCCCGCGAAAGTCATTAAAACGATACAATAATATGGATTCATTGGAAGAACTGATACACAGCGACTTACAGCAGTATTTGCTGAACGTGAACGAAATAGATGAACAACTGCCGGAGTGTCCCGATGTGGAGGACAGATGGGAATCGATTGCGAATGCGTATATCCCTGACGGCGTGCGCGAGTTTCAGAACTATCCCCTTGCTTCGCTCGGATGGATGATGTATATAGGCATGGCGGTTGCGAAGATGTGGGACGATAACTGGCAGTACTATGCTGCGAAAGAAGATCTGTACGTGTATCTGCGGGACAAACGAGGCTATGACGCGATGGACGAGTATATCCGTCGGGACTTCCTCAAACTGTCTGCCAAGGATTTTGCGGCAACCGAAGAACTTGTCAGCGAGTGTGCCTCGCGTGTGCATCACACCTTGATGCGTCAGTCCATCGAGCCGGGCACGAAAGAGGCATTCCTTGCTTACGTCGCTTGTCTGCATCAGTTGTACCTCTTTGGCATCGCCGTCCAACTCAAACGTCTTGGCTATCACATGACGCAATTATAAGCTCTCATCGAGAACACAATAAAAATGCAACCCATTGAGTTTGCTGACATATTATCCACGGATTTACCGTTCTCTGACTTTAACCGACATCGCATATCGTTTTGATTTCTCTTCCCCGGCTCATCTCAGCCGTTACATCCGCCAAAACCTCGGCATCTCCGCCTCAGAAATAAGAGGTGGAGAGAAGTAATCTGAAATGTGCGATTATTAAGATTTTCCACTTTCCCGGCATCCACCTAATAGACGCGCAAGAGAGGCGCGAGATATGCTATTTGGAAGGTTTTTAGAAGGTAGTTGAAAAGTATTTGATTGTTAAGATACCATATACCAAAAGCAGATGATCATTTGGACCACCTGCTTTTGCATATTTTTGAACTATAGTTATAATGAAACTAACTCTAATGATATCAATCTATTTCCTTGCAAATCATAAACGTCTAATTCAGGAGTAGAACCATCATCTTCCTTTAATATATACGATACAGAATTGTTACTTGCGGCAATTTGTGTATTGCTCAAACGGCGATAGTTAAAGTACGTGGTAGTAACATCTTTTGATACTACTTCTTCTTTTGTACTGTTATTGTCATATCCTTCGTATGTATAAATAGCATCATCTTTTTCTAACCCAACACCATCTATCCCTCTTGATTCTACAAAGATATATGATTCCGAATCGTAGTTATATTCGTAAATATCCTCAAATAAATCTGCACTATAATTGCCCCAATCGTTATTTGTAATCTCAAATCTGTACCTTATCTCACCATCACCGATAGTTTTCTGCATAACATCATATCGTTTGAAATGATACGTTCCGTTATATGTGTGATGAGTAGATGTTGATACTTTCTGAAGGGAAGCGGTCGTGTTTCGGAAATGTATGGTATATTCATCTGAATCATCGATATTTATTTCTATTGAATCTTTATTTACATTGACCTCTTCAACAACAAAACCATACTCTTTCAGTGTTGCAACAAATTGTCTTTTCCTATAATTCATATCAGGAATAGGTTCATTATATTTAGCACTCTTCCAAGTAGAATTATACCATTTGTCTTTTGCTGCTGAAGGATCTTCTTTGATAGAATTGTCAATAAGAATGGTCTCACCTTCTTTGGAGACAATAGTAATATTACCTTCTTTATCTTTAGTAATGGTGTTTCCTTTGTCATCAGTCATAACGATTGAACCATCCTCTAAAGTTTTGGTATCAACAACATTTCCTATTCCATCTATTAAATCATTCAATCCTTCTATCACTTCATTGTTCGTCTTGTTGTCGTTACCCGTATTTTTGTCTGGGTCATTACTCTGGCATGCAACCATTACGATGCAACATAGCGCTGCTACAATTAAATACTTTGTTTTCATTTTATTAGTTGCTCATTTATATCCCGTTGAGCATCGGTTTTAATGGATTATAGTTAGTTTATTGATATATACAAAAAGTGCGGACTCCTTGCAAATTGTCAGGCTACCACACCTAATGAAACACAAGTTATCCACACTCAAAGAGTGCTTCACAACTTATTCCGTTTCATTTAGTCGTTTTGTGGTAGTTGACAATTTTGGAATAATAGCGAATTATTAATTATATGTTTTGTGCGCAACGCTTTGCGCTTGTCTTTCTCCATTTTTTACGTCTTGGAGAGGGACGGTTGTTTAGTTCTCTTGTTGTAAGCGATATATTTCCTTTTGCCGCTCGATCTCACGACGCAATTCATCCGGGGTTGGCAGAAACAATTTGTATTTTGTTGCAAAGAGCTGTTCGTTGCCTTTCAAAACTGAATAGCGGGCAATATCTTCATCCGTTTCACTACAAAGCAAAATACCAATAGTGGGATTGTCTGTTTCTGTACGTTTTAACTCGTCAAACATACGCACATACATATCCATTTGCCCGACATCCTGGTGTGTCACCTTCCCGATTTTGAGATCTATAAGCACATAGCACTTGAGAATGACATTATAAAACACAAGGTCAATATAATAATCCTGCGAAGCGGTACGTATCAGTTGTTGTCTCCCCATAAAAGCGAAACCCTTGCCGAGTTCCATTAAGAACTCTTGCAAATGAGAGATTATTGCATTCTCAAGATCTGTCTCTGAATACGTTTGGTCACGCTTAAAACCCAAGAACTCAGCCATAACAGGATTCTTAATCAGTTCCGTCTGTTTGATATGCGTCACCACTGCGTCCGTCTCCGGTAGTTGCGGAGCAGAAAGATGCCGTTCAAAATACTGCGTACTGATATTCCTGTCCAATGTACGCACACTCCACATTTGCGCGGACGCCTCGCCCAGATACCAACGGATAGCTGTATCGTCTCCGACACGCAATGTACGGTAGATATGTGTCCAAGTCAGATTTGGAAACCGCGATTTCCAAATGTCAAAATCCGGGAAAAGAGCATAGAACTGCCGGAAGGAACGAAGGTAACGCGGAGAGTAACTTTCGCCGTACTCATCTGCCAATTTTTCAGCGAGAAAATCAATTATTTGTGCGCCATATTCAGCACGTTTTGAACCCTGCTGTTCTTCTTTTACAATGCGTTCTCCGATATGCCAGTATGTCTCTATCATCGACGCATTTACAGACATATAAGCCTGCTGTTTGCCCTGCTCTATAATAGTACGGACATCATCAACAAATGTCGTGCTGACAGCCGTGGGGGAAATGCGAATATGTGGTTTGATGTTACTCATACTGGCTAATCTTTGCAAATCGGTTGCAAAGTTACAACTTTTTTTTGACATATGCAAATATATTATGCAATTTGTACGATTTTTCGTCTCTCGGTCTTCTCTCGGTCGTCTCACGCTCATTTGCCGGCAGAAAAATGGACTGAAAAGTGCTTTTTCTGCGAAATGTGTAAAAAATGCCGTAAATTGTGTAAGGGATAATTCGCAAAAAAGCAGTAATTTTGCACCGCAATTCAAAATGATGGTTATGAAAAAGATTTTATTCACCTTGCTTGCGGCACTTACATTAACAGGCTGCAACGCACAAAACAAAAATGAGAAAATGGTAAATGAACAAATGAAAAAATGTCTTGTAGTATTCTTCTCTCATGCCGGAGAGAACTACTCGGTGGGAAACATCCAAGTGGGTAACACCAAAATCGTGGCGGACTACATCAGCGAACTGACCGGAGCCGACCAGTTTGAGATCGTGACGCACAAATACGACGGAATGGCTTATACGCCGTTGACCGAACTGGCGCAAGAGGAAGCCCGCAATGACGAACGTCCGGCGTTTGAAGGTAAACTGGAGAACCTCGACCAGTACGACATCATCTTCATCGGAGGACCGATCTGGTGGGGCACTTACCCGCAAGTGATGTTCACGTTCTTCGACACGTACGACCTGAACGGCAAGACCATTTATCCGTTCTCGACCCACGAGGGAAGCGGTCTTGGCAATGTGATGAGCGACGTCCGCAAAGCGTACCCGAATGCCGACGTGAAGCCCGGTTTCAGCATCTACGGACATGAGGTGCGCACGAACAAAGCAAAAGTGGAAAAATGGATTAAAGGACTTAATCTCTGATGAATATGGAAGGATTTAGAGTTGACCCGCGGGTGACGACACCCGAAGCGCAAGCAATGTATATTGAGCAGGGACGCAAGCTCTTTGCGTTCAATCAAACAATCCCTTTCACGCCGGAGAATATCGCAGCGACGAAAGCACTCTTTGGCGACAATCTCGACGAAGGAGCCATCGTGCAACCGCCTTTGAAAGGTGTGTGTTTTGACATGGTACACATCGGCATAAACGTCATGATCATGCCGGATTGTCTGATGATGTCGCGCGGCGGAATCACCATTGAGGACGGCGCGATGATTGCGGCGAACGTGCAGCTCATCAGCAATAACCACGACCTCCACGACCGTCAGATCCTTATTTGCAAGCCGGTGCATATCGGTAAGAACGCGTGGATCGGAGCCGGTGCCACTATCCTGCCTGGTGTGACAGTTGGCGAGAATGCGGTCGTAGCTGCTGCGGCTGTAGTCACCAAAGATGTGCCTGCCAATGCCATCGTCGGCGGCAATCCAGCCAAGCTGATTAAGATGATAGAATAGTAAAAATCATCCTTAATAAACAAAAAAATCCCACTTATCCTTGCGTATGTGGGATTTTTTTTGTACCTTTGCACGCAAAATCGCATATATATGATTCTTTATTTTTCAGCAACAGGAAACAGCCTTGCCGTTGCACGACTGTTAGCAGAACGGCTGAACGAACGACTGATACTGCTGACCGAAGCCGTGCAGCAGGATTGGACAGCCGAGAAACGTATCGGTCTGGTCTTTCCGTCCTATGACTTTAACCTGCCACCGGCTTTGCCCGATATGATTGCGCGATTGAAGATCAGTCCGCAATCCTATGTCTTCACGGTCGTCACGTGTGGCAGCGCGGCAGGAAACTGCATCTGGACGCTGCGTCGTCTTCTTCGCGAGAAAGGTATCGAACTGGCATACAGCCATAAGGTCAGTATGCCCGATAACAGCGCGCTGGCTTTTGGGCGTAATCCCAATAAACAGTTGGGTAAGTTCGACCGTGTGCCGGCTCGTATGGAACTGATCATCCGCGAACTGCAAGCGGAAAGCCACACCTTGCACTATAGTTGGTTTGGTCTCCTCTCATGGCTCCTTGGTCGTCCGGCTGTGACGAGAGGCATGATCCATTTCTTGGGTCCGAAAGTGAATGCCGACAAGTGTACCGGCTGTGGTACTTGCGTGCGTGTCTGCCCGATGGAGAACATCCGCTTGGCGGACAACAAAGCTCTCATCGGCGACCATTGTACCGTGTGTCTCGCGTGCGTTCATGCTTGTGCGCAACAAGCCATCAGCACGAACGGTCAGCAGGCACGCAAAGATCGTCAATACCGCCATCCTCAGATCAAACTGAAAGACCTGTTGCTGAGATAGATAACCAATAAACAAACGTATATATGACAAAGCATTTTTTATCGGCACTTGTGTGTGCCTCGCTGATCCTGACCGGATGCACGAAGCATAACCGGCAAGAACAAGTATCCATGGATTATCCTCGGGCAGAGTGGGATAGAGCAGGAGTGATTCTGATGCACACACCCGGACCGGAGTTGTTCGATGGCGTCATTCATCCCTCGGCAGGTCTGTTTGAGCACTATTTCGATGTGGACAAAGCAGCCGAGGAACATCGTACTTATATCCGCTTGTTGGAGGCGAACGGCATCCAAGTCTATACCGTGACGGAAATCCTGAACGAAGTGTCGGTGGACACCTTGCGGATGTTGGCTGACCAAGAACTGCTATACGAACTCAACGCTATGCCGGATGAAGAGAAAGCTGCTGCTGAGGCTTATCGGCAGGAGGTGTTGTCGCAAATGAGCCGCGCAGACCTGATTCGCTGTATATTATACCGTCCTTCGGTCAGACTCCTGCCTGCGGATAACAACACCGGCGTGGATGCGGAGTATGTCCATGACCCGTTGATGAACCTCTATTTCACGCGTGACCAGAGTATCACCACGCCTCGCGGACACATCATCTGTCGCATGAACTCCCCGCAAAGGGCGGTGGAGACATCGGTCATCGACCTGTGCTATCGGCATTTAGGACTGACGCCTGTGCTGCATATAGAAGGTGACGGACGACTCGAAGGCGGCGATTATATTCCTGCAGGAACAGTAGCGTTTATCGGCTGCGGTATGCGTACCAACGAAGAGGGAATCCGGCAGATCATGGAAGCGGACGCTTTCGAGCATGACACGATCGTGGTGGTACATGACCATAAACGCTGGCAGATGCAGATGCACCTTGACACGCATTTTAACATCATTGACCGCGACCTGTGTACCATGGTCAGCAGTCGTCTGAATGCCAAACACGGAGAGCCGGAGTTTAACACCTGCGACATCTATGCACGCGAACCCGGCACGAAGTCGTACAGCTTGCTGCAGAAAGACCTGCCGTTCGTTGAGTACATGCGCGGACGAGGGTTTGAGATCATTCCTATTGATCATGAGGATGAGATGCACTATGCCAATAACTATCTCACTATCGCACCCCGGCATATTATGGCGGTAGCAGGACAGAGCAAAGCGCTTCAACAGCGTCTGGCGGATGCCGGTGTGACCGTGGAATGGGTGCCCTTGGAGAGTCTTATTGACGGCTATGGAGCTGCCCATTGTATGACGCAAGTACTTAAACGTGCTTCCGCGAAGCAATAAACGAATTTTAGATAAATGCAACGTATCTGTGATTTTATAGCCAAATGGATGGGCGTGATTGTGCTGCTGGTAGCCGCACTAAGTCTTATTGTGCCTTCTTCGCTCGCGTGGATCGGCACTTGGGTCATCAATCCGATGTTGGGCGTCATCATGTTCGGCATGGGGTTGACCCTTTCGGCGAATGACCTCAAGATAGTGCTGAGCCGTCCGCGCGATATCTTCATCGGTTGCCTCACGCAGTTTACCGTCATGCCGCTGTTAGCATGGGCTCTGACCAAGACTTTCTCGCTCCCGCAAGAAATAGCGATAGGCGTCATCCTCGTCGGCTGTTGTCCCGGAGGAACGGCTTCGAATGTAATCACTTATCTGGCAAAAGGCGACTTGGCTCTTTCTGTGGGCATGACTGCTGCATCCACTTTGCTTGCGCCTCTACTGACGCCGCTTCTCGTTTGGCTCTTGGCAGGCACGATGGTTGATGTGCATACCACGAGGATGTTAATGAGTATCGTCTATATCGTCATCCTGCCTATTGTATGCGGTTTGCTCTGCCAGCGTTTCATCCCGAAGATTACGCAACGCGTCACGCCTTACCTGCCTGCGTTCTCATCCCTTGCGGTGGCGCTTACTGTCGGTATCGTCGTGTCGCATAACGCCGATCGGCTGATGACCGCAGGACTGCTCGTGGTGCTCGTGGTGATGTTGCATAACCTCTTCGGACTCGGTATCGGTTATCTGGTCGGACAACTGTTGCGTTTACAACGTCCGAAAAGCGTGGCACTCAGTATCGAAGTCGGTATGCAGAACTCCGGTTTGGCTACCTCGCTGGCGGTGATGCATTTTGCGGCATTTCCCTTAGCCACTATTCCCGGAGCTGTCTTCAGCGTCTGGCATAACATCAGCGGCGCTATCATCGCTCGTATCTATTCGCGCCAAGCGACAGTCCGCAAACCGGTCGTATTGGTCTTTCTCGCCATGCTTCTTTTGGTGGCATGTAACCGTCCGGCTGAGAATTTCATCCCAGCTCCTCCTGACTATCAGGACACTACCATGTGGATCACGCTCGACGGCGATACCGCAGGAACAGGAGCGGACATCTTCTATGTCGTCTCTACGTGGGAACAAGACTGGAAGCACGACAGCCTCGTCTGCCATTATGCCGACGTCTGGAATCCCGAACATCGTGCGCACATGGCGATAGAGATTCGCCGTGCAGCAGCGTATATGTCTCCCGGAAACCGCTTCTATGCGCCTTTTTACCGTCACACGACAATCGACGGATGGGTCACGCGTAACGAGGACACGATCTATCATCGTACGCGTCTGTCTATGGACGATGTCTGCCGGGCGTTTGACACGTTCATCACACAGCGTGATAACTCACGTCCGCTCGTCATAGCCGGTTTCAGCCAAGGCGGTTTGGCGGTGGTCGAACTGCTCAAACACATGTCTGACGAGACCTTCAACCAGCTGGTAGCGGCATATGTCATGGGCTATAAGCTCACTCCGCAAGACACCCTCTGTCCGCATATCCGTCCTGCGCAAGGCGAAACGGACACGCACGTCACCATCTGTTATAACACCGTCAAGGACGTGCGGTTTATCCAACCCGTCATAGCCGCTTCCTGTGTCTGCATCAATCCCGTCAACTGGCGAACCGATGCCACTCCTGCTACGCTCCACGACTCCATTACCGTCTCCGTGGTACCCGAACATGTGCTGGTCGTCAGCGGTTATAGTGGGTCGGAATATCCGCCTTTTGCCGGATTCATCAATGTGGGCGACATCCATAGCTGCGAACCTTGGCTCTATAGCGACTGTATCCGCCGAAACATCCATGTCCGCACACAATCGTTCCGTCATTAACGATGAGTCCTTCTTTACTTCTTCTTGGCTCCTTGGTATTCCTCTACTGTCTTCGAGGTGATAGTGGTTGTGGTTTTGGTGGAGTCACACGCTTGTGTGTACGTTGCAGTAGTGCTGATGGTTCGCCAAGCCTTACAGCTCGTCATGCCCAGCGCTACTGCGCAGCACGTCAGCAACGCTAACACGATCGTCTCAATGATCTTGTAAATCTGTTGATTGCTCATAATTTTAAAACGTTAAAATGGTTTTTTACAAAAACGTTAAATAGTTAAAATGGTTCACTGCGTGAACGTTAAAAGGTGTGTCGCTTATGTCGTCATTTTCGTGTCGTAACGTTCATTTCATAACGTTTCGATGCAATCGAACCATTTTAACTATTTAACGTCACGCAGTGACCATTTTAACATTTTAACGGGCTTTTAGCCCTGATGCTCCGCGTCGTAAGCCTCTTTCTCCAGCTTCCAGAGGAAGGATTTCATGGTCTTTTTGCCGTTCGGCTGATCCTTCTGAGCTGCGAAAGCAGCTTGGTCGGCTGACATCTTCGAGAGGTCTTTGGCACGAGCGGCTACTGCTGCTGCGACAGCCGAGAAGCGGTTACGCTGTCTCGTCTCGTTGGTGGTTACCGGAGTGGAGCGCTCCACTTTCTTGCGCAGGAACAAGCGGTTACAATTAGGGTTGGTGGTAGCTGCCGTTCGGTGCGTGCCAAGCAGCATCTTGTTGCAGCTGTGTTGCGGGTTCTTACCCGGCTTACTCAATGCGCCGGACACATGATCAATA
>ONWR01000034.1 GCA_900321605.1 uncultured Bacteroidales bacterium | reverse complement strand
AAGATTTGGACCAAGATTGGTACAAAGCCAACGTCAACGACGAGCTCTACCGTCGTTATGCCGGTCGTTGGGTCAAGAACGCCTATGACCCGCAGTTCTCCATCGACGGAAAGTACGATGAAATCGCAGCTTCTAAGGCAGAATCGCTCGATCTCCACCTCTGTCTGGAGATGAAAGCCGATGGTCGTCTCCTCCGCACGGAAAAACATGTACACTCGTACCCCCACTGCTGGCGAACCGACAAACCTGTCCTCTATTATCCCTTGGACAGCTGGTTCATCAAATCCACCAAGGCGCGCGATGAGATGATCGCTCTCAACAAGACCATCAACTGGCAGCCCGAATCCACCGGAACAGGTCGTTTCGGTCAGTGGCTCAATAACCTCAACGATTGGAACCTCTCCCGTTCACGTTATTGGGGAACACCGCTGCCGATCTGGCGTACCGAAGACGGAACAGAGGAGATTTGCATCGGTTCCATCGCAGAATTGTTCGATGAAATCGAGAAATCTGTGAAGGCCGGCTTCATGTCCTCGAACCCGTGGCCGAACCACAAAGTGGGCGATTACTCCAAAGCCAACTACGATCCTTCGGTTATCGATCTTCACCGTCCGTACGTGGATTCGATCATCCTCGTTTCTCCGTCCGGCAAGCCCATGAAGCGTGAACTCGACCTCATCGACGTGTGGTTTGACTCGGGCGCAATGCCGTACGCACAAAACCACTATCCCTTCGAGAACGCCGACGCGCCGCGTACCGCTGACTTCATCTCCGAAGGTGTGGACCAAACACGCGGATGGTTCTTCACCCTCCACGCAATCCACACCATGATCGAAGGCACCGTAGCCTACAAAAACGTCATCTCCAACGGACTTGTCCTCGATAAGAACGGCAATAAGATGTCCAAACGTCTTGGCAATGCTGTCGATCCTTTTGGCGCACTCGATACATACGGACCTGATCCCGTTCGTTGGTATATGCTCACCAACTCCTCGCCGTGGGAGAACCTCAAATTCGATCCCGAAGGCGTCGATGAAGTCCGCCGTAAATTCTTCGGAACGCTCTATAACACCTATGGCTTCTTTGCTCTCTATGCTAATGTCGATCATTGGATGGTCGAAAACCGACAGTCAGCCGACGGTCAACCGACAGTCAACCGACAGTCACCGCTTACGTCTGACTACTCCGAGATTGACAAATGGATCCTCTCGAAGCTCAATTCGCTCGTCAAAGAAGTGACCGAAGCCTATGAAGCGTACGAACCCACCAAAGCCGGACGTGCGATCTCTGATTTCGTGCAGGACGACCTCTCCAACTGGTACGTGCGTCTCAACCGCAAACGTTTCTGGGGAGGTGAGATGAATGCAGACAAAGAGGCAGCATACACAACGCTCTACACCTGTCTCAAGACCGTAGCACAACTCATGGCACCGAACGCTCCGTTCTATGCCGACCGTCTCTACCGTGACCTCACGGGCGAAACGGTACACCTCAGCACGTGGCCCAAAGCCGACGAAGCGCTCATCAACAAGACCCTTGAGCGTCAGATGTACCTCGCCCAGCAAGCGACTTCCACTATCCTCTCGCTCCGCAAACGAGCAGAGAAGAACGTCCGTCAACCGCTCCAGAAAGCAGTCATCCCGACACCGGATAGCGAGACTACCGATGCCCTCTTGCACGTTTCAGACCTCATCAAATCCGAGGTGAACGTCAAAGAGCTTATCATCGTTCCTGCCGAGCAATCGGAGATCCGTCTGGTCAAGAAGATCAAACCGAACTTCAAAGTCCTCGGTAAGAAAGTCGGCGCGAACATGAAAGCTCTTGCTGCCGCTATCAACGCTATGTCCCAGGACGAGATTGCAAAGATGGAAACCGAAGGCGCTTTCGACTTTCGACTTTCGACTTTCGACTATACGATAGTGCCCGAGGACGTCGAGATCCTGACGGAAGACATGCCGGGCTGGTTGGTAGCCAACAACGGAATCCTCACCGTCGCTTTGGACATCGAACTGACCGACGAACTTATCGAAGAAGGTATTGCGCGTGAGCTTATCAACCGCATCCAGAACCTGCGTAAGTCGTCCGGCTTGGAGATCACCGACCGCATCGAGATCGAACTCGAAGACCGTCCCGAGATCCACAACGCAGTCCTCCATTGCGGCGAGTATATCGCATCACAAGTCCTCGCCACCAAGTTGAATCTAACGACCAACGACCAACTACCATCGACTATCGAGATGGACGGTTACAACGTGAATATTAACATCAAAAAAGCATAATTATGAAAGCTTATAGATTGATTCTTGTTGCCCTTTTGGGTATTATGATGTGCAGTTGTAAAAAAGACGAACCATCGTATTACGTCAATGATCTCCAAGCCCTCTGGTTAGAGAATGGCACTCAGCACTATGTACGGTTTACCGACGAGCAATCCGACAGATCCGGCTATTTCTGGGGAAGACAGTGGGATTTGAGTGAAGATATTCACGAGGAGGATCTGGAGCCTTACGGAAACGGTTGGTTCCACTACCAACTGGAGAAAAAAGGCAACCTGCATGAGATCCATGTGATGGACAATCAGGGAGCCGTTATTCCGAAGGAGTACGTGGTTAGTAAACTAACCAATACTGATCTGGAGTACTACGAGAGTGACGACAAGAAAAACAAATTTTACTTTACCAAACAATAAAATCCGTTCTTTATGAAACGCGCATTGAAAATCTTCGGTTGGACGCTACTGGGGCTCGTGCTGATCGTGATAGCGGTAGCATGTTTTGCCGTGTATGTCGTCTTCACGCCGGAACGTCTTACACCCATTGCACGTGAGGCGGCAGCGAAATATATCACCTGTGAGCACGAGATAGGAGAAGTGGATCTGACGTTCTTCTCCACCTTCCCGCGTTTCGGACTGCGTGCAGACGGCCTGCTGCTGATCAATCCAAAATCCGGCGCACAGAACGACACCGTCGTAGCAGCTAAACGAATCGTAGCAACTGTCGATGTGATGGAGTTCTTGAACCATAAGAACCTGCATGTACACGAGGCTATTCTCGATGATGCTCGCGTCAATTTCTTCATGGCGGCAGACGGATCGAACAACTTAGAGGTCTTCGTCACCTCGCCGGACACCGCCCAAAAGGACACTTCGGCTTTTGCCTTGCCTTTCAATAAACTGCAGGTGGACGGTCTGAGTCTGAAAGCAAACTATATCACTTTTGTGGACGACAAAGATACCATCGAAGCTTCGTTGGGGCAGACTAAACTGAATGCAAAAGCGGCAAGTTGGGACGATATGCTTCTTACCCTCGATGCCCAAGATGTATGCGCACGTCTCCGGAACGAGGATTACGCGGATCATCTGCATGTAGAGTTGGTAGCACCGTTAGCAATGGATCTGAATACGATGTATTTCGCTCTCGATGAAGCCCGTCTGGCTGTCAATGAGTTCGATCTGCGTCTGGGAGGTGAAGTCACTATCGGAGACAGCTTAGCGATAGACGCTAAGGTGGAGACCGCCACATGGCAGATCGAACCGCTCTTGGCGCTCGTTCCGGCTAAGTTCATGCAAGCCCTCAAGGACATTCGCGTAGATGGTAAGGTACAGTTGAACGCGCACGTACAAGGGTTCGTCAGCGAACAGACTTTACCGCATATTCAGGCGAACCTGAACCTCACGGACGGTAAGGGCTCTTATCAGCCGCTGCCATACGAATTAGAGGACGTAGTGCTCAAAGCCGACGCAGACCTGCGTATGAACAAAGGAGAGCGTTCGTCGGTAGCTATCCATTCGCTCAAAGCCAATACCAAGCAGTCCTCGGTAGCGGCTAAGGGTACGATCAATGACCTGTTGGGAGACTTGTCCATGAACCTTGCTTTGGATCTGGACGCTAACCTGCCGGACTTTGCGTATTTCATGCCCGAAAACATGGACCTGACGGGTCGCGCACAAGGTAAAGCGAATGCCCGCATGAGACTGAGCGACCTCACTGAGATGCATTTGGAGAAGGGACATATAGATGCCGATCTGCTCCTCTCGCATATTCGTTTTGCCATGGATTCGATGGAGGCAGAGCTGCCCAAGACGACGGTACGCCTTCAGCTGCCAAACCCCACACCGTCCAGACAATCCGTTAACTGGGCTCGTATTGACTTGGAGACCGATAAGATCGATTTCGAGATGAACACGCCCTTGAAGACCGCCCTGCAGGCATCGGCTATCCAACTGGAGGCAGGTAATATGCTGAGTAAGGATCCGGTGCTCTACGCCGCTGTCGGACTGCAGACCGAGCAGCCCTTACGCGTAGCCATGGACTCGATGGATGTGACCATCAATGCGCCTAAGATCAAGGCGTACGCCGAGTATAACACCCAAGACACAACCGTTATACCGGTCTTGGAAGCACAATTGGACTGCCAAGCGCTCAACGGTTATTTCAAAGATATTAAAGCCGACCTGCAACCCTCTCATCTGCAGGCATCGCTGGGCGGTAGTAGAAGCGACAAGACCATCCCTGTCCTGCGCTCCAAGCTGAACGCACAAGCGGCTGAGATACATATCGGTTCCGAACTCGCAGCTAAGACCGGCACGTTAGCTTTAGAGGCAGGTTCGCGCTACAAAGCCAACGAAGAGAACATGCTCCTCAAGTGGAATCCGCGTCTGAAAGTGAACCTCAAAAACGGTGAACTGTCTATTCCGGAACGTTTGCCGGAGAATGTCCGTATTCCGTCTATTGAGTTCGCGTACTCCAACCGCGAGATGACCATTGAGAACTCGCGTGTCGAACTGGGTCATTCGGACTTGAACCTCAAAGGACACGTCCGTAATATGGGTAAATGGTTCCGCCACGAAGATATACTCGAGGGTGAGTTGGATATTATCTCCGACCACTGCGACGCTAACCAGCTCTTGGCTTGGTTCTCTGCCGACAAAGGTAGCGAGGAAGAGGCTCCTTCAGCCGAAGACGTTCCTTCAGCGAACGAAAGTGAGCGGTCTAACAGCGATAGTGCTCCTACAGCCGAAGGCGGTCTAAAGGAACCTTTCTTGGTTCCGACAGATGTGGACTTGGCGCTCAATACCCATATCCGCGAGGTGGAGATCTTCGAACAGGTAGCCAAAGACCTCAAGGGCGGTTTATTCGTCAAGGAGGGCAAACTGATCCTCGACGAGGTCGGATTCGTCTGTCACGCAGCCAAACTGCAACTGACCGCTCTCTACCGTACGCCGCGACGTAACCACCTCTATGTGGGACTCGACTACCACATGTTAGATGTCAATATCGACGAGCTGTTGGCGATGATACCGAACTTGAAAGAGATGGTACCAATGCTCAGCAGTTTCAAAGGTAACGCACAGTTCCATCTGGCAGCAGAGACTTATCTCAACAGCCAATACGAGCCCAAGATTAGTACGCTCCGTGGAGCCGCTTCCCTCTCGGGTGCGAACATGGTGGTACTGGACGGCGAGACCTTCACCAAGATAAGCAAACTGCTGATGTTCAACAAGAAGACCGAGAACGTCATCGATTCTATCAACGCCGAGATCACCGTCTATAAGGACGAGATCGATGTCTATCCGTTAGCTATCTCCATGGATAACTACATGGTAGCTTTGGGCGGACGGCATAAGACAGATATGACGTTTGACTACGACATCAACGTACTCAAACCTATTTATCTGGGCGTACACGTGGGCGGAAACATGGATAACCTGCAGATCAAACTTGCCAAGTGTAAGTTCGCCAAAGACTTCCGTCCGATCCTGCACAAGAAAGCGGACACCAAGTCCCAAGAACTGCGGCGGATGATCAGACAGTCCATGGTGAAAAACGTCAGGATAAAGTGACTAACGACTAACGACTAACGACTAACGACTATACAATATGAAAAAAAACATTTTTTTAGGAGTCATTGCTATGAGTTTATTAGCATGTAACCAAACCAACCCGTTGTTGGAGCAGCCGAAGACGCCATACGGAGTACCGGCTTTTGACCAAATCAAGTTAGAGCACTACATGCCTGCTTTTGAGGAGGCTATTCGTCAGAACAAAGCCGAGATAGAGGCGATCACCAACAATCCCGATGAGCCCACTTTTGAGAACACTATCGTAGCCCTCGATCGTAGCGGCCTGCTCTTAGACCGCGTGCAGGGTGTGTTCTTCAATGTGTTGGAGGCAGACGGTAACGATGAGATGAATGAGATCGCAGAGCAGGTAAGTCCTATGCTGAGCGACCTCAGCGATGGAATCATCCTTAACGACCAACTCTTCCAGCGCGTGAAGTTCGTCTATGACCAGCGCAACCAGTTGGGGCTCAATCCCGAGCAAATGCGCCTTGTGACCGAGACCTATAAGTCGTTTGCGGACAACGGAGCGAACCTGCCGGAGGACAAGAAAGAGCGTCTCAAAGAGATCAACAAAGAGTTGGCTCTCCTCTCGCTCAAGTTCGGCAATAACGTAGTAGCCGAGACCAACAGCGATGCCGTCAAACGCTTCGTTACCGATGAGGCACTATTGGCAGGTCTGCCCGAGAGCGCCAAAGACGCAGCCGCAGAAGAGGCAGCCGCAGCCGGTCACCCGGGAGAGTGGCTCTTCACTCCCAAACGTACCTCGTTCACGCCGGTACTCCAGTACTGCGAGAACCGCGAACTGCGCAAACAGCTCCTTATGGACTATACCACACGCGGTAACCACGATAACGACAATGACAACAAAGCCGTCATCGTTCGCGAGATGGAACTCCGTATCGAGAAAGCCAAACTGTTCGGCTATGACAACCCTGCCGACTATATCCTTGCTGACTGCATGGCGAAGAACCATCAGATGGTCGATGCTTTCCTGCAATCCGTTTGGGTTCCTTCACTCGAAGCTGCCAAACGCGAAGCAGCTGAGCTCCAAAAACTCCTGGACGAGGACCTGAAAAATGAGAAAATGGTAAATGACCAAATGGATAAATGTCTTAAACCTTGGGATTGGTGGTACTATGCAGAGAAACTGCGTAAAGCCAAATATGCCCTCGATGAGGAAGAGATCAAGCCCTATTTCGAACTCAACAACGTTCGCAAAGGTGCGTTCGGTGTAGCTACCAAACTCTATGGTCTGCAGTTCGAGCCGCTCAAAAACATGCCGGTCTATAACAAAGAGGTAGAGGTCTTCAAGGTAACGGACGCAGATGGTTCGCTCGTCGGAATCCTCTATACCGATTATTTCCCGCGTGCAGGCAAACGCCCGGGCGCATGGATGAACAATATCCTGCCGCAATATATCGATGCAGAGGGCGTGGATCATCGTCCGGTGATCATCAACGTCGGTAACTTCAACAAACCCGCCGCAGGCAATCCGTCGCTCCTCTCTATGGACGATGTAGAGACCCTCTTCCATGAGTTCGGTCATGCACTCCACGGTCTGCTCTCCAAGGCGCACTATAAGAGCCTGAGCGGTACCAATACGCCGCGTGACTTTGTGGAACTGCCGTCTCAGTTTATGGAGAACTATGCGTACGAGCCGGAGGTGCTCAAGACCTATGCTTTCCATTACCGGACAGGCGAAGTGATTCCGGACAGTCTGATCGCGAAGATCAATGCTGCCGGTAAGTTCAACCAAGGATTTGTAACGACTGAGTTACTCTCTGCTTCTATCCTCGATATGGATTTCCATGAGTTGACCACCGCAGAGGGTCTGGATGTCAATGCGTTTGAGAAAGCGAGCTTGGACAAGATGGGCATGATTGATGAGATCATCGTTCGGTATCGTCCGACGTTCTACAATCACATCTTCACCACGGGTTACGAAGCCGGTTATTACAGCTATACATGGGCAGCTGTGCTGGATGCAGATGCTTTTGCAGCCTTCAAGGAGACCGGTAACCTCTTTGAGCCGGAGACCGCTAAACGTTTCCGTCACCTCTTGGAGCAAGGCGGCACACGCGATGCCCAAGAGCTCTATCTTGAGTTCCGTGGCAAAGAGGCAGATCCCAAGAACCTCCTTCGCCGTAAAGGATTTGTGGAATAATTCACAATGTACAATTCACAATGTACAAAGGGCTTACGGAGTTAGGTACGGACTACAAGAATACGTACGGACTCTTCAGTTTGTACAGAACTCAATAGGACGCTTTGTTAATTGTTAATTGTTAATTGTTAATTGATTGTGAAGCGCAGCACACAAAATATTCTCTATCATACCCTGCCGATAGTCTTTTGGCTATTGGCAGGGTTGGTCTGCGCGCTGCCTTGGTTCTTTCACCTCTCACCTCTCACCTCTCACCTCTCACCTCTCAATTACCTTCCCGCTCTTTTTGCCTTGATAGCTGTAATGATCGTTCATCATATACCGCGACACGGGAGTGCGATAGAACCCTGTTTTCGGATAGCATTGCTGCTCGGCATCGCCGCTTATTGGCTGCCTTCGGTAGTCTTTCTGGTTCTACCGATATGGGTGTATCTGATCTATCGGAACTTATTCAACCTGCGTGTGTTCACTGCAACACTCATCGGTCTTGTGACCGTTGCTATATGGATGATGGTATTTCATTATCTTTCCCTTTTCACCTTTCCCTTTTCCCTAACAAAAAACCTGTGGAATTGGCTTCCCACAGGCTCCTTGCTTTTAGCTTATATAGCTTCTACCATTTCACGACAAAACCTGCGTGTACGTTGATACCCGCTTGTGGAAAATACCAAACGGCAGTTTCGTATCGCTGGGTCGTGTCATCGTAATATTTCTGCGAACCTCCGTTATTGACGTATTTGGTATTGAAGAGGTTGTTAATCTGACATTTGATGGTAATGTCAGGTACGCGCTTGTTCGTAATAGGCAGCAGGTAACGCAGCACTAAGTTGGTGACGGAATATGCTTTTAACTCGGTTTTCGCTTCCTCCATATTGCCTAAATACTGACTGCTAACTACGAGGGTCTGGATGTCGGCATTGAAACCTGCGTGATGGAAAGAGAACATATTCCCTGCTGTCCAATCGGGTGAGAAAGAGATCGTGCGCCATGTATCGCCATCTTTCCATTTATTACGACTCCACGTGAGGTTACCGCTCCAAGCGAACCAAGGTGTCCATTCTACCCCGAAATGAAACTCCGCGCCGGTACGATAGGAGTGTTTCACATTTGTGGTAATCGGATAACCGACGCTGCTGACGTCACCGGTGGTGATCAGCTGGTTGTCGTAGTCCATGAAATAGAGGTTCAGACCGATCGTCCAAGGCATCGTATAGCCGCTCTTGAGAACACCCGGGGACGAGAACCCGTAACCCAACTCATAGTCGTACAGACGTTCCGGTTTCGGATCCTCGGGATTCATATTCGTTACGAAGTTATTTCGGGTCGGCTCACGGTGTGCCACGGCGAAGGTAGCGGAGAGACGATGCCCCTTATTGTCATACGTCAGACCGGCTTTGGGGTTGAAGAAATGCCACGTGTGATGTTTGTCTATCGATTCCCGAGCGTCCAGATAACTCATCTCCTCATTATCGCCCCAGATCTTATAATCCACCAGACGGTATTGCAGATCGCCGTAGAGACTCAGTTTCTCTTGTCCTCGGTACAACACACGCCAGTTGGCTTTGGCGTAGATATTTCCATCCGTCTTGCGCCCGAAACCCTCGTAATAGGGTATAAACATCCGCTCAGCAAAGAGGGTGGTGTCTATATTTCCGTACTGCTTACCGCGGTATTGGTTGAGAGCGATACCCATTTGTACATCCACTTTCTCATGCACATATTTGGTGGTCAGGATGCCTCCGTAGAAATGGTTCTTCAATCCTTTTTGGGTAATGTCTAAGGGTTGTTGGGTCATATAATCGGCGGTGAGCATCTCGTAGTAACCGGTTCCGTACGTATAATGGGCGGTAGCGGAGAGTGTCCAGTTGAGGTTGAAGCGGTGTCCCACATGCATATGCACATGGTGTTGCTGGTAGTTATCGGTCTGGTTGTCGTAATAAGCGATGTTGCCGTTTTTGTCGATATACTCACCGGCAGGGTTATACCGTCTGTCGGCTCCGTTGACGCCGTACGCATGATCGTAGTCCACACCGTACCAAGCCATATAGGTCTTCTCCTTACCGCCAAAAGCAGTGAGGGTAACAGCTGTCCGGCTGTTCTGCCAGCCTAACTCTCCTTGATAACTGAGGAGGTTGGAGTTCGCACGGCGGATATAACCGTCGGAGTTGACTTTCGAGAACCGTCCACCGAGGTGCCACGCACCTTTTTTCTCCATGCGATCCCCCCAATAGACATCGGCTTTAACCATCTCGCGGAAGGTGTTGTACATACCACCGTTGAAATCGAGTTCGGCTCTGACGGGTCCGGGATGACTGCTCTCCGGTACGGTGGCATCGAGGGTACGAAGGTTGACACTGGCACCGAAACTACTACCGCCATTAGCACTCGTTCCGACACCTCGTTGTACCTGCAGACTGCTCACGCCGCTTGCCATATCGGTGAGGTTGACCCAGAAGACCGATTGACTCTCGGCATCATTGAGCGGCACCTCGTTCATGGTCATGTTGATACGCGTCTGGTCGGTACCGCGCACATGGAAATAGGTGTAGCCGACTCCCAAACCGTCATCTGAGGTCACTACCATCGAAGGGGCAGTGCTCAACAGGTACGGCAGGTTCTGACCCGAGTTATCCCGGTTCAGCTGCTCATGGGTCATCTCCTGCTTACTGATAGTAGCCTGCACGACAGGCGCACTGACGACGATCTCGTCCATGCGTTTGCTCAGATAGAAAGAGGTGTCCTCTCCAAACGGATCCGGCTGGTTAGTCACTTGCGCACACAGGTGCGCGTTCATTACAGATACGCATGCGCATACGCATAACGTACGAATAGAAAGAGTTGTTTTCATTTTTCTTTGGCAGCATTACCTGCCCAAGTTCTACGGGTGTAATCTCAGCAAATGCACCCCGAATGATTAATAATTATTTAGACCGCTTCGCTAAAGGACAAAAGACCGCTTCGCTAAAGGACAATAGACTAAACACCATCGGTCGGACGTTTGTTTACAATTCAGAGTCGAGACAATATTGTCCATTGTCCATTGTCCATTGTCCCTACAATCTAAAGCACAGCGTTACGTACCAGCCCCACTCGGAGAGGTAGTGTTTCTCCTTGCGGAGGGTCTTGTCTTTGACGAGGTTATTGAGACCGAAGTCATACCCTCCTTGCAGGCGGTACCGATCCCACTCGATACCCATGCCTAAATCCCATTGGATATTCGCGCGGATGAGCTCATCGGCGTAACGGTCGTACTTAGAGGTCGGTACGCCTATGCTCTCTAACCACTCTTTTGCGCCATCTACCCATTTCGTACCATCCCAATAACGTTCGCTCAGGTCGAGTTTCATATTATCGTTCTGGGCGAGACCCACATGGAGCTGCGGACCGGTGAAGAAGAAGAGGTTGAGTTTCTTCCACAGCGGAACGGTATAATAGACGCGAATCGGAATCATCAGATCATGCTCGACCACCTTATGGTGGATCACCTCCAGTTGCACGCGTTGAGCGGTCATGGAACGCCAATGTTGGTCTGCTTTGCCGTACAGGATCGAATAGTGCAGACCGGTCTGCAGCGCAAAGTGCATCGGCAGCAGGAAGGTGAACGAAGCGCCTACTTGTCCGCCGTTGAGGTACATCTCCGGAAAGGAGGTACGATGCGTGTGCTGGTAGTGCTGCGCAAAACCGAACTCGATGCGGTACTCCACACCGAACTTATACGCCTCTTCGGTCCGCGTCTTGCGCGTCGGGTCGAAGAACGAGTTATCGGCTATCTGCAAGTCCGGCGTACGCGTCTTATCGTCCGCCCACATGCCGATACCACATGCGCATATTAAGAGGGTGACAAAAATCCTTTTCACGTTCACTTATTATCTTTTGAAAAAGATATTAATTATTCATTATTCATTATTAATTACCAGATGGACACACGGTTTTCAGGTGCAACATACATCGGGGACTCCGGTGTCACGTTCCAAGCCTCGTACCAAGCATTGATCTGCGGCAGAGCGCCGTTCACACGCCAACGACCGAGGGAGTGAGGATCGCTCTTTGTGCGGTTGAGGATCTCCTCCGGACGGATGTTACCTGCCCATACGTTCGCATAAGCGAGGAAGAATCGTTGTGCCGGAGTGAAGCCGTCACGGGTCTGCAAACGGTCTTTCTCTGCCTTAGCTTCCTCATTGAGACAGAAAGCCAAGTAACTAACCTGCAGACCTCCGTGGTCAGCGATGTTCTCACCAAGGGTGAACGCACCGTTCGCATGTACACCCGGAGCAACTTCAATCTTATTGAATGCCTCTTCCATCACTTTCGTGCGGGCATCGAAAGCAGCCTTGTCCTCTGCCGTCCACCAGTTGACCATGTTACCGTCCTTGTCGAACTGACAACCCTGATCGTCAAAGCCGTGGGTCATCTCGTGTCCGATGACTACACCGATAGCACCGTAGTTGAACGCATCGTCAGCGCTCATGTCAAAGAACGGATACTGGAGAATACCGGCAGGGAAGCAGATCTCGTTGGACGAGGGGTTGTAGTACGCATTCACGGTCTGCGGGTTCATGTACCATTTCTTTTTATCCACCGGCTTGCCCAGATAACTCAGGCTGTACTCCTGCTCAAACTTTGCGGCACGCTCGATGTTCGCATAGTACGTATCTTCGGCGTTGATATCCAACTTGGAGTAGTCACGCCACTCGTCCGGATAACCGATCTTGATCGTGATTGCATTCAGTTTCTCCAAGGCTTTGGCTTTGGTCTCATCGCTCATCCATGTGAGGTTCTCGATGCGGATACCAAGGGCTTTTTGGAGGTTCTTGACGAGCGCTAACATACGCTCTTTGTTCTCCTCGGGGAAGTACTTGGCTACATACATCTGTCCCACTGCCTCGCCGAGGGTACCGTTGACGATACCCACCGCACGTTTCCAAAGCGGTGACGGCTCCTCGCGACCCGACATCACCTTGCCGTAGAAATCAAACGAAGTCATGTATATCTCCGTCGTCAGATACGAAGCCGCACCCTCGATGACCTGCCAGCTAAAGAGCGTTTTCAGATCCTCTAACGGTTCGTCTGCCAGCATCTTACCTGCTTCCTGCAAATGAGGGATCTGTCCTACAGAGAGGCTGTCCAACTCGATGTTCAATGCACCGAAATAAGCTTTCCAATCCACCTCGGGAACGAGCTTTTGGAGCTCCTCCACACTCATCTTGTTATAGTTACGGATCGGGTCACGCAGTTCTACATTGCTGTACGCAGCTTTAGCCAGACGGGTCTCCATACGAAGCACGGTCTGCGCCTTAGCGGCTGCGTCCTCAAAGCCGAAGAGTCCGAACATCTTCTCTACGTACGCTACATACGCGTTACGGATAGCGGTGGTCTGCTCGTCGGTGTCGAGGTAATACTCTTTCTCACCCAAGGAGAAACCAGCTTGCGCCTCGTTGAGGATATTCATGGAGCTGTTCATCGCATCCGCATCCACATACATTGCCCAGAGCTGATAATCCATCGCTGCGCCTAAGATCTTACTCAAGTCCTCACGGTTGCTGATGGCTGCTATCTCATCGAGCGTGTGCTGTACAGGCGCGATACCCTCCTGATCACGACGAGCGGTATCCATTGCCAAGTTATAGAGGTCACCGATCTTCTGCGCTACGGAGCCTTGTTTCTGTTTCTCAGACGCTAAGTCTTGGATCAGACCGTTGACTTGCTCCAAGTTATTCTGACCGAGTTTGTCGAACGAACCAAAACGGCTGTATTCGGGGGTCAAGGGGTTGTTTGCCATCCATCCGCCGCAAGCGAATTGGTAAAAATCATCTTGTGCTACTACGGTGGTGTCCAAGTTATCCAAGGAGATTCCGGTAGTCTGTTCTTTCTTTGTGCATGCTGTTGTCATTACTGTCATAGCTGCTACTGCAAATAATACTTTTTTCATATGTTTATACTGTCTTTTTATTCATTTTTAGACCGCATTGACGCGCGCCTTCGTCTGCGCGCAAACCTTTGCGGCTGCAAAGGTACTGCTTTTTTTGCATATATGCAAGAAAAAAATTAAAAATTAAGAATTAAGAATTAAAAATGCAGAAAAATCGCCCGAAAAGAGCGATTTTTCCTTTTTCGTACATCGTACATCTGTCCTTTGTACATTGTACATTGTACATCGTACATCGGCTTTAGCCTTGGTGTTCTGCATCGTTTAGGTAGCACTTGCCTCCGTTCCGCCTCCGTTCCGAGTCCGTTCCGCTTCCGATGAGATAGTTAGGATTTAAGGGAAATTTTAGATTTATTCTTCCTCAAAGTTCTCCTTAAAAGCATATATTCGTGAGTTATAGTCTATTTGCTCTAAGGCTTTCAGAGCATCATATGAATTCATTTTGTCATGATAAACCAAATGACAAAATATATTACAATACTCATTGTAAATATTTGTAGCGAAAATCCCGGGATCATCAGTGCCTAATATGATTGCTGGCATTGGGTATCCATCTTTTTGCCATTTTAGCCAATTGGAGAAATGATATGTTGAGAAATCGTGGTGGTGACTAATTAATACATTACTTGTAGGTAGCATTTCTATCACAATCTCTTTTTCGTGCATATACCTCAATACTAATTTCTGCAAGACCTCCAATCCTTCCTCACCAAATGGTTCACAGGAATCTATTTCTATAATTTTATCATATCGTTCTACTATTTCCTGTTTATGATATTCCATATATAGTTTATATTTGTCAGACAATTCTTTATCTCGTTTATTCCAATATATATGCTCCGGAGCATCTTTGCGAACTTGCCATGCCCGTATATGTTCTGACAAGGAATAATTCTGATTATAGATTTCTTGTGAATAATTAGACACCATGATAGTGATAATAGGAAGCAACTTTAGCAATTGCGGTTCTTGATATTTGTTAATAATATATGCTGCAAAAATTAAGTCATCCATCCATTCTCCTTTTCGAATTAACAATTTAGGCCCTATATTTTGTCGCCATATATGTATAGATAAACCACATGCCGTAGCATGACCTATGCGATCTCCATGAGTCATTCCGAGAAAATTGATGGCTTCATAGACAGCCCTCATTCCGCTAAGGATATGAAAAAAGTCTTCTCCTGCATGATAAGAAAAATGTTTAAATCCTTCTTTTCTTAAATAGTGATAGGCGGGCGCAAAAACTTCCGGTGGAGTATCCAATTCGCTTGCTGCAGCATCTATTGCCAGTACCATACGCGAATTGGGACTTTTTAAATGATGCCAAGTCCCTAAGATTTTGGCCTTTTGCATAATTTGACGACGCAGTATTTTATGACGAATAAGTGCATCTTTTGTGCGATCAGGTTCTTTGATAAAATGTGCAGTCAGGATTAATATTGATTTTGGGATATTTTGGGATATCTGCAATTCATTCAGATCTTCTACTCCCTGTCTGATATTTCCTACTATTTCTTCATTTTCCCTAATTGAACTTTTAGGAGAGAATTTCCCCTCTATGATTCGTATGTTGTTTAGGTTGTTCCCAGACAACTGCAAAAAACGGCGCATGTATTGTTTTTCGCTAAACCAGCGAACCCCATTCATGGTATATTTTTGAAATTCCTCAAAACCATTACATTGCGTTTGTTGCACTAGCATCCGATTTGCAACCCCCAGAATTAGCAAATAGTATAAGAATAGATTAGCTACCAAATCACAGCCTGGATTAAGACTAAGAAAATCAAATATCTTGCAATACAACAAACTTTCCAGTTGCATATCATTTCCTTTGTTCCCGACAAGCAAGCGCATAGGATGTTTGGCGAAATAGATTATTTCATGTTGGAATTCTTGTTCTCCCATTCTTATATCACGAAGTAACTTGTCTATAGAAGATTGGTTGTTATTTTCTAATACAATTATGTATAAATAATTTCTTATTATCCGAGCACATTTAAGCAATTGAAAAAAATCTTTTGGTTCACAGAGAAAACCAAGTATATCATCAAATTGCTCTTGAACCTTTTTTTCTTTTGTCGCTTTTAGTATATTTGGGGCGATACTTTCCGAATTGGCTAATAAATCTTGCCATGTTATATCGGTCTCTATAGATCCATTGAGATGAATATGCATATCATGCAATCCATGATTTCTCTTTCTTAAATCAAATATTTGCGGTATATCCGGGGATGGGATTGCCGTATAATTGACATTTGGCGCTATATATTTCTCTAAATACACTATGTCTTCATTCCCAGTACTATGTTCTTGACATATTTTTCTGGATACAAGTAGCAGGGGAGGCATAAGGGTGAGCAACAATTGCCACTCATTTTGTTTACACGCTTTCACATGTACGACATTATCCTTTATATCCAAATATTCATCAGTGATTTGCTTTAAGCCTTCAGTGAACAATTGAGATAATGTTATTATGCCTTCAAAAGTTTTTTCTTCTCCTAATCGATAAATATGATCCGGTATTCGTTTATTGTATTGACGAGCAATTAACATCAAGTGGCGACGGATATCCGATAGTGTTACTGGCTTCTGTTGCTGATAAAACCGATTTAACGCCAATGTATCTGAAAGCAAATATTTTATAAATGTTATCATGGCTTCATATGTTAAGTTTGTCTCGTTCAATCAATGCAGTCCTCACAGCTCTAATATTATTTTGGGTAAGTTTAGTAAATACTTTAAATGTCTTTAAATAATTCTTAATCTCAGTCACTGCTTTTCCTTTAATAAATTCCAATGCTTCCTCATTGTTGCTATTGCTAAAATACTCTTCAATCAAATCCAGATTCTTAACAGAAAAATCTATATTAAAATTTTCTTTTACCAAAACATCCCTCAACGGATCATATACCGATAAAGTATCGCTAATTAAATTCTTATAATAATTCTCTTTTATATTTATTTTTAAAAATTTGTAATATCCTTTCAACGATGACCTTTCAATATAAGGCGTCATTAAAGGACAAGAAATAAGCCATCTGGTTAGTTTAATATATGGTATAATATTCTTATCATGAACAAACTTAAGATTATCAAGAAATATCTTATCACTCTCTATTGTATTTGAAAAATTCAATTTATCTAATGATAAGTCTGCATCATCATTTTCTTTTACCTTTTCATAATATTCTTTAGTCTCTTCTATCAAACATGCATTCAAGAAGGAAACAAGCGAATTGTGCATACGTCCACCTAAATTACTTGTAGTAATTTTAGAAACGGCATTCATATATCGGGTAATAATTTTTCCAAGTAGGTATGGTGGTATCGAATCTGGAGACATTTTTTCATTTTGCAATACCCCTTTTCCCCACTCTACAAACAAGGAGGCCAGATTTTCTATCGAGTTATCGTATTTCTGCTCAAATTCCAAATCAAAATCTTCAAGATTGTCTTCGGCATTATTCCCATCTTCAAATTCTTGCGGTTGCGCATAATACCGATGCTGCTGCATATCTTTCAATTCACGCAAGATATCATTGATATCTGCGATTTTTCCATTTAATTGACTATCATACAAGCATCGTAAGACTTGTCCTATGGCAGCTAACAGAATTATTGTAGAATAATACAAACTACTATTATTGGAAGAAGCATTTTTTATAGAGCATAACGGAATAAGCGCTATCATTCTTTGGGCATCTGTCAAATTGGCAGTACGAAGCATACCATCAATCCTCTTTTTAGTAAGTTCTTTTTTGCTTTTGGATGACAAACCATATATTTGGAAATGCATTTTGGCATTCATCTTGTATGCTGTAGAATAGGCAATACTGAGACCTACTATGTTCTTTAGTGACATATCTTGGAACATGCCAGAATAGGTGCAGAATTTTTGTTTTAGACGATTGTCTTCATATGCGTTCAATATATTACGGGGATATGCAATTCTAATAAAATAATCAAACATTAAAAATGGATTCTTTTTGACCTTTTTGGCAAATAAGAATGACAGGCCGGTTACGCATCCGTTTGCGTCTTCATCCTCCACAGTCGGCATCAGTAAATATAAATCAAGATTTTGCGTTAATAAATATTTAAGCGTCACAATATTCATCATTTGCGGATTATTGATAGCATAATCAATATCTATGTTAGCTGCATACATGCGTGCCATAAAAGAATCCACCATGTTTTTAACTATATACAGATCTTTTGTTACATTGATTCCGCGTAAAAAATGTACTTGTGAACGTACAGACAAGCTCAATAAATAATTACCGAATATATTGGATTGCACTCGACTAATAATACCTAATTCGGATAATGCTTTTTTATACACTGTTGTTAGTAATTCAGGAGCTATATTAGGATTATAACTAACTTTATATATGTATTTACCACTTCTGATATTATCTTGTATTGAATGAAGGAAAATACGATTCTCAGCCTTTAGCAATTTCATTATGTATTGTCCTTCTATTTCACTGACAACTATCTTAAAATCTTTTTCTTTTTCCCATCCTTGCAATTCATGTAATTGTTTCCATTGATGTTTCCGTACATTCAAACTATATAGTTTCAAATTACCGCTCAACAATACTATTATTTTATTAGAAGTCAAATACTTTCGTATTGTTTCCATTATCGGCCACCCTTTATCCATATCGACATCTATGTCATCAAAGGCTATCAAGAAAGCTTTTTTATTTAAGATTTCTAAACCAATATTAACCAACTTGCGGAAGTTCTTCTCTAGAAACAAAGCCGCTTTGACTTCTTGCAATCCTCTTTCAGAAACATAATCATCATCATGCCAATTCGGATTATTCATTCCTATTCCGACGTTTTCCAGAGCATGAATTCCTTTAGCCAAATCATGCAATGCACCGTCCCATCTTCTTTGTTGCTGATATGCTCTCCCTTGCGGATCTAATTCTTCCGTTAAAATAGCTCTTCTTACATTTTCATTAATAAGAGAAATTATCCATAAGAATACATGTCCCCGGGTGTCTATCAAAGTAGGATCCACGATTTTGAGCAATTCAATCTCTTTCGAATATTTATCAGCACATTCTGAGAATACTGTATGTAGAAAAGATGTCTTTCCGGATCCTCTTCCACCAAATATAGAAATTGTATTATGGTGACGAATTAATCCATAGGACATTTCCTCATCTGAGGCGTTAGTGTCTATTGCCTTTTTCAATTGTTGCTCAATCATATTAAATACCTGATTATACTCGGATTCATGTATTCGAGTTCCTGGCTTGAAATTATGAGCATATGTGCTTTCACTGAGCGTTATAATAATCTCATTAGATGTTGAAGATAGCAAAGTCGAATTTGTTTCCATAATGATTAATAATATTAGGTGTAAATAAAAAGAAATGAACTTTATACCTGACTCTTGGACTCACTCATAAAACGTTCCAATATAGACGGAATCCATTTTTCACTGAAACCGGCACAAAAACCTAGAATAGCCATCAGACAGGTCATATCGGCAGCATTTTCTATATTGCCGAAGATAATTTTACTATGTACCATAAAAACGACCACCAAGGCAAAGATTACGCCTATCAGGATGCGTGAAAAAGCCTCCAGACGATGCAAACCCTTGGTTCCCAATCCGGTCATATCCATTTTACCGTAGCGCATCCATATGGATACATATGCACCGACAGCCCCCATCAACATTCCTACTATTTCTGCTTCCTTTTCCAAATAATGCAATGCAAATGCGTCCACAATGCAAAACGCCATCACATATAAAGTGGCTGCCGTCAGCACGATATAACGCGAGCGCTCTTTGTTGCGGTCATCACGGTATTTCTCTGCTTCACGGATTGCCACATCCACTTCTTCCCAATCTTTTAGTAACGCGGCGTTGTATCCCATACCGAGCATTTTTTTGTAATTGAGGATCTCATCATGCGGCAGATTCTGCACCGGAAATGACTGAGCTATGCGCAGTTTGGACATGGCTTTGTTTCTGTTCTTCTGGTCTTCCTCTGTCAAATTTATTTCTTTTTCTATTCGCCAATTAATAGCATCAATATACACAATACGGTGATATCCGTCCGGTTTTTCTTTCCTCTCGCTGGAATAGGAAACAAGGTACTGATCCACAATACCTCCGAACTCTTCACGATACTCCTTTTGAGTATTGTTCATTGCCGGATATTTTTCTTCCGGCGTTATGGCAAACAGCTTGCGCCATTTGACGGTTATATATTTCCATAAATTTGCCATAGGATTTTGATTTAGATAACATTTAAACTATTTACAGAATTCCAATGTATAGGTAATATACGCCCCATCATGTGTTTCTGGCGTTAATAAACAGGTCATGCGACAGTAATCTGAGGTGATTGCCTCAATCTGAAATTTTAACGTATTGCTAACAATCTCATCTGTACATAAATTTTCACCTTGAATAATAACACCATCTTTTTCACTCCACCATTGAAGTTGCTTACTAGTAGTAAAGAAAACCCCTGATTCTGTGGCGGTATGATCCGGATAGAACATTAACCAAGGTTCACTTCCTATTTTATCTTCCCGTAGTTTCTTGTCTGCTAATGGACGACCATTTGACCATCGATGTTGAGTAAGAGTCCTTTTTGTTAATCTCCAACGATGGGCGCATAATAACATATCGCTATCACTCATTGGAATTTGTCTTGTAAAAGTTAACTCTTGCCAATAATCATTTGTTGAACCGGTAAACAATACCAGTACAGAAGGTGTGAGTTCTTTAATCAGCCAATTTTCGTAATAGCCTACATTATAATGTTGACCATTATTCTCATTTATATGCAACATTGGTTTTCCATGATCCATGTGCCATGTTCCGTTCCAAACACCATTCGGCCTCTCCTTCAAATCGGCACCAGTAATTGCCAATTCGCCGGATTCGTAGAACTTCCATATACCAGAACTTTTATATTGATCGGTGTTTTGTGAGTTAATTTCTGTCAGATTCCAGGAACCTATCAGATACTGTTTGTAATCTTGCTCAGAAGGGCGAGCATACGAAATTAATGTTGAGATTAACACAACTAAACAAAGTGATACTTTTTTCATAATTATAATTATTTGATCATTATATATATTATTTCCCAATAATTGCACCCTCCACGTTGTATGTCACATTCCCATCATTGATGTACACCTGCCCGTTCTCAATGAATTTCTGCGGTGTAGGAGTGACGCTTTCGTAGCCGTTTAATCCGGTTGCTTCATTGCTTTGCGTCTCAAACGAACCTGTCTCTTCGTCAATGACTTCCGTGCCTTTCAGGCTTTGGCGGGTGTAATAATACGTCGTTTCTGGCGAGAGACCGGAGATAGTGAAAGAGTAATA
>ONWR01000015.1 GCA_900321605.1 uncultured Bacteroidales bacterium | reverse complement strand
TCCACTGCATGAAGAAGTGATAAATGTGGAGAGAAATCCTTTGGTTTGTTCTGGATGTACTTCATAGTTTCGCTGTATGAGTCCACATAGGTTTCACCTTGTTTAATAAGAACATAGACAGATAAACGCTGTGAAATCATGATAATCCTCTCAACTCTCTTTGTAAATCCGCTCTTAAAGTAGGCATCTTTCAAAGCCTGTTGATAGAGTCCACATTCGTTGACGGGAATATCTGCTATAATGACGGTCTTGCTGTCATTGCTAATTCCCGCTAGCGATTTGATTTCTGTAATGTAGTCGTAAATACCATTTTTAGAAACATGTTCGCTTGGAAGGAAAAAACAAAACTTTACGCCTTCTTTCTGTTTCAAATACTTTACATTATCCATAAAAGACACATCATACCTATTGTCCTTTATATATGACAAACAAAAAGGCATTTTGCTGTAACTACAGTGGAAATACTTTTCGTAGATACTTCGTTCTTCTTTCATCGCCTCAATGAAGCAAACACCGCAATCTGGTGACAGCACCCAATCTTTATAATCCATTGGTTGAAGAATTGCCAAACGACTCATCAATGAAAGACCTTGTACGTAATGGTCTTCTCCTTTAGAACATGCTGCAACATATGAACCATTTGTTGCTACAACAGGAATGACATCACCTATCCAATAATCGTAATCTCTTGCTAAGAGGAACTCTTTATCTAATAATTTTCCAAGTGTATAAAGGCCTCCAAAATGCGTGTATTTTTCTTTTTCAATACCCCTTTGGCCTAGTCCAATAGTTTCTCTCCAGGCTTCCCTAAAGCTCATCTTAACATAATTTCTCTTAAGAGAAAAGTGCTTGGTTAATCCAATTCCTGCATCAATTACATAAATCTCCAAAAAATTGGTTGTAGTCATGGGGAAGTTCTTGACAAAACATTTCACGTCCCTCATTTCTGAGTTGAAAGATTTTTCCAAATCCTTCCTCGATGTTGGCGACAATGTATTGTCTGTCAGCCCAGTACGATGCCGTATATAATACCCGACATATTTCGTGCAGTTATTGCCATAGGCATGTTCATATACATTATTGATGGCTTCTTTGAGGAACAAGCCAGTTTTCCAAATAATCTCATTTAACTGGCTTGGTCTAAGAAAAGATGATATTCTATGCTTTACACTCTCAAGTTCAAGTTCTATATCTCTATCAATTATGATTGTTCTGGGGTTTTCTGTGTTTCCGTCACTCCAACGCTCAAACTCATATCGCTCATAAGACGGATAAGCTTCCAAACGTATCACGTCCTGATAATAGAATTGGTTTTCTCCGCTATAATTAACACTACCCATATTATAATCATTAGAGTAAATATTGACTTGATAGAGATGTTTTCCAAAAATAGGATACAAATACATTTCTCCAGTAATGGTGATTGTCCTTGTCGTTTCATAAATACCATCATCCCAACTGTAAAAATCGTAGCCTTTATTTGGAATAGCAGTAACCGATATTTCCGCCATGTAAGGATATGAACCTCCTCCTATGGTGTAACCATCTTCTTCGTAGTAGTCATATACAGCAAATGTATCAGGCTCAAATATCGCAATCAATGTCGTATCATTTTCTACAACAAATTGACGCGGATTTTCTTTGTTCTCATCGCTCCATTGGGCAAAATGGTAGCCATAATTCGGGTACGCTGAAATCTCAATTGTAGATAAATATTCCGCTGTTGTTGATCCATATGCATATCCCATTTCTTCGTTCGCGGATTGAATAGTTGCTGTATAAGTTTCTGGTGTAAAATGGGCAACCATTTCCATATCATTTACAATAGTAAATGTGTATGTTTGTTCTTTTGAGTAAGAATCCCCATTCCAAAGATAAAACTTGTAACCATGTTTAGGTGTTGCTGAAATAGTAACTTCAGTATTATAGGGGTATGTCCCAGAACCGACAACAGTTCCTTTTTCGTCATCGCACGAAAGAGTAAGAGTAACATTATTATATTCCAATTCAGCACTTAATGTTGTATCTTGGTCCACTTTAATAGAGCGAGGATTGTCTGTATTTCCATCGCTCCATTGTACAAAGTGAGCCCATGAATATGGAGTAACTTCTATTGTAAGAGTGGAATCCGAACAATCAGGAGTATGAAGCAAAGCGATTGATCCAAGTTCACTATCGTTAATATCTACTTGATATGAAAAGTCAAATGTCGGTTCTTGCAAAAGATCCTTATACCCAATAATATTAGAATAAATATCATACGTGCCGCAAGGGATATAAATATCTTTTAAACTATCTGTATAAGCAAGGGTGCTTCTACTATATCGAAAAGGTCGTAAGGATTTGAAGGTAATATCCTTTAGAGGGTTATGTGAAATAAAGCTATCGCCTATTGTATCTACATTTTCGGGGATAACTATTGATGTCATAGAACATGATTCAAAAGCCATTTTTCCTATACTTAACAAACTATCATTCAATGTTACATTTTTAAGATTCTTGCAAAGATAAAAAGCTTGACTTTCTATATTCTTAACGTTGGAATCTAAAGTCAAAGAGACCAGAGAAGTATCACCACAGAAGGCATACTTGGAGATGTTGTTGTTTATCTCAAGATTTGTTACTAACTCTCCATTCAAATAAAGATTTTGAGCATATAATAATGGTTGGGATGTTATAAACTCAAAAAATATCTGACTCCATTTGTAAATATCTTTCGTATGCACATATTTCAAACTATTGGTTGCTGAAAAAGCCGCATATTTTATAGAATCAATAGTTGTCGGTATATATACACATTTTATTGTAGATCCGTGAAACGCATGTTCTTCAATATTGGTTATACCCTCTGGGATGATAACAGTATCTAAATTACAGCCCATGAACTGCCCGTATTTGACGCGTTGCACAGAGTCGGGAAGAGTAATGCTACTTACCAAATTTCCATCTGCATACAAATCAAAATTGTGTTGCAGTACATAAGGGCTATTAAAATCGATGTTATACCACTGGGACAAAGTTGGAATATAAACCGATTCCAAATTTGGACAAGCAAAATCTGCAGGAGAATCCATTTTTTTGATAGTGGACGCTAAACGTATTGTTTTTACCGTGCTTGGATTATTCACATAACTGGTCGCAGGCGCAAAGGCATATCTTCTCACTTCTTCAAATCCTTCAGGCACAGTAATATCTTCTCTTTGACATACTGGATAACAAATTAACACTTTACCAGTTTTGTCACATAAGCATCCAGACACTGAACTATAGTACGGATTTTCGGCATCCACTTCAAACCATTCTAAATGTTTCATTATAGTGAATGGTTGCAAAGAACAAGCTATGAATTTTATGGTCTTCGGAATTTTTATTCCTCTGTATATATCGTATGTAGGGGAAAAATATTCGAAATTTAATATGGAATCTACGATATAAAATTCATTGTTGATGCTTAATGTCTCAGGAACCTCAACGTATATCGCACTGGAGTCAATATAATTATTCTCTGTCAAGTACTCCAACCACGAAATATTGTTATCTTGTCCTAAAGCTGTTATTCGTGAAATCTTTGCATTGTGATTTAATAAATTCACCTGATACTTAATTTCATAGCGATAGTATCTTGTTTGACTACCATTCATTTCGTAATGAATAGTATCACAATAGATGATAGTAGTGTCTTTAATGTTGTTAACTGCATTTGCAAATATAGAAAAACAAAGGCAGACAAAAAGGAGTGATAAAAGACGTTTCATAATATCAAATATTTAAAAGTTCATGAATTGCACTTAACAAACTTTCCGCAGAAAGGCGGTTGAGTTGATTGTTAAGAAGATAATTGTTTGGTTGTTCAGACCTATAGTTCTGAAAATGGATGAAGGTGTAGCCCGCTGCATTTTCTCTTGCCTGTTTCATCGGTTCTCCGTTTGGACGGGCGGCACAAATAATAATACGTGGCTCGTTCTTCTCCAAATAAGCCTTTGTGTCGGCGAAGACATGCGTACCCGGATCACCTTGCGATTGAATGAGTACCAAATGATTGTTCATTTGGAAAGCCACTGTTCGGTCAGCTTGATACTCTTTCGCTTCCTCCTCGTTATGTGGGAAAGCCTCTAATTTGTCGACGTTTTGTGCCTCTAACATTCTAATGAGGCATAGAAGTGTAGCAGATTTGCCACTATCTTCATCTGCATCAATACAAATAAAGTATTTATTCATAATAGTAAATATTTTGGTTATTCATATATACACGAAAAACGTGAGGCTTGTTAGCTTCAATCTGGGTCTTCGAGGATTTCTGGACTACCTTACTAAACCAAATATCTACCGAACAAGGCTCACGTCATTGCGTGAGCATAAAAGCCTTGTTCTTGGTTTAGTAATAGGTTCGAAAGTGTCCAGTTTTCGAAGGCCCAAGTTCTCACCCTTTCGGGTTCGATTTCAACTTAGCTGAATGCTTTATTATTGCGCGACGCTTCGCGCTAATTATTTCTTATGTTCTCATTTTTGCGCTGTTGAGTTCAGCAGCTCGGATTTATGTCATGCGGGACTGTGGGGCTAAGCGGCTGTGCCTACCTCATAGAGATATTCCGGCGCTATATCCAATGTGCCATTTTGCCACGAAATAGTCCATCCGTCTAACTGAAACTGACTGAATAATTTCTTGTCTTGAAGGGGGGCAAACAAAGGATGAGACGCGATAAACTCCTTTGCATCAAACACACGTTGCTCGCCATTAGAAAATGACAGAGACAAGCGGTAATCGCCTAAATACTTGGCGCTATTTATCCAAATCAGATTCATATCAGTCAAGTGGTTTAATATTGATAATCTCTTCGCCTTTTTCCATGCGAAGCCAATTCTCTTTCAACTCGCTTTTATGCTCGTCGTACCATTCATAAACAAGATTCAAGACGCGGCGGGGTAAGTTACCATTTATTTCGCCGGTGTTAATATCCATAGTAGCACGATAGTCATTATAACGAATGTGAAAGTGCGGAGGGTTGTGCTCCGAATTATACATTGTTATAACTATTCCATAAAAACGACTTATTTCAGGCATAATTGCTATTCCCTTTCATTTTGCGGTGCAAAATTACAAATAATTTTTGATATATGCAAATCTTTGGTCAAAAAAATGACGTTTTCTAATCTATATTGACGATTTGACGATGGATGAGGGCGTTGAGGGGGTACGTGCGGCGAGAACGGAGAGGACGAGGGTTAATGGGCACAAAGGAGATGTCCTCGGGAGTCGGGAGGGAAGGCTCGGCGAGGGATGGTTGGGCGAGGGAAGGCTCGACAAGGGAAGGCTCGGCGAGACAGCGCCGAGAAGTGGACAGCACGGTGTGGGGGTGAGCAATGGTAAGAGACTCCGCGCTGACGCACGGAGCACTCAACAAAGACTGCTCGGCGGAGGCATTTTGGGCGAGGAAGGCAGCGGTGGGTTGCTCGGCGAGGGAGGCTTGTTGGGCGGCGAGGGAGGTTTCTTGAGCGGTAGAGAGGGAGGCTTCTTGAGCGGCGGCTTGTTGGGCGGCGGTAACGGCGGATTTGAGGTCGCGGTAGATGCAGACGTAGACGTATTGATAGAAACGGGTATAGGGCTTGAGACCGGGTTCCGGTTTGGCGCCACCTTTGACGACATGGAAATAATGATGGAAGAAACGGAGTCTCCATTCGATGCCTTCCGGGGAGTAGTCGTGTTCGAGGGCGTGAGCGAGTTTCTGAGCGGTTTTGATGAGTTCGCGGTTAGCTACACAGGCTGCAGACCACGTCTTGGGAAAATGGTACGTATAGAGTTGGTGCAAGCCGCCAAAACGGGGAACACGACGGACGATGATGTGTTTGCGGTATTTTTGACCTTGCTTGTGGGAGTTCATCATTCCGCAGTAATAATTGATGCCGTCAATAGGGTATAAATAGCGCACACCACGGGCGTGAACCTTGGAAACCGCAGGAGAAGGCACCTCTTGGAAAAGGGTGCTTGTTAAAGTTAAAAATATGGTTGTTTTTAGATGCTTTGGCATTGGCTGTAAAACGTTGTATATGTGATTGTTATAGTGGTATGACAATTAGCATGGTCTAGGATACCTCCTTTCCGGTCTCGATCCGCTCTGTATCCGGTCTCGGGCAGAGCCCTTGAAGTGGGTTAGTGGGTGAGAGGGTTAGGGGATGAGAGGTTGTCCTGAATTTTGGTGCAAAGGTACGCAAAATTTTTGATATATGCAAATTTTGGGGCTTGGAAAACAATGTTTTTCTTATTTTTGTCCAAAATTACCCAAAATGTTCAAAAAAAATGTCGGGATTAAATCCCGACGCAAGGGACAAAGAAGAGGCGAAGAGAGGAAAACTGCCGCAAATATGCGACAGAAATGAAAAATGAGGGCGAAGATAGCAGAGCGAAGGGGAAGCGGCATTTCCAATCCGCCAAGCTTGGCGGATACAAAAAGGGAAATGCCGAATGAAAGGAGAGAGGGGGGGGAGAGGAAGGGAATAGGCCGAAAGGGAAACTGCCGCAAATATGCGACAGAAATGAAAAATGAAAAAGCCCCCTCCGGCTCCCCCAATAAGGGGGAGAGAAGATTCGCGCAATGATGCGCGAAAAGTGCACAGAGGGAAAGGGAGGCAATATTCTCAATCGTAAAATCGGCAAATTTTTATGTTTTTTTGCTTTTTATTTGCGTATGTCAAAAAAAAGCAGTAATTTTGTAGCCGATTTTGTAAATTATCCGCATTATGGCATTAAAAGAGAATATACAAACATTACTTGCGCAGGTGGGCGAGATGAAGGCAACGAGTGCTGAGGAGTTGGAGTCCCTGCGTATTAAGTATCTGAGTAAGAAAGGCGAGATCACCGCGCTGTTCAATGAGTTTCGTACCGTTCCGGGAGACCAGAAAAGGGAGTTGGGACAGATGTTGAACCAGCTTCGTCAGCAGGCAGAGAGCCGTATCAACGAGTTGAAAGAGCAGTTTGAAGCCAAGCAGGCAGAGGCGGACAAGTTGGATTTGACTCGTACGCCGGATCCGATTGCTTTGGGTACGCGTCATCCGCTGTCTATGGTTCGCGAGGAGATAGAGGATATCTTCTCCCGCATCGGTTTTACGATCGCTCAGGGACCGGAGGTAGAGGACGACAAGCACGTGTACGGAATGCTGAATTTTGCACCGGAGCATCCTGCACGCGATATGCAGGACACGTTCTTTATTGAGAAAGAGAAGGGTGTTCAGAAGCCGACGGATGTGCTGCTTCGTTCGCATACGAGTTCGGTTCAGACGCGTGTGATGACGAGCCAAAAGCCGCCGATTCGTGTGTTATGCCCGGGTAGAGTATATCGTAACGAGGCAATCTCCGCTCGTGCGCATTGTTTCTTCCACCAAGTAGAAGGTCTGTATATCGACAAGCATGTTAGTTTTGCGGACTTGCGCGAGGCACTGCTGTATTTCAGCAAGGAGATGTTCGGTTCGGAGACGAAGATCCGTCTGCGTCCGAGTTATTTCCCGTTCACGGAGCCGAGTGCGGAGATGGATATCAGTTGTAATATCTGCGGCGGAAAAGGTTGCTCGTTCTGTAAAGGCACAGGGTGGGTTGAGATCTTAGGCTGCGGCATGGTTGATCCGAACGTGTTGGAGGCTTGCGGTATTGACAGCAAGGAGTATAGCGGCTATGCTTTTGGTATGGGCGTAGAGCGTATCACGAACCTCAAATACCGAGTGAAAGACCTTCGTCTGTTCTCGGAGAACGACGTCCGGTTCTTGCGGCAATTTGAGAGTTGCTAAAATAGTCGAAAGTCAAAAGTCGAAAGTCGAAAGCAATTTTTTTGCGAAAATATTTGCATATTTGAAAAAAAAGTAGTACCTTTGCACCCGATTTTGCGCCTATGAGCGAGCAGAACCCCTATATCATCGATTTGAAACGAATGCCAATAGGCACTCATTCCTTTGATATTCAGCTGAATGACGAGTTCTTTACATCGTTGGAGAAGTCGGAAGTGCTGAGCGGAAAGGTGGATTGCAAAGCGGTGCTCAATCTCCGGGAGGAGGATTATACGCTCAAGATATCGGTTCATGGAACTGTTTTTGTTGTGTGCGACCGATGCCTCGACCCGATGCCCCTTGAAATAGAAGACGAGCAGGAGATTTTTTCGGAAGACGAAGAAGAGATGTCCGATGACAAATCGCAGATGTCCACTCTTGATCTCCAATGGCTCGCCTATGAAATAGTAAGTATCAATATTCCGCTTGTTCACAGTCACCAACCGGGTGAGTGCAACCAGCAAATGGAACTTCTCCTCCATGATCACCTATGTGACGAGCCGGAACCCGAAGAAAATTGATAATAGAGAAAGTAATTGGTAAATTTTAAAAACGTAAATAACTATGGCACATCCTAAAAGAAGACAAAGCCACACCAGACAAGCTAAGCGTCGTACCCATGACGTAGTAAAAGCTCCGACATTGGCAACATGCCCGAACTGTGGCGCATTGCACATCTACCACACTGTTTGCCCGTCTTGCGGCTATTACCGTGGTAAATTGGCTATCGAACAAGCTGAGGCCTAATAAGGCGAAAGGCAAAAGGTAAAAGGCGAAAGGGAATAACACCTTTTGCCTTTTCACCTTATCTAATTAACGCGCGTACGTGAGTACGCATGTGACCCGTGAGGGCCACTTTGAAAACGTTTAATGTTTAATGTTTTAATGTTTTAAGCAAACATGTTTAATTCCAACAACGAAGGAGAACGCAGACCTCGTCCGCGTTTTCACAGAGAGAGCGAGCCGGTAAATGCTCGTCCGCGTTTCCGTCGCGAGGACGGAGAGTTGCGTCCGCAACGTAGTTTTAATGGTGAGCGTACCGAGCGTCCGAGTCGTCCGTTCAATGGTGAGCGTACCGAGCGTCCACAACGCAGTTTCAATGGTGAGCGTACCGAGCGTCCGCAACGTTCGTTCAATGGTGAACGTGCAGAACGTCCACAGCGTTCGTTCAACGGTGAGCGTTCAGAGCGTCCGAGTCGTCCGTCATTCGGAGGTAGACCTAAACGTAACAATGGTGTTTATTCGAACCGCAAGCAGCAGACTTATCGTGAGCAACACGAAGATCCGACCAAGCCGGTTCGTCTCAATAAATACCTTGCCAACGCAGGTATTTGTTCCCGTCGTGAAGCAGATGATTTCATTCAAGCAGGTGTGATCACCGTCAATGGTGTGACGGTAGATAATCTGGGCGTGAAAGTGCTGCCGACGGATGATATTCGTTTCCATGATCAGCCCGTTCGTCGCGAACGTAAAGTGTATATCTTGCTCAATAAGCCGAAGAATACTGTCACCACGACCGATGATCCTCAGGAGCGTCACACGGTGATCGACATCGTGCGTAATGCTTGCAACGAGCGTATCTATCCGGTAGGTCGTCTGGATCGTAACACCACCGGCGTGCTGCTGTTGACCAATGATGGTGATTTGGCAGCTAAGTTGACGCATCCGAAATTCCACAAGAAGAAGGTCTATGCCGTAACGTTGGATCGTGATTTGGAGGAGGTCGATGAGGCTATCGTTCGTGCCGGTGTGGTACTGGATGACGAGCGTATCATCCCCGATGCCTTGGAGTTCCCGAAAGAGGACCGCAAGCATATCGGTCTGGAGATTCACTCGGGTCAGAACCGTGTGGTACGCCGAATCTTCGAGAAAGTAGGCTACAAAGTAGTCAATCTGGATCGCGTGTCGTTTGCCGGTTTGACCAAGAAGAACGTGGGTCGCGGTAAATGGCGTTTCCTGACTCCGAAAGAGGTATCTTTCCTCCAGATGGGGCAGTTTTAATGTGAAAGGTCGTTGGTCGTTGGTCGTTGGTCGATAGTCGATAGTCGATAGTCGATAGTCCAAGGGCGCAACGGTCTTAAAACAAAATTTGAAAAGTGAAGCGTAGTTTCCATTACATATTATTTGCAATTACAGTTGCGTTGACAGTTGTGTGCGGGGTATTGACCTTCCACGTGAATGTCAATGCCGACATGACGAAATATCTGCCGGATGACTCTCAGATGAAGCGCGGCTTGGAGATTATCATGTCCGAGTTTGGCTCTTCCGCTCAGATGTCAGGAACAGATGTGCATGTGATGTTCGAAGGTCTTCGTCCGAACGAAGTACCCGGTATCCGTACGTTGCTGGACGGTTATCCGGATGTGAACGGTGTGTCGTACCGCTATAGTGCGGATAGTACCCACACGGTGTTTGATCTGGATGTACCGAAGTCGGTGGATCAGAAAGCTTTAGGCAAGCAGATCAGTGACCGTTTTGGTGGAAACTGCGTAGTGGAGACGAGTCAGGACGGCGCTACACCTCCTGTGTCGGTCATGATCTTCGCTGCCGTGCTGATCATGGTAGTGCTGTTTGTGATGGCACAGAGTTGGTTTGAGCCCGTGGTGATCTTGATCACCGCCTTGCTCGCTATCGTGCTGAACATGGGTACGAACGCCCTGCTGCCTTCTGTATCCATCACCACGAACTTCATCGGCTCTATCCTGCAAGCGGTGCTTTCGCTGGATTACTGTATCGTGCTGCTGAACCGTTACCGTCAGGAGCAGGACGAGCATACTGATAAAGAAACGGCAGGTATAGCCGCGAATCATGCTATCAAGCGTGCAGCTCCTTCTATCCTTTCGTCTGCTTTGACGACGGTAGTAGGTCTGCTGATGCTCTGTTTCATGCGTCTGAAAATCGGCGCAGATATGGGTATCGTGCTTGCCAAAGGTGTCGTTTGTTCGCTTATCTGTACGTTCACGGCTATGCCGGCACTGATGTTGCTGTTCCGCAAGACAATCAATTTTACGGCGAAGAAAGCCTATATTCCTCCTACGGACAAGATGGCCTTGTTCATCTCGCGGCATAAATTGCCGATGGCGGTAGGCGCCGTGTTGCTGTTCTTCGGATCATGGTATCTCTCCAGCAAGACGACGATCTTCTTCTCCGCTGAAGCAGAGTCGCAGATAGAGAAAGTCTTCCCTTCTCCGAATCCGTTCGTGTTGGTGTATGACACGCAGGACGAGGATTCGGTCTATAGCTTAGTGGACAGTCTGATGGCGCAGCCCGGTATTCAGTCGGTGATCTCGTATCCGACGCTGATGAGTCAGCCCTTGACGCCTGTCGAGATGGCGAGCCATGTTCGTTCGTTGCTGACGGATTTCAAGGGTTTCATGCCGGAAGGTACCAAAGTACCGTCTGAGGCGCTGGATATGATCAATCCCGAGATGATGAAGCTGCTGTATTACATGCACTCACAGGGCGGGGAAGAGCATCTGCATCTGGCGTTCCCGGACGTAGCGCGGTTCCTACATTCGCATGTGGCTTCAAATCCGCTGTTTGCTTCGTATCTGGATGAGGATATGAAGAAACAGATAGCGGATCTGCAGTCGATGCTCGATGTGGCACCGATGGAGGAGGAGAAAGAGCAGCCCGCTGCTCAAGCTCAGCAAGAAGAGCCGGTAATCGCCGCCGTGGACGAAGAGTTGTTGGAAGATTCGGTTGTCCTCAAACGTGAGACCATCGCTCCGTTAACGACTACTATGGAGCCCTTGGCTATCTATGAAGATACGCTCACTGTTCCGCAGATGAATATAGACAAGATAGCTATCGTTCCGTTCATCGAGAAACTCAATGCCAAACAGGCATCTGCTACATCGGTGGAGATGCGTAAGCTGACCGACACGACGGCTATCCGCCTGCCGATGTCCGTCAAGGAGATGTCTCTGTTCATCGGTTCGACGCTTATTCAGACGCAGCTCGTCTTTGGCTATGCGCATGGTAAAGTGAAGAAACTCACACCGTTGCAGTATGTACACCTGTTGGTGGATGATCTGTTCAAGCGTCCGGGTTTGGCGGGAATGATCTCTGATGAGCAGCGTACCCAATTGGGGCAACGTGCTTATCTGATGGATTTGGCGAATGAGAACGCTTCTCTGACGCCTACGGATCTGAATATCCTTCTCCGTGCGTTCGGTATAGACGGCTTTACGGATGATGAGTTGATGACGATTGCTTATCCGCCTCAGAAAGAGAAGCCTCAGATAGCTAAGGTGACGCCTGTTGCCGAGATGAATCCGGAGGAGATCGTCAACTCCGTGGTGGATGTGCAGCGTACCTTGCATAGTACCGATACGAGCCGTGCTCTGTCCGTAGAGTCCAAGCCTATGGTAGAGCCCGTTCCGGCACACAAAGGTCCTTCGAGAGAGGATCTGCAGGCAGAGTTGTTCACCGAGTTGGTGTTCGGAGGAAAGGAATATACCTCTGCGCAGATGGCGTCCAAGTTAGCAAGGTTGATGAAGTTGTCAAACGTCAAAGCAGATCCGGTGACTCCGGCGCAGATGTCCTTATTATACGATTATTACGGCGCTGTGCATAGTCAATGTGATACGCTCCGTTTGGGCTTTGAGCCGCTGTTAGTCTATCTGTGCGACACGATGGTTTATGACCCGCGTTTGGCAGATGTGCTGCCGGATTCGGTGCAAGCTCAAGCTACGGATATCAAGGCGCAGATGAAAGACGGTTTGGGAATGTTGCGCAAGGAGAATCACTCGCTCTTGGTCGTTCTGTCCTCGCTGCCGAAAGAGTCGCCGGAGACCTATGCGTTTGTTGATACGCTGACGGCTTTGGCGGACGCCCGTCTGAAGCACGAGCATTATTACGTAGGCGAATCGGTGATGTACGCTGAAATGCGCGGCGGTTTTGACCATGAGATGAATGTGGTGTCGCTGCTGACTATTCTGTCGATTTTCCTGATCGTGGCGCTGACGTTCCGTTCGGTGATCGTACCGACTATCTTGGTGGTAACGGTCATGACGGCGGTGTATGTGAATGTAGTGGTGGCAGGATGGGTTACGGGACAGATGTTATACCTCGCGTACCTGATTGTGCAGGCAATCCTCATGGGTGCTACGATAGACTATGGTATTCTTTTCGCCAGCTATTATCGTGAGAGCCGTAAGACCATGTTCCAACTGGATGCGGTCTGTGCGGCGTACAGAGGTTCGATCCGTACTATTCTGACTTCCGGTCTGATCACCGTATTGGGTCCTGGAGCGATGGCACTGTTTATTGACGATCTGATGATTAGTAATATCGTCGGATGTCTGGCAGTCGGTGCCTTTATGGCAATCGTACTGACGCTGACTGTGGTGCCTGCTGTGTTAGTGGCGCTGGATAGATGGGTAGTGTATGGCAAGAAGAACCGGTTTAATGGTGAAGTCAAATCTGATAGTAAAGAATGAAAGAAAATCAATGGGATATGGTCATCACACCGAAGGATAAACTGCTTGCGGTGGATTGGAAAGAGATATGGCGGTATCGCGATATGTTCGTTCTGTTCGTAGAACGGGCATTCCGTGTGGCATATAAACAGACAATCCTCGGTCCGCTGTGGTTTATCATTACACCGGTGTTGAGCGTGATTGTCTATGTGACGGTATTCGGGGGTATAGCCAATATCCCGACCGATGGTGTGCCGCCGATCTTATTTTACCTGCTCGGTATTTCGGTCTGGGGTTATTTCTCCAGTTGCTTGAGCGCCACCTCCAATTCATTTGTATCGAACGCAGATATCTTCGGTAAAGTCTATTTCCCGCGTATTATCATGCCTCTGGTAGCGGTGACGACGAATCTGTTGTCGTTCGCAATCCAGTTGGCGATCTTCACCGCCTTCTATATCTACTATGTAGCTACCGGAACGGAGCTGGTCATTCATTGGCAGTTGGTTCTTTTCCCTGTTCTGATCGTGCTGTTGGCGCTTATGGCTGTAGGTTTTGGTATGATCTTCTCGTCCATGACGACTAAATACCGCGACTTGCAGATCATGTTAGCCAAGATCATCTCGCTCTGGGTGTATGTCACGCCGGTGATCTATCCGCTGAGTATGGTAACGAACGAGAAACTGCATCTGGCAATGAGTCTGAATCCCGTTACGCCGGTGATGGAGGCGATCAAATACTCGCTTTTGGGGCAAGGTCAGTTCAGTTGGCTTTGGCTTGCCTATAGTGCTGCTTTCACACTCGTATTATTAATCTTCGGCCTTATGCTTTTTAACAAGGTTCAAAAATCATTCATGGACACAGTATGACGCAAGATAATCAATATTGGACTACAGAGATAAGCCCGAATACCTTTGCGAAGGGTTTGGGATTGAAAGAACTATGGGATAAGAAGTACCTGATTTGGCTGTTTATCAAGCGCGATATTACGGTTCAGTATAAGCAGACCATTTTTGGTATGGGCTGGTATTTCCTGTCGCCTTTATTCACGATGTTTATGTATATCGTGGTGTTCGGGCGTATAGCTGGCATTCCGACGGATGATATACCTCAGCCGGTTTTCTATCTGAGCGGAATCTGTCTGTGGGAGTATTTCTCGGAGTGTCTGACGGCTGTTTCCGGTACGTTTCAGACGAACGCTAACTTGTTCGGAAAAGTCTATTTCCCGCGTTTGGTATCTCCGGTGTCGGTGGTGATCTCTAAATTGTTCCGTTTCTCGTTGCAGCTATCGACATTCGTCTTTGTCTATCTGCTGTATGCGTTCAAAGGCGTACATTTAGTGCCGAACTGGTACCTGTGCCTCTTCCCGGTACTCATTCTGATGATCGAGTGTCTGGCATTGGGTTTAGGATTGATGATCTCGTCCATGACCACCAAATATCGTGACCTGATCAATTTCTTCGGAGTGTTTGTATCCCTTTGGATGTACGCTACACCGATTGTCTATCCGCTGAGTTACGTCACGAACCCGACGCTGCATAAGATCATGCTCTTCAACCCCATGACGGCTATCATAGAGACGTTCAAATACGGCGCTTATGGGGCAGGTGAGTTCTCTTGGGTATCGTTAGGATACAGCGCAGCGATCATCGTCGTGCTGCTGTTCATCGGTATTGCGATGTTCAACCGCAAGCAGAAGTATTTTATCGACACTATTTAAAGCATCTTGCTCAGTTCCTCGTAGTACTTAGGTGATACGGGAACCGATTTTGTATTAGGGATGTCCAAGTCCGCTTGGATCATCCCTTCTTTGTCACGTCTGAGAATCTTGACGTGTCTGGGGTTGACGAAATACGAACGTTGGCAACGGATAATTCCATGTTTGTCCATGACTTGCTCAATGCCTCTCATGGATTGTCGAAGTGAGTATTCTTTGATCTTTTCTCCTTCCGTATAGAGGATAGAGACGTAGTTCTCTTTTGCCTCTACATAGAGTATTGCGTCGTGTGCGATGACAAGTTTGAGGCGCCCTGTGTTATCAATGAAACGGACGAGGTCATCCTCTGCCGCTTTCTCTTCGTCCGGACGAACAAGCGCAATGAGTAGGGCAAACAGGGTATAGGGATAGATAAGCACTGTGGTAGCTATCTGCAGGCATTGGCTTAAGGCAGGGAAGTATCCGTAGTGCTTGCGTACCAGCGCCATATACAACGCCGCAAAGCAACTGAACACGATGAATTCTGCTCCTGACCAGAGCAGGTAATCTCTCCAAGTCAGAGTGAGACGATGCCTGCAAGCCGTCATCGGGATACGCGAGAGACACAGCACACCGATCAGAATACACATCGTCATGAGTGTATTAAAAACGATGCCGAGCCCTGCGTCATAGAACTCCATAATCCATTCGCTTGAGTAAAACAGAATGAAACAGAGGTAGAATACCGGCACCAAGAATATATGCAGCAACAGAGAGCTGACAGATAGAATAGAATCAGGAATTTTAGTCATAATTTAGTCCCTTTTTATGGTGTGACGAAATGGGTTTTTACCGGATTTCGTCCCTATATTTGCATTTTAGTCACCAAAAGTGCCTATTTCGTCACATTTTTTCGTCACTCATCACAATGATTTGCACACGTCGTCAAATAGCAGTAATTTTGCACCGTCAAACGATAAAAACGTTAAGACGTTAAATTGTTAAACTGTTAAATTAGTACAAATATGAAAGCTATTAAACGTATCGGATTTGACCTGTTGGTCGCACTCTATTGTCTCCAGTTACCGGCTGTGATAGCGTATCTGGTAATAAACTTGTAATCAATCAATTTAAATACTTACTGTTATGGACAATTTGGTAATCATTCATTCTGAGAGCGGTTTGCAATATGATTGGAAGAGCATCGCTCAAAACCCAGGTGGTCACTATGAACCGCAGATGGATCTGGTGGCTTATAAAGCACTATATGTCAATAAGATTGCGCAAACACGTGCGTGCGGAAACGAACCTATGTTAGTTAGTCTTCCTATTATTGACGAGGATCGTTATTTCGCGTATATCACCCGTGGCATGAGTACGGAAGAGCGTAAGAACGTCCTCTATTGGTTAGGAGGCAGCACGAAGCGCCTTCGTGATCTGCATGAACTGTATAACATTGCTTTGTTCCGTTTGGCAGCGGTGCAATGCGTACATATTATTGATATTACGAGCCCTATGCTTGCCTGCGAGGAGAGCGGAACCTTACTTTTGCAAGATGGTATCACGCTCTCCGAGGCAGGTAAAGCATTAGTTAGCGCCGCATGTTCGCTTTCGCATTCTCGCGAGCCATACGTTGCTGCTCACGTTGCATCTGTTCCAAACGCTGCATGAAGCCGGATTTCGGCTTGCCGGCTTTCTTCTTTTTGTTCTCCTCCATCTCACGAAGCATCTTCTCATCGTCCAACGACCAGCGGAAGATCATCGTTTGCAGGATCGTGATGAAGAGCGAAACGAGGTAGTAGTAGCTCAGACCTGCTGCATAGTCATTGAAGATAAAGAGGAACATGAGCGGCATAGCGTACATCATGTACTTCATGAACTTCATGTTCGGATCCGTTGCCTGAGACTGCATGGTGATATAGGTGTAAGCGATATTACAAACCGTCATCAGCAAGCAGAAGAGGGAGAGGTGGTCTCCGATAAGCGGCAGGTTAAAGCCCCATTGGAAGACAGCGTCATAGGTGGAGAGATCGTCTGCCCACAGCAGCGATTTGCCACGTAGTTCGATAGCGGTAGGCAGGAACCAGAACATAGCCATCAATACCGGGAACTGGAACAACATCGGCAGACAGCCGCTCATCGGGCTCACACCGGCCTGTTGGTAAAGTTGCATCGTAGCTGCTTGACGTTCTTGCATCTTCTCTGCCGGATATTTCTCATTGATTGCATCAATCTGCGGACGCAGAACACGCATCTTCGCGCTGGATTTATAGGAAACGAAGACAAAAGGCAGGATGATGAGTTTGATCACCAAGGTCATCAGCAGGATGACAATACCGATATGTAATCCCCAACTGGTGAAGAGGTCAAACATCGGAATAACCAATGCGGTATTGATCCAGCTCACGATCTTCCAGCCCAGCGGAACTAACTTGTTCAGATGCAGTCTCTCATCGCGTGCGAGGTCTTTGTCATACGCTTTGAGCGTGTGGTAGTGATTCGGTCCTAAGTAGAAACGGAAACCTGTGTATGTTTTGCCGGTGAGGTCAAACGGCACCGATGTATGCGTAGTGTACTGCTTGATATAGCCGGAATGTCTGCTTTGCAGCGTAGAGCTGAACTGCGACGAACTGAACGCATCGTCGGCAATGAGGACGGTCGAGAAGAACTGGTCTTTATAACCGATCCATTTGACGCGTGCAGACTCTTTCTCGCTGTCATCCTTGCTCTCACTCAGCTCCTCCATATCGCCGCCTACAAGCATGTACTGCAAACGTGCATAGCGCTCTTCGAACTTACGTCCTTGCTCTTGTTGCGGGATGAGTTGACGCCATTGAAGCTCCAAGGAGTTGATGTTTTGCGCCAACTCGCTCTGCATGTTATGCGGCTCCAAGGACAGATGTACCATATAGGAGTCCGACAACTCATATACGAAATCTAACCAAGCGTCCGGCGAAGCGGTCTTGAGACGCAGAATAGCTTTGTTCTTTTGGGCTGTTTCTACCGGCGTGAAATAGAGGTTAGAGGTTTGCAGAATACGATTGTTGGCAGTGATCAGCGTGAAGCCGAAGGTACTCTCATCCGCACGGAAGAGACAGAGCGGGTTGACAGAGTCTCCGCTGGCATGGTATTCCGGCAGTTCTGCGCGTTGAATACGTCCGCCAAGGGTGGAGAGCGTCAGACGTAAGTGTTCGTTCTCCAGCGTTACCCATTGCTCTTCGCCTTGCGCAGCTTGAGCAAAAGTGCCATAAGCGGCTTGCATATGCGCTTGTTGTTGCTCTTCGCTGATGGTCTCAGTTTGTGCTGCATTGCCCGCTACGTATTGCAGCGAATCAGAGATACGTTGTGCCTCTAACTCTGCCATACGGGCTAGTTTGATTGAATCCTGTACGCGTTGGCGTTCCGCTAATTGTTCTTTCGAAGGACGATTAAGCATGGTGAACCCAACGATGATTGCGGCTATTAGAAGGAAGCCGACCCAAGTGTTTTTATCCATTTGTTATGTCTTGTTTTTGTTTATTATTCCAAACATAAAGCCTATATACAGGCGTGGTCCTGTAGGGGACATAAAATTGCTCCATCGGACGTCTTCCGTCAGTTTGCTGCCGGTCTTGCCGAAAGGAAGCATATAATCGATGCGAATCAATATCGCAGCGTGTCCTTTGAGTCCTATTTCGATACCTACATACGGATCGAGCAGGAAGAAAGGTGTTTTGGTGTAAGAAGCATTGTAATACGTGCTGTCAGCAGTAGTGTAGTTGACATCTGCTGCTTGTTTGGGGACAAATAACCGGCTCATGGAACCACCGCCTATTGTCATTCCGATGAAAGGTTGCACCTTGCCCCATTGGGTGTAGAAATCGCAGAAACCGCCGCCCCATCCTGATCGTACGCTGGAACCTGTTCCCATGAGCGGCATAGTGCTCACAAAGCCCTCTGCTCCTACGTGTATATGGTTGATCAGATGGATTCGGAGTGCGCCGCCGATACCGAAACAGAAACCGCTTTTAGGCAGTCCTTTGACGTATGAAGCATCGCCCAAACCGGAGTTACTGAACACCTTACGGGGATCATCGGAGAACAAGTATCCTCCGTGAACCATCATTCCGCCTGAGAAACCGGTGAATAGGGCAGTCTTTTTCTTTTCTTTTTTCGGGCTTTCCTGTGTCTGCTGCTCCTCGGCAGGGTTCTGCTCAGAGGACGCAGATGAGTCATACGCGTGTCTCTCCTGCTCCTGAGCCATGAGACCCAGGGGCAGAAGAGCCAATGCGCATATGAGAAGCGTTTTCTTCATCAGATGATATCAAACGCAACGTCCATCATGTTCGTGAACGAGTTCTGACGCTGTTCCGCGGTGGTTGCTTCGCCGGTCAGGATGTGATCGCTTACGGTGCAGATTACCAGTGCTTTCTTACCAGCACGTGCTGCGTTCATATACAGCGACGGAGCTTCCATCTCGTCAGCGAGGACGCCCATCTTTGTCCAGTTCTTCTTACGCTCGTCTTCGCAGTAGAAGATATCCGCAGAGAAGACATTACCCACGTGGTATTTGTAGCCGCGTTTTTCAGCTGCTTCTACCGCCTTGCGGCACAGATCGAAGTCAGCAATCGGGCAATAACGACCCGGCAGGTTGTACTGTGCATCCCAGTTACTGTCGGTACAGCTACCTTGTGCAATCACGAGGTCGCCGAGGTTGACGTACATCTGACGCGCACCGCATGAACCCACACGGATGATCGTATCTACATCGTAGAAATTGAAGAGCTCATACGTGTAGATACCGATGGACGGGATACCCATACCATGACCCATGACGGTCACTTTTTTACCTTTGTATGTGCCGGTGAAGGCAAGCATTCCGCGTACGTTGTTCACTTGAACCGGATTCTCCAAAAAACGCTCTGCCATCAGTTTAGCGCGGAGCGGGTCACCGGCCATAATCATTGTTTTTGCAATTTCTCCGTACTGCGCACCAATGTGCGGAGTAGGACATTGTTCTTTTGCCATAATTGTTGTGTTTTTTTATAAGGTTATTAAATAAAATAAATTTCAAATTTCAACTCTCAACTCTCAACTCTCAACTCTCAACTCTCAACTCACCCATTGTATTTATACCATTCAATCGCTTTTTCGAGATCTTCGGGGGTGTCGATTCCGATAGTTGGAGTGTCGGTGATGCCAATACGGATTTTGTATCCGTTCTCAAGCCATCTCATCTGCTCCAAGCTCTCTGCTTTCTCAATAGGCGAGGGGTCAAGCTTCGTGATCTTCGCCAACACATCTGCCCGATAGGCATATAAACCGATGTGGCGGTAGAACGAACCGCGTTGCAACCATTCGCTCTTGTCCACACCTCTCAGATAAGGGATGACGCTGCGCGAGAAAAGCAAGGCTTCGCCCGTTGCTTGTGACCAAGCCACTTTTGGGGTGTTAGGATTCTCTAAATCAGCTAAAGTGTCTTGCGCCGTATAGGGACGAACGAGGGTAGCGATCTGCGTCTCTGGACTGTCAAAACAAGCCATCAGCGCCTCTATCTGCTCGGGTTGAATGAAGGGTTCATCACCTTGGATATTGATGATGACGGTGTCTGTGTCGTTCTGTTCGCGCCAAGATGGGGTAGTGATACCATTGTATGCCTCTAAACAGCGGTCGGTACCGCAGCGGTGGTCAGGACGCGTCATGACCACTTTGCCGCCGAACGACTCTACAGCATTGTAGATCCGCTCGTCGTCAGTAGCTACTACGACGGTGTCCAGCGCTTTGGATGCTTGTTCGTACACACGGCGGATGACGGTCTTGCCGCAGATCTCAGCCAGTGGTTTGCCCGGAAAACGCGTCGATGCGTAACGGGCAGGGATGATTCCTATAAATTTCATATTTCGTTATTTTCTATTTTCGACAGTAAGTTGATCGCTCCGGCAATCGTTTTGACGTTGGTGATGGTGACGTATCGTCTGCCTGTTTTGATACCTTTCTTATCGGTCTCTTCGTGCAGGCTGCATCGTTCTGCTCGGCTCACGGCGTATTGGATGATACGTCCAAACACTTCGGATTGCCAGTAAGCATCTTTGTTCTGAACCAGATACATCGTCATTCGCTCTCCCTTGAGCAGAATCTTCTCGATTCCCAAACGACAGCAGAGCCATCTAAGCCGAACGACGCTCAGCAGTTCCTCTGCCGGTTCCGGGAGCACTCCGAAACGGTCAATGAGCCGTTTGCGGTATTCGAGCAACTGGTCTTCGCTGTGTAAGTTATCCAATTCGCGGTAGAGCGTGATACGCTCGGAGATGTTCTCAATATACTCCGGTGGGAAACTAATCGGCAGGTCGGTTTCCAATTGGCTGTCCGAACACCAAGTCATTTTTTCATTTGGATATTTACCATTTACCATTTGATCCTCATCGGAACCAAGTCCTTCCTCTTCGCGGAGTTCCTCCACGGCTTCGTTCAAGATCCGTTGGTAGGTCTCGTATCCTAAGTCGGCAATGAATCCCGATTGCTCCGAACCGAGCATGTTTCCTGCGCCTCGGATGTCCAAGTCCTGCATCGCCAGATTGAAACCGGCTCCTAACTCTGCAAACGTACTCAGCGCTTCCAGACGTCTTCTGGCATCTTCGGTCAGCAACTCTTTCTCCGGCGCAATGAGGTAGCAATACGCCTTGCGGTTCGATCGTCCGACACGTCCTCGGAGTTGGTGTAAGTCCGCCAAACCGTACTTGTTGGCACTGAAGATGAGGATGGTGTTCACGTTCGGTATATCCACACCGGACTCGATGATCGTGGTGGAGATGAGGATGTCGTAGTCGTAGTTGATGAACGCTTCGAGTCTCTCTTCCATCTCGCCGGGAGTCATCTGTCCGTGGGCGGTGATGATACGCGCCTCCGGACACAGTTTATGGATCCGGTTCTCAATGCGCGGTAACATATCGATGCGGTTATTGACGATGAACACCTGTCCGTTACGCTCCAACTCCAAGTCAATCGCCTCTTTGATGATGTCTTCGTCTTCTACGGTGATGAGCTCTGTCTGTACGGGGTAACGGTTAGGCGGTGGGGTAGTCATCACACTCAGGTCTCGTGCGCCCAACAAGGAGAACTGCAGCGTACGCGGGATAGGCGTAGCCGTCAAGGTCAGCACATCGATGTTCGCACGCAGCGTTTTGAGTTTCTCTTTGGCTGCTACTCCGAATTTCTGCTCCTCGTCAATGATGAGCAATCCTAAATCGTGCCATTTGACGCTCTTTCCGATGAGCTTATGGGTACCGATGAGGATATCTATCTTACCTGCCTCCAATTCGCTCAGCAGCTCTTTGATCTCTTTGGCGCTCTTCAACCGGCTGAGGTACTCGATGCGTACCGGCAGGTTCTTCATGCGCTCTTTGAACGTGTTATAGTGTTGCAAAGCCAGCACGGTCGTTGGCACCAATACCGCCACTTGTTTGCCGTCGGTAGCAGCTTTGAAAGCAGCACGCATTGCTACTTCGGTCTTACCGAAACCAACATCTCCGCACACCAGACGATCCATCGGCATCGGGCTCTCCATATCGCGCTTAACCTCTGCCGTCGCTTTAGCTTGATCCGGTGTGTCCTCGTATAGGAACGAAGCTTCCAACTCATGCTGCATATATCCGTCCGGCGTGTAAGCAAATCCTTTCTGCTGCTTACGGGTAGCGTACAGACGTATCAGATCACGAGCTATATCTTTGACTTTCTCTTTGGTGCGTTCTTTGAGTCGTTCCCACGCTCCCGAGCCAAGTCGTGCAATAGTCGGTTCTGTGCCTTCACGACCTTTGTATTTGCTGATCCGGTGCAGGTTATGAATCGAGACAAACACATTCGCCCCGTCTCGATAATTGAGTTTGATCATCTCCTGCGGTTTGCCGTTCACCGGCGTGGTCACCAATCCTCCAAACCGCGCTATACCATGGTCGGCGTGAACCACATAATCGCCTATCTGTAACTGATTGATCTCGCGAAGAGTAATAATCGCCTTTCCTCGGCGTGCGTTCTCGCTCGCCAAGGTCACACGATGATACCGCTCGAAGATCTGATGGTCGGTATAGCAGCAGATCTTCAAACCATGATCCACAAATCCCTCATGCAATGTTGCATTGATGCCGATAAAGGCTAAAGGCGATGGGTTATCGGCTAATGGAGCATCGCTATCCGCCTCGAAGATCGCTTTCAAGCGGTCGAGTTGTTTCTGTTGCTCGGCGAGGATATAGATCTTGTATCCGTCTGCCATATGGCGCCTAATATCCTCCGTCAGCAGATCAAACTGCTTATGGAACAGCGGTTGAGGTACGATATCGAGAGTGATCTTGCTGTGAGTAGGGAAGGTACTCTTCTCGTTCAGCTCGATGGTCTTGTGCGCTTCTATGGCACCTATGCTGTCCATGACTCCGAGACCGTCTAACTTAAACCGAACGATACTCCAATCGTTGCTGACCCATATGAAATCATCCGTAAGGTAGTCGGTTATATAGCTCTGTGCATCCTCTGCTCGGTCAGTCTTCTGTGCGCCGACAATCTCCGCTTTCTCGACCTTGGTCTTTGACAGCTGATCTTCGATATCAAACTCACGGATCGAATCAATCTCATCGCCGAAGAAATCAAGACGATAGGGTATATCGTGGCTGTAACTGTATATGTCCACGATACTTCCGCGTATAGCGTATTGCCCGGGTTGAAACACAAAATCCACTTGCTCGAAGCCAAGTTCCAATAGTTGTTTGCTAAGCGCGGAATGTGCGATCTCTTGTCCGGTACTCAACTGAAAACTGATAGCCGACAACTCATTCTTCGCCGGTACCGTTTCCGAAAGGGCTTCGGGATACGTGACCACAATAGGGCTTGCAGAAGGCGTAGTAGCAAGTCGGCTAAGTGCCGCAAGCACCTCCGTTCGTTGGATCACCATCGCCTCGTCGGTAGTACGGCGCCTTTTGCTGCTCGGGAAAAAGAACACATTCGCCTCGGGGCTTTCGGATAGCACTTTCAGATCAGCATATAGGTATTGCGCCGCTTCGGAATTATCCAAAAGGATGAACAAAGGACGCTTTACGTGCGTGAGCACGAGAGCGCGTGCGCTCGCGTACACGCCGGTTAAGAGAAGGTGTGACACCTTCCCTTTTTCCAACTCCCGGCGCACAATGGACAATTCCGGGTGTTGACCGAATAGTATGTTCAGATCATGTATCTGCGTTGCTTAACGTGTTATCTTAAAGGTGTTACCATTTTCGTTCACGATGATATAAACGCCGCGAGGCAGGCTCATCGTATAGACATCCTCATTGGTGGTAGCTATCTTGCGTCCGAAAATATCATAGATGTTAATCCAATCTCCTGCGGTATACACTTCCTCAATGCCTTCCGGAGAATAGAAAGTGACAGAGACGTTATATACGCGACGGTTGATGAAATCGGTCACTACGTATTTCACCGGCAGGATATTACTGGTGGAAAGATCGACTGTCTCTCCGGATGCCGGCGTGACGGTAGTTTGGGGATCTGCCAAAGTAACTACAGGTTGTGCATTGACGAGGTCTATATCCGGATATTCATTACGATTGATGCTGACTTGAATCGTATTATTGCTCTGGTCAATCTTACCGGCAATACCGTTCAGCGAGAAACCGGTGATCTGGACGGTAGGAACGAATACCGTTGGCTCAGGGCTCAGCAGATAGGAAACGATAGCGTCCAGCGTTTTCTTACCATCTGACGTAAGGTGCTCTGTGCTGTGCTTCGACATCGGGAAACCGATATATTTAGTTCCTCCGCGCATACCGGCAGGTATCTCATGGATGATCGTCTGCATCTCGCCGTCGGCTTCATAATCTTCGATATTACGCGTCGGCGAAGTAGCCAGACAGAGTGTGCCTTGCTGCTTGATATTAATCGGCATCAATCCACGGAAGATCACAGTATCAAGCACTTGAATACGATCGCCTTTCTTCTTGTTGAGGGTCTTGAAAATAGGATGATCAGCGCGTTGTACGGTGATATAACGGCCTCCTTCGCTGATACTTCCGTTGTCGGGTTCACCCCATCCGTTTGGCGTGTCCTCATTGCGCTCGTACGCATAACTGAACGCGTTCATGTTCAGAACCGGCAGACTTGCTCCACCGCGAACTACTGCTAACACTTCCTCGTTATTCGAATCTGCATCTTCAGAGATTAAGATCCATTTATATTTCGAGTACTGATCAGCCGGACGCAAACCGTCCTCTTTCGCCTTACGGGAAATCACATTCCAATTCTTGGTCTTTAGATGCGTATAAACGCCGTCTTTCTCGTCCGCACCGGTGTTCTTATACAGATAGAGTACGGGGTTCTGACCATAGTCCAGTTTCTTCACATGGATTGAGCCTTTGAACGTGGTATCGGCGCCTATTGCGGTGATCTCGAACTTATACACACCTTCTGCAGCAGTCGGCGTACCACCTATTACATAGGTGTTGTTGGTTGCTCCACTACCTGCTATACCTGCGGGCTGACCGTTCGGCCAAGTCAGTTGAACGGCACTCTCGTCCAACGCGTAGTAGCGGAATTTGATTTGATCCATCTCCTCATTCTGGTACACATCGACAGCCAATTCCGTCATCGCCTGAATATCTGTTGCTATACGGAATGAACCGGTAGCGCGGCTTGTCGGAACGCCGTTGTAATAAGCCACAACGGCGTAGTTATACGTACCTGTCGGACAATTAGCCACACCGCTTACCAGCAATGTATCCGTGAGATCTCCTCCGACCTCCTGCAAACGAATACCCGTTGCCTCATTGCCGATCCACTCCAGACGGGTCTCGGCACCCGGGATATTATTGTATTTCGTTACGTAGGTAATCGGCTGAATAGCTTGTGTTTGCAATACACGCTGTGTCGAGTCGTTACCTTTCAACCATTTCGTTCTCGGCTCTTGTGCTACGCGCAGAGAGAACGAACACAACTTACTGTCGCTACCACCGATAGCTGTCAATTTAATCACATGCTCGCCTGTGGAGATGTCAAAACGGTTGATCGCATAGTCCTGCGGAGTACGTGTTTGTTTGACGCCGTCAATATACAACTCAAACATCTTGCCCTTATCGGGGTTCTGGTTGTTATCCTTGCCGTAGAACGAGAACTGGTCATAGCCCTGAATATGCATCTCCATCACATGACTGCTGCTGTTGAACTTCGCGCTACGGATAGAGCTTTGGAACTCGTCTCTGGTACCTGCATTCGAGTCACCGCCGGTTCCGTTACAACTGATGGTGAGCCATCCGTCTTTGGTCTTTGCCGTGTTGGAAGTGCCGGTATCATCGCATATATTTCCTGCCTTGTCGATATTGGAGGTAGCTATCGTCAGGTTACTGCTGTTATCACGGTTGATGTAGAATACCTCGTATTCACGTCCGCCTACTACCGTCAGCGGAGTGTTATATCCGCCTGCAATTTCTTTCGCTTCATAGATCTCCGGTACGTGTGTGGTCAATCCGCTGGGCGGTACTTGTACCGTATAATTGATCGTATAAGTCAATTTCGTAGTACCATCTTCTGCGGTCACCTCTACTTTGCCTACGCCCGGAACAGACGAAGCCTGCGTGATAGTCATCGTAGCTTTGTTGTCATTAGGCGTTGCAGCTATCGTCGGAGGAGTCTTGGTTCCTGCCGTTAACTCTATATTGTAGGTCAGCGTACTCGGCGAGAAATTAGGAACACTCTTACCTCCGTAGGTCAAACTGCTCAATGTAGCATCGGTTGAAACCGCCGGAGACTCGGTAATCGTCACACTATAAACGGTTTGCTCGTTGCTGGCACTCGTAAACGTGTAACTGATTGCACCGTTAGCAAAGTTCTGAACACCTGTCGGAGACTGTGTGTTAAGGTATTTTCCGGTAAAAGTAGGCTCCAAACTCAGACTGCTTCCATTGAGCACTTGACCGGTAATCGTCTTGTTCACTTGGTCAATAACCGCTGTTCCGCGGATGTTTGGCCATGTAGCGCTCTCCACTTTCGGAGCCGCACTCTCTTTGGTGAACGTCACAGTGTACGTCTTCGTAGTCGTACCATCTTCTGCCGTTACCACGATAGTAGCTACGCCGGGTAGGGTAGTAGCCTGTGTGATATTAGTCGTTGCGTTGGCATCGCTTGTCGTCACCTGAACGGAAGGAGCACCGCCTACATAGTCCGCGGGAAGCTCTACCTCATAACTCAACTGATCTGCCGCAAAACCCGGAACCGGAGTTTGCTCTGTTCCATATACTATAGAACTCAACGTCGCATCTGTCGAAGCAGGAGGAGGACCTGCTTGGTAAGTTACCGCTAAATTATCAATAGCTGCATATTTACCGGACGATGAAGCCGTCAACGTCAATTTTATATGACCCGTAACCACCGGACTGATGTCACTATTCGAAACACCCCATTTATTGGTACCTCCGGTGTTGAAATCGGCTTTCGTAGCCTTGTTGCTGTATATATTCTTAACTACATTTCCGCTGTCATCTACTATATCCAAAGTAAAATTCGGCTTGCTATTGTCGTTAGCTACAACATCGAAAGTGATATTACTGATGTTGCTAAAAGAAGCAGTACTGGTAATAGAAATCGAAATACCGCTCTTGTTCTCGAATCCAAAATACAAATAGTTTCCGTTTTTAGCTGAAAATTTACCGGGTGAAGCAATCTCACATTTGGCTGTTCCACCTACTGAAGAGGTGTTGTCTGCAACAGTCCAATCGGTCGCTAAAGCTACACCGTCATCAAAGGTGTAGGTCTTTTGTGCCCAAATACTTGTGCTTAACGCTGTGATGAATGTTAAAGCAAGTAATTTAATGTTTTTCATATTTTTTTTATTGTTAAATTTCGTTTTTCTTTACACCCCGTATTAGGGGATATTAAATCACGCTGCAAAATTACTGCTTTTTTCGCAAACACGTGTGTATATATTATAAAAAAATGTGTAAAAATTGACACTTTCTATATTTTCGTTACTTTTTACACATATTTTACCCCTTTTCCTCATCCAAATACCCCTCCAAATTCTTAATTCTTAATTTTTAATTTTTATCAAATTCCTTCAACATTGCAGTATTATATACTTTAGTATATAATACATATAAGAACCAAGAAAAATCTCTGATTTTTCTTGAAAGCGGGCTCATTCGAACAATTACCGTAGTTACGTAGTAACTACGCTTTTGTGAGAATAGAGCACGCGTAGTGCGTTGTTAGTGCGTGGTAAGTGCGTCGTAAGTACGCGGTTTTCGATATTGATTCGGGCTTTTTACGGGGGTCTTAAAGGCTCCTTTTGAACTTTTTCTCGTGTATGCGCGCATTTTTTTCTTAATTTATTTGCGTATATCAGAAATTTTTTGTACCTTTGTGCCCGATTTCCGATGAAGTGTCGTTTGAGCTGCCGATCGGAGATTGAGAAAACAATAAACATTAACAAACAACATCGAATATGAAAAAAACATTTTTATCTGTAGCGATTTGCCTTATGGCGGCGCTTACAATCAATGCCCAGGAGGTGGACAAAGCAAAAGTGACCGGTAACGTGGAAGCTGCTGCTAAAGCCGGGGATGATCTCAAGAAGTTAGAGGAAGGTGAGAAGGCATGGAAATTTGACGGAACAATCGGTCTCAATGCCGCTGCTACCGGACTCGTGAACTGGTCTGCCGGTGGTAAGAATAATGTGAACGCTATCGCTTATGCGAAACTCCATCTGCTCTATCACAAGAATTCACTCGCTTGGGAAACCAATTTCGACACCGATTACGGAATGACTTGGATTGACCAAAAAGAGGACAAATTCCAGAAATCCAGCGATAATATCAAACTCGCTACGAAACTGGGCTGGGAGTTTAAGAAAAACTGGTATCTGACCGTTCTTGGTGGCTTCCAGAGCCAATACTCCCTCGGTCGTGATTACGTAGATGGCTACAACCCGGTTATCTCCAAATGGCTTGCTCCGTCGTACACCGATATCTCTGTCGGTATTGACTACAAGTACAGCTATAACGGAGCTGACTTCTCGGTGTATCTCTCTCCGATCGCCGGTCGTATCACTACTGCTTATACCGGCAAGGCTTGGAATAAGAAATATACCGAAGAGGCTTTCGTCGCTATGGAGGATGCCGCTTTGGCAGCTGGTGAGATCACGCAGGCTGAGTACGATGCAGCGTTAGCTGACTATTCTTACGATGTACAAGTGGAAAATCACAACGATCTTCGTACCAGACTGCAAGATACCTATGGTACCTATACGTATTCCAGAAATGGTGACAAGAAATTCCGTGATTTCCGTGCTGAGTTCGGTTTGAGCTTAAAGGGTGCTATTGCTTATACCTACAAGGATTTCAAACTGACCACTACGCTGGCTCTCTTCTCCCCGTATCAGGGCAAAGGTTTTGACCGCAAAGAGGCATACGAGAAAGTGAACGGAGCTGGTTCATGGGACCTGCTTTCCGACGCAGAGCGTTATTTCAAGTATTCGAACAAGAATCGTTCCTTCGGTCATTTTGATGTGGACTGGGATGTAGCGCTGAGCTATCAGTTCCTCAAATGTCTCCAAGTGACCCTTCAGACGAGTCTGAAATACTACCCGGGTGTCCTGATTGCCAACAAGAACGGCGATGTAGCTGAGCGTTGCCAATTCAAAGGCGTCATCGGTATCGGCGTTGGTTACAGTTTCTAATGAACAATTATCAAATTATAATGAACAAAGCTTCCTAAAGAGTTTTGTACCAAATTTTGAGAACCGTACGTATCTTGATAAATCGTACTCGACTCCCAAAGCCCTTTGTGAATTGTGAATTATAAATTGTGAATTGTAAATCATGCAGGCTCTCGACGATCTATCGCAAAATGTGCAACTCCTTCTGCAGCGTTACCAAGCGTTGCAGAAGGAGAATGTTCAACTGCGTGAAGATGTCGATCGGCAGCGTCAGGAACTCATCCGTACGCACGCTGACCTGCTGGATCTGCAGCAAAAGAACCGACGTTTAGCCACTGCTAACGCTCTCACTTCGGCAGAGACCAACGAGGAAGCACTCAAGCGTCTCAATGCCCTCATAGCACAACTCGATCGCGCCATCAACGCCCTCAAAAAATAAATCGTCACTTAAAAATTGACCGCGTAAATCGTCAATTAAAATAAATCGTCAATAAATCGTACATCGTACATTTGTCCTTCGTACATAAAAATGATTGTTGATAAGCAACATATTAACTTGCATCTCGATGCCCACACCGTGGGGCTGGAGGTAGAGCGTGATCAAGAACCCATTTATCGCAAGGCTGCGGACTTGCTCAATAGGCGTTATCAATATTACCTTAAATTGCGACCAAACGCCTCCGCAGAACAATTATGGATGTATACTGCCCTCGAAGTGGCAGTCGCCCTACAGTCTGACGCACGGGAGAAATCACTTGTTCCCGTGGAGAAAGAACTAAAAGCATTGAATGAACAGATTCTCAATTGTCTGAAATCTGAAATCTGAATTCTGAAAACTAACAAAACAAACACGATAAATCAATGATGACAGCAATTTTATTTGGAGTAGCAGGTCTCCTTCTCGGAGCCGGTATCTACTATCTCATCTCGCGTACCGCAGCTGCAAACTTACTCAAGAAAGCGGCAGAGGAAGCTGAGGTGATCAAGAAAAACAAGATTGTTGAGGCAAAAGAGAAATTTATCGCCCTGAAACTGGAGCACGACAATACAGTACGTGAGCAGGACAAACGTATTCAACAGCATGAACAGCGTTTGAACCAACGCGAGCAGCAGCTCAATCAGCGTCAGGGTGAGATCCAACGATCCCTCAACGAAGTAAATCAAAAAACGCAAGCAGTAGAGCAACGCCAACAAGCCCTCGACTACAAGCAGCAAGAGGTGGACAAGATGCACCAACAGGCAGAGAAACAATTGGAGCAACTCTCCGGAATGTCTGCCGAGGAAGCGAAAAAGCAGCTTGTTGAAGCCCTCAAGGATGAAGCGAAGACTTCGGCTATGTCCTATATCAATGAGATCATGGACAATGCCCGTCTGGAGGCAAACAAAGAAGCCAAGAAAATCATCATCCAGACGATCCAGCGTGTGGCTTCGGAAACGGCTGCTGAGAGTACCGTCTCTGTCTTCCACATTGAGAATGACGAAGTCAAAGGACGTATCATCGGTCGTGAAGGACGTAACATCCGCGCACTCGAAGCCGCTACCGGCGTCGAGATCGTAGTGGACGATACACCCGAAGCAATCACCCTCTCTGCCTTCGATCCCGTACGCCGTGAGATAGCGCGTCTCGCTTTGCACCAACTCGTGCAAGACGGACGTATTCACCCCGCGCGTATCGAAGAGGTTGTTGCGAAAGTAACCAAACAAGTGGAGGATGAGATCGTCGAAGTAGGTAAACGTACGACTATTGACCTTGGTATCCATGGTCTGCATCCGGAGTTGGTGCGCCTCGTCGGTAAGATGAAATACCGTTCTTCCTATGGACAGAACTTGCTCCAACACAGCCGTGAGACCGCTAACCTCTGTGCCGCCATGGCGGGTGAGTTAGGTCTGAACGTCAAGGCTGCTAAACGTGCCGGACTTCTTCACGATATCGGTAAAGTAGCCGATGATGATGTCGAACTGCCGCACGCAGAGCTTGGTATGAAACTCTGTGAGAAATACGGAGAGAAACCCGATATCTGCAATGCGGTAGGTGCTCACCACGATGAGTGCGAGATGACCACCATCATCGCTCCTATCGTTCAAGCCTGCGATGCGATCTCCGGTGCCCGTCCGGGTGCCCGTCGTGAGATCGTGGAGTCGTATGTGAAACGTCTCAACGATCTGGAGAACCTTGCTATGTCCTTCCCGGGCGTAGTGAAGACCTATGCCCTGCAGGCAGGACGTGAACTGCGTGTGATCGTCGGAGCCGATAAGATCTCCGATAAGGATACCGAACTCCTCTCTTTCGATCTCGCGAAACGTATTCAGGACGAGATGACCTACCCGGGTCAGATCAAAGTGACCGTCATCCGTGAGGTCCGCGCCGTCAACGTCGCTAAATAAGCATCGTGCATTAATGCACAATAAAAGATAGGGTGTGTCTCTTAACACACCCTATCTTTATTTTGTATCTTAGGGGCATTTTTGTCTTTATTCTTTCAGCGAAGCGGTCTTTATTCTTTCAGCGAAGCGGTCTTTATAGGTAGAAGTCCTTTGTTAATTCTTGGTACGCCGTAGATCGCCCGCCTTTCTCATCCTCCAAAACCAACGTATCTTCAGTCCGGCTGATATCTGATATCTGATATCTGAAGGCTAAAAGCACCCGTCTTGCCGGTTTTGACTCCTTACTATATACGCGCGTTACGTGCGTGAGGAACAGGTTCTTGCTTGCCGCTATTTGTCGCATCTCCGCTTCCTTATCTGCCGGAAGGATCAGCGCTAACTGCCCTCCCTCCCGCAACAAACGTGCGCTGTGATCAATCAGCTCTTCGTAACTCAAGCTATCCGTGTGTCTCGCTAACTCACGCCCTTTGTCCGGATTCTTCAAACTATTCTGAAAATACGGCGGATTAGAAACAATCAGGTCGTACCCGCCTTCTTTCTTCCATTCTTGCAGCCTCGATACATAAGCTTGTACGCCGTTTTCTCTTGCTTGCTCCACAGCCGCCTCGTCAATGTCTATTCCCTCTACTTCCGCTTCCGGGAACCGCTGCATCATCATCCGTGCAATCAATCCGCTTCCGGTGCCAACATCGAGAATTCTGAAATCTGACATCTGACATCTGACATCTTCCGTTTCTGCCCAGCATCCCAACAGCACGCCATCGGTTCCTACCTTCATGGCGCACTTACTATCCTCTATATAAAACTGCTTGAACCGAAACGACATATTTGGTCAATCGTCAATATAAATAAATCGTCAATAAATCGTACCTCGTCAATCGTCAAATCGTCAATTCACAATGGTGGTGTTCGCAGCAGTGATTGTGGTCGTGCGCCTCAATATAGCAATGGATAGCGAGATATACGCCCAAAATGAGGAACAACACCGCGCATATATGTCGGAACCATTTCTCGAAGGCTCCCATCTTGCTTGTAAGGTTGCCGATACTTACCGCGCTGTAACTTACTAACCATGCAATCAGCATAATAGGCACACCGGTTCCTAAACTGAACACCACCGGCATGACCCAATTCCAAGTGCTCGGAAGGGTCAGCGTGATATCTATCATCGTCAGGAAATACACTAACCGATGCGGACAGAAAGCGATCGCAAAGAATATACCCAATATAAACGACCAGATCCAGCTCTCTTTGCTGTCTGTGTCTTTGAGCCATTTGCTGATTCCGTGATCATGCTCATGGTGGTGGTGTCCGCTGAAGAGCAACACCACGCCGCAGATGAGCATGAACCCTGCCAATATCGGTTCACCCCAATGCGCCAACAGATGTTGAATACCATCGGTCTGAGCCCCCGCAAGAAACGGAATACTCAGCAGAACATACGTCGCTAACTTACCCAAAACGAACATCAACCCGTTCGTCAGAACGAGCTTTTTGTTGTTGATCTCCTTGTCTATATAGCCAATAGCTGTTATACTGGTCATCAGTGTGCAGGGATCCAGTATCGTCAGCAGACCTAATAGCAATGCAGTGAATAGTTGTACCATAAATTGTCTTTCTTCTCAAAAAATCGTGCAAAGGTACATCTTTTTTTTGACATAAACAAAAAAAAATGAAAAATTTGAAGATTTAAAATCGGGATACCGATGTAATATCGTTAAAATATCGACTTAATACCGATGAAATAGTGACTCCAACCGTGCGTACACGTCCGAAAATCGGACGCTTTTTCTATATTTTTAATTCTTAATTTTTAATTTTTAATTATTTTTCTTGCATATATGCAAAAAAAAGTGTACCTTTGCACCCAAATTGCGGTCTAACGCCCATCGACTAAAGACCATCGACCAACGACCAACGACTAAGGTCTAACGACCAACGACTAAGGTCTAACGACCAACGACCAACGACTAACGACAAAAATATATATACTATGGCAAATTTTAAGTATGCTCCGATGTTTCAACTTGGTAAGGACGAAACAGAGTATTATCTGCTGACCAAAGACTATGTATCGGTCAGCGAGTTTGAAGGACACGAGATCCTCAAAGTGCAGCCGGAGGCATTGACCCTCATGGCGCAACAGGCTTTTCATGACGTGAGTTTCATGCTTCGCCGCTCGCATAACGAGCAGGTAGCGAAAATCCTGCGTGACCCCGAGGCTTCCGATAATGATAAATACGTAGCGCTGACCTTCCTGCGCAACGCTGAAGTGGCTTGCAAAGGACAGTTACCGCTCTGCCAAGATACCGGTACGGCTATCATCCACGGCGAGAAAGGCCAAGAGGTGTGGACAGGTTTCTGCGACGAAGAGGCGTTGAGCAAAGGAGTGTTCAATACCTACACCGAGTGCAACCTGCGTTATTCGCAGAATGCACCGCTCAACATGTACGACGAGGTGAACACCAAATGCAACCTCCCGGCACAGATTGACTTAGAGGCTACCGAGGGCAACGAGTATCGTTTCCTTTGCGTAACCAAAGGTGGTGGTTCGGCTAACAAGACCTACCTCTACCAAGAGACCAAGGCGCGTATCCAGAACCCGGGTACGCTCATTCCGTTCCTCGTGGAGAAGATGAAGAGCCTCGGTACGGCTGCTTGTCCGCCTTACCACATCGCTATCGTCATCGGCGGTACCTCGGCGGAGAAGAACCTGCTGACCGTCAAGCTCGCTTCGACCCATTACTACGACTCCCTGCCGACCACCGGCGATGAGACAGGTCGTGCTTTCCGCGATATCGAGTTGGAGAAACAGCTGCTCCAAGAGGCATACAAGATCGGTCTTGGTGCGCAGTTCGGCGGTAAGTACATGGCGCATGACGTGCGTGTCGTTCGTCTGCCGCGTCACGGTGCGAGCTGCCCGATCGGTCTGGGCGTGAGCTGCTCTGCCGATCGTAACATCAAATGTAAGATCAACAAAGACGGTATCTGGATCGAGAAACTCGATAACAACCCCGCTTCCCTCATTCCCGAGGAGCTGCGTCAGGCAGGTGAAGGCGATGCTGTTCGTATCGACCTCAATCAGCCGATGAAAGATGTATGCGCTATTCTGACGAAATACCCGATCGGTACGCGTCTGAGCCTGAACGGTACAATCATCGTTGGTCGTGACATCGCTCATGCGAAGATCAAAGCGCGTCTGGATGCAGGCGAACCGATGCCCGAGTACCTCAAGAATCATCCTATCTACTATGCCGGACCGGCAAAGACCCCTGCTGGTATGCCTTGCGGTTCGATGGGCCCGACTACCGCCGGACGTATGGATCCGTACGTAGATGAGTTCCAAGATCACGGCGGTTCGCTCATCATGCTCGCTAAGGGTAACCGTTCCATCGACGTCACCAATGCTTGTCAGAAACACGGCGGCTTCTACCTCGGTTCTATTGGCGGTCCTGCTGCTATCTTGGCGCAGAACAATATCAAGTCCATCGAGTGCGTGGAGTACCCCGAACTGGGTATGGAAGCCATCTGGAAGATTGAGGTGGAGAACTTCCCGGCATTCATCCTCGTGGACGACAAAGGCAATGATTTCTTCAAACAGTTGAAGCCCTGCGAGGGTTGCACTATTTTATAGTTTGAAGGTTTGAAAGTTTGAGGGTTTGAAATCGTTCAAACAACATCAAACAACATCAAACAACATCAAACGACATCAAACAATGTCAAACAAACGTAGAAAATATCGTTTTGCGATGCTGGACGACCTGACGCTGCGGGAAGTGTTTCACATCCGCGTCAGTCTGTTAGGCGCCATCAGCTTCATCACCATCTCGATAGTGGCACTGATCGTGCTGCTGTCCGTACTGATCGTCTATACCCCGCTGAGGAATATTCTTCCGGGGTATAGCGCGAGCTTACGTCAGCAGCTGATTCAGGAATCCGCCCGTGTGGACTCGCTGCAAGCCGACCTGACCCTGCAACGTCAGTACCTCGATGTCATCAAGCAGCTTACTGCCGGAGACATCCAATCGGACAGCGTGCAGAGTCTGGACTCGATGCAGCGTGTAGAACGTGCGCAGATCTTGGAGCAGCAACGCAACGAAGTGACCGAGTCCTTCAAGGAGCAGTACGAACTCAAAGAGCGTGACCGACTGCTGCTCTTCGACGTGCCGAACCGCACCGTTCAGCAGCTCTACCGCCCTGTACGGGGTGCGATCATGCAGTCCGCTAAACCCGATGAACATCGGTATTCGATCGTGGTACGTACGCCTAAGAACGAGAACGTGCTCGCTATCATGCGCGGACATATAGTCCTCATTGAGCGTGCCGAAGACAACACCTTCACCATCATCATCCAGCATACGCCGTACATGACTATCTACCGTCATGTAGCTCGTCCGCTCAAGGCGCAAGGCGCGTTAGTGGAAGCCGGTGAAGCCGTCGGACAGATGGACGGTCAGCTGGATCTGGAGATGGAGATCTGGAACGCCGGTGAGTTCGTTAACCCCGAAGAAGCGATTGTTTGGTAATGGTTAAGAATCTTTGTATATTAGGTAGTACCGGTTCGATCGGTACACAGACCTTGGATGTGGTGCGCGCGTACCCCGAGCGGTACAGCGTGTACGCTATTTGCGCGAACCGCAGTATAGATAAGTTGGTGGAGCAGGCAAGGGAGTTTCATCCCGAAGTGGTCTGCATCGCCGATGAGAGCCTGTATGACTCTCTCAACGCTCAACTCTCAACACTCAACATTAAAGTATGGGCAGGCTCGGACTCCATCGCCGAGGTGGTTACGATGCCCAGTATTGATATCGTGGTAGCCGCCATGGTGGGGTACGCAGGACTCCGTCCGACGATTGAAGCCATCAAAGCCGGTAAGACGATCGCTTTAGCAAACAAGGAGACGCTCGTTGTAGCAGGTGAGATCATCTGCTCCCTCGCGCAGCAGTTCCATACGCCGATCCTGCCGGTGGACAGTGAGCACAGCGCTATCTTTCAATCCCTCGTAGGCGAAGACCGCTCGGAGATAGAGAAGATCCTGCTCACCGCTTCCGGTGGTCCCTTCCGTACCTTCACACTCGACCAGATGAAAACCGTCACCGCTGCCGACGCCCTCAAGCACCCTAACTGGGATATGGGCGCGAAGATAACCATTGACTCCGCCTCGATGATGAACAAAGGTTTTGAGGTCATAGAAGCCAAATGGCTCTTCGGCGTGCCGGTGGAGAAGATCCAAGTGCTCGTTCATCCGCAGTCGATCGTACACTCGGCAGTGCAGTTCACCGATGGCGCTATCAAAGCGCAACTCGGGGCACCCGACATGAGGCTGCCGATCCAATACGCCCTCTCGTTCCCCGAACGACTCGCAAGCGATTTTCCGAGGGCAGACCTCTTTGCCCTCAAGGATCTGACCTTCGAGCAGCCGGACTTACATCGGTTCCCGAACTTAGGTCTCGCTTACGATGCGATGCGCCGAGGAGGTAACATCCCCTGCGTGCTCAATGCAGCCAACGAAGTGGCGAACCTCGCTTTCCGAGAAGGACGATGCGGCTTCCTCCAAATGTCTGACATCATCGCTAAGACGATGGACCAAACGCCCTTCATCGCCAAACCGACGTATGAGGACTACGTGGCGTCCGACGCCGAAGCCCGCCGCATTGCGGAGCAATATTTGTGATTTGAGATTTGACATTTGTCATTTGTAAATATTCATTATTAAATATTCATTATTAATTATTCATTTCTTGTGGTTCAAGCTTTACAGTTAATACTCGCCCTCAGTATTCTCGTGTTCGTACACGAGTTAGGGCATTTTTTCTTCGCACGGCTCTTTAAGGTGCGCGTGGAGAAGTTCTATCTCTTTTTTAACCCCTACATCAGTTTGGTGCGTTTCAAGTTCTTTGAAGGCAAGTGGCACGCTAAGTTCTTCGCTTCCAATGAAGACGAGGAATGGAGCAAGTATCCCGAGACAACAGAATGGGGTATAGGTTGGTTGCCTTTCGGCGGTTATTGTGCGATATCGGGTATGGTGGATGAGACGCACTCGACGGACGATTTAGCGTCCGAGCCGCAGTCTTGGGAGTTCCGTTCCAAACCCGCTTGGCAACGTTTCTTCATCATCTTAGGCGGTATTCTCGTCAATTTCCTGACGGCGATGCTGATCTTCGTGCTACTGACGTGGCATTACGGTTCGGACAAGTTACCGCTTCGCAACCTGCATGACGGTCTCTACTATTCGCAGTTATTGCAAGGCGAGGGATTTGAGCAGCAGGATAAGATCCTCTCTATCAACGGCGTTGAACCGGAGCAGTTAGGCGACGTAGTGAACGACCTGATTATCAAAGGAGAGAGAGACGTACTCGTTCTGCGCGGTGACGACACCGTCTCGCTCACGATGAGCGAAGATCTCGGTACGCGTTACCTCGCTCTCCAGAATGATTTCGATAAGATCGAGCGTGCCAAAGCGCGTGCCGATAAGTCCTACCGCAAGCAACATTTTGTACTCATATCGGAGTGGATCCCCTGCGTCTTAGACACTGTCCTGCCTGACCTGCCTGCCCATTATGCCGGTTTGCAGAAAGGCGACAGTATCGTCTCTATCGCAGGGATAGAGACGCCTTGCTACGTCATGATGACGCAGGAACTGAGAAATCATCCCTGTGACTCCATCACGATCGGTTTCTACCGCCATCAGGAGCTGATGAGCACCCGTGCTTTCTTAGGCGACCAGTGTCTCTTGGGCGTACAGGCTCGTTTGGATCTGCCGTTCGAACATACGTCCTACACCTTCCTGCAGGCTATTCCTGCCGGCATCAAGCACGGTTGGAAATTCCTCGTGAACTACGTCAAGCAGTTCCGTCTCGTCTTCACCAAAGAAGGGGCACAGTCGGTCGGTGGTTTTGGTGCTATCGGCAGTCTCTTCCCTTCCGTATGGAACTGGGCTGATTTCTGGTACAAGACCGCGATCATCAGTCTCATCCTCGCCTTCATGAACTTCCTGCCGATCCCTGCTTTGGACGGTGGATATATCCTCTTCCTCATTGTGGAGATGATCACCCGCCGCAAACCGAGTGATCAGTTCTTGGAGAAAGCGAATAACATAGGTTGGTGGATCTTGATAGCGCTGTTGATCTTAGCGAACGGAAATGATATATTGAGATATTTCTTCTAATCGGCTGTCTATGCGATACACCGTCGGTCTGATAGCAACCCTGATTCCGCTTGTCGTATGGGCTAAAAACCCTACGGTGAGCGGATTCGTGTTGGATAGCAAGACCGGCGAGAGACTCATTGGTGCCACCGTGATGGATCTGTACAGCGGAGTAGGTACCGTGACGAACGTCAATGGTTTCTACTCGCTCACTATCCCTGCCGACTCCGTTCATCTGCAAGCCGGATATGTGGGGTATGACGCCCCGTGGACGGAGCCTTTCGTACTGCGTTCAGACACCCTCATTGAACTGCCCTTGGAGAGTTCGAATATCCTCGAAGAGGTGGTGATCTCCGGCAAACAGTCGGTCTCTGCGCCGCAGTCGGTGCAGATGTCCGCAGTCGAAGTGCCGGTCTCGCAGATCAAAGGCATCCCCGCTATCGGAGGTGAGGTGGATGTCATGAAGGCGATCCAACTGCTGCCCGGTGTGCAGTCCGGTTCGGAAGGTTCGTCCGGACTCTACGTACGAGGCGGTGGACCCGATGAGAACCTGATCATGCTCGACGGCGTGCCGCTCTATTCGGTCAACCATATGTTCGGATTCTTCTCGGTCTTCAATGCCGACGCGGTGAAGAACGTGACCCTCTACGAGGGCAATTTCCCGGCTCGGTACGGCGGAAGGCTCTCGTCTATCATCGATGTGCGGCAGAAAGACGGTGACGCTTTCGGCTATCACGGCAACCTCACTATCGGCATCGTCTCCACCAAACTGTCGGTCGAAGGACCGATCTATTGGAAAAAGGACGAATGGAGACGGCTTCGTGCCAAAGATCCGGTGAAGGCAAAGACGACCTTTATCATCTCTGCCCGCCGTACGCTCTATGACCTCTTGGCGCTGCCGATCACCACAGCGCTCTCTACTGCCAAATCCGGAGGAGACTCCATCTCTACCGGTGGCTATTATTTCTATGACCTCAATGCCAAAATAACCCATACCTTCTCTTCCGATGACAAACTGAGCGTCTCTTTCTACATGGGCGATGATGTCGTCTATAACCGTATCCGCACCAAGCAGTCCACCGCCACCAAAGGACCCACGAACCTCCGTATGCGGTATAACTGGGGAAATATCTTCGGCGCTTTGCAGTACGAACATCGGTTCAACGGTCGGCTCTATAGTACTTCGCAAATCAGTTGCACGAGGTATAAATACAAACTGGCGATGACGCAGACCGAGTTTGCCAAGAATGCTGAGGACGGTAATACCGAGCGGCAGGCAGGGTATAACTCTTTTATCATGGATCTGATGGCGCAGATGAACTTTGAATGGAGACCGAACGCGCGTCATGAGGTGCATTTCGGGGCTACCTATACGTGGCATACGTTTCATCCGCAGGTAGGACATTGGATAGTGGACTCCAATGATGGCTCAAGGGACATGCGTCTGGACACCACGATCTCTGTGGGCGGGACGGTCTATACGCATGAGGCAGGGCTATACATAGAGGACAGCTATACACCTTGCTCGTGGTTTAAGGCGAACGTGGGGCTTCATGCCGCCCTCTATCATACCGAAGGCAAGACCTATTACTCCTTCGAACCCCGCGTAGGACTGCGGTTCTTGCCCCATAAGGATGTAGCCATCAAGATGAGCTACGCCTATATGTCGCAGTACGTCCATATGCTCTCCAACAGCTCCGTCTCTATGCCTACTGACCTCTGGGTGCCCGTGACCGCCAAAGTGCCGCCGATGCGGTCGATGCAGGTAGCCGCAGGTATCACCTATAACATCTGCAATCAGGTGGAACTTTCCGTGGAGGGATACTACAAGAAGATGCTGAACCTCTTGGAGTACCAAGACGGCGCCTCGTACATGAGCGGTAAGAATTGGCAGACACAGGTCTGTATAGGGGACGGTTGGAGTTACGGCGTGCAGCTCCTTGCCAAACGTACCGTAGGACCCGTCACCGGTTGGATCGGTTATACATGGAGCCGGACGATGAGGCAGTTCAATAAAGCCGGTCAGGAACTCAACGGCGGGGAGCCTTTTCACGCCAAGTACGACCGTGAGCATGATCTGAGTGTCACCTTGCAGTACAAGATCAACAAGCAATGGGAAGTAGCCGCTACTTTTGTTTATGGTACGGGTACGCGCGGAACTCTCGCTTTGCAGCACTATGACTCATGGCTCTATTCCGCTATCCAAACACCCAAAGAACCTAAGGCTATTGATGTCAACTACGTCAGCGAACGGAATAACTATAAGATGCCGGACTATCACCGTCTGGACTTAGGCGCTACCTGTCATCTGCCCGATAAGAAACATCCGGATTTTGACCATATGCTCAATATATCCATTTATAATGTATACAGCCATCTGAACCCCTTTCTGGTCTATCCGAGAGGTGGTAAGTTATATAAATTCAGCCTCTTACCGATATTACCAAGTTTGAGTTATACCTTTAAGTTCTGAGATGAAACGATTGATATACATATTCTTCCTC
>ONWR01000032.1 GCA_900321605.1 uncultured Bacteroidales bacterium | reverse complement strand
CATGCAGAACCCCGAGATAGTAGCTGCTTACAAAGCAGCACAAGCTGCCGGTAAGAAACTGCATATCATGGGCCTCTGCTCCAACGGAGGCGTACACTCGTCTCTTGACCACCTCTTCAAACTCGTGGAGATTGCCAAAGAGTACGGAGTAGCTGACAAGACTTTCGTTCACTGTTTCATGGACGGTCGTGACACCGACCCGCGTAGCGGTAAGGGATTCATTGCCGACCTGCAAGGACTGTGCGACAAGACCGGCGCACATATCGCTTCTATCATCGGTCGTTTCTACGCGATGGATCGTGACAAACGCTGGGAGCGTATCAAAGTGGCATATGACCAGTTGGTAAACGGAGAAGGACGCAAAGAGACCGACATGGTAGCGGCTGTACAGGGCTGCTATGACCGTCACACCGAGGAGCATAAGGACACCGACGAGTTCATGGAGCCATTAGTGAACGCGACTTGCGACGGTCGTATTACCGAAGGAGACGTAGTTATCTTCTTCAACTACCGTAACGACCGTGCGAAAGAGATCACGATCGTACTGACCCAGCAAGACATGCCGGAACAAGGAATGAAGACGATTCCGGGTCTGCACTACTGCTGTATGACGCCGTACGACAGTTCGTTCAAAGGATTGCATATACTCTACCCCAAGGAGAACGTAGAGAACACCTTAGGTGAGGTAGTCAGCAAATTAGGACTCAAGCAGCTCCGTATCGCTGAGACCGAGAAATTCGCACACGTGACCTTCTTCTTCAATGGTGGTCGTGAAGCTGAATATCCGGGCGAGGAGCGTATTCTGATCCCGTCTCCGAAAGTGCCGACCTATGATATGAAGCCGGAGATGTCTGCACCGGAAGTGACCGAAGCTTTGGTAGCAGCTATCAAGACGCAGAAGTTCGATTATATCACGCTTAACTTCGCCAACGGCGACATGGTCGGACATACCGGAGTCTATGAGGCGATTGTGAAAGCCGTAAAGACCATCGACGAGTGCTCGCACAAAGTGATTGAAGCAGCTTTGGCAAACGGCTATGAGATCATCGTCATTGCCGACCACGGTAACTGCGACAACGCTATCAACGCAGACGGCACACCGAACACAGCTCACTCGCTCAACCCTGTGCCTTTCGTATATATCTCTAAGGATCACGTGAACGCGCACGTAGAGGACGGTATCCTCGCAGATGTCGCTCCTTCTCTCTGCCATATTCTCGGCATTGAGCAACCGAAAGAGATGACCGGCAAGAACTTAATCAAAGATTAAGTACAAAAAAGAAAGCGGCCCGAAAGGGTCGCTTCTTTTAAGGTAGTACCTTAATGTGAGCAACAAGGATTACTCAGCAGCCTCAGCCGGAGCCTCAGCCTCTGCCGGAGCCTCAACTACCTCTGCCTCAGCAGCCAGAGAGTCAGCCTCTGCTACCTCTACTACCTCAACTGCCTCAGCAGCCTCAGCCTCTTGGCAGCACTTTTTCTCACAGCACTTGTTGCCGCAGCTCATTGCAGCGAATGCAACAGCTACGATAAGAAGCATTTTTTTCATAATTTTAAAACTTTTTAGCCTAAAAAATCCGTTAAGTCTTCGCCTTTTTGCGAAAAACGATGCAAAAGTACTGCTTTTTTTGCATATATCCAAAAAAAATTGTAATTTTGCACACTGAATTTTACATTTTATGGAAAAAAGAGGTTTTTTTGATCTTTCTGACCTCAAATTTGTGGGTTGGAACATCGTTTTTGCCGCTTTGGCAGGAATAGCAATTTTAGTGGGCCTGATTTACTGGTTGCGCGGTTATACGCAGCACGGGGTAGAGGTCGAAGTAGAGGATGTCCGCGGTTTGGTAGTAGCCGAAGCGGAACCGATTCTCAATGCCAAGGGTCTGCGTTTGGTGGTAGTTGACTCGACCTATTCGGACAAAGTGCCGTTCGGTACTATCGTGGAGCAAGACCCGCGTCCGGAGAGTCATGCTAAAGAAGGTCGAGCTATCTACGTCACTATCAACGCTACCGGCAAACGTCAAGTAGTCATGCCTGACCTGCACGACCTCAGTTATCGTCAGGCTGAGACCACCTTACACGGATTAGGAATCATCGTAGATAGTGTCTATGAGTACGAACCTTCCGCTTTCCGCGATCTGGTCTTGGATATCAAGTCCGACACCGCAAGCATTCAGCCGGGAGATAAGATTCCTGTCGGTACGAAAGTGCGTCTCGTAGTCGGTTTTGGTAGAGGAACGGAGCAAGTAGAGGTGCCGACCGTCATCGGTCTGACCCTTCGCGACGCACGTAGTCTCCTGCTCAAGCATCGTCTGACAGTTGGCGCGGTATTGGAGGACGAAGAGCCGGAGGCAGATCCGAATCAGGAGGAAGAGAAAGTTAAATATATCTACCGTCAAGCGCCCGATGCCGGAGAAAGAATCGTAGAGGGAGAGACTGTATCTCTGTGGCTCTCTTCGGATTTGGAGAAAGTAGCTACCGGCGGTGGTGAAAATACAGAAGACGATGGAAACTGGTTTTGATGAAGAACTCTGGGAACGTTGGCGGTGCGAAGTAGATAAAGGGCAAGGTAAAGAACGAATCGATAAATACCTTGCTGAGCACATGACCAATACGAGCCGCAACCGTATTCAGACGGCTGCGGACGCCGGAAACGTGTGGGTCAACGGAAAAGCCGTTGCCTCCAACTACCGCGTCAAACCCGGGGATATAATACAAGTCCTGCTCGATCATGAGCCCCATGATTTCACGATCACACCGGAGAATATCCCGCTGAACATCGTTTATGAGGACGATGATCTGTTGGTTGTCAATAAACCCGCCGGATTAGTCGTTCACCCGGGACACGGCAACTACGAACACACGCTTCTTCATGCGCTTGCTTGGCATTTTGAAGAAGAATTAAAAAATCAACATTCCAAACTCAAACTTGATATCAACAATCCCGATATCGGTTTGGTACACCGTATAGACAAAGACACTTCAGGTCTGCTGCTTATTGCCAAGACTCCGGAAGCGAAAGCGCATCTGGCTCGGCAGTTCTTCGACCATACGACCGAGCGCACCTATAATGCCCTCGTTTGGGGTACTTTCCAAGAGGATAGCGGAACCGTAGAAGGCGCTTTGGCGCGTGATAACCGAGACCGCACTATCTACCGCGTTTGGGATTTGGAGGAATGTCCGCAAGCCAAAGAGGCTATCACCCATTGGAGAGTGTTGGAGCGGTTTCCGTACGTGACGCTGGTAGAATGTCGTCTGGAGACCGGACGCACCCATCAGATACGTGTACACATGAAGCATATAGGACATCCGCTTTTTGCAGACGAGAAATACGGCGGATGCGAGATACTCAAGGGTCTTCGGACGCAGAAATACCGGCAATATATCGAAAACTGCTTTGCGCTCTGTCCGCGGCAAGTCTTACACGCGCGTACATTAGGATTCACGCACCCGCGCACGGGCGAGAGAATGTTCTTCGATTCGGAATGGCCGGAAGATATGACCGCACTAATAGACAAATGGCGGCACTATGAACCCAACACGCTCAATTAGCGTACGGATTATTCGGGACTGTTGTAATTGCGTCCGTAAGAGCGGTAACTGTCCTTCTCTATCTCTATCGTCGGTTCCTCAAAATGCTCCAACGGCGTCAGTTGCCAAGCGATATATTTGATGGTTAGGCCTCGGTCTAACCATTGTTTTTCATAATGGGTCTTGAGCGCCTGCGCATCCGGGTATTGGTCAGAGGCATACAGATCATCCGTATTAGCGAGTACCGGATAGGGATTCAAACGGAGCATCTCTGTCGTATAAGTATAGAGGAACGGACTGTCGGTCTTGAGATGAATAAGTCCGGAAGGCTTGACAATCTGCTGATAGCGAGCCATGAAATAGGTGGAAGTCAAGCGCTTGGTAGCTTTCTTCATCTGCGGGTCGCAGAACGTGATCCAGATCTCATCCACCTCATCTTTGGCAAAGAATGAAGTAATGAACTCGATATTCGTTCTCAGGAAAGCGGCGTTTGTGAGTCCTTCCTCTACCGCTTGTTTGGCTCCTGCCCACATACGTGCGCCCTTGATATCCACGCCGATGAAGTTCTTCTCGGGATATTTCTTCGCCAAACCCACGGTATATTCGCCTCGTCCGCAGCCTAACTCCAAGACAATCGGATGATCGTTATGGAAGAATTTCTCCCTCCAATGACCTGCCATCTCGTTCTCAATACGATCGTTAATCCGCTGACCGTTTTCGTACAAAGCCTGCGCACCACATTGGAAGACATTATCAAATGTCTCCATTTCAGCGAACTTTTTTAACTTATTCTTTCCCATTTCGTATGATTTCTACACCAACATCCGTAATACCTCTCAAGAGCGAATCCCGCATTCCGTGCCGGATAGAGAGGCTGTAATGACCGGTATCGGGGTAATGGTAATTGGATTCCAAGAGAACAGGCATCTCGATAAACCCGTGGTGTTTGTTACCAAGCCACTGTCCGCGATCATCCGCCAAGTAGAACTCAATGGTGTCCTGACGCAGGCTGTCCTCTACAAACAGCCACATGTTCTGATATGGATACCGCTCTGTATGCCTAACATACACGAGCAACTGATAATCCGGCTGAGCATCCTCTATCGTATAATCGAACCGCACGACCGAATCCATATGCCATTTATCCGAAGAACTCATCGCTCCGTCCGAATAAGAGATCGGGCTAAATTGGCTGTACACGATATCGCTACGGCAATTCGTCAGAAAAAACGATGCACAAAGACCTATCCACAAAGGACCGAGCAGGTTCTTGAATTTGGATGTTTTAGCTGTTTTCATCGTCTGTCCCTCCTGTCTCTGCGGTCATTGCGGTTCGAATGATTCGGACGGTTTTTCTTCTTGTCAAAACGCGTCACATCGCCGTGTCCGGTCTGGTATCCGATCTCTGTAGAGACAGCTCGCGTACCTTCCAAGGTATCGGGTTTCTCTCCTCGGCGGTTCATAGCGATGATCTCATGCGCACGCGCGGCATAGAGCGTCGTCAGATTGCCGGCATGTTGCGGATCGGAGGAATAAGTTACCGTTCCTGCCAAAGGATCGGAAGCAAAGAAATACCACGTAGCATCCTTGGTCTCCAGCTCTATATGACGGTTCGGCAGTTTCTTGGACGCATCCTCATAAACCGGCACCTCGTAGTTGAGACAACACTTCAGTTTGGCGCACATGCCTGCGAGTTTCTGAGGATTAGGCGATATATTCTGCAAACGAGCGGCACCTGTTCCGACGGAAGAGAAATTGATGAGCCATGTGGAGCAGCATAACTCCCGTCCGCAAGGTCCGGTTCCACCGATACGTCCTGCCTCCTGACGTGCACCGATCTGCTTCATCTCCACACGAATACGGAAAGTCTCGGCATATACTTTGATCAGTTGGCGGAAGTCCACACGACCATCGGCTATATAGAAGAAGATCGCTTTCGAACCGTCGCCTTGGTACTCCACGTCACCTATCTTCATCTCCAAACCAAGCGATTTAGCCAACTCACGCGCTTTGATCATCGTCTGGTGTTCACGGGCATGTGCCTGCTCAGCACGCGCCAAATCGTCCTCTGTAGCCACACGGATCACCTGACGGATCTCATATCGCGAAGCATCAATCTTGTTCTTTTTGATCTGCAGTTCCACCAGTTTGCCGGTAAGCACGACTTCACCCAGATCATAACCCGGGTTCGCCTCTACCACTACTTTGACGCCTTTCTCCAAAGGCAGATGAGCCGTGTTATGGAAATAGCCCTTACGTGTATTTTTGAACTGAACCTCCACAAGGTCAGTCAGTTGCGTATTCTCCGGCAGATCGGACAACCAATCGCTCACAGGCAACATATGCGCCGAGTTGCGCTTCGTAGCCGCTGCCGATAATTCATTTGACATATGATAGTTGATATTTGACATGTTTATTGTTTGGGCTTTTTGATTAATACAATCATTTGCAGGCACAGATCGAAGAAGATCATCTTGGCGTTACCGTTCTGCTCTATCTGACGCTCAGCGAGATCGAGTTGGTTCATGATACCTTCCACATTGCCGTTATGGATAAAAGGCGCGAATTTAACGGAGAAATCCCGCTCTGCCTCCATCTGATAATTGAGTTCGGGCTGACCGATATTACGGATATAGTTCTCACGCACCTGTTGCTGCGCGTATTGGAGGAAATGTTTCTGTTTCTCACGTCCGACCTTGCTGTCCGACATCTCGATACTCCATTGACGAAGACGTTTGAGGGACTCAAATTTCTTCTGCGGGTCTTTGAGTACACCAACGGTATAAGCATCTCGGAAAAGAGCTATGAAATCGCGCAGTTCTTGCTGATTCTCCTCGGATTCATCGGCTTTTTTGAGGGCTGCGAGGTACGAGCCGTTCGCAATACGGGCAAGGTCGTTGGCTTTGACCTCATCTATTCCTTTCTGCTGCAAAGCCTCAGCGATGATCTGCGTCTCTAATCGCGGTACGCGAACCGTCTGCACACGGGACTGAATAGTAGCCAACAACTGCTCCGGATGCTCTGAGACCATCAGAAAGACGGTCCGTGCAGGTGGTTCCTCCAAGAGCTTGAGCAACTTGTTAGCCGTAGTGATATTCATCTTCTCCGGCTGCCAGATGATCATTACCTTGTAGCCGTTTCCATAAGGCTTGAGACTGAGTTTACGGAGGATCTCGCCGCTCTCTTTCTCATAGATCATCGACTGCTTGGTCTCCACGCCTAAAGCCTGATGCCAATCGTCCAGATCAAAATAATGCTTGTTCAGAATAATACCTCTCCATTGCTCCAAGAACGAGTCGCAGGTCTCGTCTGAACCGACAATAGGAAAGACGAAATGCAGGTCCGGATGCTGCAAATGCTCAAACTGCAAACAGGTCGGACACGTACCGCAGCTATCCGTCTCCGTTCGATTCGGGCAGTTGAGATACTGGGCATAAGCAAGTGCTAACTGCAACTTACCGATACCCGATATACCCGTAAAAAGCTGCGCATGAGGTATTCGTCCCTCACGCACCGCCTGACGCAACAGTTGCTTCGTTCCCTCTTGTCCTATGATTTCACGAAAAAGCAATTCTGAATCTTAATTTTTAATTTTTAATTCTTCCCTAAGAGCAGCTACCATCTCTGCATACTCCGCATCAGAGAGATAGACCTTACCCGGATTCATCTGGAATGTACCTCCGTAGTCCGGTCCGTCCACATATTTCGGAGCCAAGTGGAAATGCAGATGGCTGAGCTTATCGGAATAAGCACCATAGTTGATTTTCTCGGGCTTGAAGAGCTTCTGCATAGCACGCGTAACGTCCGCTACGTCTGCCATGAACAAGTTACGTTGCTCATCAGACAACTCGTTGAGGTCGTTCACATGCTCGTCATAGGCTACCAAGCAACGACCGTGATAGGTCTGCTCTTTGAAAAGGAAAGCACGAGAAACACGCAGATGTGCGATTTCAATCATCAGGTTGTGAAGGGTCTCATTATTGGTACAATAGAGACAATCTTTAGGATCAGAATGCATGATATTAATTAAAATTAAAATTACTAATTACTAATTTATTTTTTTCCGTTGATGACGGCATTTCTAACAGCTTCGATAGCTTCGTTAGGATCGGCAAACTGCTTGAGGTCAATGGGTTCGCCTATGTGCATATGCACGGGATGACGATGCACGAACGGTTTGCCTTTCGGCAGCACCTCATAACATCCGCTCAGAGACAGAGGAATAACCGGCAGACCGAGATCCAGAGCGATCTGAAAAGCACCACGTTTGAAACGTCCCACTTCACCATTAGCAGAACGTGTTCCCTCTGGGAAAATGACCGTGCTGACACCGCCCACCAGTTGCTTCTCCACCTCTTTGAGGCTCTCTAAAGCCGCTTTGGCATTTCGTCTCTCTACGAAAATATGTCCTGCAGCCTTGCAGCCCGAACCGATGAACGGCACTTTGCGCAGCTCCGCTTTCATCAGCCATTTGAAGACCACCGGCAACCATCCGTAGATGAGCCAGACATCGAACATCGACTGATGATTAGAGACGAAGACATAACTCTGTCCGGGCTTGATATGCTCGATTCCATCGACAGAAACGGGCAGGAACATCAGCCAAAAGAACGCACGTGACCAGAACTGCTGCTCCTTATGGACAAACTCCGAGTTTCTCCATCGTACCGTGCAGATGGTGAAAAACGCCGTGAACGCCGTCAGTAATACTAATAACGGCCAAGCTATCACGTATTGATAAATCCAATAAAAAGGTCTTAAAATATATTTCATAACGTTTCCCTTTTTCCTTTCACCTTTCAATTTTCACCTTTCACCTTAATTATCGTATTTCTGCATAAATCCTCTATAGAGGGCGCAAATACGGCGGATCTCCTCCCACGTCTCGTCAGAGAGCTTGGTACCCACTATTTCTACTACGCGTCCGGCAGCAATAGTGCCTATCTCGGCACAACGGCGGATATCAAACCCGTCACTGAGAGCATGAAGGAATCCTCCTGCAAAAAGGTCTCCGGCACCTGTGGAGTCGGTACACGAAGTGGTGATCGCTCCGATATGATGGCGTTTGCTGCCCTGCTGCACGTACGAGCCGTTCTTACCGACCTTCACTACCGCTATGTCGCATTGCTCAGCGATCATCTGTACGGACTCCTCGGGGTTGAGATGTGTATAAGCAAAAGACTCATCTTCGTTGGCAAAGACGATATCCACGTATTGCTTCACCAGATCCTTAAGGAAAGCGTGGTTCTCATTCACCACGTTGTACGAAGCCAAATCGAGCGATACCATACAGCCTGATTCCTTTGCCAGACGGATCGCTTTCTCTATCAACTCATGGTTCTGAACCAGATAGCCCTCTATATGGAAGATATCATAGCCGTTGAACGCATCTTTCTGTATGTCGTCTGCGCACAACTCAGCCGCAGCGCCCAGATAGGTAGCAAACGTACGCTCTCCGTCCGGCGTCACCAAGACGATCGAGAAACCGGACATAGCGGTTTGCGAAAGGAGCAGAATCGGTTTGACGCCGTTCTTGAGCATGTCCTCGCGGTAGAAATCGCCCACTTCGTCGTTTCCTATCTTACCGATAAACGCCGCCTTACCGCCCAGAGAGGCGATACAGTTGATGGTATTAGAGGCAGAACCACCGGCTACCATGCGTTTGCGGACAGAAAGAAAACGATACTGGATCTGTTCCGCCTGATCTTTCGAAATCAGATTCATACTTCCTTTCGGAAATCCAAGTTCGCGCAAATCATCCTCACTGACCTGCAAGAGGATGTCTGTTAATGCGTTGCCTAAACCAAGAATTTTTTTCATTTTTGTATGATTTTGTCCCTTAAATAGGTGAATTTTCAAAAAAAAGCACTTAAATTTACATTTTTTTGCCAAAAAATTTGCACATGTCAGAAAAAAGCAGTACTTTTGCACCCGCTTTCGAAAAAAGCATGCTTCCTTAGCTCAGTCGGTTAGAGCATCTGACTGTTAATCAGGGGGTCCTAGGTTCAAGTCCTAGAGGGAGCGCAAGAGCATCTATCTTCGGGTAGATGCTTTCTTTTTTGTTCTTTTCGCGCACCGCCGAGCGCTGCATCCACTCTTTCCCTAAAAAACGCCGCAAAGGTACAAAAAATTTTGCACATATGCAAATTTTAAAGGCATGTAGTGCAAAAAAAATAGTTTTTTGTACCCGCGCGCTTACGTACGTGCCTAAAAAATTTGCGTATCTCAGAAAAAAGTTGTACTTTTGCTGGCAAACCACAACACTCGGCATTTCCGCCTCTCGTATCCGCCAATCTTGGAGAATCGGAAATGCCGCGTTTTCTTCTTCGTATTACAGGCAAATGCCATTTGCCGCTCAGAGCATCGTTCATTGTTCGGGATACTATCCGGCTACTTCGTCCATTGCGTCCAAATTTTATTTGGACACGACTCTGCCTTCCATTCTTTGTCGTTTGTTCCAGCATCAGATGCTGGTTTTCTTCGTTCCCTGCTCCGAGCATCAGCTCGGAGTCTTTTCTTCGTTCCGTTAGCGCGTTTTTTCTTTCTTTGCGCGGTACTTTAGTCCCGCTTTTTTCGTCCTCAATTATTCGGCATGCCATGCCGGCGGTGTAAAAATTTGCTTTGTCCCTTTGTACTTTCTTTGGGCTCTGTTTTTTTGTGCCCGCTTATCTGCCCGTAGATGTATCAAAATATGTAAAAATTTAAAATACTTTCCAATATTTTTGCATAATTCAGAAAAAAGTTGTACCTTTGCACGCCAAATTTGCAAAGACGCGTATGAATAATACCGATTTTTGGAAACATATAGATACTATTATCGCCCAAGGCTTCGATGCTCGCGAGCTTAAACAATTGGAACAGTATGCAGAACTCTTTATCTCAGGGCAGCTGCTGATCAACACAAATGGAAGACGCCGAAAATCCGATAAAGAGTAGGCATAGACTATCAAAATAATTTATCGAATGAAAAAAATCGCATTTTGTATTGTACTTCTCGCCATGAGTTGTTTGGCAACGATGGCTGACAGTTTTGAAAAAGACGGGTTTTATTATTTCATCGAGGATGAAATACAGGTAACTGTATGGAACTCCACTACCCTTTCGGGCGAAGTAACGGTTCCGGCAAACGTAAGTTATAACGGAAAAAACTATATAGTGACCAAAATTAGTGGAATAGGAAGCAATGTGACAAAACTGAACCTACCGGTCACCCTGAAAGAGATGGATGAACAATGCTTCTATGGAACAGACAAACTGGAATATATCAACTGGGAGAAGCTCATTGGTCTTCAAACCATAGGCGCAAGGGCATTTACTTATTCAGGGATCAAACAAGTGACCATTCCTGCTAATGTCAGAACCATTGAGGAAAATGCTTTCTCCGGCTGTGAAGAACTAACTAACTTGACTATTCAGACTGTCCTCTTAAAAGAAATCTCCAAAGGAGTTTGGGACAATTGTACAAAACTGACCACTATAGACCTTTCCGCTACTCAAATCAATAAAATTGGTGAGAATGCTTTTTACGGATGTACTGCCTTAAAAACAGTAAAACTGCCGCAGATTCTCCAAGAAATTGGCGCGACTGCATTCGCTGGTTGTACTGCAATGACAGAATTAACAATTCCACCGATGGTGACGACATTAGGTGACCGTTTCCTCGCATGGAACACGAGTCTGAAAAAACTCACAGTCCAGTCGTATAACCCATGCGCAGCTACTTCTAAAACGTTCGAATACATCGATAAAGATCAAGTAACGCTCTTTGTGCCAAAACAAACTGTTTCTCTATACAAAAATGCAACGGGATGGAAAGATTTCAAATATATTACGGATGGAACCCAAGCCATTGAAAACGTAACAGGAGACACCTCCAAACTGATAAAATCTCTCCGAGACGGACAAATCTTCATCTTCAATGGAGACAAAACCTATACCCTCACTGGACAAGAATATTAAGTGAACAAGTACAAAGGAACAAAGCGGGGACTCATTGAGTTGCCCGCTTGTTTTTCTATAAACATCTTTCAACTCCCTTCCATTTAGGCGACCATTTCGCGACCATTGTGGACCTGTCCGTATGTTGCCGATACTGTGAGTGACGCTTGTATAAAAATTTGCACTGGCATAAATGGCATAAGTGGCATAAATTATCGTTCAACACCCGATTTTCTGCCATTTCTGCCACTTCTGCCACATCATTTTTTTTGCTTTGCACTTTCTGCACTTTCTGCACTTTCGCCCTCCAAAGTGCAAATAGTGCAAATAGTGCACTGTCATTTTTTTATTAACTTATCTCTGTATAGTATTATATACTAAGTATATAATACAGATCAATTAAATCTTTAGTTATTCATTATATATTACTTATTCATTCCTTATTCATTAACGGACCTTCCACGAACCCGGAACGGAGGCGGAAACCGATTTAAACGCCTCTCCGACACGCCCCAAACCGTACGTACACGTCCGTAATGGTAACGAGATGGTAACGACATGCGAACGGAAATGACTGCTAAATACACGCTGAATACCTCTTAAATGCACACTAAATCACGCAAAAAAGCAAAAAAAAGCCTTTTTTCTTGCATATATCAAAAAAAAGCAGTACCTTTGCGGTCGCAAAAGGTTTACGAAAAAAAGGTAAACTACTAAATTAACTAAAATTACAAACAATCATGGACGATTATCACCCTGAAAATGCAACAAGTACGAGCCAAAAAATTTCTCGGGCAGCACTTCTTGAAGGATCTGAGTATCGCCCAGAGAATAAGTGAAACCATCACTTCCGGACCAACTATCGAAATAGGTCCGGGTATGGGTGTGTTAACCCAATATCTCCTCAAGAACCCGAATATCCAACTCACCGCGATCGAGATCGACCGCGAGTCGGTCGTGTACCTCAAAGAGTGGTATCCGGAGCTACACCTCATCGAAGGAGATTTTCTCAAATTAGACCTCAACATCATCTATCCCGAGGGCGAGTTTAACGTCATCGGTAACTACCCGTATAACATCAGTAGCCAGATCTTCTTCAAAGTGCTGGACTACAAAGACCGTATTCCTGTCTGCTCGGGAATGATCCAAAAAGAGGTAGCCGAACGCCTTGCTTCCAAACCCGGCAAAAAAGCGTACGGCATCCTAAGCGTCTTATTACAAGCGTATTACGATATAGAATATTTATTCACGGTGGACGAACATGTGTTCAATCCGCCGCCTAAAGTCAAGTCGGCTGTGATCCGCATGACCCGCAATAAACGAAGACAACTCGACTGTGATGAAGAGCTCTTCAAAACAGTCGTTAAAACAGCCTTCAACCAGCGGCGAAAACAAATGCGCAATTCACTACGAGCGTTGCTCGATGTACAAAGGGACAATGTACAAGGTACAAAGGAAGATCGTTTAGAATGGTTTCTTACCCGAAGACCAGAACAGCTATCCGTCGATGAGTTCGTAGAATTAACCAAGTTAATTCAATTAAAAATTAAAAATTAAAAATTACGAATTATGTCTGAAATCAAGATATTCTATAAAGACAAGGAGAAAATCAAAGTAGCACGTACCATCTCCGCACTCAAAGAGCTCGACAAGAAAGATATCATCTGGATTGACCTGCTCGATGTATCCGACAAGACCGAGGATACCCTCGAGGGATTCCTCAAAATTGACATTCAGGAAGACGAAGAGATGGAAGAGATAGAGTTCTCCAGCCGTTATATACAAACGGATGACTCCATCGTAGCCAACGCCAACTTCCTCAAGAATAACTTCGAGATGGAGCCGGTTAACTTCATCTTAAAGAACTCTATCCTCGTCTCTATCCGCGATACCGAACTGGATACCTTCAACGAGACTTTCAAGAAGCTCTTCGTCAACACCCGTAATTTTCCAACGGGTTTTCATGTGTTGGTAGCCGTCATGGAGACGCGAGTAGAGAAAGACGCCGATATGATCGAGGATACCACGGATTTGATTACAGAACTGAGCCAACAAATAACCGCTGAGTCCGAACATATGGATGAAGACTTGCTCGTACAGATCAAGGACTTGCAAGAAAAAGTGACCGTTCTCCGTCAGAACCTCATGGATAAACAACGTGTGATCTCCAACTTGCTCAAATGCGATTTCTTCCCCGAAGAACTCTACCCGCGTCTGACGATGATTATCAAGGATATCAACTCTCTGTTCGATTATACCAAGTTCGGTTTTGACCGTTTGGACTACCTGCAAGATACCTTCCTCGGTTTGGTTAACTTGGAACAGAACCGCATCATTAAAATCTTCACGGTCATCAACATCATCTTCCTGCCGCCAACACTCATCGGTAGTCTCTACGGCATGAACTTCGATTTTATGCCCGAACTCCACTGGCAATACGGCTACGGTTTTGCACTCGGATTGATGATCCTGTCGGTTGTAGGTATTCTGCTGATTTTCAGGATAAAAAAATGGTTATAAACAAGTTGTTAACATGCCTTGGTTCCACTGATTGATAACTTGTTCCACATTGCATTTGTCAAAACAGCCAACATCGCATCTTAAAAACAAAAACCTTATAACCAATACGATTTCAAATCATTACGAATATTATTAACATAATTAACACCCATTATTACTTATGGATTTAAAAAAGAAAGAATATATAGATAAGATTAAATCGTTAGCCCGTGAGAAGAATGCGGTTATTTTCGCACACTATTACACTCGTCCGGAAATACAAGAAATTGCCGATTTCATCGGAGATTCTCTCGCTTTGGCTCAACAGGCTACACGCGTGGACGCGGACATATTAGTAATGTGTGGTGTCCATTTCATGGGAGAGACGATGAAGATCCTCTGTCCGGATAAGAAAGTGCTCATTCCCGACATGAATGCCGGTTGTTCATTGGCGGATAGTTGCAAAGCCGAAGACTTGAAAAAATTTATTGAAGACCAACGACAGGCTCTGTCCCGCAACGACCAACGACTAACGACCAACGACCAACGACCAATTGTCGTTTCTTATGTCAACACTTCCGCCGATGTAAAAGCCCTTACGGATGTAGTGGTTACTTCTTCGAACGCCAAGAAGATTGTGGATCAGCTCCCCAAGGACGCCAAGATCATCTTCGGTCCGGATCATAACCTTGGTTCGTATATCAACTCCGTCACCGGACGTAACATGATCCTTTGGAACGGAGCCTGCCATGTACACAGCCGCTTCTCTCTCGAAGCTTTGTTACAACTCAAAGCCGATAACCCGGGAGTGGAAGTATTGGCGCATCCGGAGTGTAAAGCGCCTATTTTGGCTCAGAGCGACGTAATTGGTTCTACGCAGGCACTTCTTCAACACACTATCAAATCGCCCGCCAAACGCTTTATAATTGCCACAGAAAGCGGTATTCTCTTTGAGATGCAGCGTGCTTGTCCGGATAAGGAGTTTATTCCGGTGCCACCGGAGGTAACCGAAGGTGTCGGTTGTTCGTGCAACGAGTGCGAGTACATGCGCATGAATACCTTGGAGAAAGTGTATGCATGTCTGCTTAACGAGCAGCCCGAGATGATCGTAGATAAAGAGGTTGCCGAGAAAGCCGTTTCCTCTATTCAGCGGATGTTAAGTATGAGTTGAATTGGCAGATGGTCTGAATAACCATTCTGGTAATGAAAGCCGTTATAGGTACGTTTGGGTTTAAGTCCCATGTATTTCTCATCCGGCTCTTGAATCCATTCAGCGTCGTAGATACTTACGGCGCTGATTTTTTGTAAGTTAGGAGAAGTATAGAACTGGTCAAGACACGTCCAACGACCTTGGTATTTATGCGTGCCGTAGCTTTCGACTTTTGACTTTTGACTTTCTACTACCATCCGGTTTACCAAACCTTTCAGGTCGTTTTTTGGTTCGCTATTCATATCGCCCATGACGATAATCTTCGCATCCGAATGAAGGGCATAAACGCTGTCTATTGCGGTCTGTAAAACCTCTTTTGCTGTCTTTCGTTTCCATTCGCTCTCTGCTTTTCCGCCTCGCTGTGAAGGCAAATGACATACAAAAAAATGCAAGGTGTCCCTTTTATCCACCTGTGCACATACATACAAAATATCGCGGGTTTTCAGTTCTCCCTCCCTTGAGGGGAGGGTCGGGGAGGGGTTTATTTTTCTTGTCCGGATAGTATCTACTCTGTTCTTCTTATAGATAAAAGCGACATCTATTCCTCGCGGATCAGGACTTTCGTAATGAACAAAATCATACTCGTTGCGCCGCATGGTATAGCATAAACGCTTCACTACCGCAGCATTCTCTATCTCCTGCAAACCCACTATATCTACCCCGCTCCACTCTCCCATACTCGTCAGCACACGGGCTATGTTCTCCTCCTTGCGGTAATACCGCGTATAGCTCCATCGTCTCTCTCCTTCCGGTGTCCATTCATAGTCGTCCTTGTCGATAATCCTTTCACCCTCTAATCCCCTAATCCTCTCATCCTTTAAAATCGTATCATGCTCCGGATGAAACAGGTTCTCCACATTATAGCTCACTATCCGCAAAGGTTCCGCAGCTATATGTATACCCCACTTTGTCCAAAACAGAACGATAAGCACGAGTAACCATCTTCTCGGTATTGCAACGATATTAAGACAGAGTTTCATCGATATTACTACCTTATCCCAATAACATCATTTGTGCTTTTTGGAGTGCCGCAATAAACGCATCCACATCGTGCTTGTCGTTATATAACCCGAACGACACTCTCACCGTTCCCGGCACACCTAATGCATCGATCAGCGGTTCCGCACAATGATGTCCCGTTCGTACCGCAACACCTTGCTGATCTAACAGCGTACCCACATCGAAAGGATGAATCAAACCCTCAGTTGGCTTTTGACTTTCGACTATAGACTTTTGACTATTATATACATTGAAACTGATGACACCGGCTTTGGGTTGTCCGGCAGCATAGATATGAATGTCCCCTAATCCACTCAACCTCTCATCCACTAACCCTTTCAATCTCTCCTCGCAGTACTGAGTCAACTCTTTTTCATGTGCCTCTATCGCTTTCCAGCCTATGGATTGCATATACTCAATCGCTTTATGAAGCGCATAAGAGCCCACAAAATTAGGCGTTCCGGCTTCGAATTTATAGGGCAAGGTATTATAGGTTGTTCCTTCCCAACGCACATGTTCAATCATCTCTCCCCCACCTTCAGCAGGAGGCAGTTGTTCGAGCCATTCTTTCTTGCCATACAAGACGCCAATACCCGTCGGACCATACATCTTATGTCCCGAGAACGCCATGAACTCACAATCCAAGGCCTGTACGTTCACCTGCATATGCGGTACACTCTGTGCGCCGTCAAGACAGACCGGCACGCTTTTCTCATGCGCCAAACGGATTATCTCTTCTACGGGCTGAATGATTCCGAGCACATTGCTCACATGGGCTACAGAAACCAGCCTTGTTTTTTCGCTCAGAAGCCCCTTAAAAGCCTCTATATCGAACGATAGGTCCTCCTTTAAGGGAACGTGCCTAAGTACGGCTTTCTTGCGTCCACAGAGCATTTGCCAAGGAACGATATTCGAATGATGTTCTACTCCGCTGACGATGATCTCATCTCCTTCTTGGATATAAGGCTGTCCGTTGACTTGCTTTTCGCCGATGGAAAAAGCCAAGGTATTGATGCTATCTGTCGTTCCTTTGGTAAAAATGATCTCTTTTGCACTCTTGGCGCCTATGAAATCCGCTACCGCTTGCCGAGCTTCTTCATGGTGAGCGGTAGCTACCTGACTCAGATGATGCACTCCTCGGTGTATATTACTGTTCCAATGACTATACGCCTCCACGATAGCTTCCACCACTTGGCGTGGTTTCTGACTCGTAGCTGCATTATCGAGGTACACTAACTCTCTGCCGTGTACTTGCTCTTTTAATATCTCAAAATCTTCTCTATTCATTTTTCCTTTAGCTTATAACCTTTCGCCGTAAGCATATTTTAGGGTTTATAATAACTCTCTTCCAAGATCTTCTGGGCATCTCCTTCCGCCATCAGTTCTTGCAGACTGACGTTCTCATTATGCTCCATATAGCTCTCCGCAATCCGCCATCCGAGCCATATACCCAAACGACCCGGGGCATCCTGCGACACCTCTGAGGTGAACGGACCATCGTTCAGATAACCCGTCAAAATAAGACTCTCCGTCTTGAACAGATCTCTTTTATCCATCACTAAATGCCAGATTGCCTGCTCGTTACGTACACACCAATCCCATTGCTCTTTCGTCCAACCCATCACTTCGTATGCCGGTAATTCATCGAAGATCTGTGCGGTCAGATACATCACTTTGCCGCGATACATCATCTGATCCAAGAGACGGCTTTTGGTGCTCGTATAGGGTAGAGTGCGGAATAAGAACGCACTCACTACATCCACCGGAATGCACTCTTTGCGCATCGTCTGTTTCTGATAGTCATACACCACACGGTTATAATACTCATAGTCGCTGCCAAGGTACATATCTGCGCCTATTCCGATGATCTCATCACCGAAATAAACAGGCGTCTGGAAGCCCGAAACGAACAGATAGAGTGTGGGTATCTCCGTCTCCGGATAGAGCCACAGAATGCGTGCAAAAGCCTTGCCAAACGACTTCTCTAACCCGCTGACATCTTCAAAGATCTTTCTCTCACGCTCATTCGTCTTTTGGAACCCGTACAAGGTGTCTTCCAAAAACTCCGGTAAGGCTTTCTCTAAATACGCAGTGTCGGCACTCGGAATACCTAAAATATCTTCTACCCACAGGGGCATGAAGGTCGGATATTGGTCGTAGAGCACCTTTATATCCTCCTTGATACTTGCTTCTTGTACGTTCATTAGATCCTTGTCAAACCGCACAATTTCAATCGTTTGGTTCTCTAAGTCCTTCGGGAAATACGACCTTCCCTTGTGGCACGCACTCATCATAATGGCGCAAACCAACACAACTATATATTTATGAAACTCGATATTCATTATTAATTATTAATTATTCAATTCTTCCGTCTTTGATTTCGATGATCCGGTCAGCAATAGAGGCTAACTCTTTATCGTGCGTCACCAATAGGATCGTCTGACCGTACTCTTGGCGCAGATGAATCAGCAGTTCGCTTAGCTCTTTCTTGTTCTTCTCGTCCAGACTGCCGGTCGGTTCGTCTGCTAAGATGATGCTTGGTTGCATCATCAGAGCCCGAGCTGCGGCTACACGCTGTTTTTCACCGCCGGACAGTTCGTTCGGCTTATGGTTCATTCGCTCGCCAAGACCTAAATCCCGCAGCAGTTGCTCGGCTCTGGGCTTATAGTCCGACTCTTTCTCACGGGCAATCATAGCAGGAATGCAGACGTTCTCCAGAGCCGTGAACTCCGGTAGCAGCTGGTGAAACTGGAAGATAAATCCAATATGTCTATTTCGGAAGGCAGCCAACTCTTTTTCGCCCAAGGTAAACACATTCGTGCCATCAATCAGCACTTCGCCTTTCGTCGGACGATCCAGCGTACCGATGATCTGGAGTAGAGTAGTCTTACCCGCTCCGCTTTTACCGATGATCGCTACGATCTCGCCTTTCTTGACCTCTAAATGAACGCCCTTCAGCACCTCTAACTCGCCGAAGGATTTCCATATGTCCTTAACTTCTATCATCTTAGAATAATTTTAGTTGTCTGTCTTGGAATATCTTATATCCAACCTCACAATTGATACATTCGTGGTGTTGGCAGTAGTTCTGATATAGATGCAGCAATGCTTGTGTGTCGGCTGCATTATGGATCTGTTGCCCCAATACGCGCCACTGGCGGACGATCACGTTGTTCTCCGGAGCAATGGACTCCATCAGTTCAGCCGTTTGCTCTGCCTTCACAGGGTTGTTTTGATGCATCGCGTACGCATACTTATAGGGTATAACTGTATTGATAAGCAGAATATCGATACTCGATTTACCCATTTGCGGTACGTTAAAGAGCTGCTCCAATTCCTTCAATCCGTTTTCGTCTATGATCTTACTCAGCAGATTCTCTGATTGATAGATCAATTGAGCGAATTGTCTTACTCGTAGCTCCGGACTGTTTTGAGGACGCATTCGGGCATGTTTCCACATCGTGGGATCAATAGGCGTTAACCCGAACTTGATGCGAAGGAAGTTATACTCCTTCTGCAGCTCTTTCTCTTCCTCCTTGATCAGCGAGGCTTGTCCCAAGAGTATTGCCGTTAACTGAAAGAGACTGTTCCGATGTTTCATCAAACACGAGAGCGGGGTATTGATAGCCAATTGTTCAAAAGGAAGGCTATTCGTATGAAACCCGAAATTGCGGGCTAAGGAGATATACAAAGCATGTTCCCAACTTCCTTTTGTGATCTCCAAGAGGCGTTTGATAGAGGCTCGTTTACACTCCAATCGTTTGTGTAACAGCGTCTTACGCCATCCGTTAGTCAGTAACTCGGGTTCGTGTATCAGCTGTTCTGCACAACCGATCCTGCTGGTGGCACTATCCATCTGTTGCGCCAAGGAGAACAAACCGCTCAAGTAGTCTTGGTCGCCGGGATACTGCAATTCGCACTGTGGAACCAACTCTCCCTTGGAGTTATAGACCGGTTTGTCTGCCACACGTACCACATGCAGGATGACGGTGTCGTACGCTTTGTCCGTATGGTGGTGGTGTTTGATCCAATCGCTCGAAGAGATATGAATCTCGATGTTTCCAATCCACTCCTTACCATCTATACGGATACGCGCATGACTATAGTCCGGACCGGCGTCGTGGTTGTGCTCTCCTACCGAAAGAATCTCCACCTCTCGTCCGTCTGTCGTCTGTTGAGCAAATCCTGCCCAGAGACATCTCTCCCATATGTAATGCAGTACGATCTCAGGCATCTATCGTCAGTTCTCTATCTCCGTTCTCTAAGGGGCGGATCTTGATCCATACAGTATCCTCGGGTAGAATAGGGGAGATCATATCGGGCCACTCTATCAAACAGTAGTTCCCGATACGGTTGTTCCACGTCGTACACGTTGACGATCGCAAAGGTAGGACTGTTGACGATATCCATTGACCCCATCTCTTCCACCAACTTTTTGATGAAAGTCGTCTTACCGGCACCCATCGGTCCATCGAAGGCAAAGACCCGATGCGGCTCATGGCCACGAAGGATCTCCAATGGGTTCACTGTCTCATTTTTCTCATTGAACACTAAAAGGTTCGAATTTTCCCCTATTTTTACTGTGTACTTATCCATGTTCTTGCTTTTCATTCAATTCTCAGAGGCTTATTTTGGCTCTAATTTGCTCGTAAATGGCTGATCCTCTGTTCTTTCCGAGCAATTCAATCCATTCGTTCAAATCAGCTGTTCCAGCGCGTTTCACAGAACCGAAATGAGCCAGTATCTTTTGCTTCGTAGCTTCTCCAACTCCCTGAATATCATCGAGTTGGCTATGTATTTGTGCCTTACTGCGCTTCGCTTTGTGATACGTAATAGCAAATCGGTGTACTTCATCCTGTATATTCGTCAGCAGACGGAACACTTCACTCGTCACCGGCATCGAGATCTCTTTCGGCGGAAAACCGAAGAGCAGGGTCTGCGTACGGTGTTTGTCGTTTTTCTTCAATCCCGCAATCGGGATACTCAATCCTAACTGATCCTCCACAGCTTCGCGAATAGCATGCATCTGTCCTAAACCACCATCGGCAATAATGAGATCCGGCATTTGTCCGGATTCATCGAGAATATGTTGGTATCTCCTTCGTACTACCTCTCGCATACTGGCGTAGTCATCCGCGCCTTCTACGGTCTTTATCTCAAATCGCTTATAGTCGCTCTTACTCGGTTTCGCCATTCTATATACAACGCATCCCGCTACTGCGTTCGTGCCTTGTATATTGGAGTTATCGAAACAATCAATCCATCGGGGCAGGGTAGGAAGACTCATCATCTGCTGTAACTCGGTCAGAATACGTACACCCCGTTGCTCCGGATTGAGTTTGTCTTCTTGTTTGAGTCGGTCAAGTTTGTACTGTCGTACATTCTGCATCGCCAAATCGAGCAGTTTCTTTCTGTCTCCGCTGGTAGCGATATATACATGCAGCGTATCATCAAATACCTCCGGAATGAACGGAACAATTACGTCCTGAGTCTTGCTCTCCAACTGTTCTCGCAACTCCATCATTCCCATTGCCAGAAGTTCCTCTTTCTCTTCTTCCATCTTACGGCGGTACTCGATCGTCTGACCTTGTACGATACTTCCGTTATGCACATGCAGCATTGAGATATAGACTCTGTCGTCCTGCTCGTCATAACCGAATACATCCACATCTTTTGCCGATGAATTCGTGATAATCGTCTTGCTCTTGAATTGCTCAAGTAGTTCTATCTTATGCTTGATAGCTGCCGCTTCTTCGTATTTCATATCCGCTGCAAGAAACATCATCTCGTCCTCTAACTGCTTGCCTATCTCGTGCGCGTCACCTTTAATCAGTTTGCGCGCCTGATCAATCCATTGGGCGTAAAGCTCTCTCCCTTTGCCCTCACAGATACCGCAGCAGTTCTTGAGGTGGTATTTGAGGCAGACACGTATCTTTTTTTTCTCGATGGAATCGGTTGTAATAGGGATATTACAAGTCCGAATAGGGTAGAGCTTATGGATCAATTCGAGAACGGTATCGACCGAATAGCCAAAGCTATAAGGTCCGTAGTACTCACCGGCTTTCTTGTTGATCGTGCGAGTCTTGAATATCCGTGGGAAAGGCTCTCGTGTGATACAGATACTTGGATAACTCTTTCCGTCTTTGAGCAAGATGTTATAGTGCGGTTGATACTGCTTAATGAGGTTGTTTTCGAGCAAGAAGGCATCCTGCTCGCTCTCTACTACTACGTATCTTATGTCGGCTATGTGGGCTACTAACTGCCTTGTTTTGGATGATTGGTGGTCTTTGTTGAAATAGCTGTTGACCCGTCTATGCAGGTTCTTAGCTTTACCAACATAGATAATCTGTCCTTCTTTATCGAAGTACTGATACACCCCCGGACTCTCCGGTATACGTTTTAACAACAGGGCTATATGTTCATCCTTTTCTTTCATTCATCCATTAGCCTTTAACTATCACCTTTCTCCTATCACCTTTCTCCTTTAACTTCTAACCTTTCGCCTTACTCATCTACTTCTATTCCCATGAGGCAGTAAATCTCTTCTGCTTTGCCTTGCAGATATTCTCGTCCTTTGAGACCGATCAGTTCGATTGCACAGTTGACATATACTTTCTTTACCCCTAATTTCTTTACGAGTTCTATAGCTGCTTCCATTGATCCGCCGGTAGCTAAGATGTCGTCATGAATCAGGACTACGTCATCGGCGTTAAGCGCATCTTTATGTATCTGGATGGTGTCCTCTCCATATTCCTTTTTATAAGTAACAGAAACGGTCTCTGCGGGCAGTTTGTTCTTTTTGCGGATAGGTACAAATCCTATACCTAACTCCATTGCCACTGAAGGAGCTATTATAAAACCACGTGACTCAATACCCACTATCTTGGTTATACCGAGTCCCTTATAGTGGTTCACTATCTCATCCCTCAGCCAACACAGTCCTTCAGGGTTATCAAGAATAGTGGTGATGTCCTTAAACTGAATACCCTTAATAGGGAAATCTGGTACATTTCGTACTAATGCTTTTACTTGTTCTGATGTCATATGTTTGTTGTTTTTTATATTCTGTTCCACGTGAAACATTTATAGTAGTTTGCTAAGCAAACTAAAATCTATTATCTACCCATTAAAACCAATAGTACGCTTACGTCATTGGGACTTACACCTGGTATGCGTTGCGCCTCGCCGATGGACTTTGGACGAATGCGACTAAGCTTCTGGCGTGCTTCGGTACTAAGGCTTTGTACCTCGTCAAAGTTAAAAGTATCGGGTATGCGTATTTGGTCTAAACGCTGTAGTTTGGCGGCTTCCATCTGCTCGCGTTTGATATAACCTGCGTACTTGATCTGGATCTCGCAACTTTCTACGATCTCATCGGAGATATTCTCCATCTTTGCCTTGAGCTCCGGTACTACTTCTGCTAAAGCTTTGATACTTACTTGAGGGCGCAGGATCAAGTCGCTTATCTTGCATCCCTCGTGCATAGCGGTACTACCGATGGACTCTAACCACGAGTCTATACTTCCTTTGCGGATAGTAGTGGACTGAATATATTCGATGAAATCGGAGCAAGCTTGTTGTTTCTGGCAGAACAAATCGTACCGATCTTTATCTGCTAATCCTATCTCATATCCGCGTTTGGTAAGACGCTCGTCGGCATTGTCCTGACGCAGCAGGATGCGGTATTCGGCTCTGGAGGTGAACATACGGTAGGGTTCATCGACACCTTTGTTGACCAGATCATCAATGAGTACACCTATATAACTCTCATTGCGACCCATGGTGAAAGGTGTACCTCCGTGGACGTTGATATGTGCGTTGATACCTGCTACTAATCCTTGTCCGGCAGCTTCTTCATAGCCCGTAGTACCATTGATCTGTCCGGCGAAAAACAGATTTTTAATCTGTTTAGTCTCTAAGGTGTGGTGTAATTGAGTCGGGTCGAAGAAGTCATATTCGATGGCATATCCGGGACGGTAGAGGACAACATCCTCTAATCCTTTGATTGTTCTAAGTCCGGCTAACTGAACCTGCCAAGGAAGGCTGCTGGAGAATCCATTGACGTAATACTCGTTGCTATCTACTCCCTCCGGCTCCAAGAAGATCTGATGTGCCTCTTTGTCGGCAAAGGTCACTATTTTCGTCTCTATACTCGGACAATAACGCGGACCAATACTCTTAATTTGTCCGTTGAAAAGGGGGGAATCTGCTAATCCGGCACGTAGTGCTTCGTGTGTCGAAGGATTGGTATAGGTGATCCAGCAAGGCATCTGTTTGAGTTCACGGTGAACGGTATTCAGATAGCTGAACTGATGCCAATCGGTGTCTCCGTCTTGTCGAGTCAGTTCTTCGAAATGAATAGAGCGGGCATCCAAGCGTGCTGGGGTACCTGTTTTCATGCGGTCGGAACGGAAGCCTAAGCTCACTAATTGCTCCGTCAAACCCTGGGAAGCCGGTTCGGAGGTACGTCCTCCGGGTATCTGTGTCTTACCGCAATGCATGAGACCATTAAGGAAAGTACCGTTGGTGAGTACTACTGCCTGTGCTTCCATCTCGATACCTAACATCGTGCGTACACCGCAGACCTTATTATCTTTGATAATAAGACTCACTACTATATCCTGCCAAATATACAAGTTATCGGTATGACTAAGCACTTTGATCCATTCCTCAATAAATCGCTTGCGGTCACTTTGGCTACGGGGACTCCACATAGCAGGACCTTTGCTTTGGTTGAGTAGCCGGAATTGAATAGCGCTTCGGTCGGTGACGATACCCATCTGTCCGCCGAGGGCGTCTATCTCACGTACGATCTGACCTTTGGCGATACCACCAACGGCAGGATTGCAACTCATCTGTGCAATCTTATTCATGTCCATGGTGATGAGCAGTGTCTTACTGCCCATACGGGCAGCAGAACTGGCTGCCTCGCATCCTGCGTGACCGGCTCCAACTACTATGACGTCGTATTTAAAATCCATATATCTGTCTTGTTGTTATCTTGCTCTATGTTTATAGGCACTACGCCCTTTATAAAAGCCCGAATTTACCGATTTCATCGAGGGTTGAAAGGCATTCTCTATATGAGATCGTTCGGCTATTTCTAATGTTTCGGGATGAATCAGGATACCTATAATATCAAACCGTAACTGTTTGTCACTCCTGTGAAGCTTGATATAAGCATTTCCTGCCGCTATCATGCGTCTTTTCTTGTTTTCATCGACATATTCCTCGGGTCTTATTTCGCCGTAAAGGGAAGTACGTGCTTTCACTTCGGCAAAGACGATCTCATTCTTGCTCTCGGCAATCAAATCTATCTCCAGATGCCCCATACGCCAGTTGTGCTCGACTACCTTAAAGCCTTTTTTCTCCAGCATCTTAGCGGCTTCTTCTTCACCTTTGATTCCTATCGGGTTTGTGACAAACATATCAATTGAGTTGCTCCATACGTGCGGCATCCAACCGCAGTAAAATAAACAATAATAGCGTAAAGCCCCATAAGGAACTACCTCCATAACTGAAGAAAGGCAGCGGGATACCGATAACCGGCAGCAGTCCCAACACCATTCCCACATTGATGGTCAGGTGGAAGAGGAAGATACTCGCTACTGCGTATGAGTAGATACGGGTAGTGATATTTCGTTGCCGCTCGGCGATAAAAACAAGTCTCAGGATGAATGCCAGATACATCAGCAAAACCCCGATGGAACCGACAAAACCCCATTCTTCCCCCACTGTACAGAAGATGAAGTCGGTATCTTGTTCCGGTACAAACTGCAGCTTGGTCTGCGTGCCGTTCAGATAGCCTTTACCGAAGAACCGTCCCGAACCGATGGCGATACGGGCTTGGTTCACGTTATACCCGGCTCCGGCAGGATCTTCTTTCATGCCCAAGAGCACCTCTATACGGATGCGTTGGTGAGGTTGCAGCACTTTCTGGAAGACGAAATCGCACGCGTGCGTGTACCCGATACAGAAGAGTGTGAAGAAGGCAACAATCAGTAGCATGTATTTGCGCCAGTAGAGGCTGATGAAGATATTATAGATCACCAGTGCTACCACGATGCCCATGGATATCCAATCGAAGGGCATTGCAATCCAGATATTGAGGATCAGGCATATAGCATAAATAGCGACCACGCTTCCGGTGAGGATCAAGCCTTGCCAACGGATATAATGCTCCTTGCAGATGAAATATATCTCCACCGCAGCGAGGATCACCATACAGGTGAGGATGCCTACGCTACCGGTTCCTAAAGGCAGAGGAATAGCACCAAAACGAATACTGATGATGAACAGCGCTACTGCGGCTACTACCATCCATAGTACGTAACCGCTCATGCCTTGACGGTAGAAGACGAGCAGGAAAGCAGCGAAGACGAGTGCCGAACCGGTCTCTTTCTGGAGCACCATGATGATGAGGGCCGGGATGCCGATGAGGGCAAAAGGTACGATGAGATCGCGCCAAGTGCGTAGTTTATACTCGTACCGACCCATATATTTGGCGATAGTCAGAGCGACGATACACTTAGCGAACTCAGCCGGTTGCAGGCTGACGGGACCGAGTGAGATCCAACTCATCGAACCCTTGATGTCACGTGCCAAAAACGGGGTAGCTAAGAGTAGTAGGAGCATCGCTCCATAGGCGAAATAGGTCAATACATCGTATGTCTTATAATCGATGAGCAAGAGGACGAAACCCATTACCAACGAGCCCATGATCCAAACGAACTGTTTACCTGCGCGATTAGAGAAATCGAAGATGCTGGTCTGGTCGAAGGTATAGCTGGCTCCATAGATATTGAGCCAGCCGAATAAGGCCAGCGATAAAAACATGCCGATAGTCAGCCAATCTACATGTTGCCATATGTTACCACTTCTTGACGCTCTCATTGAGTACTGTGCTTCCTATACGTTTACGTAAATCTTTGCGTTTAACCTCTCCGGTGAGGTATTGCTCTATCATCATAGTAGCTATCGGGCAAGCCCAAGTAGCACCAAAACCTGCGTTTTCAACGACAACTGCTACTGCTATCTGCGGATCCTCCAAGGGCGCAAAGCCGATGAAGATAGCGTGATCTCGTCCGTGCGGGTTCTGTACGGTACCGGTCTTACCTGCCATATGCAGGCTATCTACCGCGTAATGACGTCCGGTACCATAGACCATCACGCGATGCATTCCTTCCTTGACCGCCTCAAAATGACGCTTTTCGATCTTCAGATTATGCTGATGTATCCGCATAGAATCGTTCTTATTGAGGTGCGGTGAGATATAATATCCTTCGTTAGCGATTGTGGCTGCTTGGTTAGCGAGTTGGAGGGGGGTAACAAGGATCTCACCCTGACCGATACTGAGGGAACGGATAGTGATCGCTTTCCAGCCCGTCTTGCCGTAAAACTTATCAAAGAGCTTGGTGCTCGGAATACTTCCGGAAGATTGCTCGCTTAGGTCGGTGTCCGTGAATTTCTGTCCCAGACCGAAGCTCATCACATCTTCTCGCCACAGTTCATAGCGATGCCGGAAATCCTCATTCTCTTTGCCGTAACCGTCTTTCTGGAGCAAGTCTCGGAAGGCACACCAGAAATAGGGGTTACAGCTCTGCTCGATTGCTCTATCCAGCGCAACCGGTGAGCCGTGATGGTGGGTACACTTGATAGGCGTACTACCGGGACCGGAGCAGGGATAGAGGGTGTTTGGGGTGATAGCACCTTGCTGGAGACAAACGAGCGATTGTATGGTCTTGAACGTGGAACCCGGAGGGTACATCGCCTGTGTAGCACGGTTCATGAGCGGTTTGGTGGGATCTTTCAAGAGGGTGTTGTAGTTCTTGCTGCGGTCTTTGCCGACCAGCACTTTGGGGTTCCAACTGGGGTTAGAGACCAAAGCCAAGATCTCGCCTGTCTTAGGTTCGATAGCTACGGCGCTACCGATCTTACCTGCCAACAGTTCCTCTGCGAGTAGTTGGAGCTGTATATCGAGGGTAGTGTATAAATCGGTACCGGCTTTGGCTGTTCTGTCCAGCTCTCCGTCCTGATAGCTGCCCTGAATACGTCCTCTCACGTCGCGCATGAGGACTTCCACACCTTTCTCGCCGCGTAACTGCTGCTCGTATGTACGTTCCAGACCGTCTCGTCCGGAGTAGTCTCCACGTGTGTAGTAAGCATCACGGTCTATATCACTCTGACTGACCTCACCGACGCTGCCTAAGACGTGAGCGGCGGCGTTATAGGTGTAGTCACGCAGGGTACGTTTCTGTATCTGAATGCCCGGAAAGAGGAAAAGGGACTCTTGGAGACTTGCTATATCTTCTTTCTTGAGCTGACTCATGAAGACCTGTGGTGTCCAACGTGAGTAACCTCTGTTCTTGCGTTTGTCCTTGATCTCCGCAATACGCTCGTCAAACTCTTCTCGGCTGATAGACAGGCTTTTACAGAAAGCTAAAGTGTCCCAGTTCTTGCCCATATCGCGCATGGTCATGGTGATCTCGTAGATGGGCTGATTGAAGACCAGCAGTTCGCCGTTTCGGTCATAGATCAGACCTCGGGAAGGGTAGATGATCTGCTTGACGAGGGCATTGTTATCCGCCTGATCTTTGGTGGACTGATCGATGATTTGCAAATAAAAAAGCCGCATTATATACGTCAATACAATCACAACGGCAATACCGCTGATGACGTATCGACGATTATAATACTGGTCATTAATCATTTGTATCTCAATACATTATAGCCGATAACAAGCAGAATAGTGATGGTACTGCTGACGATGGTTTCTAACAGGACGAATCCCATATGGCTCCAACTCCATGCAGCAAGCGAGAAGACGGTCAGATGATGGATGAGCACCATGATGACCGTGTATTTGAGGAGTGCTTCCATGCCGATGGCGTGCAGGCTGATCTGTTCGTTAAGACGGTCTTTGTCGTTCACGATGACGCCGATGAGGTATGGACGGATATACATCAGTAGGATGCAGGCAGCCATATGTACGCCGAGCGAGTTGCAGAAGATATCCATGATGAATCCGGCAAAAGCTCCGATGAGCATGTCTGCGCTGTGGGGCAGCGTGATAGGCATCATCAGCAGACAGAGCACGTAGATATACGGATGACAGGCTCCCCATAGTTGCAGTTGGTCGAAGAGCAACACCTGAAGTACCATGATCAGCAGGTAGCGTCCTATTTGTTTAGTCCATTCCATTCTGTAGTTCCTCTAATTCTTGCTGATGAATGTTTTCCACCACTTCAACGTATTTCAAGCGTTTGAAGTTCGTATGTAGTCGTACACGTATGGTGTAGTACGAGTCACCCTCTTTGAGTGTGCTGTTTTCCACGATTCCAACGGGAATTCCTTCGGGGAAGACGGGGCTTAGTCCGCTGGTGACGATGGTGTCTCCCGGGTTCACCACCATATGCGCTGCTACGTCTGCCAGTTGTGCAAAACGGCTGTCTTTGCCGTTCCATTGCAGGGTAGCTATGTAGTCGTTCTTGGCAAATCGGCAACTGAGGTTCGTATGGGTGTTGATGAGCGGCAGGACGACGCTGTAGTTCGTTCCGACAGTTCGTACGATACCGACGGCTCCCTCTTCGTTACGCACACCTTGCCCGATACGGAGACCGTCTTTGCTGCCTCTGTTGATAGTGAGGTAGTTATGCAAACGGTTGGTAGTCATCTGCACCACTTTGGCGTATTGGTAATGGGTCACAGGTCCTTGTTCTGCCGAATCCATCGAACAAATCCGGTTCCGCAACTCGGCGTTTTCGGCTGCTAATTGTTCGTTTTGACTACGCAGACTGAAATAAGCGCTGATATTGCTCAACGTTGCGTGTTGCCAAGCTACTACCTCATTCGCCGTACTGAGCATACTGCTCCTCGGATAGACGTTATTGAAGCTGATAAGCAAAAACGCAGCAACTTCCAAGGCGATAAAGACAAGGAAGTTGCTATAACGCAGCAGTATTTTCAGCAAATTCTGCATAGTAGATTATTCGTATTAACGGAGCAGGAAGCCGAAGTTATTGACGTTCTTCAGCGCCACACCTGTACCGCGTGCAACGGAGTGCAATGGGTCGTCTGCTACGTGGAACGGAATAGTGATCTTATCCGTCAGACGTTTAGCAAGACCATGCAGCAGAGCACCACCACCGGTCAGGTAGATACCGCGTTTCACGATATCGGAGTACAACTCAGGCGGTGTGGACTCCAATGCCTGCAGGATAGCGCCCTCGATCTTGGAGATACTCTTCTCCAAGCAGTGTGCGATCTCCTGATAGCTGACAGGCACGGACATCGGGAGTGCGGTCACTTTATTCGGACCGATGACTACGAAATCTTCGGGGGCATCCTCCAACTCGGGCAGGGCTGAACCTACTTGTATCTTGATGCGCTCAGCCGTCGGTTCATCGATGCGGAGGTTGTGCATACGACCCATGTATTCGATGATATCTTGGTTGAAGTCATCACCTGCGATCTTGATAGATTTGTTGCTGACGATGCCGCCGAGCGAGATGACAGCGATCTCCGTGGTACCACCACCGATATCTACGATCATGCAGCCCTCCGGGCTCTCAACGTCGATACCGATACCGATAGCAGCCGCCATCGGCTCATAGATCATATAGACGTCGCGTCCTCCTGCGTGTTCCGAACTGTCACGCACGGCACGGATCTCCACCTCCGTTGAGCCGGAGGGGATACAAACGACCATGCGGATAGAGGGGGTAAACAGACGAGCCTGCTTCGGAATCATCTTGATCATTCCGCGAATCATCATCTCGCAAGCATAGAAATCAGCGATCACACCGTCGCGCAGCGGACGAACGGTACGGATCATGCTACCGCCTTTACCGATCATCTGTTGCGCCTTGCGGCCGACGGCAACCATTTTGTTGTCCGACATCGAGATAGCTACTACCGACGGCTCGTCCACCACGATCTTGTCATCGCACATGATGATGGTGTTCGCCGTTCCGAGGTCAATAGCGATCTCCTGTGTAAAAGAAAAAAGTCCCATATAAGTATTGTTTTATTGTTTTCGGTGTGAGTTGTTGCTGTTCCGTTTTGGCTGTTTTCTATACTTCTTATTATTGTCCCAAGTCGTTTGGAAAGGGCAGAAATACGAAAAATCGCGCAAAGTTACAACTTTTTTTTTATATATGCAAGCACGTGCGAACTTTTTTGCAAGAAAAAAAATTGCGACTCTTCGCAAAGGACAGTAATCATTTTTTGTTTTTTGAGCCCTAAAAAATGCAAGTTCTTTCGATTTCATCGGAGATTTTTAGGCGCTGTTTAGGTCTCGATTAGTGCCTTATTTTTAGCTTCCGGGTCCGTTAATGAATAAGGAATAAATAAATAATATATAAGGAATAACTAAAGATCGCGTTCGGCAAATGGATCGCAAAGGACGATACCGCTTCGCTTCGTCGGAAACGACAATCCATGATTAACAGGTCAGAGCCCCTGCAACAAATGTAATGGTTGTGTTTCCTCCTCTTCCCACAGATTAAAATCTGCGGGATCCCTAATAAAGGAAAGTGCGATCATTGCCTCCGCTCTCCCCAAAAATTAAAATTTGCGGGGACCCCGGGAAGTGCCAAACATGGCTGATGAATAAAAAAAATGACATTGCACTATTTGCACTATTTGCACTTTGATACGTGAAAGTGCAAAAGGTGCAGAAAGTGCAAAGCAAAAAAATGCACTGGCGAAAGTGGCGATATTGGCGATATCGCCAAAATTGTCAATATCGCCATGCAAAAAAAATGACATGGCAAAGTTGACCAAGTTGGCAAACTTCAGGCAGAACTTTGTCAAGATTGCCAAGATTGTCATGCAAATTTTTATACAAACTGCAAAATCGGAAGAAGATATTTTAAGTCTGTCCAAAATTACCAAAAATGGATCAAAAAATTATTAAACGGCGAATTGAGCTAATTAAGCGAATGTTTCTATTTTCGGACTCGCGGTATTGGAATTTTACGGTCACGTCCAGGATGATCTTTCTCTCGGTCGGATTAGGCTCCCCGCCTGCCTCCCATTTTCGAAGTGCCAAGTCAAGGCACTTCTTCAGGTCGCCTATATGGAAGGATGTTGGATTTTGGTTATGAGGGAATATTGCTTATTCTATCGCCACAATACTCTTTTCTGCCGCATTTGGCACAAAAAGTGCCTTCCCAGATTTGGTCAAAGTGGCTCATGGCGGAGTCAATACGACCTCGGAATAATGATCGGTGTCAGCTATATAGGTGGTCATGAGATAAAATCCACTACAAAGGTACGAAAAATAATTGATATATGCACAATATTTCACAACGATAATAAAACAATCATCTTTTTTCTCATTATTTTAGATGACTACAGAAGATTACCAAATCGTTATACTTCCTTCTTTTAATTTTTTTGTAGACATGTACACCCAACGGAACATTAAACAATTCAGCCACACTAACACAAAATTTATAAAACTCAGATTGAGACACCTTACATCTCTTATTAAAGACACCTGATAAATCTACTTGTCCGCGTTCTTTAGCGTCATTAAGTAAACGTTCAGATAATCCGGATTTAATTGTTTTAAGTGCCATATCTGTCCATCTGGAAGACGCTTCATTTTTATACGAAATTACTCTATATATTCCATCCGAGGCAATATTATAATCGCAAAAAACAATCCAATTCTTAACCATAATAGTGCGATTTTTAGTTTTCGACTGCAAAGGTACTATATAGGACGGACAAAAAGTGTCCGAGGGGGAAAGAAAGTTTATTTTTTATCGTAATTCAATAGAATTTGGCGGATGATGGTTTGTAGTTCGTCGCGGACGGAGGATGGAGAGAGGACTTCCAGTTTCTCACGATGCCAGAGAAGTTGCTGATAGAAATTATAGCACGGAACGAGATCCATTTCAAAGTCCGTCCACTCGTCGGTTTGTTCTATCTCACGTTGTGATTCATGGATAGGCAATGCGCGCACATAGTCCGCTTGCGTGCCATAAACGCGAATACGGATAGTGACAGGCACTTGTTCGTCGCTGTGGTTGATGCCAAAACTGCCTTTGAAATAGTCCTGCACGGAGATATTGGAAGACGGTTGCATTTCGTTCTCCGTAAGGGCTATGTTCTCCATGCGTTCGAGCGCAAAAACCGATTGCCCGTGGTGGTGGTTGTCCGGCTCTGCCACCAGATACCAACGCCTTTCCCATGTGCGCAAGAAATACGGAATAGCCACCAAGTGTTTCTTGGTCTGCTTGTTGAACGACCAATAGTCAAACTCAATGCCTTTGTTTGCGTCAATAGCTTCCAATATAGGCTGCACGTTTACAATGCCTGTTGGCGAATCGGTCAGCATGATCCGGTCGCGATGCTTGATAGCCAACTCGGACATGCCTTCAATATGAAAAGCTGAAAGCAGATACTCATAGAGCGACTGATTGCCTTTGTTGTAGTCGTTCTTGATCAAGTAGTATTTCTGCGTGGCGGCATTGTACTCAATGTAGCAAGGGAAATTGAGCAGAATATAATCCTTGTACCGCAAGAACGTGCGCGGCTGTATATCGCTTTCGTATAAGGACGAATAGCGGTAGTGCTCATTGATCTCTTTGAGCGTCATCGGTCCTCTGCGTTCAAGCAGGTCGATGAGATATAGGCATTTCTGGAGTTTGGACATAATATTACAAATCAGTTTTTCTTCTTATTTTTATAGCTCCAATTCAATATTTTTTGAACAATATTCATCAAATCTTCATTTAGGACATCTGCATCTTTTAATTTCATCTTTTCGCAAAAATCTTTGTCCTTTCTAAATGTTTTTGCAATTAAATTCCGCTCAGACTTATTAGTACGTATAAGATATAATAAATTCACTAAACCAACAATGAGGTTTTGTTGTGCTTTGTATTGTTTGAGGTTTTGATGCTTCTCGATGAACATATCAAAATCATTTTCTGTAAAATCAGGTAATAGAGCTCGAATAGGATCAACTAATAATGACGTCGACGATTGCATTTGATTGAAATAATTGATTAGATTATATTGCATTTCTTCTGTCATAGTTTTATAATCTACACCATATGTTCCTATCTTTTTAATCCCTTCATTAAGTATTTCCGTCTCATGCTTTACACGTTTTATACGTTCTTCATAGTCTAAGATAGCATTTTTATACTTTTTTTTGTCACGCTTATTAATCAATAAGAATATTCTCTCTAACGTATCTCTGTTTGACTTTGACACCCAATATGCTATTCCACTCACAGTTAGCGCAATCCCGGCGATTGTCCATCCGACAGGACCTGTTAATGATATAAAAGCACTACCTGCCGCCATGCCACCGCCACCTGCAGCCAAAGCACCTCCTCCCAACCATGCCAATGCGGCATTAACGGCTGCTGCTCCACTTAATGATGAAATAGCTGTTCCCGTTGACGCCACGCCAAATGTCGTAGCTATACCCATAGCAGCAGTAGGTCCCATCGCAGCAATTCCTACTCCTATTCCAGCCCCTACAATACCACTTTTTTTCTCAATCTTAATTTGAGAATTATAGTCTTTAACAATCTTATTCATTTTTGAATACCAACTTCGACTAATATCTTTACTTCGTTGATATTTTAGATGTTCTTCATGAGGGACATGTCTGATGTCATCAATTTGAGATTGAAGGATACGCAAGTCATTAAATAACCCATATGAGCAAGTTCCCAACTCTAGCATTAAATTGTGAGCCTTATCAATCATTATATCTAATTGATGTTTAGCTTCTTCCAGTTTACTGATTTTTTTACTTAAGATTTTCATGGTTAAAATAATTATCTCCTTCTGTTTTATTATTTAGCAATTTATCCTTCGTGACTCCACGTCGAATTGCCATGCTGACCGTCTTCTCTAATGCAGACGTGTAATTCCCTGTCTGCAAATCAAAAATCCATGTGTAATCCTCGGCATCGTCATAATATTCTTGTAATGCCTTTAGACCCTCGATGTAATTTTCAAGTATTAACTTTTCATTTTGTGCAAAAAGTGCATCTTGTTCTGCTTTGTGATAGCTTATTGCCCGTTTCGCCTCCCCATACAAAGATACTGAGAATCGTCCTATACCAATTACATTAAGCCTTAAACAAAATTCAACTGGATTAAACGTTCCACCCCCTGAAGCAACAGCTCTAATAGTAGCATCAGAAACATCAATTAAGCAAAATGTACCATGGGCGACTGAGAGCATCCTTCCTATTGTAGGGTTAGAGAATGGTTTAATTGCAGTCCACATTTCTTTGAAGGATCGTTCTTCTGGTGTAGTACACGAATAATACTTTAAAAGTCTCCTTACCGAATAAAACATTCTTACGAGTAAACTATTAATAAAAACAGGTATTGCTTGCGTTGTTTGGAACCTAGCGTCATAACCTTGATTAAACAATTCAGTTGCTAACTCGTTAAGATTCTTGTTTATGTCAGAAATAGGAATGTTTAATTTCGCCTTGATAGCGATAATATTATTAGTCCATGCCCAAATTGGAGAAGGAATCCCCATCCCTCTGCCTTTGCCTCCAGACGAACCGGCAATATCAGAATGCAGATGACCAAGCCAATTAACAAAACCACACCAGATTTTAGCTGGAACATTGCTACCTTTTAATTCGAATGTTTCCCCTACATTAACAAGTTCGATGAGTTGTCCATTACCGACAAAATGAGAAGATAGTGTAAATTGGTCTAGTATTGAAAAAAATAAGCCTAACAAAGTGGGATTATGTGCAAGAGACTTGAAATGATGTGATTTAGGGGACAAATCAAGTCCTAATATATATCCTCCCTGAACATTAGTTCCTGTTTGGTCATATGGCACCTTAAAATGACGTTCTAAAAAACCAATAGCGGATTTCACGGGGTTTGTAGTAGCATTTTTAGGTCCTTTCCATCCGCATAGTTTAGCAAAAATGCAAACTTTTTTCTCGAACCATTTGTCCGTTACATTTCCCAGTGGAGATTCACCAGGTTTTCCAACAAGGAAAATATCTATGATACCACATAAACAACCAGAACTGGCAGCTAATGCATAGTCGATTTTATCACAGTCTGGCTTGATGTTTTCTAAAGAATTAATCGTTTCTTCAAGCGATAAAATCTCTAATTTTGCACTTTCTATTGCATACTCAATCCGATCATTACCTTGTGGAATATTAGATCCTTGACCTACAACCACTAATTTACATTCTGTGTCCATAATTCGTAAATATATTATTTACCTATTTTATCACTCCTGCAATACTGGCACTTCTTCCTGCAAGATACTATTTCGTTTCGACCAATTGTTCAGATATATTACTATCTTCTATGTTTTAGCAACTCTTTTGCTAGTAAACCAGCAAAGCATCCAGCTGATATACCGATATCTTTTATACCTTCAACATATTTCTTTTCTTTGAAATGTTTAACAGAATTCTTTAAGTATTTTTCTGCATTATTACCTGCAGCTATTTCCAATATACTACTCATAATGGTTGTTATTTAAAGTTATTATTTGTGTTCTTCTACAAAAAAGCGCAGAGTAGTACTCAACTTTGTCGCAAACAAGGCTCTGGTAAACCCAACAGAAACAAAGAGAAATAATGCTCCACGCTATATATGAGATCTGCTTGAGATTCATATACGCGGAAACGGTTACTCTTTGCCCCTCTGTGGAAATGTACCAGATTTCTGTTTGTCGGGTCAAAAGTAAATTCGCTTCAAGTTTTGGGTTTCTTTCCAAAACGATTGCAAAGTTACAACAATTTTTTGAATTTACCAAATCTCGGAGCATTATTTCTCATTTTTTTACAAATTTTCTATATTTTCTCGAACGAGCGTGCGGTAATTGGCAGAGGATTTCCAACGGTCTATTTCATAGGCACGCTGGCAGTTCTGCGGATGAGAGTAAAACATTTCGCGGCAAGCCTGTTGCACACGGGCAAAGAAAGAAGCATTTTTCATTTCGTAATATCTTTTGCCTTGTTCGACTAACTGATATGGGTCGCCTTGTATGTCCGACAAACCGCTCGTGAGTTTGAGGAGGGCGGACTGAAAGACCTGTTCTCCGACGACTGCTGCCGCGCATCGGTCAGCCGAGTATTCACTCATGCGGTTCCAATACTGCAAAGCGCAATAGGCAGGAAAAGCAAGCGAGCCGGTGATCACTTGTGCCGCTTTTCCCATATCTTCGATAATATGCAGGACGGTCTTGTAGAGCGTGTGGCGGCAAAGGATATGTCCGCACTCATGCGCCATGATACTTTTGAGTTCGGGCAAGGTGAGCCGTTCCACCAACGAACTGCTCAAGGCGACAAAGATACGCGTGTCGCCATACGTATAAGCGTTCATCACAGGGTCATTGTAGATATACAACTCCGGTTCGTCAATGCCGACACAGTGAACGACTTCCTGAAAAGCGTTATATACTTTCGGCATGTTGTTCGGCGATACACGAAGCATCGTTCCGAGGTTCTCTCCGTGCATGATACGTTCCTCGCCAACCTTCATGAAATACTTAATCAGCGTGTTGAATCCGCGTTCTTGTTTGAGCACCTGCAATGCTTTTGCATCGGCAGGGTGCAAGATCTGACGTGCTTTCATGCGACCCTCCTTTCTTTTTCAAAACGGTTAAGACGCATGTATGCCACTTGCAGCACGGCAGGAACACAAACGCGGTAAGCCGGTGAGGTGATGTCATAGACCGTCCATGTGCCCAGAGCAATCCATCCGATAGGCCCCAAGGCGCTACTTACGGCACGTGTGGCGGTTTCTATTCCGGCAGTTGCTACGCCACGGATAGTGATAATCTCAACAATATACTGAATTACACGGGCAGCTATGCGTGTGAGAACGGCTCTGCTGGTACGAACAGCCATGAGTAACGCGGCTGTTAACGCCTGACGTGTGAGCGTTTTATCGGGGATGCCGTTTTCGTTAGCAAGCAGCCTTAATTCGCGCTCGGACATCTTGTTCAGCGTGTCTTGGCATAGCGACGTGAGCAGGTTACGCTCCATCTTCGTGACACTATCTTGCTCCATGGTTCTTACATCCATCTGCTTGCAGACACGGCGAAGCACGGTTTGGTATGAATCCGGTTCGTTATGCCAAAAGGTAGAGAGAGTATTAGAACCATATTTCAGCAATTCGTTACTGATCTGCGGAACGAGAAACAACATATCTTCCGGATAGTTGCGGTTGTATTCGTCGGTGGCGGTTAGTTGTTCCGTGATACGGATGTTACCCAAACGGTCATGCGTTAGGATGTCGCAAAGTACTCTTAAATCCTCATTTTCACAGGAAGAGAGAAACCGTAAATCTTTGTCTGTTGTCATAATTTTGCCCTTTCATTTTTAATTTCGGCGGCAAAATTACTACACAAGACGGACAAAATGTGTCCGAGGTACTAAAAAATCTGCATTTTTATAGAAACAAAAGACAGAGTCTCGTTTTCGAAACTCTGCAAATATAAATCGTGTCAAAATATTGAATTGTGGCAACGACGTTGCCAGAATTTGTAACTTCTTTAGAATCAGACGTTTCGACGTGATTTTCTAATTGGGGCAACGGCGTTGCTCCACTTGAAGCATTAGCATATGATTGATAGAAGAAACGGCATCTTTTTAGCGTGTCGTACGTCCAATCAGCTCCATACCGTTCCATTAAACGTGCGGATAATTTGTTGAGAAGTTGTGATAAATATCAACTTTATTATCAATGGTTTGTAATTCGGCAGTTACGACTGCCGATTTTGCGGACGAACATTCGGCAATCGTAATTGTCGATTGTGATTCGTCAGTTGCGACTGACGAGTTTGCTTCCAGCGCTTTATTGCATTCCGCCAACAAATCCTCAATGTAGTACCGCCGTGTCTGATTTCTCAAACATCGGTCCATGGCGTAGTGTCGTATGAGTTTTTGTTTCGTTACCGGCATAGCGTATTTTTCAATAAGGCTTGCAAAGGTACAACATTTTTTGACTGAAAAATGAACGTAAAAAAAGCGCACGAGGCGCTTTTTTCTTAGTTGTTCTTGAAGCCGTAGCCGTTGGTGAAGCCTCCGGCGTGGAGGATCTGAGGAGTGAAGGGCCAGAGGTAGATAGGGGCACGGGTGTAGTCGTAGTCGTAGAAGAGATAGGTGTAATACTCATCTTCGTATTTGACGATGTCGGCACCCCATGCTTGAGCTTTGTAGCCTTCCGAAAGCAGGGTGTTGATCTCATCGTTCTCCAATGCTTTGAAGAGTCCTTTGACCGCGAGATTGGTTTTCGTGCCGTCTGCATACTTGCAGCCGAACTTCTCCCAGTTGTCGTTCTGTCCTCTCCATCCCGGGTAGAGCAGTGGATCATCCTCTTTGCCTTCGGGGCATTGCGCGGTAAGACGGTAGCCTATTTCTTGTTTGGCATCCACCATTTTGGTGTAGATGGAGTCGGAGATGGTGTTTCCGTTCTCGAAGGTATATTGACCGCTCGTTTTGAGACCATTGATCATGTTGCGAGTCAGCTCCTTGATGAATTGGATTTTCTGAGGCAGCAATCCTGTACGGATGAGGGTAAAACGTCTGTCTCCTTCTCCGGCGAACTCAAATCCGCGTTCCTGAATGATTGCATTCAGCAACGAGCCTTCTTGTGCGATGAAAGCGTCCGTTTTGGCTTTAGCGGCAGAGCCGAAAGCGCGGTTACGGATCAAGTCCAAGTATTTTCTTGCTTCTCCGTCTTCGCCCAATGCTGCGCATGCTTCTGCGTAGCCGAGGTACATCTCTGAGAGACGCATATAGGGTCCGTTGATGCCGGACATACGTTGTGCTGACGTCCAAGGGTGGTTTTGCCGGTTTTCGTCCCATTTATTGAAGGACAGTCCTCCACCTGAGGCTTTGGAGTTAGGCACGAAAGGAATCAGTTTCTCGTGTCCGGCTCCGTCTGAACCGGAGATGGTGATGGCTACGTCGCGCCGTTTGTCCTGCGGGTCAAAAACGCCGTAGTAGAAAGCGGGATTGATACGTCCCTGGCCATAGTTCTTGCAAGGATAGTTGTTGGAGCTACCTCCGGCAGAAGGACGTCCCAGAGAGTAAGGACGGGGATCGTTGCCGCTGGCACCCTGCTGGAAGGGCTCTTCATAGATAGACTCGTCAGCATAGGCAGCATCGTTGCCGTGCAACTGGTCGAAGAAATCGTGGTAGTTGGGCGACAGCTTAGCGGTACCGGCATGGTCAATAGCCTTTTGGAAATACTCCTTGGCGGTCTGGTAGAGTGTCCGCCAGTCGGAACGGCGACCGTAAGTGGCACCATTGTTCTCGCTACCAATATTCTCGAAGGTCAAGGCATTGCCATTGCCGTCTACGTACTTCATGTCACCGCGGCGAGTCTGGTAGCCACCAGCCTCAAGAGCCATACGGCCAATCAGAGCGTCTACGTATGTCTGTGAGAAATAACGCTTGTCGGCACCTACAGGATTCATCAGAGGCTCCACCTCTTGCAGCTCTTCGATGATGACGTCGTAGATGGAGTCGCGGGGAGCCAGTCCAC
>ONWR01000031.1 GCA_900321605.1 uncultured Bacteroidales bacterium | reverse complement strand
CCAGAACTCCATGCGTCTCAAATGGACAGCCGAAGAGGTAGATGCTCGTTTGCGTACGATCATGGCGGATATCCACGCTGCTTGTCTCAAATACGGAACCGAAGAGGACGGCTACATCAACTATGTCAAAGGCGCCAACATCGCCGGCTTTATGAAAGTAGCCAACTCGATGGTTGAACAAGGCTTAGTGTAAGGTGTAAAGTGTAAGGTGTAAGGTGGAAAGTAATTATACATCGTTGATGGTGAAGCGCGTGAAGCGGATCTTGTTAGTGTGCAATAACTATGACAGTTTTGCACTGGAGGAAGATGGCCGTATTGACGTGCAGATCGCACAGGAGTACGCGGAGTTGAATCTATCCAACCCGCCGTCTATCACTCGTGCCGAGACAACCAAAGAAGCGCTGTCGGTCATCGAGGAACGTAAGGCTTCGAGGAAACTGCCGTTTGATCTGATCCTCACGATGTACAGTGTGGGAGAGCTGGATGTGTTTGACTTTGCCAAAGAAGCCAAGTCCCTCATGCCCGATTGTCCGATTGTGCTGCTTTCCGCATTCAGCAAGGAGATATACAACCGCATCGAGCAACACGATCGTTCTGACATCGATTATTTCTTCAACTGGAACAACTCCACCGACCTTATTATCGCTATCATCAAACTGATAGAGGACCAACTCAATGCGCCGCATGACATCCTCGATGAGGGTGTGCGGGCGATCTTGTTGGTCGAGGATTCCGTTCGGTATTACTCCACGTATTTACCGCTTCTCTATAAACTCGTGCTGCATCAGAACCAGATAGCTATCCGCGATGCGCTGAACGAGAAGCAACAGTTGCTTCGTAAAAGGGCGAGACCGAAAGTGCTGATGGCGACTTGCTATGACGAGGCAGTAGCGCTTTATAACCGCTATGGAAAGAACATCATCGGCGTCATCTCCGACATCGGTTTTGTGCTGCATAAAGGCGATCCGTCTTCTTCCGAGAAATTGGATGCGGGCGTGGACTTGTGCAAACTCATTCGTGAGGACAACCCGACGATGCCGTTCCTGATGCAGAGCTCTCAGGAGTCGATGCGCTCCATCGCTAAGCAACTCAAAGTGGGTTTTGTGGTCAAGAAATCCAAGACGCTGACCCAAGAGGTGAGCGAGTATATCGAGTATGAGTTCGGTTTCGGAGACTTCATCGCGCGTGACCCACGTAACGGCAAAGAGATTGCTCGCGCGAGTGACTTAGAGGGCTTTGAGCATATTATCTCCACGATCTCGTCTGCCGCTTTCCGCCGATTGAGCGATAATAACTACCTCTCCAAATGGCTTTTTGCAAGGGGTCTGTTCACCGTTGGTCGAACGGTTAGCGCCCTCAAGATACAAGACGAGACGGATATCGAGAACATCCGTCAGACGAATATCAGGCTTATCCACGACTACCGTATCAATCAAGCGCTTGGCGTGGTAGCCAAATACTCGCCGGAGACCTATAACGACACCATCTGGTTTGCCCGTTGCGGCGATGGACCGATGGGCGGAAAGGGCAGGGGACTTGCGTTCCTCAACCATGTGCTCCAGAAAAACGATCTCTATGACCGTTGGGAGAACATCCGTATCTTAGTGCCTCGCACGATGGTTCTGACGACCGACTGGTTTGACCGTTTTATCCATGAAAACGGATTGCAATACGTCATCAATGCCGATCTGACGGACGAAGAGATCCTCTCGGAGTTTGTAGCAGCGGCACTTCCGTTGGAACTGCGCGATGCACTTCGTCATTTCATCCGCGTGACTCAGCGTCCCTTGGCTGTGCGTTCGTCGTCCAAACTTGAGGACTCGTATTATCAGCCGTTTGCAGGTGTATATAGCACCTATATGATCCCTCATACAGAGAATGAGGATCAGCAACTGAGACTGCTGAGCAAGGCGGTGAAGTCGGTATATGCGTCTGTTTATTTTGCCGCTTCGCGTGGTTATATTACCTCTACGGGCAATGTGCTGAGCGAGGAGAAGATGGCGATTGTGCTGCAAGAGGTCTGCGGCGAGCAGGAAGGAAATTACTATTTCCCGGTGATCTCGGGTGTAGCGCGAAGCGTCAATTTCTATCCGGTGGGCAAAGAGAAACCCGAAGACGGTATTGTCAAGGTGGCTTATGGTTTAGGCAAGGTGGTTGTGGATGGCGAACAGGTGTTGCGCTTTAGTCCCAAATACCCGAAGAACGTGCTGCAGACCTCGACCGTCGATCTCGCTATGCGGGAGACGCAGCAATCGATGTTGGCTCTGTCGCTGAGTCCTGAGAAATTCAAGACCTCTATTGACGATGCCATCAACCTCGAGCGTATTCCTATTCATGACTGCGGACAGTTCGAGAGCCTCAAGATGATCGCTTCGACCTATGACCGTGAGAACATGCGCATCGTCGATTCCTGTTATCCCGACGGACCGCGTATCGTCACGTTTGCCCCGCAGTTGAAATTCAAGACTTTCCCCTTGGCGGAGATCGTTGAGCAGCTCCTTATCATGGCACAGCAGGAGATCAAATGTCCTGTGGAGATTGAGTTTGCCGTGAACTTGGAACATGAACCGCAAATCTTCCATGTGCTGCAGATCCGTCCTATTTCCGCCGATTCGCTGAACGCAAAGGTGGAGTGGAGTCAGATAGACGAGTCCGATGCTTTCCTTCGTTCTGGCAGCGCGCTGGGTGTGGGACAGATAGACGAGGTAAGCGATATTATCTATTTGCGCCGTGACACCTTTGATATATTACGTACGCGCGAGATGGCGAATACTATCCGTCAATGGAACAACCGTTTGCGTCAAGAGGGCAGACAATATCTGCTCATCGGTTTCGGTCGTTGGGGTTCGCAGATCCCGACCTTGGGTGTTCCCGTTCAATGGAGTGACATCAGCGAGGCGAAAGCAGTAGTCGAATGCGGGTTAGAAAACTTCAGAATAGAACCTTCGCAGGGTTCGCACTTCTTCCAGAATATGACTTCGTTCAATGTCGGATATATGAATATCGACCCTTGGGCACGTCCTGAGGATCAGTATGACGCGAGTGTTTTGGACGCTCTGCCGGCTGTGGAAGAGACGGAGCTTGTCCGTCATGTGCGGCTCGACAAACCGTTAGAGATGTACATCGACGGTTTTGCCAACAAGGCGATGGTGAAAATTAATAATTAATAATTAATATTTAATATTTAAAATTAATTGCTATGCAATTAGTACTCCAGATTATCACGCTCATCGGTTCTGTAGCTCTGCTAATGTACGGAATGAAAGTGATGAGTGAAGGCCTTCAGAAGATGGCAGGTAGTAAGTTGAGCAATGTGCTCGGCACGATGACGACTAATCGTTTCTCGGGCGTGCTCACGGGTGCTTTCATCACGGCGGCAGTGCAGTCTTCCACGGCGACTACCGTCATGACCGTCAGTTTCGTTTCGGCAGGTATTCTATCCTTGGCTCAGGCAATCTCGGTGATCATGGGTGCCAATATCGGTACTACGTTCACGGCATGGATCATGGTACTCGGTGGCGGTTCGTTTGACCTGCGTCTGGTCGTTTATGCGGCTATCGTGCTTGCTGTAGCACTCATCTACACCAAGAAAAACGCTAACCTTGGTGATTTTCTGATGGGTCTGTCGCTGATGTTACTTGGTCTGACGACCTTGAAAATCAATGCTACCGAGATGCATCTGGACACCATCAGGGTGGTACGCAATTTCTTCATCGCTACCTCCAGTTGGGGGTATGGAAGTTATTTCCTGTACTTGTTGGTGGGCGGTATTCTGACGTTTGCTGTGCAATCATCGGCAGCTATCATGGCGATTACGATGACCCTTTGCTCAACGCACGTGTTGCCTATTGATATGGGTATTTCGTTGGTCTTGGGTGAGAATATAGGTACGACCATTACATCGAATATCGTTGCTCTCTCTGCCTCTGTGCAGGCAAGACGTGCTGCCATGGCCCACTTGGTGTTCAACCTCTTCGGTGTCATCTGGGTGCTCTGCGTGTTCCGTTGGTTCGTGGGCGGTGTGTGCAAGTTATGGGGTGTTGAGTTTCAGCCGGGTATTCCGTCCGATGTCTCGCCGGACAAGCTGAATGCTATCTTGGCTACTTTCCACACCTCGTTTAACGTCATCAACACCTGTATCCTCATAGGGTTCATCAAAGTCTTGGAGAAACTGGTGATCTGGATCATCCCGTCCAACCCGGAACAGAAAGATACGGACAGCTCGCTGCGGTTCATCTCCGGTGGTCTGATGTCCACTTCCGAGCTTTCTATCCTGCAAGCATGGAAAGAGATTCACGTCTTTGCCGTTCGTACACAACGAATGCTGGGCATGATCCATGATCTGTATTACGAGAACGATGGCGCACAGTTTACCAAGATCTTCTCACGTGTGGAGAAATATGAAGGTATATGCGACCGAATGGAGTATGAGATAGCGCAGTATTTGAACAACGTGGCGGACGGTCGTTTGTCGGATCAGTCCAAACACGAGGTACACAAGATGTTGCGTATCATCAGCGAGTTGGAGTCGGTCGGCGATGCGAACTATAACCTCTCTCGTTATATTCGTCATAAACACGAGCATAATGTGCAATACACCGAGTATCAGAACAAGAACGTGGAGATGATGATGTACCTCCTCTCCGGAGCAGAAGCGAAGATGGTGGAGGCTCTCGAACGTGTTAACATCACCCAAGACGAGTTCTTGGAGATGACGAACATGGAGAACGAGATCAATAACTTCCGTGACGAGCTGAAGATGCAGAACATGCAGCATATCACTGAGAAAGAGTACGACTACTCAACCGGTGTCAACTACATGGATATCATTCTCGAACTGGAGAAGATGGGCGACTACATCATCAATGTAGAGGAAGCTGTTTACGAACATAAACACGATAAATAATCAAGCACTATATGGAAATCAGTTTACGGGCTCAATCGATGCCGGAGTCGCCTATACGTAAGTTGGCAAAATATGCCGATGCTGCCAAACTGGCAGGTGTGCATGTCTATCATCTGAATATCGGTCAGCCGGATATCAAAACTCCGCCGCAGGCACTGGAGGCAGTTAAGAACTTCAATCCCGAGATACTCGAATACTCGCCTTCTCAAGGACTCAAATCGCTGCGAACGAAGATGGTCAGCTACTATGCCGAGTATGGTATAGACCTCTCGCCGGACGAGATCATCATCACTTCCGGTGGCTCGGAAGCGATCATGTTTGCGTACATGAGTTGTCTGAATCCGGGCGATGAGATCATCGTAACAGACCCCAGTTACGCGAACTATATGGCGTTCGCTATCTCCTGCGGAGCTGTGGTCAAATCCGTGAAGACGGACATCAAGAACGGCTTTAAGTTGCCGCCTGTAGAGGAGTTTGAGAAACAGATCACGCCGAAGACCCGAGCTATCCTCATCTGTAACCCCAATAACCCCACAGGCTATCTCTATACCAAACAGGAGATGCGGCAGATACGCGATCTGGTGAAGAAATACAACCTCTATCTGATCTCCGACGAGGTCTATCGTGAGTTTATCTACACCAAGTCGCCGTATATCTCTGCCTGCCATTTGGAGGGAATAGAGGAGAACGTGGTGTTGGTGGATAGCGTGTCCAAACGGTATAGTGAGTGTGGTATTCGTATCGGTGCGCTCATCACCAAGAACAAAGCCGTTCGTGAGGCGGTGATGAAGTTCTGCCAAGCGCGTCTGAGCCCTCCTTTGTTCGGACAGGTGGTAGCTGAAGCATCGCTCTCAACGCCTGAAGAATACATGCAGGAGGTGTATGACGAGTATCTGAGTCGCCGTAATTTCCTCATCGACCAGTTGAACCAGATTCCGGGTGTCTTTGCTCCTGCTCCGACGGGTGCTTTCTATGTCATGGTAGAACTGCCAGTGGACGATGTGGAGAAGTTCTGCAAATGGTGTCTGACAGACTTTATATACGATGGATCGACCATCATGATGGCTCCCGGAACGGGTTTCTACACCGATCCCGAAGAAGGTCGTCATCAAGTCCGCATGGCATACGTGCTCAATAAAGAAGATTTAGCGAAAGCAATGATCGTTCTGCGCAAAGCCCTCGAAGCCTATAACGCATAAAAAAGCCCGCATCGTTGCGGGCTTTTTTATTTCAAATCTGAAATCTGAAATCTGAAATTTCAAATCATTCCATCGTGTCTTCCATCGAGTCACCAACGATCTTGCGGTAGAGCTCCTTCGGGTCGGTAGCTTTACGGATGATCTCGTGCAGGTCTTCGATCTTCACGCGGTCTTGGGTCATGGTGTCGCGGTAACGAACGGTGACACATCCGTCTTTCTCGGTGTCATGATCGACAGTGATACAGAACGGAGTACCGATTGCATCCTGACGGCGGTAACGCTTACCGATCGAGTCTTTCTCATCGTAAGCCACCTTGAAGTCGAACTTCAGTTCGTTCATGATCTCACGTGCTTTCTCGGGCAGACCATCTTTCTTAACAAGCGGCATGATACAAGCTTTCACCGGAGCAAGCACTGCAGGCAGGTGGAGAACCACACGGGTGTCACCGCCTTCGAGTTGCTGCTCCTCGTAGCTCGAACACATCACACTCAGGAACATACGATCCACACCGATAGAGGTCTCGATAACATATGGCGTGTAGCTCTGGTTCAGCTCCGGATCGAAGTACTCAATCTTCTTGCCGCTGTATTTAGCGTGCTGTGAGAGGTCGAAGTTCGTACGGCTGTGAATACCCTCTACCTCCTTGAAACCGAACGGCATGAGGAACTCGATATCCGTAGCTGCGTTTGCATAGTGAGCGAGCTTGTCGTGGTCGTGGAAACGGTATTTCTCGTCGCCGAGACCGAGGGCTTTGTGCCAACGAAGACGGAATTGCTTCCAGTGCTCGAACCATTTGAGTTCCGAGCCCGGACGAACGAAGAACTGCATCTCCATCTGCTCGAACTCTCTCATGCGGAAGACGAACTGACGGGCTACGATCTCGTTACGGAACGCCTTACCGATTTGCGCAATACCGAACGGCACTTTCATACGACCGGTTTTTTGTACATTGAGGAAGTTCACGAAGATACCTTGCGCGGTCTCCGGACGAAGATAAATCTTCATGGCACCATCAGCAGTCGAACCCATCTCGGTTTGGAACATGAGGTTGAACTGCCTTACGTCGGTCCAGTTGCGTGTACCCGAAATCGGGCAAACAATCTCCTCGTCCAAGATGATCTGTTTGAGCTCGTCGAGGTTATTGTCGTTCATCGCTTTGGCAAAACGCTCGTGGAGTGCTTCGCGTTTGGCGATGTGCTCTTTCACACGTTCGTTGGTGGCTTTGAACATCTCCTCGTCAAAGCTCTCACCGAAACGTTTGCGGGCTTTCTCTACCTCTTTGGCAATCTTGTCGTCATATTTGGCAATCTGATCTTCGATCAGCACGTCCGCGCGGTAACGCTTCTTCGAGTCGCGGTTGTCAATCAACGGATCATTGAATGCATCTACGTGACCGGAAGCTTTCCAAGTCGTCGGGTGCATGAAGATAGCTGCGTCAATACCGACGATGTTCTCATGCAGCAAGGTCATGGAATCCCACCAATAACGCTTGATATTGTTCTTCAACTCCACGCCGTTCTGACCGTAGTCATACACAGCTCCTAAACCATCGTAGATCTCGCTGGAAGGGAAAACGAAACCGTATTCCTTGCAATGCGCTACGATTTTCTTGAATGTTTCTTCTTGTGTCTGTTGTGCCATAAAGCTATTTACGATTTAATCATTTACGATGTATGATTTATTGACCCATTGGGTCATTTGACCAATTTGCCTGCAAAGTTACTGCTTTTTTTTGATATATGCAAATAATTGCAAAAAAATCCTTAAAAATCAATAAAAATAACGTGCAGACTTGTGTATATGAATTTTTTTTTGTACCTTTGCAGTCGCAAAGGTGTGCATGAAGAAAATCGAAGTTGAAAATTGAAAGTTAAAATACATATATGAGCAAAAAAGAAATTCAATTCTCCCTTGTCTATCGTGACATGTGGCAGAGTAGCGGACGTTATGTGCCGCGTAAAGACCAGTTGGCGCGTGTGGCGCCTGTGATCATCGACATGGGCTGTTTTGACCGTGTGGAAACGAACGGCGGTGCGTCCGAGCAGGTGAACCTGCTGTACGGCGAGAACCCGAATCAGGCGGTGCGTACGTTCTGCAAGCCGTTCAACGAAGCGGGTATCAAGACCCATATGTTGGACCGCGGTCTGAACGCCTTGCGCATGAATCCGGTGCCTGCGGATGTGCGTCAGTTGATGTACAAAGTGAAGCACGCACAGGGAACCGACATCACCCGTATCTTCTGCGGTCTGAACGATCCGCGTAACATCATTCCGTCCATCAAATGGGCGAAAGAGGCAGGTATGACAGCGCAGGCAACGATGTGTATCACCTATTCGAAAGTACACACTACCGAGTATTACATCAACCTCGCTGAGCAGCTTATCGAAGGCGGCGCACAGGAGATCTGCCTCAAAGACATGGCGGGTATCGGTCGTCCGGTTATGCTCGGAAAGATCGTTGCAGCTATCAAGGAGAAACACCCCGATATCATCATCCAATACCACGGTCATACAGGACCGGGCTTTAGTGTGGCTTCGATGTTAGAGGTAGCGAAAGCCGGTGGCGATGTGCTGGATGTAGCGATGGAGCCGCTTTCTTGGGGTAAGGTTCATCCGGATGTGATCACTATTCAGGCGATGTTGCGCGATGCCGGATTCCTCGTGAAGGACATCAATATGAAAGCGTACATGGAGGCGCGCTCACTTACACAGGAGTTCATCGATGATTTCCTCGGTTATTGGATTGACCCGAAGAACGCGCTGATGACTTCGTTGCTCGTTGGTTGCGGTCTGCCGGGTGGTATGATGGGTTCGCTCATGGCGGATCTCAAAGGTATGCACGCAGCTATCAATGCGAACCTCAGGAAGAAAGGTGAACCCGAACTCTCTGAGGACGAACTGCTTGTACAGCTCTTCGATGAGGTACAACGCATCTGGCCTATGTTGGGTACGCCGTGTCTCGTGACGCCGTTCAGTCAGTATGTCAAGAACGCTGCACTGATGAACCTCTTCAGCCGTTCGATGGGTGAGAAAGACTTCACACGCATGGATCCGGCTATGTGGGGTATGATCCTCGGTAAGTCCGGTAAACTGCCGGGTGAGTTGGCTCCGGAGATCATCGAACTCGCCAAAGAGAAAGGCTTTGAGTTCTATACCGACGATCCGCAGAAACTCTATCCGAACGTCCTGCCGCAGTACATCAAAGAGATGGAAGAACTGGGCTGGGGTCGCGGACAAGACGACGAGGAGCTCTTTGAGTTCGCTATGCACGAAAAGCAATACCGTGAGTACAAATCCGGCATTGCTAAAGAGCAGTTCAACAAAGACCTCGCTGAGCGCATGCAGAAAGCAGGCAAAGAAGTGCCGGAGAACTTGCGTCAGTATTTGCAGACCGCTAACGCTGACAGAGCACAGACTGCCGACGACATGGCAGCGGTTGCTATGGCATTGCACCTTGCGCAAGGCAAAGAGCACAAAGAGGGCATCATCGAGCTGCCGCAAATCAGACCAACTGCTTGGAATCATAAATATTATACGTTAAAATAATCATGAAAAAGTACAATTTCAATGCAGGACCAAGTATCCTGCCGCAAGAAGTAATCAAAGAGACGGCTGAAGCCGTGATCGATTTTCAGGGTGAAGGACTTTCCGTCTTGGAGATTTCTCACCGTGCTAAGTATTTCCAACCCGTTATGGACGAGGCGGAAGCGTTGATGAAAGAGCTGTTGAACGTGCCTGAGGGGTATCGCGTGCTGTTCCTTGGCGGCGGTGCAAGTCTCCAGTTCTGCATGGTTCCGTTTAACCTGTTGGAGAAGAAAGCAGCGTACCTCAATACCGGTGTTTGGTCGAAGAAAGCGCTCAAAGAGGCAAAAGGTTTCGGTGAGGCTGTCGAAGTAGCTGCAAGCACTGACTCCATCCCGACGGATTATGAGATCCCGCAGGACGCTGATTATTTCCATATCACCACCAATAACACCATCTTCGGTACCGAGATCAACGATGAGAAACTCGCTGAGATCTATCGCAAGAAAGGTAATGTACCTTTGGTAGCCGATATGAGTTCGGATATTCTCAGCCGTCCTATTGATGTCAGCCAATACGACATCATCTATGGTGGCGCACAGAAGAACCTCGCTCCTGCCGGTGTGACTTTTGTGATCATCAAAGAGTCGTGTCTTGGCAAGGTAAGCCGTTATATTCCGACGATGCTGAACTATCAGACCCATATCGATGGCGGTTCGATGTTTAACACGCCTCCTGTACTGCCGGTTTATACCGCTCTCCTCACGCTTCGTTGGCTCAAAGCGCACGGTGGAGTACGCTGGATCGAAGCTCGCAACAAAGCCAAAGCGGACTTGCTGTACAAGTGCCTCGATGAGTCGAAACTCTTCATGCCAACTATCTCCAAGAAAGAGGATCGCAGCCGCATGAATATATGCTTCGTGCTCAAACCCGGTTACGAAGAGCTGCAGGACGATTTCTTCAAGTTCGCTACTGCAAAAGGCATGGTGGGTATCAAGGGTCACCGTCTCGTGGGTGGTTTCCGTGCTTCCTGCTACAACGCCATGGATCTGGAAGGCGTACAAGCGCTCGTTGATTGCATCAAGGAATACGAAAAATTACACTAATTATGGGTTATTCTTATATTTTGCCCACAGATCGACATCGGATCACGACATCGACAGGTAAAACAATAGAACTCACAACATTGATTAAACCTATGAAAGTATTAGTAGCAACAGAGAAACCTTTTGCGAAAGTAGCCGTGGACGGTATTCGCGAAGTGGTGGAGAGCGCAGGATATGAGCTCGCGCTCTTAGAGAAATACACAGACAAACAGCAGTTGCTGGACGCTGTAGCGGACGCAGACGCACTCATCATCCGTTCGGATGTGGTGGATGCTGCGGTCTTGGATGCTGCCAAACAGCTGAAGATCGTCGTTCGTGCCGGAGCCGGTTATGACAACATCGACCTCGATGCTGCAACTGCACACAAGGTGGTAGCGATGAACACCCCGGGTCAGAACAGCAACGCAGTAGCAGAGCTCGCGCTCGGTCTCATGGTCTATGCCGTTCGTAACTTCTATAACGGTACGTCCGGAACCGAACTCAAAGGTAAGAAACTGGGTATCCATGCCTTTGGTAATGTCGGTCGTAACGTAGCGCGTATCGCGCAGGGCTTCGGCATGGAGGTCTATGCGTACGACGCATATTGCCCGGATGAGGCAATGGTAGCAGCAAACGTGAAGCCGGTTCATTCTGCTCAGGAACTGTACAAGACTTGTGACATCGTTTCGCTCCATATCCCGGCTACGGCGGAGACCAAGAACTCCATCAATCACGACCTCGTTAAACTCATGCCGAAAGGCGGTGTGCTCGTCAACACGGCACGCAAAGAGGTGATTGATGAAGAAGGTCTGATTGCGCTCATGCAAGAACGTGCTGACCTCAAGTATGTGACCGATATTATGCCGGTGGCTGACGCGAAGTTCCGCACGCTCTTCGAGGGACGCTACTTCGCAACACCGAAGAAGATGGGCGCACAGACCGCAGAAGCAAATATCAATGCCGGTATTGCTGCTGCTAAACAGATCGTGGACTTCATTCAAAACGGCAACACTCGTTTCCAAGTAAATAAATGAAAAGAATCATTTTTAGCATAATAGCTTTCCTCGCCCTCCCTTTAGGGGGGGCTGGGGGAGGCTTGCTATATGCACTTCCGATGAATGTGGCGTGCATAAGCAAAGCTACGCAGATCATTCACTCTGGTGACACGCTGTTTATTTTTAAGGACAATATAGAGATGAAGTCCCTCATCGGCAAGGTCGATTGGTACTCCACCGAGAGTGCTATCCCTGTGCAGACGGACTCCGAAGAAGCGTTTACCTTGGAAGAAGGCGGATATTATATCAAGAAAAACGGAGTGCAGTACGGCGATTTCTTTGTCTTCCAAACCAAACCGACCGACATCGCCATGACCGTCGAGCCGACGTGCGATAATACGTTCCTCCATCTGACGGGTACAACCGATGGGTACGAATATGTGCGTTCGGATGGCTCAATGGGCACTTATACGCGCGCGTGTACCTTAGATTATAATATGCTCAATTGGAGCGGTGAGGCATGGACGGACTCTGCCGTTCACCATACAGACCGGTTGAGACAGAACATGACGCTGCCTGCCCTGTATGGCGAGACTCCTATCACCTTGTGCTATGATGATGAGATCCGGTCCAAGCTGGAGATGGACTCCGCTTGCGTGACCGACACGCTCTATAGAGATAGCGTGATTGCTATCGATTTCCACTTGGAGTCCTTAGCCACCACGCGTGGTACGAAAGGCGAGAAGAGCAATGAGTTGAATCGTCCGACAGACCAGAAGATCATCACTGCTACCACCTCTGAGGAGTATAGTGGAATCTTGGATGTTGCATTCTACAGCAATCCGACACCGAGTCCGAAGCCCATCTTCTATAAATGGTCGATCTACAAAGCCTCGCAACTCATCGCTACCCGTTCGGACAAAGATATACGCTATGATTTTAGCGAACCGGGTACATATCGGGTTGTTTGTTGGGTGAACAGTTACGACTGCAAACTTGACTCGCAGGAGATGAAGGTCAATATCGCGGAGTCGTACCTGCGTGTACCGAATGTGTTCACGCCGGACGGTAACGGCAAGAACGATGAGTTTCGAGTGTCGTACCGCTCCTTGCGGGAGTTCCATTGCTGGGTCTATAACCGTTGGGGCAAACTGGTCTATGACTGGACTGATCCCGCAAAAGGGTGGGATGGTACCATCAATGGTCGCAAGGCGGCGGAAGGTGCGTATTTCTATGTCATTCGCGCTATGGGTACCGATGCTCCGAAAGATGCCAAATACATCGGTTTGAAAGCTTCCTACAAGAAGAAACAGAAGAGGCAGGACGAATCGGTCATTGGCATTTATCAGATGTCCGGTGACATCAATTTGCTGCGACGAAAAGAATAAATATACAAATAGTAAATGATAAAATGAGAAAATTTTTAACCATGGCTTTAGCCACTACTGTTATGGCGGCAACGGCTGCCACCAACCCGTTCTTCGATTATAAGAACTGGAAGACTCCGCACGGCACGTATCCCTTCAACGAGATCCATGCGGAGCACTATATGCCTGCTTTTGAGGAGGCTATGAAACAAGGTCTTAAGGAGATTGACGACATCGTCAATAATCCTGCTGCTCCGACCTATAAGAACACCATCGAGGCATATGAGAAATCGGGCGAGATGCTGACTATCGTTGCCGGTTGTTTCTATAACCTCACCAGTGCGGAAACCAACGACACGCTTCAGCAGATCGAGATGGAACTCAGCCCGAAGATGTCGGAGCATAGCGCTACTATCCGTCTGAACGAGGGTTTGTTCCAACGTATCAAAGCTGTCTATGAGCAGCGCGATAAACTCAAACTGAACAAGGCGCAATACAAACTGCTCGAAGACATCTACGAGTCTTTCGCCAACAACGGTGCTAACCTCTCTGATGAGGACAAACAGACGTACCGTGAGCTCTCTGCTAAACTGAGCAAACTGACCCTCCAATACGGTCAGAACGTCCTCAAGGCTACCAACGCTTGGACGATGCTCATTACCGATGAGGCGCTTCTTGCCGGACTCAATGACGACACCAAGGCGATGCTGCGCTCCAATGCCGAGAAGAAAGGACTCGAAGGCTGGCTCTTGAACCTTAAACCGACCACTACTATCCCGGTGATGCAGGATCTGGACAACCGTGACATCCGTCGCGAGTTGTATATGGCAAGTGCTTCCAAGTGTGTGGGCGGTGAGTTTGACAACACCGGCTTGATCGTCGAGATCGTCAACACCCGTCTTGCTCTCGCAAACCTCTTCGGCAAGAAGACTTACGCAGAGAAATCGCTCTATAAGACCATGGCAGAGACGCCTGAGAACGTCTATAAGCTGCTGGATCAACTCCGTGACGCATATATGCCTGCTGCACGCGAGGAAGTGAAGGAACTGGAGGACTACGCTCATGCGCATGGATTCTATGCCGCACATCTCCAACCTTGGGATTTCGGTTATTACTCCAAGAAGCTCAAAATGGAGAAGTATTCCATCTCGGATGATGATCTGCGTCCGTATTTCGAGTTGGAGAACGTGAAGAAAGGTGTCTTCGGTTTGGCTCAGAAACTCTATGGTCTCCAGTTCAAGGAGAACAAGAAAATCCAAGTCTATAACCCCGAAGTAACCGCTTATGAGGTCTTCGATGAGAAGGGCAAATTTCTTGCTGTGTACTACGCAGACTTCCATCCGCGGGATGGTAAGCGTGGCGGTGCGTGGATGAATGATTTCCAGCCGCAGTATATGGAGGGTAAGAAAGATCATCGTCCGCACATCGTGAATGTGATGAACTTTACCCGTCCGACCGCAGATAAACCGGCATTGTTTACATATGATGAGGTGCGCACGTTCCTGCATGAGTTCGGTCATGGTCTACATGGTATGTTGACCCGTTGCCAATATGCGGCTCAGAGCGGAACCAACGTACCGCGTGATTTCGTGGAGCTGCCGAGCCAGTTCAACGAGAACTTCATCGACGAGAAAGAGTTCCTCGATACCTTTGCTAAACATTACAAGACCGGTGAGTCCCTGCCGCAAGACCTGCTCGATAAGATGCACGCTTCGCAGACGTACCACGCTGCTTATTCCTGTGTTCGTCAGCTCAGCTTCGGCTATCTCGACATGGCTTGGCACACACTCGACAAACCCTTTGAGGTAAATCCGACCATCGGAACCGTTGAGTCTGTAGTTCGTTTTAGCGACAAAGCGATGGAGCAGGTTCAAGTCATGCCGACCGTTCCCGGCACGCAGATGTGTTGTGCTTTCACGCATATCTTCTCCGGCGGCTACGCAGCAGGCTATTATAGCTACAAGTGGTCAGAACTTCTTGACGCTGACGCATTCTCAGTCTTCAAAGAGGCGCAAGCTAAGAACGGTTCTATCTTTGATAAGAAAGCTGCAAAACGTTTCCGTGAGAACGTCTTGGAGAAGGGTGGTACCGAGCGTGCGATGGACTTGTATGTCCGTTTCCGTCAAGGTGAACCCACCATCAACGCTCTCCTCGAACGTGATGGCATCAAAGCCCGCGAGATCAAGTAATTTGTGCTTTTTGGGGTCTATTTGGATCTCTTTGAATCTCTCCAAAAAATCTGCATCAAAAGTGCAGATTTTTTTTTGAATATATGAGAAAAAATGGCTATTTTTAGAGTTTTTGAAATTGGATGTAATTATTTGAATATGTGGTTGTTATAAGGTGTTTATAAGTAGCATGGTCTAGGATGCCTCCGTTCCGGTCTCGAGGCGGTCTCGAGGCGGTCTCGATCCGGGGTCGGAAGAGGAAGAAAACTGCCGCAAATATGCGACAGAAATGAAAAATGGCAAAGAAGGAAAATGAAAGAAAAATGCGATGGACTATTGTGTATGTCAAAAAATAGTAGTAATTTTGCAGCGCATTTTCGAAGTGTCGTAAACGAAACGGAATCGAAAAGAACCTCCAGAGAAGAAACAGATATATACAAGGAAACAATATATATACGGGAAACAAATAATATATGCAACTATCAGAACGAGTTAAACAGATAGCACCGGCGAAGACGCTTGAGATGGCGGCTAAAGCACGGGAAATGAGAGCGCAGGGAATAGACGTGATCAGTATGTCTTTGGGTGAACCCGATATGGACACTCCAGAACATATACGCAATGCCGCACATGAGGCAATTGAGAGCGGATGGTCTCACTACGGACCTATACCCGGAATACCATCTCTGCGTGAGGCTGTTGCGGAATACCAAAATAGGCAAAGCGCGGATTGTATGAAGAGCTATACGCAACAGGCTGATTCTATTGTCTTTACGGGTGAGGATGTGATTGTGTCTGTGGGAGCGAAAATGGCTATTTACAATGCTATTCAGACGATTGTGAATCCCGGGGATGAGGTGATCATTCCGATGCCTTCGTGGGTGAGTTACCAAGAGATGGTGAAGTTGGCAGAGGGCAGGGTAGTAGCCGTTCCGACGAAGTATGAGCAGAACTACTGCCTCACACCGGAAGAGTTGCGTGCTGCGCTGACCGAACGGACTCGAATGCTGATTCTCTGTTCGCCTAATAACCCGACAGGAAGTATTTATAGCCGAGAACAGTTGCAAGGCTTGGTGGATGTGCTGAGGGATTTTCCGCAGGTCACGATCCTGAGCGATGAGATATATGCGTGCCTGTCTTACGATGCTCAGGCAACGACGATGAGCGTGTTCCAAGAGCTTGCTGATCGGCTTGTTATTATCAACGGCGTAAGCAAGGCATATGCTATGACAGGCTACCGAATAGGCTGGTTGCTGTGTAAAAACAAGCCATTCGTGGCAGCTTGCAGTCGTTTGCAAGGACAACAGTTGACTTGCGCCACGATGACCGCACAGCGAGCTGCGGAGGCGGCTTTGCGGGGTGATCAGACGTGTGTGGAAGAGATGAAAGCAGTCTTTGCAGAGAGACGGGAGTTGATCTGTAAGATGGCAAAGGCGATACCGGGATGGAAGTTCCGAAATCCTCAAGGGGCGTTTTATCTCTTCCCTGATGTGAGTGAATTAGGCGGCGGCGATGTGGTAGCTGAGCGGCTGTTGGAAGAGGCGCATGTAGCGGTGGTGTCCGGTTCGGCTTTTGGTTGTCCGGAGTGCATTCGGCTGTCCTATGCTATCTCCACGGAACAGATCACGGAAGCTATGCGTCGTATTCAAAATTGTCATAAAGGGCATTTGTAAGCATTCTGAGCGATTGTCGTTTTTCTACCGACATCCCCTCGAAAAAGAGCACAAAATGGCTAAAAACGGCTAAAAAGGCACAAAAAATGCAAGAAAAGTGCTATACACTATTGTGTATATCATTTTTTTTTTGTAATTTTGCGGCCGATTTGGGTCGCTGCGCGACGTTAAAGGGTTAAATTGTTAAAACAAATATACAAATGGAAGAGAACAACGAAATGATTAAGAATGATCACATTATTCCTGTGAAGATTGACGAGGAAATGAAATCCTCTTATATCGATTACTCGATGAGTGTGATCGTGAGCCGTGCGTTGCCGGATGTGCGCGACGGTTTCAAACCGGTTCACCGCCGCGTGTTGTTCGGAATGAACGAGTTGGGTAACACCTCGGACAAACCGACCAAGAAAAGTGCGCGTATCGTCGGTGAGGTAATGGGTAAGTATCACCCACATGGTGACAGTTCAATCTATGGTACGCTCGTTCGTATGGCACAACCTTGGGCAATGCGTTATTGCCTCGTAGATGGTCAGGGTAACTTCGGTTCGGTCGATGGTGATGGAGCAGCTGCTATGCGTTATACCGAGGCTCGTCTGTCGAAGCTGGCTGAAGAGATGCTTCGCGATATCGAGAAGGACACCGTAGATATGCAGAATAACTTCGACGACTCGTTGAAAGAGCCGACCGTTCTGCCTTGCCGTTTCCCGAACCTGTTGGTGAACGGAGCCAGCGGTATTGCAGTCGGTATGGCAACGAACATGCCGACTCATAACTTGAGCGAGGTGATTGACGGTTGTTGCGCGTACATTGATAATATTAAAGCGCGTATGCACGATGCGTCGATTGAAGATATTACCGTAGAGGAGCTGATGGAGCACGTGAAAGCTCCGGATTTCCCGACCGGTGGTACTATCTACGGCTATCAGGGTGTGAAAGACGCTTATGAGACCGGTCGCGGACGTGTAGTGATTCGTTCGAATGCGGACATCGAGACCGATGATAACGGAAGGGAGCGTATTGTGATCACCGAGTTGCCGTACGGCGTAGTGAAGAACGAGTTGGTGAAAGCGATTGCTGAGTTGGCAAACGACAAGAAGATCGAAGGTATCTCCGATATTCAGGACCACTCCAAACGCGATATCCGTATTGTGATCGACGTGAAGCGTGACGCTAACGCACAGGTAGTGCTCAATAAGTTGTATAAGTTCACCGCTTTGCAGTCGAGTTTTGCTGTGAACAGCATTGCTCTTGTGAAAGGTCGTCCGATGCTCTTGAACCTCAAGCAGCTGATCGGTAATTTCATCGAGCACCGTATGGATGTTGTGACCCGTCGTACGAAATACGAACTCAAGAAAGCAGAGGAGAAAGCACATATCTTGGAAGGCTTGATCATCGCGGTAGATAACATCGATGAGGTGGTTAAGATCATCCGTGCAAGCCGTACCCCGGCAGACGCTCAGGCGAACTTGGAGAAGCGCTTCAACCTCGATAACCTGCAGTCGAAAGCGATCGTAGATATGCGTCTGTCTTCGTTGACAGGCTTGCGTATCGATGAGTTGAAAGCCGAGTACGAGGAGATCGAGAAACTGATCGCCCATTTGAACGAGTTGCTGGCAAGCGAGGAGATGCGTTATGACGTGATTAACGCTGAGCTGGTGGAGATCAAAGAGAAATACGGCGACGAGCGTCGTACGCAGATCGTGAAGATGGCTACTGAGTTCAACCCCGAAGATATGTACGCCGATGACGATATGGTAATCACCATCTCGCACCTCGGATATATCAAACGTACTCCGCTGGCAGACTTCCGTCAGCAGACCCGTGGCGGTATCGGTTCGAAAGCCGGTTCGGCACGTGATCAGGATTTCATCGAGTATGTACACCAAGCATCGATGCACTCGACGATGATGTTCTTCACCGAGATGGGTCGCCTCTACTGGCTGAAGGTATACGAGTTGCCGGAGGGTAACAAGCAGTCCAAGGGTCGTGCTATCCAGAACATGATCAACCTGCAGAAGGGCGATAAGGTTCGTACGTGTATCAACGTGAAGGGTCTGAACGACCAAGAGTATATCGAGAATCACTATCTGATTTTCGTGACTAAGAACGGTCTGATGAAGAAAACGACCTTGGAAGCTTATTCCCGTCCGCGTGCTAACGGTATCATCGCACTCGGTTTACGTGAAGGCGATGAACTGATTGCCGTTGAGATGACCGATGGTCAGAGCGAGATGATGGTAGCTTCGTACAATGGTAAGGTGGTTCGTTTCAACGAAGGTGGCGTACGTCCGATGGGTCGTGGAGCTACCGGTGTGAAGGCAATAACTTTGGAAGAAGATGGTCAAGATCGCGTAATTGGCACGGTTTGTGTAGAGAAGGGTACAGACAAGAATATCCTCGTGATTTCCGAGAACGGTTTCGGTAAGCGTACGCCGGTTGATGATGAGGAAGGCAACCCGATCTATCGTGTGACGAACCGTGGTGGTAAGGGTGTCAAGACCATCGAGATCACGGATAAGACCGGTCACTTGGTAGGTATCGAAGCCGTTACCGACGCAGATGACCTGATGCTGATCACTAAATCCGGAACAGCTATCCGCATGGATATCTCGACCATTCGTCAGACCGGACGTGCGGCACAAGGCGTTAAGCTGATCGAACTCCAGAAACGTAATGACTGTCTCATGAGCGGTTGTATCGTTCCGAAAGAGGAAGAGGAGAATGGTGACGCTCCGCTGAATGGTGAAAATGATGCAAATGATGCAAATGATGATAATAACAACGAAAATCAAGAATAATATGAGAAAAACATTGATTTTGGCAGCACTCGTGCTGATAAGCGCAGGCTGCTTTGCACAAAAGAACCCGGCTACCAAGAAAGCCAAGAGTTACATGTTATCTGAGAGCCCGGATTTCGGTGCCGCTCGTGCGTCCATCGCAGAAGCATTGGAGCAGGAACCCACAGCAGAGACGTACTACTGGGCAGGTATGATCGGCTACAAGGAAGTGATGCTGCAGAACTACAACCAGATGATGGGACAGTCCGCAGACGTAGCAGCAGCCGGAGCAGCCGCTGAGGAGAGCTATGAGTATTGGCTCAAAGCGGACGAGTTGGCACAGGTGCCTGTACTGAACAAGAAAGGTGTAGAAGTACCGACCGACCCGAAGATGCGTGGTAAGATCGCTAAGATGATGCTGGACTACTACAAGAACCAAGATTTGGTGAAATACGGTGTTCATCTAAACGAGAGTCGTGATTATGCCGGTGCTTTCAAGGCATTCAAGATGCATGTGGAGATGCCGGATCTGCCGATGATGCAGGATCCGAAGATCCAGAAAGAGATGCCGCGTGACACCACGTATATCCAGTACAAATACTACGCAGCTATCTTTGCTGTTCAGTCTGAGATGCACGAGGATGCAATCGCTCTGTTGGAGCAACTTAAAGATGGTGAGTACGAGGCTATCTCTACTAACCAGTTCCTCTATCAAGAGTACGTGAACGTGAAAGATACCGTTAAGTTCTTGGAAACGTTGCAGAATGCAGTTGTTCGTTTCCCACAAGAGCCGTGGTTCCTCCAGAACCTGATCAACTACTATATCTTCACGGGTCAGGAGCAGACTGCCATCGATTATCTGGCACAGGCTATCGAGCGTGAGCCGAACGTAGCACAATACCACCTGATCAAGGGTAACCTCGACGAGAACCAAGGTAACTACGATGCTGCATTGGCAGATTTCGATGCTGCTCTGGCAATCGATCCGAAGATGGCAGACGCTATGGCAGGTAAGGGTCGTGTATATTACAACCAAGCTGTCAAGTTGAACGAGGCTGCTGCTAACATCGTGGACAACAAAGAGTACAAGAAAGCACTCGACGAGATGAACGAAGTGTTCCGTCAGTCGTTGCCGTTCTTCGAGAAAGCCCATGAGATGGCACCGGAGGAGCGTAGTTATATCCAGACGCTCAAAGGTCTCTACTACCGCTTCGGTATGGAGGATAAAGAGAACGAGATGAAAGCTCTGCTCGAATACTAATGGGACGTATTCTCGCAATAGATTTCGGTCGCAAGCGCACAGGATTAGCCGTTACGGATGTACTCCGCATAACGGCTAATCCGTTGCTTACGATTGAGACGAAGGATTTGATACAGTGGTTGACCGACTACTTCGCACACGAGCCCGTGGACGAGGTAGTCATCGGCCATCCGACGCAGATGAACGGCGAGGATTCGGAGAGTATGAACTATATACGGCCGTTCATGGGACAATTCAAAAAACAGTTTCCTGATAAACCGATAACTATGTACGACGAGCGCTTCACGTCCGTGTTAGCGCATCAAGCAATGATAGCCGGTGGCATGAAGAAAAAAGACCGGCAGAACAAAGCCGTGGTGGATAAGATCGCGGCGTGCATCATACTCGAGGGATACCTCGAGAAAATTAAAAATTAAAAATTAAAAATTCTCGTGATCTCGTAATTACGTAATCTCGTGATCTCGAAGAAATAAATCGTAAATAGAATATGATACTTCCAATATAT
>ONWR01000030.1 GCA_900321605.1 uncultured Bacteroidales bacterium | reverse complement strand
CCTTCTCCTGCTGTTTCCAAGGTTCACGCCCGTGGAGTTCGCTATTTATATCCCATTGACGGCATCAATTACTACTGCGGAATGATGAACTCCCACAAGCAAGGCCAAAAATACCGCAAGCACATCATCGTCCGCCGTGTGCCCCGTTTTGGCGGCTTGCACCAACTCTATACGTACCATTTCCCCAAGACTTGGTCTGCAGCCTGTGTAGCTAACCGCGAACTCATCAAAACCGCCCAAAAACTCGCTCACGCCCTCGAACACGACTACTCTCCGGAAGGCATCGAATGGAGACTTCGTTTCTTCCACCATTATTTCCATGTAGTCAAAGGAGGTGCCAAACCGGAACCCGGTCTCAAGCCCTATACCCGTTTCTATCAATACGTTTACGTCTGCATCTACCGTGACCTCAAATCCGCCGTTACCGCCGCCCAAGAAGCCTTCCTCTCTGCCGCTCAAGAAGCCTCCCTCGCTGCCCAACAATCCCTCGCCCAAAATGCCTCCGCCGAGCAGTCTTTGTTGAGTGCTCCGTGCGTAAGCGCGGAGTCCCTTTCTGCTGATCATCCCCACACCGTGCTGTCCACTTCTCGGCGCTGTCTCGCCGAGCCTTCCCTCGCCCAACAATCCCTCGCAACCGAGCACCCCACCGCCGAGCCCTCCCTCCCGACGCCCGAGGACGTCTCCTTCGTGCCCATAGATCCCCGTCCCCTCCGTTCCCGCCGAACGTATCCCCTCAACGCCCTTTCCGCTCACAACTCCGCGAATTTCGCCATCTACCCTCCCCGTTCATTCGTCTTCTCGCCCCAAGAGCACGTCTGACAGAACCCCCAAGAACACCATTAAAGGCCTTAGATGCTGACCTAATAAAAAATCAAGCGCGAGACCCATTTATTGTGAGCCTCGCGCTTGATTAGTTCGGCGAACTATCACCGAGAAGTGGACAAATGAGTGTTAGTTTATTTCCATTGGAATTTTAATTTTATTCCTGCGGTACTATTTGAATAGGTTAATGTCTCTGGATATGTTTTTAAATCGCTTGACAAAATAGTAGCAGTCCAATCTCCCTTTCCGCTTGCTTGAGTATCGCTTGGATTACCTGTTCCTGTATATTTATACAACCTTATAACATATTTATCTTCTATGTTAAGTGTTTTAGACGAGCTTAAGGTGTGGTCATACGGAACGTTAGCAGAAGAAAGCAAATACCATTTCGTCCAAAAATACGTTGTTTTGTTTATTAAATAATCGTCCGTCAATTGTACTTGATAATACTTGTTATTTGTTGGAATTTTTGTTATAGTAAATCCTGTGATAAGGCAGGTTGTGGGTGCTTTAATTTCAACATTCGTTTCATACGAATCAGATTTGTTAGCACTTTTGGCTGTCAATTTTACTTTATACACACCTATTGTTTTGTATCTATGCGTTGGACTTTTCTCTGTAGAAGTAGTTCCATCGCCAAAATCCCATAAATATGAAGTTGCGTTTGACGATGTATTGGTCAATACAACTTTAAGAGGATGAGCCGTTTTATAAGTAAAACGAGCTTGAGGTGCAACTTCAGTTAAAGTGATACTTTTTGATGTTGTACTGGTTTTAGTTCCATTAGATGCCGTTAAGGTCACGTTGTAAGTCCCGTAGTTAGAATAAGTATGGGAAGGATTTACCACTGTAGATGTTTGACCATCACCAAACTCCCATTTATAAGCTGAAGCATTTATAGAAGAATTAGAAAACGTGACAGTTAGTCCATTCTTAGTATAAGAAAAGTTGGCAGTGGGAGTTAAAGCTTCCTGCGAAATTATTACATTTTGGCTATACGAACCTGTTTTTGTAATATTTGTAGCCGTTAACTGCACTTTATACGTACCCGCCTTTGAATATGCGTGGACAGGATTTTTCTCTTTTGATGTTTGACCATCACCAAAATCCCACACATAAGATTGTGCGTTTTGAGAAGAGTTGGTAAATGTTACTGTCAACTCATTTTGAGAGAATGAGAATAATGCAACAGGCTGATCTTCCGGTTCGTCTTTCTTACAACCGGTAAACAAGGCAACTAAAAATGCCACAAAAAGAATTTTGTTTTTCATAACTATTTGAGTTTTTATCATTTATATTATTCATCAAAAAGTAATAGCCTCAGCTGTGTCTTTTCCTCCGGTTACGAAGTGGGGAATGATTCCTTGTACGGAAGGAAATCTGTTTTTGGCTTTCTTAATCAATTTGTCACGCAAATTATTGTAGTCCGAATTAAGTCCTCCGGCGCCGTTAATTTTTCCAACAAAGGAATAGCCATTTACCGGCAAACAATCGGTAAACACATAAACGCCTAAATGTGAATTGACCCTTGCTAATGATTTATCATCTGTACTATTTTTGAATTTGATAAGCGTTGCTTGTCCCTTTCCTTCCGCCTGTATCGTTATTAGGACTCCTTCCACTTGTCTGTTTGCCATGATTGCTTGTGCTATCAGACCATTACGAATCTCTGTATATTGATGCGTTTCTTCTATGTCAATAACGCTCATTCCATATGAATTATATGTGGGCAAAATCATCGTGCTGTGCTCTCCTCTTTGGTTAAAGAATACGTTTCCCAATACCTCATAGGCAGCAACAGGTACACAATCCGTAAAGATATAGACACCACTGGCATTTTCTACATGTGCCAAACTAAGATCTTTCTGAATATTCGATTGCATCGCAACAGGCGCTTCTTGAGCTGGTATTTGATCCGGAAAACTTTGCTCTTTTGGGGCATCTTGATTATACAGTTTTACTTTTCCGTTCGCATAGATGATTGTATGTATATCTTGTGTTTCCAGAACAAATGTCGGACCTTCAAGATTGTCCGACTCCTTATATCGGATTTCCGATTTGGAGACCTCAATGATCTTGGCATCTATTCGTTTCGATTCATTCGTAACAATTATATCCTGCGCATATATCGCAGAACACACCATTAAAAGAATCAGGCTTACTATAATCTTATTAAATGTCATATGCTCAAATGTTTTTTCCTAAACGTACACCTAATTTAAAGAAGAAATAGTTTGACTTTTCGGTCTTGTTTGCCCATAACTCATAACCCAAACCTAAAGTGAAGCGTTTGATGTCAAATCCGGCATTGATTCGGAAGAATGCATAGGTATATATTTTGCTTTCGCTTACAGATTGTCCATAACCATATGCCCCTTGATAAAAACTGATCATAGGACCAATAGCTGTTCCTAAATAGGGATAAAAGCCTTCTATCTTAGTCGGTATATACGCTCTGACATCCGTAAACACATTCATATTAGCGGAAAATATAGTGAAACCTTGATATGAAGCAAAATCATCGTGAGAGCCGACACCTAAACCCACAAAGGCATATTTATTGATTCGAACGCCATTGATAATATCAATGCCTATACCTCCATCGGTTATTCCATTATTGTTTCCGACAAAACCGGAGAACTCAATCATTCCTTGATAAACGGCACGAGATGCTGGTTCTTGTGTACTTGTGGTTTGGCTTTCGCTGGCATTTGAAGCTGTAGTTGGCGAATACGTGTTGGCTTCTGGATTTGTATATGATTTCACTTGTCCGTTTTGCAAAAACGTCACTTTTTCTATTTGCGAAGCCGGAAGCGTATAACGTTTGCCATCTATGGTATAAGCGATATAAATGGTTTTAAATTCTGTTATTTGAGCCGTGATAGTGTACCCTGACAACAAGAGTATCTGAGCTGTACTCTCATCAACAACCGGCACATTTGAAGGTACTTGCGAATGAGGCGCAACTGCTGCTTGAGTTGGAACTTGCGGACTCTCGGGTTGCGGAGCAGAATCCGATTGCTGGTTATACAACACAACTTTTCCGTTCGCATAGATGATAGAACTGATTTCGCTAACGTCAAGCACAAACGAAGGTCCGTCCAGATTGTCCATTTCTTTGTACTTGATTTCATGCTTGGAAACTTCAAGGACTTTTGCCCCGATTTTCTTGGCATCGGTAGTAACAATAATGTCTTGCGCAAAAAGACTTAATGTTGACAAAATAGCACACAGGCTTACAAAAAGTTTTTTCTTCATATTCATGAGATTTAAAAGGTTGATAATACGTAACAAATAAAAAGCGTGAACTTCTGTTCGCTTCATTTGATTACTTGAGGTCTTCGACTACCTATTAATCTCAAAATCTACGCAAAAGCTCACGCATAACGTGAGCGCATAGGCTTTTACTTGAGATTAATAAATTACTTAAAAAGTGTCGAAGTTTCCAAGTAATCAAGTTTGGGCTTATAACGCTTTCAAAGGTACACACATGCACCCGATATGTATTTTCGGATGCAAAAGTACTGTTTTTTTTTGACATATGCAAATATATTTTGATTTTTTAGCAATTTAATAATCTTCCGGAACATAAATATACTCCAAAATTGGACGTCGGAAGAAGCGGCTCGTGAGTTCGTACTCACGGCTGTTATACCAAATACCCTCATCGCTTAAGGCAAAGAGAACATCTGTTTCATAGTTATAAATAAAGAACTCAGCGTTCGGAAAACGTTGTTGGAGCTCTTCGCATTTCTTGCGGTCATAAGAGAAATAACGGCTGTGAGTTATTTCCATGCTGAAGACCAAGCGTTTGTGCTCATCTTTGATAATAATATCCGGATATTTGTCATTCGGATTTTCCGTCACCAACGCCTCCGGCATGATCTTCCATCTGTGGCGCATTTTGACTTCGGGACGCAAGTTAATAATCGTCTCCATAATAATCTCTTGGTGTAAATCCCACGCTCGAAGACTTCCAATAGTTTTTACATCTACCATAATACCAAAAATTAAATTTCGGCACAAAAGTACTACTTTTGGCGAGAACCACCAAAAGTTCGATGCGGATTATCGAAGAAATCGAATTATTGAAGAATGCGTGCCAAATCCTTTTGAGCCTTGGAAACCTTGGACGTAGCACATTCACGGACAGCCTCATTGAATTGGCTTGAATCCGGAACCTCTTTTTCGGTTATAGATATTACCCATATGCGCAAACGGTACAAGTCCGATAAATTGGCTTTGTTCATATTCTCCAACGCTTTCAGATACTGCACAACAAGTGCTAATTTGATAGCTTCCGGCTTTCGCTCATTAGCAGGTAAGGAACGAAGCAGTTGTTTCACTTTTTTCTCTTGTTCCTGCGAGAGATTTTGAAGCGGAGAATAGGCTTCCGAGGCAGCGGTTTGCAAATGTTGGGATTCTTTTCTTTGAGCTAAGACATAATCTAATTTCTCTTCAAACTCCTCCTGCTCGTCGCTTTTGACGAACGGAGAAAGACATATGCGGCAAAGAATCAACACACCGCAGATGATTGCGGCAACAACCAACGCGTTGGTAAGAATTCGCTTGCACGGCAAATCGAATGAAGCACCTATTAGTAACAAAAAACAAATAGGTGCCACAATCCGAATCGCCGTCCGTATAGAGCGATCTATCGTATATATCCTGCCGGAGAGATTAGCGTTCATCGTTAAATTTATTCAGTGGATTGTCTACACTTTTCCCACTTTGGAGTGCAAAGGTACGAAGAATTTTTGATAATTGAGTTGGTGTGTGTTAAACCCCGCTCTTAACATAAGACTTCCGTTCAGCCTTACCTCTGTGCCGCTGAATTGCAACGAGTAAAAACGGAATGCAACCAGACGCAGGTAGTGAGCCACACGCGCTCAATAAGCTTTTGCGACTGCAAAAGTACAACATTTTTTTGAATTGACCAAATTTTTTTTATTAAAAAGCGCATTTTTCTTTATTTTTCTCTATTTTTTTTTCTTTTTTGGGGCTGATAAATCATAATTTTTCTATTTTTATTTGCATATGTCCCATTTTTGCAGTACTTCGACCTCCTCCCCCATTAAGATGGGGACCCTTCGAAAGTACAGTCGCATTTTGCGGGATATATGGCAAAGGGCGGGTATTTTCGCCAAGCCAGACGGCTTTCCTATTTCGCCCGTACATATATCGTCTTATGCAAGCATAGCCGCTATCTGTTTGGGCTAAATAGATAAAATTTCATTTTATTGGCAAAAAAATACCCGAACGCTTGCGTATATGCAATATTTGTTGTACCTTTGCAGCATGATTCAGCATTTTTTGGATTATATGGCTATCGAGCGGAAGTACTCGCCGCGGACGGTGGAAGCCTACAGGGATGACCTGCGGGATTTCTGCACGTTCTTGGGTTTGGAGCCGGATGAGTTCCAAACCGACTTAGCCGGAGAGGACGATATCAAAGCATGGATGCTCTATCTCATCGAGGAACAGAAACAGTCGCCCAGATCCGTCAAACGCAAGCTTTCCGCCTTGCATAGCTTCTATAAATGGCTGTTGCGGCAGGGCTTGGTCAACAAAGATATCACCCGTCGTATAACGCCTCCGAAAGTGGACAAACCGCTGCCTGTTTTCTTCCGCGAGGAAGAGGTGAACCGTGCGCTCAACAGCACTCCGCAGGACATGCCTTCAGCCGAAACAGGTCGTTCTGCCAAGCACACGGATAGCACCAACGCCTTGCGGGATGAGCTGATCATCTCTCTGTTGTACCAAACGGGAATGCGTCAGGCGGAGTTGCTTGGTCTGACCGATGCGGACATCGACCTTGCGCAAGGACAGATCCGGATCTTCGGTAAACGCCGCAAAGAGCGCATTGTGCCCATCGGTCCATCTCTCGTGGAGCAGATCCAAACCTATATCCAATGGCGAGATGAGCAAACGGTAAATGAACAAATGGTAAATGACCAAATGATAAAATCCAAAACCGGCGCTTTCTTTCCCAAACTGACGAAATACACATTATATAATATCGTGCGCACGCGTATGGGAGAGGTCAGCACGCTCAAGAAACACTCACCGCATGTGCTGCGTCACACTTTCGCTACGACGATGTTGGATCATGGAGCGGATATCCGCACGATCCAGACGCTTCTCGGGCATGCCTCTTTGAGCACGACGCAGGTCTATACGCATACCACTTTCGAACAGATAAAAAGGGTCTATATGGCGACACATCCACGTGCAAAAGGGCAAAATGACGACCAAAAATGACAAAAATGACGTTTTTTTGCATTTTTTTTCAAAAATATTTTGCTATATCAAAAAAAAGCAGTACCTTTGCACCCGCTTTCGATCGAACGAATTACTTAGATGGTGCTCAGCGGAGTCAAAATCGTAAATCGTAAATCGTCAAATCGTAAATGCTTTTGCCTCTATAGCTCAGTTGGTAGAGCACTAGATTTGTAATCCAGCGGTCGTTGGTTCGAGTCCGACTAGAGGCTCTCGATTCGGAGAATCGAAATAGTTTGAAAGTTTGAAAGTTTGAGGGTTTGAAACAGTTGATAAACAAACGAAGTCAAACGCGAAGCGTCAAACAAGGTGAACATTGAAAATGGGTGTGTTCCAGAGTGGCCAAATGGGGCAGACTGTAAATCTGCTGTCTTCGACTTCGGTGGTTCGAATCCATCCGCACCCACACAACAACGCGGCAGTGCTGCTCGCGACGCGAAAGTAGCTCAGTCGATAGAGCACTAGCCTTCCAAGCTGGGGGTCGCGGGTTTGAGTCCCGTCTTTCGCTCTTATGCTGCTTTAGCTCAGTGGTAGAGCGCATCCTTGGTAAGGATGAGGTCCCGAGTTCAACTCTCGGAAGCAGCTCTCTCGCGTTTGCGCGAAAATATAAAGGTTGGTCAACGGTCGTACATTGACCGGCCTTTTTTAAGTTAAAAAGACAATTAAACAAATTTTGTTTATTAACGTTAATAAAAATTAAAGAATTACTATGGCAAAAGAAAAATTTGACCGTTCGAAACCGCACGTTAACATCGGTACCATCGGTCACGTAGACCACGGAAAAACGACTCTGACCGCAGCTATTACTACTGTATTGGCTAAGAAAGGTCTGTCTGAGCAGCGTTCGTTCGATTCTATCGATAACGCTCCCGAGGAGAAAGAGCGTGGTATTACTATCAACACCGCTCACGTAGAGTATCAAACAGCTAACCGTCACTACGCACACGTAGACTGCCCGGGCCACGCTGACTATGTAAAGAACATGGTTACCGGTGCCGCTCAGATGGATGGTGCAATCATCGTAGTTGCTGCAACTGATGGTCCTATGCCTCAGACCCGTGAGCACATCCTGCTCGCTCGTCAGGTGAACGTACCGCGCCTCGTTGTATTTATGAACAAGTGCGATATGGTTGACGATCCTGAGATGCTTGATCTCGTTGAGATGGAGATGCGTGAGCTTCTGAACTTCTATGATTTCGATGGTGACAACACTCCTGTTATCCGCGGTTCTGCACTCGGTGCACTGAACGGTGTTCCGCAGTGGGAAGAGAAGATAATGGAGTTGATGGACGCTTGCGACAACTGGATCCAGCTCCCTGTACGCGCCATTGACAAACCGTTCCTGATGCCGGTTGAGGATGTATTCTCCATCACCGGTCGTGGTACTGTAGCAACGGGTCGTATCGAGACCGGTGTCGTCAAAGTTGGTGACGAGGTTCAGCTGATCGGTCTGGGTGCAGAGGGCAAGAAGAGCGTTGTAACCGGCGTTGAGATGTTCCGCAAGTTGCTGGATCAAGGTGAGGCTGGTGATAACGTAGGTCTGCTCCTCCGTGGTATCGACAAAGACGAGGTTAAACGTGGTATGGTATTGACTCACCCGGGTTGCGTTAAACCGTATAGCGAGTTCAAGGCTTCGGTTTATATCCTGAAAAAAGAAGAGGGTGGTCGTCACACTCCGTTCCACAACCACTATCGTCCGCAGTTCTACATCCGTACCATGGACGTTACCGGTGAGATCACTCTGCCGGAAGGAACTGAGATGGTAATGCCGGGTGATAACCTCGAGATTCAGGTTAAACTGATCTATCCGGTAGCTTGCTCTGAGGGTCTGCGTTTCGCAATCCGTGAGGGTGGCCGTACCGTAGGTTCGGGTCAGATCACCAAACTGATCGACTGATTCGTCGGCAATAGGATCGCATATGTCCATACCGCTCCGCTAAATGGACGGGCGACCTATGCCTCCGAATTCCCCCACAAATTTAAATTTGCGGGGACCCCAAAAGGGAAACCTGCTCGGGGTGTCGAGCCCCGAGCACTTTACGGAAGTCCTCCAATGGTAGGAGAGCGGTCTCCAAAACCGTCAATGTGGGTTCGATTCCTGCCTTCCGTGCTGTTACAAAACATAGCTTCCAATTCGACTTCAGCTAAGGCTGTAGCCGAATTGTGCTACGCAAATAAGAATAATAAAAAAATCTACTAATATGGCTTTTGTAGAAAGTGTAAAAGAATCGTACAACGAGCTGGTTCACAAGACAAGCTGGCCGACCCGCAAGGAGTTGACCCAGAGTTCAGTGATAGTATTGATTGCTTCCGTAATACTCGCGCTGATCGTGTGGCTTATGGACTGGTGCTTTGAAAGCATCATGACCTTTGTTTATGGTCTGTTCTAATTGAGAATTGGAAGATTGACAATTTGAAAATTTGAAGATTAGTATGGCAGAAAACAAAAAACAATGGTATGTATTGCGCGCCATCAGCGGTAAGGAGAACAAGGTAGAAGAGTACATCAACAATGCACTCGTCTCTTCGTCTCTTTTCCGTGAGTATGTGTCGCAGGTGCTTATCCCGCGTGAGAAAGTGATTACTCTCAAGAACGGCAAACGTACTGAGAAGGAGCGTAATCTTCTTCCCGGTTATTTGTTGGTAGAGTGTTATCTTTGCGACGAGAGCTTCCCGCTCTTGCGTAACATTCCGAACGTGCTGGGATTCCTGAGCGGCGGAAAGACTACTGTTAAACCGCGTCCGGTTTCGCAGGCTGAGGTCAACAAACTCGTTGGTCTGGCTTCCGAGTCCGAAGCACGCGCAGCAACAGAGATCGAGTTCCTTGTAGGCGAAAGCGTGAAGGTGACCGATGGTCCGTTCAGCGGCTTCAAGGGTACCGTACAGGAGATCTTTGAGGATAAACACAAACTCAAAGTGGTTGTAACGATCTTTGACCGTCAGACTCCTATGGAGCTGAACTACAACCAAGTAGAAAAAGAGTAGGAGACCCCGTTACAGGTCGTTAGTCACTACTCGGTAGTTTCCAATTTATTAACCGACTGAGGGTAATCGTGTCGAAAGTCAAAAGTCGAAAGTCGAAAGCCCGTTTGCAAGTCAAAAACTATTAACAAAAGTAAAACTATGGCTAAAGAAATTGCTGGTTTTATCAAACTCCAAATCAAAGGTGGCGCAGCCAACCCGGCTCCTCCGGTAGGACCTGCTCTGGGTTCTAAGGGTGTGAACATCATGGAGTTCTGCAAACAGTTCAATGCCAGAACGCAAGACAAAGCAGGCAAAGTACTGCCTGTAGTAATTACCGTTTATGCGGATAAGTCCTTCGACTTCGTCGTTAAGACTCCTCCTGTAGCTATCCAGCTCCTTGAGGCAGCTAAGGTGAAGAGCGGTAGCGACCAGCCGAACCGTAACAAGGTGGCAACCATCACCGAGGAACAGGCTCAGGCAATCGCTCAGGACAAAATGGTGGACCTCAACTGCTTCACCGTGGAGTCGGCTCTCAAAATGGTCAAAGGTACCGCTCGTTCAATGGGTATCGTAGTAAAGTAATCAACTTCAATCACATCAACAATTATGGCAAAACTGACAAAAAAACAGAAGCTTGCTGCTGAGAAGATTGAAGCTGGCAAGCTCTACACCGTCGAAGAGGCAGCTGCTCTCGTAAAAGAGATCACTACCACTAAGTTCGATGCAAGCGTAGATATCGACGTACGTCTGGGCGTTGACCCGCGTAAAGCTAACCAAATGGTTCGCGGCGTCGTAGCACTCCCTAACGGTACTGGTAAAACAGTTCGCGTTCTCGCACTCTGTACTCCGGATCAGGAGGCAGCTGCTAAAGAGGCAGGTGCTGACTATGTAGGTCTGGATGAGTATATTGAAAAGATCAAAGGTGGATGGACTGACATTGATGTCATCATCACTCAACCGCAGATCATGGGTAAGATCGGTGCTCTCGGTCGTGTATTGGGTCCCCGTGGCCTCATGCCGAACCCCAAGAGCGGTACCGTTACCATGGATGTAGCGAAAGCTGTTAAAGAGGTAAAGGGTGGTAAGATTGACTTCAAGGTTGATAAGTTCGGTATTGTACACACCTCTATCGGTAAAGTAAGCTTCAGCGCTGAGAAGATCGCAGAGAACGCACTCGCGTTCATCGATATGATCAAGCACCTGAAACCCGCTGTATCGAAAGGTGAGTACATCAAGAGCGTTTATCTTTCCAGCACTATGAGTCAGGGTATTAAGATTGATACCAAATCTCTCTAATCTCTAAAAACAAAGGACAAGTATGAAAAAGGAAGATAAAAATCTCGTCATTGAAGCCTTAGGCGCACAACTGGCTGAGTACTCGCACTTCTACCTCGTTAACATCGAGGGTCTGAATGCAGAGGGCACCAGCGCACTGCGTCGCGCGTGCTTCAAACAGGACATCAAACTCCTCGTTGCGAAGAACACCCTGCTTCAGAAAGCGCTTGAGAAAAAAGGCGTTGAGGCAGAGATTTTCGGCGCTCTGAAAGGCAACACCGCACTCATGCTTTGCAACACCGGTAATGCGCCTGCTAAACTCATCAAAGAGTTTACCAAAGGTGACAAGACCGGAGAAGCTAAGCCCCAACTCAAAGCTGCTTACGTAGAAGAAACGGTTTACGTAGGCAAGCAGAATCTCGAGTTCCTCTGCGCTATCAAGTCCAAGAACGAACTCATCGCTGAATTGGTTGCATTGCTGCAATCTCCTGCGAAGAATGTCGTTTCTGCACTTCAGAGCGGACAAAACACCATCCATGGTGTACTGCAAACTCTCGGCGAGCGCGCAGAATAATTACAAGTCTAGAGCATCTAGAGTATCTAGAGCGTCTAGTCAAAAACAATTAACTGAATTAAAAAACATTTAAAATTTATACGATCATGGCAGATCTTAAAGTTATTGCTGAAACATTAGTTAACCTTACCGTTAAGGAAGTAAATGAACTCGCTACTATCCTCAAAGAGGAGTACGGAATCGAGCCGGCTGCTGCAGCTGTAGCAGTTGCTGCTGCTCCTGCTGCTGGCGGCGAAGCTGCTGCAGCTGAGGAGAAAACCTCTTTCGACGTAGTTCTGAAGAGCGCAGGTGCTAACAAGCTCCAGGTTGTTAAAGCCGTTAAAGAGCAAACCGGTCTCGGCCTGAAAGAGGCTAAAGACATCGTTGACGCTGCTCCCTCTAACGTTAAGGAAGGCGTAGACAAAGCTACTGCAGAGGCTTTGAAGAAAGCTCTCGAAGAGGTAGGTGCTGAGGTAGAACTCAAGTAATACCCCTCTGACCAACCACCTAAAGTAGGGTGGAATAGGTTTAGATCCACACACAAATGTGGGTCTAAACCTTTTCTGCTCAATAGGACAGAATGATTAAGAAACTGCAATATTTGGTAATTATTTAGGGGTAAAGATTAAATAAGGTTAAATATAAAACCCACCGATTTAGATTTAAATTATTCATTACCAACAGTTTAATTCTGTTAAACAATTTTCAACCATCTAAAATAATGGCTACAACAAAAAAACAGCAGAGAGTCAATTTCAGTCGTATGCAGAAGCATATGCCGTATCCTGACTTTCTGGAGATTCAGTTGAAGTCCTTCGAGGATTTTGTTCAGATGGATAGTACACCTGAGCAACGTCGTAAAGAGGGACTCTTTAGGGTATTCTCGGAGAACTTCCCGATTCAGGATACCCGAAACAGTTTTACTTTGGCTTTCTTGGACTACAGCGTCGATCGTCCTCGTTACTCCATCGAAGAGTGTATCAAACGTGGTCTGACCTATTCCGTGCCTTTGAAAGCTAAACTGCGCCTCAGTTGTGAGGATCCGGATCACGAGGATTTCGATACAGTCGTTTCGGACGTGTATCTGGGTACTATTCCTTACATGACCCCGAAAGGAACCTTCGTCATCAATGGTGCTGAGCGTGTAGTAGTAAGTCAGCTGCACCGTTCACCCGGTGTGTTCTTCGGAACATCGATGCACTCCAACGGTACCAAGCTCTATTCGGCTCGTATCATCCCCTTCCGCGGATCGTGGATCGAGTTCGCTACCGACATCAACAAGGTCATGTATGCTTACATCGACCGTAAGAAGAAATTGCCGGTAACAACTCTTCTCCGTGCTATCGGATTTGAGTCCGATAAGGACATCCTCAACTGCTTCGACCTTGCCGAAGAGGTAAAGGTAAACCGTGAGGCGCTGGAGGCTTGTATGGGTCGTAAGTTGGCAGGTTATGTGATGAAACCGACTATCGAGGATTTCGTAGATGAGGATACCGGCGAGGTATCGTCCATCGAGCGTAACCAGATCGTCGTTGAGCGTGAGGAAGAACTGACTCCCGAGGTAATCGACATCATCATGGAGTCCGGTTCGAAATCCGTTCTGCTCCACAAAGATCAGGAGCGTGAGAACGATTTCTCCATCATCTTCAACACCCTGCAGAAAGACCCGGCTAAGACCGAGAAAGAGGCTGTGCTCTATATCTACCGTCAGTTGCGTAACGCCGAGCCGGCAGATGATGCTACGGCACGAGAGATGATCCAGAACCTCTTCTTCTCCCAGAAGCGATATGACCTCGGCGAGGTAGGACGTTACCGTATCAACCGTAAGTTGAATATGTCCATTCCTGACGACACCCGTGTGTTGACCAAAGAGGACATCATCGAGATCATCAAGTACCTCGTTATGCTCATTAACAGCAATGCCGAAGTAGATGATATCGACCACCTCTCCAACCGTCGTGTTCGTACCGTAGGTGAGCAGCTCTTCAACCAGTTCGGTATCGGTCTGGCTCGTATGGCTCGTACAGTACGTGAGCGTATGAACGTTCGCGACAACGAGGTCTTCACTCCGACCGACCTGATCAATGCGAAATCGATCTCTTCGATCATCAACAGCTATTTCGGTACCAACGCGTTGTCTCAGTTCATGGATCAGCAGAACCCGCTGGCTGAGATCACGCACAAGCGTCGTATGTCGGCGCTGGGTCCCGGTGGTCTGTCCCGTGACCGTGCAGGTTTCGAGGTGCGAGACGTACACTATACCCACTACGGTCGTCTCTGTCCTATTGAGACACCGGAAGGACCGAACATCGGTCTGATCTCGTCTATGTGTATCTATGCGAAGATCAACAACCTCGGATTCATCGAGACTCCGTACCGTAAGGTCGAGAACAGCGTGGTGAACCTCAAAAACGAGGATGTGATCTATCTCTCTGCCGAGGACGAGGAGAATCAGGTAGTTGCTCAGGGTAACGCACCGCTCCGTGAGGACGGTAGCTTTATCCGCAGCAAGGTTAAGACCCGTCTGGGTGCCGAGTTCCCTGTAGTAGCTCCGAGTGAGGTGAACCTCATGGACGTAGCTCCGTGTCAGATCGCTTCTGTAGCTGCTGCACTCATTCCGTTCTTGGAGCACGATGATGCACACCGTGCGTTGATGGGATCGAACATGATGCGTCAGGCAGTACCTCTGTTGACTTCCGAAGCAGCGATCGTAGGTACCGGTATCGAGGAGCAATTGGTTACCGATAGCCGTACGCAGATCGTAGCAGAAGGTAAGGGTACCGTGACGTACGTGGACGCAGACATCATCCGCATCGAGTACGAGCGTACCGAAGAGGAAGAGGCTGTTAGCTTCGACTCGCCGATCAAAGAGTACAAGATGCCGAAGTTCGAGAAAACGAACCAGAACACCACTATCGACCTGCACCCGATCGTTCGTAAGGGCGACAAGGTGGAGAAAGGTCAGATCCTCACAGAGGGCTATGCAACGGCAGGTGGTGAGTTGGCTCTTGGTAAGAACCTCAAGGTAGCTTACATCCCTTGGAAAGGTTACAACTACGAGGATGCTATCGTGCTCAGCGAGCGTATTGTACGCGAAGATATGTACACCTCCGTACACGTAGTAGAGCAGCTGCTTGAGGTACGTGATACCAAGCGTGGTATGGAGGAGTTCACTGCCGATATCCCGAATATCTCCGAGGATGCTACCAAAGATCTGGACGAGAACGGTATCATTCGTATCGGTGCTCACATCCAGCCGGGTGATATCCTGATCGGTAAGATCACTCCTAAGGGTGAGACGGATCCGTCTCCGGAAGAGAAACTGCTCAAGGCGATCTTCGGTGACAAAGCAGGTGATGTAAAAGATGCTTCTCTGAAAGCTTCTCCGTCGCTGGATGGTGTGATCATCGATAAGAAACTGTACTGCCGTGCTAACAAAGACCGCAAGCAGAAGATGGAGGATAAAGAGACTCTGCAGAAGATGGATCTCAAGTTCCGCGAGAAAGCAGAGGAACTCCGTGAGCTTCTCATCGACAAGCTCTATAACCTGCTCAACGGTCGTCAGGCTGTTTCCGTCAAGGATATCCTCGGTACGGAACTCATCGCTAAGGGTCAGCATTTCAGCAAGGAGCGTCTGAACGAGATCGATTTCTTCTCCGTGCTCCTCGAAGGTTGGACTGCAGATGAGCATAAGAACGAACTCGTAGCACAGTGCGTCATCAACTATATTGCTAAATATAAGGAGATGGATGCGCAACTCAAGCGCGAGAAATTCAACCTCACCATCGGTGATGAGCTGCCGAACGGTATCATCCAGATGGCTAAAGTCTATATCTGTAAGAAGCGTAAGATCCGCGTAGGTGATAAGATGGCAGGTCGTCACGGTAACAAAGGTATCGTTTCGAAGATCGTGCGTGTAGAAGACATGCCGTTCCTCGCAGATGGTACGCCGGTAGATATCGTCCTCAACCCGATGGGTGTGCCTTCTCGTATGAACATCGGTCAGATCTTCGAGGCTGTACTCGGCTGGGCCGGCGCTGAATTAGGCGTTAAGTTCTCGACTCCGATCTTCGATGGTTGTACGATGGAGCAGCTGGATGAGTGGACCGACAAAGCCGGTCTGCCTCGTGCCGGTAAGACACAGCTCTATGATGGTGAGACCGGTGAGCCGTTCGACCAGATGGCAACTGTCGGTGTGACTTACTTCATGAAACTCGGTCACATGGTGGACGATAAGATGCACGCCCGTTCGATCGGTCCGTACAGCTTGATTACCCAGCAACCTCTTGGAGGTAAAGCTCAGTTCGGTGGTCAGCGTTTCGGAGAGATGGAGGTTTGGGCACTGGAGGCACACGGTGCCGCTCATGTGCTTCAAGAGATCCTTACAATCAAGTCTGATGATGTCACCGGTCGTGCGCGTACCTACGAGGCTATCGTCAAAGGTGAACCCTTCCCGACACCGGGTCTTCCCGAGTCGCTTAACGTGCTCCTGCACGAATTGCAAGGTCTTGCACTCAGTATTAACATGGAATAAGATTGGAGGACTAAAATGGCTTTTAAACAAGATAATAATAAGAAAACCGGTTTTACTAAGATCACTATCGGTCTGGCTTCCCCGGACGAGATCATGCAGATCTCTTCGGGTGAGGTACTCAAACCGGAAACGATTAACTATCGTACCTACAAACCCGAACGTGACGGTTTGTTCTGTGAGCGTATCTTCGGTCCTACCAAAGACTACGAGTGTCACTGCGGTAAATACAAACGTATCCGCTATAAAGGTATCGTCTGCGAGCGTTGCGGCGTAGAGGTAACAGAAAAGAAAGTACGTCGTGAGCGTATGGGTCACATCAAACTCGTTGTACCCGTTGCTCATATCTGGTACCTCCGTTCACTGCCTTCTAAAATGGCAGCTCTGCTCGGTATCCCGACCAAGAAACTGGAGTCTGTCATCTACTACGAGAAATACCTCGTGGTACGTGCCGGAGCTCTCGAAGGTCAGGAGATCGGCGAGAAGCACGAGACAGACAAGAACCGTCTGCCCATCGAGAACTGCATGCTGCTCGATGAAGATCAGTATCAGCAAGTGATGGCAATCATCCCGGAAGGCAATGACCTGTTAGAGGATACAGATCCGAACAAGGTAATTGTTAAGATGGGTGCTGAAGCAGTCTATGACCTGCTCTGCAACCTCAATCTCGATGAACTCAGCTACGAGCTGCGTGCTACAGCAGACAAATCGACCTCTGTACAGCGTCGTCAAGAGGCACTCAAACGTCTGCAGGTAGTAGAGGCATTCCGTGCATCGAACGGTAAGAACCGTCCGGAGTGGATGATTCTTCAGGCGCTGCCTGTAACTCCTCCGGAGCTTCGTCCGCTCGTTCCGCTGGACGGTGGTCGTTTTGCGACCTCTGACCTCAACGACCTCTATCGTCGCGTCATCATCCGTAACAACCGTCTCAAACGTCTGGTTGAGATCAAGGCTCCGGATGTGATCCTGCGTAACGAAAAACGTATGTTACAGGAGGCAGTGGACTCGCTCTTCGATAACAGCCGTAAGACTACGGCAATGAAGTCCGAGGCTAACCGTCCGTTGAAGTCTCTCTCTGACTCCCTCAAGGGTAAACAAGGACGTTTCCGTCAGAACTTGCTCGGTAAACGTGTGGACTACTCCGCTCGTTCGGTTATCGTGGTAGGTCCGGAGCTGAAGATGCACGAGTGCGGTCTGCCGAAAGAGATGGCTGCCGAACTCTATAAACCGTTCATCATCCGTAAGCTCATTGAGCGCGGTATTGTGAAGACCGTTAAGTCGGCTAAGAAGATCATCGATCGCCGTGAGCCGGTTATCTATGAGATCCTTGAGCATGTGATGGAAGGACACCCCGTTCTGCTGAACCGTGCTCCGACACTGCACCGTCACGGTATCTTGGCATTCCAGCCGAAGATGATCGAGGGTAAGGCTATTCAGTTGCACCCACTGTCCTGCGCCGGATTTAACGCCGACTTCGATGGTGACCAGATGGCTGTTCACTTGCCGTTGAGCAATGAGGCTATTCTGGAGGCACAGCTGCTGATGTTGGGATCCCATAACATCCTTGACCCTGCAAACGGAAACCCGATTACCGTACCTTCGCAGGATATGATCCTTGGTCTGTATTATATTACTAAGGAACGTGAAGGCGTGAAGGGCGAAGGTCTCGCTTTCTACTCGGAAGAGGAGGCTATCGTGGCTCTGAATGAAGGTCGTGTAGATATCCACGCTAAGGTCAAAGTGCGTATTAACGGTGTACTCGTTGAGACAACTCCGGGTCGTGTGATCGTTAACCAATACGTACCGAAAGAGCTCGGATTCCAGAATGTGCTCATGAAGAAAGGTGCTGTTAAGTCCATCATCTCGCAGGTGATCAAGACCTGTGGTGTGGCTCGCGCAGCACAGTTCCTCGACGATATTAAGGACTTGGGTTACTACCGTGCATTCCGTGGTGGTTTGTCCTTCAACCTCAATGATATTATTATCCCGGAGGAGAAGCAAGCCCTCATTGACAAGGGTAACGAGATCGTAGATCAGATCACCGAGCTCTATAACGAAGGTGAGGTTTCCGATGATCAGCGTTACCGTCAGGTAGTTGATACTTGGAAGCAGATCGACAGCGAGATGACCACGATTCTGATGGATCATATGAAGAGTGCTGACCAAGGCTTCAACTCCGTTTACATGATGATGGATTCCGGTGCCCGTGGTAACCAACAGCAGATCAAACAGTTGGCAGGTATCCGTGGTATCATGGGTAAGCCGTTGAAGGCCGGTTCTACCGACACCCGTACCGATATCGAGAACCCTGTCCTCGCAAACTTCAAAGAGGGAATGTCCGTGTTGGAGTACTTCATCTCTACCCACGGTGCCCGTAAGGGTCTTGCCGATACCGCTTTGAAGACTGCCGATGCCGGTTATCTGACCCGTCGTTTGGTCGATGTATCGCACGACGTGATCATCAATGAGGAAGACTGTGGTACCCTCCGTGGTTTGACCGCACGCGCTATCAAAGATGCCAATGGTCATACGATTGCTTCTCTGACTCTCCGTATCCTCGGTCGTGTATCGGTTCACGATATCCTCGACAACGAAGGCAAGCTCATCGTGGCTGCCGGAGAGGAGATCCGCGAGCAGCAATGCGAAGCTATCGAGGCTGCAGGTATTGAAGAGGTAGAGATCCGTTCGGTACTCACCTGCGAATCCAAACATGGTGTATGTGCTAAGTGTTACGGACGTAACCTTGCATCCCGTAAGATGGTTCAGAAGGGTGAAGCAGTCGGTGTCATCGCAGCACAGGCTATCGGTGAGCCGGGTACTCAGCTGACCCTCCGTACCTTCCACTCCGGTGGTTTGGCAGGTGGTGCTGCAGCACAAGGTACATACGAACTCACCCGTGAAGGTATCGTGGAGATCGAAGATCTGCGTACCATCACTACTGCTGCCGGAGATGTGATCGTTGTTAGCCGTCAGAACGCTATGACCCTCAAAGATGAGAAGACAGGCGTTGTGCTCTCTAACTTCGATATCCCGTACGCAGCTAAGCTGTATATTACTCCGGGTGAGAAATACGACAAGGGTACGGTAGTATGCGAATGGGATCCGTATAAGACTCCGTTGGTAATCGAGCAAGACGGTTTCATCAAATACGAAGATGTCATCGAGGGTGTAACCTCTAAGACGGAGATTGATGAGCAAACCGGTAAGCGTGAGGTTTCTATTACCGATACCAAGGATAAGACCAAGATGCCGCAGGCTCATATTGTAGATAAGGAAGGCAATATCCTCCGTACCTATAACTTGCCTGTGAAAGCTTCTCTTATCTTCACCGATGGCGCAGCTGTTAAAGTCGGAGATACCTTGTTCTCCATGGCTCGTGCTACCAACAGCGGTGGTGATATCACCTCCGGTCTGCCGCGTATCACGGAGCTGTTCGAGGCTCGTAACCCGTCTAACCCGGCTGTTGTGGCCGAGATCGATGGTGAGATCTCCTTCGGTAAGATCAAACGCGGTAACCGTGAGTTGTTCATCACCTCTAAACTCGGTGAGCAGAAAGCATATCTCATTCCGCTTTCCAAACAGATTTTGGTACAAGAGGGTGACTATGTTCGTGCAGGTGTGGCTCTCTCGGACGGTTCTATCACTCCGGAAGACATCCTTGCAATTCAGGGACCGACAGCCGTACAGGACTACATCGTCAACGAGGCACAAGCGGTTTACCGTATGCAGGGTGTGGAGATCAACGATAAGCACTTCGAGATCATCGTACGTCAGATGATGCGTAAGGTAGAGATCCTCGACCCGGGTGACACCCGTTACTTGGAAGGCGATGTCGTGGATAAGCTCGACTTCTTGGAGGAGAACGACCGTATCTGGGGACGTAAGGTAGTTACCAATGCCGGTGACTCCGAGTCGCTCCATGAGGGTCAGATCGTGACTGCACGTCGTCTCCACGATGAGAACTCTTCGCTCCGTCGCCGCGATAAGAAACTCGTTCAGGCACGTGACGCAGAGTGCGCTACGGCTCGTCAGATCCTGCAGGGTATTACCCGTGCTGCTCTCGGTACCAAATCGTTCATGTCAGCCGCTTCCTTCCAAGAGACGACTAAGGTGCTCAACGAAGCCGCTGTTCGCGGCCGCGTAGATTACCTCGAAGGCATGAAAGAGAACGTGATCTGCGGTAACCTCATCCCTGCCGGTACCGGTTTGCGTGAGTTCTCCAAGATCGTAGTTCATAACGCAGAGGAGTATGCCGCTATTCAGGCTGCACGCGAGGCTGGTGAAGGACTCGAAGAAGAAGAGAAGAATTAAGCTGTCATACAAGGTAAGGCCGATGACTAATGTTCATCGGTTATAGAACAGAAAAATCGCTCGCTTAGGGCGGTTTTTCTGTCTATAAGGTAGGGCGTTCAAGGGGTGGTGATGTGGCGATAAACAGCTTTATTTTGACCTATAGACCGATTTTTATACCTTATTTTTTAGAAAAAACTTGCATATGTGCAAAAAAAGCAGTACCTTTGCAGCCGTTTTACGGCTGGTAGTTCTAAACGAACCGGCGAAACACAGCAAACAGATGTTATGAATGAATTTTTAGAAAAAGAAGAAGCAATACTTAAGATGATCAAGACCGTTTATGATCCTGAGATACCGGTTAATATTTACGACTTGGGACTCATCTACGGTATAGATATCAAAGATGACGGTGTTTGTGATATCACGATGACGCTGACCGCACCGTCTTGCCCGGCGGGTGATTTCCTTGTAGAGGACATCCGTCAGAAAGTGGGTTCCGTGGACGGAATCAAGGATGTGAACGTGAATATTGTCTTTGAGCCCGAATGGACCAAGGATATGATGTCCGAGGAAGCCAAGCTCGAGCTCGGTTTTCTTTGAAAACCTCGCGTTAAACAGTTAAATACTTAAAATGGTTTTGATTGCATCAAAACGTTAAATCGTTATGATTTATTTTTTATCAGATGCACATTTAGGCAGCTTGGCGATCGAGAGAGGCTGGGCTCACCAGAAAAAACTCATTGACCTATTGGAAGAGATGAGTAAAGATGCCGTTTCTATCTATATGCTCGGCGATATGTTTGATTTCTGGATGGAGTATTTCATTCATGACAAGAGCAAGCGACAGTTCCATCCTTTCTGTAAGGAGATACGTAAGTTGACCAAGAAAGGTATCCATGTGCATATGTTTACCGGCAACCATGATCTTTGGACGTTCGGAGGCTTGAGCAAGCTGACCGGTGCGGAGATCAGTTATACGCCGGTGACGATTAACAGGTACGGCAAGACGCTGTACCTCGCTCATGGAGACGGATTGCTTCCGTCCGATTGGCAGACGTATTATCCGAGTCGCGTGCGTAACAAAATCAAACATTTCATGTTCTTACGCAAGGTCTTCAGTTCGGAGACGATGCAGTTCCTGTTCCGCATGTTGCCTCCGTCTTGGGGCAATGCTTTCGGGTATAACTGGGCAAAGAAAAGTCGTCTGAAGGAATTGGCAAACCCCTGTCCGTACAAGGGAGAG
>ONWR01000028.1 GCA_900321605.1 uncultured Bacteroidales bacterium | reverse complement strand
GTCATATCCGTTAAACAGATATAATCATTCTGGTTCATGTCTAATAGTACATTGATAGCAGTTCCTTTTACGACTATGGATTTTGTCTGTTTCATTAATTCTTCATCTCATTTATGAGCATAAAACCATTCCTCTCTCATTTCCCCACGCCGACTATCTAAACCATCAGCAGGGATAGAAATAGTTTAATTTTTCTCATAATTATTGAGTTTTAATAGTTAATAATATTGTTTGTTAAATCGTTAATTTTCCTTATTTAGGCTGAACGTTGTAAATAGTATTTGCACGTTTTAATTGAATCACCCAATAGGGAGACTTCTTGTTGATATTATCTACAGACAGCTTCATCTCAACCCTAATTCTTTTTCGCGCTTATCCACAGAAGCCATCCATTCCTTTTTGAGATTCATTGTCGCCAATAAAGCAGCTTTGAACTCTGCATCGGAATAATCCTGAAATCTTTTCTGTTCCATAGTGCTTAATTATTTATGTTTTGTTTTTGCATGCAAAGTTACAAAATATCTTTGATATTTGCAAATATTTTTGCAGTTATTTTTATTTTGTCACTTAAATCGTCGTTTTATAAGCCTAAAACCATTCCTTTTTCATTGCCCACGCTGAATGCTATCAGCATCAGCAGGGATAGAAATAGTTTAATTTTTTCATAATGTTTATATTTTAAAGTTAAACAAAAAGTTAATTATATTCGTTTGATTTGTTGCTAAAGTTTTGATAGTTTTGGCTTATTAACATATTCTATCACCCATGACGGGACTTCGTCACTCTTATAAATCATTTGTCCGCTTTCAGCATCATATTCCGCTACCCATTGATACTTATTTTCGCTATTGTCAAAAATATAGGCTCTATCTGATAAAAGAATAGCATCTCGTAATTGCTTTAACGAACGATAATAACGTGATCGAATCTTATCTAACGGCACATCATGTCCTCCCTCTTGCACTCGCGTAGCCACACGCCCCACATTAATCTCAGGAGAAGAAGTAGAGACATAGTACAAATACACTTTAAAACCTTTCTCCTTGGCTGCACGCATAAAATTCAACTTGCTTTCATGTGACATAACCGTTTCTATAGTAAAAGTCACATTCCCTTTTTTATCCAATAATTTTCTTCTAATAAAATCAGCCACATGACATGCCAAATAGGAATCTACTTTTTCTCCATCTATCACGATAATCGAATGGTCTCTATAAAGTAAATTATCAGCTTTGCATATACCTTTTTTTTGTTCCACAAATGGCACATATTCAGACAAAAAATCATCCCAATTCAAATTATCAATCCCATAGGTAGTAACATTCAAAAACTTTTTCTCTCTCAATTGCTTTTCAATCTCATCTGCATTCACAAAAACACCCCAGTGAAAAGTTTTTGTTTTCAGGAGATCGGCATATACCGAAGACTTTCCTGAGCCATTAGGCCCTGCTATTATACGCAGACGCTTCGCCATAATTTATTTTAGAACCACCGTTCTTAAATTGACTTTAACTTTTGGAGCAACAGAACCAATAGCCGTTTTTCCCTCTTTAGTCACTCTGTATATTGTTTCTCCGCGAACCACAGTTACCGGGATATTCGCACGTCGAGCCGAGAGATAACCAGACGATAGTTTACCCACCATTTTTTCTATCATCTTATTTTCCCGTCTTTCTACTATACTCATAATGTTTTTAAATTTTAAGTTAGTAAATATTGTTGTTTGCTATTCGTTTCTCATCATTAAGCTGTTAAATAGTATTCGTCCGTGATTTTGATCAAATACTCCACCGCCTCTAATAATGGTGCAAGGTCATTCTTAATGACAGAAAGCACATAATCTTCATTGATATCAAAGTATCCATGGGCAATGTGGTTTCGCATCCCCATTATATCTCGCCAAGGAATTTCGGAACGCTGATTTAAAAACTCCATGCCTAAACGCTTCTCTACTTTCTTCACTTCCTCGCCAATGACTTCTATCATCATAGCGTTACCTGCCAGCCTCTGCATGCCGAGAGGAGATGTTAACCATTCATCTACGCTCTCTACATCAGCATTCCAATTCAGCAACATAGAAATCGCTTTCCGTATATTCAAAAGCGTTTCGCGGGCGAGACGCACATTTTCAGAATATTCTAATTCCATCTCTTTTAACTTCATTTAAGAAAAAAGGCGTTAGACTACGATGATTTAATATCATATCCACATGCCGCCCGGTTAATTGTTCCAAATAATCATGAGCCCCACCTACTCCGCGTAACGTTGCGGGCATCTCAACAAACACATCTACATCGCTATCCTCATTGTGTTCTCCGCGAGCTATAGAGCCAAAAAGTTGCATAGAAGTCATACCGAACCGCTCACGCAGGATTGGTGCGTGCTGTCTCAATGTTTCTATGTATTCGGATGTCGTTTTCATTCCTTTCTTTTTGATTTGCCTGCAAAATAATAATGTTGTTTGCTATGTTCATGTTTTAAAATCACGGGATATATACGTAGTATATATAGGGTGCGCATAGATACGTGATAAGCTCGATGTAACACTGACTCAAGCCCGACTCGATCTTGATTTCTTATGATGTCAGCAATTATGATGTCAGCAATCTTGCCCTTTTGGACCAAAACTTCAAAAAACGGTTAATATATACGAAAAAAGAAACAAAACCCTACAAGGGTTCTGTTTTCTAACGTGCACACCTCCTACTCTCGGACGTCAGCCCGGTAGTAAAATATTGATATGACGTTGTTTGAGTCATCATAATGTAGTGTCTTAACCGTTGGTACTACTGATATTTTTTAAAATTTGCTGCAAAGATACAAAAAAATTTTGAGATGTGCAAGCATTTTGCGAAATAAATTTATTTTGTCGTCAATAATGGGGTTTTTGCAGGGATTTACGATGAGGGTTCGCGCAAATATGCACGAAAAGAAGACAGATGCGAAGGGAGAGAGGGAGAGATGAAGGGGGCAAAATTCTTCTTTTTAGGTCAACGACTATTGACAAACGACTATCGACCAACGACCAACGGCCAACTCTCACTTTAAAATGGCTATCTCCTTGGGTTCAAGGGCATCGAGGCGGAGAAGGGTCATCTTGAACGGTGAAGAGTCTGCGCATAAGTTCGGTGCTACTTGGAAGTTCTTGTCGCAGATGGCTTTCCACTGCGTACGGTTCGCTTGGAAATCGGTGTCTATGAACAGGAGCTTGCAACTCGCGTTCTGTGATTCAAGGGTCTCAGCGGTGGATTCGGTACGAACGAAATGGTTCGACTTGAGATCCATCTGTTGGAGCAAGGTATCGAGGTTCGTGTAGTCCCTCTCGACGTAGTCGAACGTCCTCTCCCCTACTATATGCCGGTAGATCGAGAAGCCCTCTAACTTCGCAAAGAGCTCCTTGACAAGGGTCTGTTTGAGGTTGTTCTTGAAACGGATCACCTCCTCTTCCTCCACATGGTACGCGTCGCGGAACATGCGGTCCAAACGGATATTAGCGGTTATGGCATCCTTGCAGGTATCGAAATAGCGATCGAGACAGGCGTTCGAGATGAGCGAGAGGAAAGGCTCACGCACATCGTCCTTCATGACCTGTTGGGTCTCCTCCTCACGCCACCCTTTGAGGTTACCCACGAACGAACGCATACTGTTGTATTTCGAATGGAGGTTATGGAAGAGTTGCGCAAGGGAATCGATGATCATTCCCGCCACATGGGTTTGGAGTTTGAAGACGCCTATGAGATGCGTACGTTGCTGCACGGCTTGTTCTTCGGCTGTTATTTGGCTCAGATAGCGTTCGTTGAGGTCGATATAGCCGCTGTGACGCTGCCAATTCCAATAGATGAAATAGGTAATATCAAGCACAAAGAGCGTGATGAGCCACCAAACGCCCTTCTGCATGATGAGTTCGGAGACCGGTATCCGGAATCCGAAGAGCAGCACCCCGAAGATCAGCAGGAACGCCAATATACTCAACCCGAACCATATGCGGTGGGTGATGGTCTCTACTTTGTACTCATGGAGTTTGAGCGAACGCTCTTTCTGCAACTTCTCTTTGGAAGTCCTATGCTCCTCTTTCTCCAAGGCGAGCCGTTGGATCGTGCCCTCACAGAGGGTCGTTCGGGTAGCGTTATTACCCAAAGCTTGGAAGATCTTATGGTACGCTATCTCTTTGGTTTGCAGGACGGTCTCAAGCCTTGCCAAATGGCGTTTCTCCTCCTCAATGAGGTTGCGTAAGATCGCTCCTTTGATACGTGCGTCGGACATGTCGAACGAGAGGGTGACCTTGCTGTCATTGCCTTTGACTTGAAGACCGGTATCGTTGATCCGGGTGACGATACAAGCGACCGAGAGGAAGTCCTCGAAATACGAATACGGGATGTAACAATACCCATGGTCACCGAATTTCGTGCCCCATGAGTTACGAACGATGAACATCTTCTCTTCGTCCGAATAGCCGCAGACGACCATCGCATGATAGCCCGATTGCCCGTTCTCTATCTCTTCGTCCGTTGGTCGAGGAATGAAACCTCCCTCGGTGGCGAAGGACTCGAATATCTTGAGCGACACAGCCACGGGATAACCGTCCGAAACCGCTGCTTTGATATGCGATACGTTCTTCTGCACGTTGAGTGCCTTGACGATCCGCCGTTTGAGCGCATCTTCGTACGCCGCTTCGGTCGGTTGCTCCATCTCGGGATTCTCCGAATAGGGGCATAAGTTCTCGGAGCAGACCCCGTCTGCCCCCATGGACAGCACGACGTTATAGAGCGAACTGCCCGGGTCGGTATCCAGCTTATTCTCTTTGCGACGGACGTTATAATAGACGAACGCCTCGCTCAGGTCGGCTTCCTGCTGTTTGTTCTTACGCAGGATATACTCGTATATCGCCACGAGTGCGAAAGCGGAACAAGCCCCGAGTGAACCTTGGTTCTTGATGGGCGTGAAGAGGGGTCGCAAGTCCGCTTTGGCAGGAGGTGTGCCGATCGGTTTATAGTCCTCTTCCAAGGGTCTCTCGACGATGTCGGATTGCAGTTGGAAGGTCTGGTCGTCAAAGACGAAGCCTTGGTCGGTCAAACGTTTGCGGCTCTCTTGATGCTCGTTGATCCGTTCGCCGATAGCTTGTAACTCATTGGTCTTGAGACGGATATAGTTCGACGCCTCCCGCATGTCGATCTTGGTGTTCTTGATCTCGTCCAACAGTTGTCCGGGCATCGGTATCTCTTCTGAGGAAGCGGCAGAGAGGGCTGCTTCGCTCATCAGATTCTCCCGCTCCAACAGTTTGTTATTCGCTTCCACAAACAGATCGAGCACCTCACGGCTGCAATCATCGATGATGAGCTGTTTCTTATTGAAGACATATCCGACGAGCAGGTCGTCATCTTCGCCTAATAGCTGTGCCAAGGTTGCTTTTTTCTCGGGCAGGCTGAGATCCGGGGAGTCGATGAACGATTGACACTCGTCGGTGATACGTCTCATCTCGTCGGTGAGGACGGGGTGTATCTGCGCGATGATATCGTTCTGATCCATCTTACGGTCAAGGCAGGGCTTGACATGTGTGTCGTACAGACGGGAGAAGACCTTCACATTGCGCGCCAAGACGCTCTGGGCGATCTGCGAGACTTTATTCACGTCCACCTCGCTCTGGGTCACCTGCTCACGGTCGAGGATATGAATATACGCTTTGTGGAGCAGGTACTGCACGAAATAGTACTTGTCAAAACTGAGCACGCTGAGTCCCAAGGCATGAATAGGACGGTTGGCTTCCTGCGCAGCGATATTGAACATCTCGCTGTAGTGAGAGACGCTGAGCAGGGCAAACTCACCGATGATACGGACGAGGCTCTCCTCGTTGAGGTCAAGCGAGAGACCGTTGGCGTTGCAGTTCTGCATGAGGACGAGGTGCTGCAAGGAGCGGAAGGTCTTCTTCGCTTCGAGGATCTGGTCAATGGTCTTCTTGGTCTGCCGTTGGTAGGAAGCCATCTTCACGGGCAGGGTCTCGGTCTCGGCTTCCAAGAGGAAGGCAAGGTCATGGGGCAGCAGGAACAAGTCCACCTCGTACTGCTGCGGGATAGCGTCTATCGCCGAGAGGAACTCCCTCACTCGTTCCCAGTACTTGCTCTCATATACCGGTACGTAGAGACAGAGGTGGAGCGCAGATGAGTCACCCGGGTTATTGATGGTGATCTTCCGGTTATAGAGCGCCGCAAAACAAGCCTGCAGATACTCCGTCCGGTTCGTCTCAGGTAAGGTATAGAACGGCTCCAAGGAGATGTGGTACAGGTTCTCGATGCCGGACACGAACTGCGTCTCGTCTTGTTCTGCCGGACGCGCGGTATAGAAAACGGCTTCGTCCGTTTCCTCCCGATAGAGCATAGCATTAAAGAAGATATTCTCTTCCTCACTGCCGTACCGGAGGACATATTTCTTGATGTCCGTCAGCACCGTCCCGGCATGATTGCCCAGCATGATATGTACCGTATGTCTCATGTTAGTCGTTGGTCGTTAGTCGTTGGTCGTTAGTCGTTAGTCTTTAGACCGGCTTCGCCTGACAGAAGACAGACCTAATTTGTCCTTACAGCCCTTTCGCATGATTGATCTCGTCGGTGATGAGTTGGCGGATCTTCTCGAAACCGTGTTTCTTGATCTCCTCTTTGGTCATATGGATCTGCGAGAAGGTATCGAGGTAACCTGTCCGCACTTTGGCAAGGATAGCCTGCATTGCGTCCGCACCTTTGCTGTTCGCCAAGTGCTCAAAGAACTCCGGGAACTCCTTGCGGATCGAACTCTTATAGCGGCGGAAGTTCTCAAACGCTTCGTCACGGTATTTGCCGAGCGACACCCAGTTATCATCCAAGGCGTCACCATGCTCTTGGCTCTGGAAGAGATACTCGCCGTTCTCGTTTTTGACGAGACCGAAGATGAATCCTTTGACCCACAGATCGAGCAGGTCGTCATCCGTAGCACGTTTGGGCATCAGCGAGAACTCCTCACGCTGCATACGCGTCTCCAAGGTATAGTCGATATGACAATCGGCGTTGCACTCCTCGTACTCACGACGATAATCCTCGATGGACGAGATCGTATAAGCCGGAACGACACCTATCTGACGGTAGATGATGATCTTATCCGTCACACCGATGCTGGCGAAATCGCAATCCGCATTCTGGATGCGTCTCTTGAAATAATCATCGGTCACGAGACGGCTATGCGCCTTATCGGGCAGACCGACATAGTAGCTGTCACGCGGGTTCTCTTTGGGTCGATGACCGCGGTACGAATAGCGGAACATCGGCAGCGACTTATTGATTGCCAGACGGATCATACGGTCGAACGCCTCCGGCTCCATCTTATCGATGATATGATCGATAGTCATCTCGCGGTAGTCCTTAGCGGTCGGCAGCTCCTTGGTGTAGTGGAGGATGAACGCCTCGATCGCATCAGCGTCATAACCGGCAAACTGATACACTTTCTCGCTGTCCGGCAACGAACGCACGAAATCGGAGAAGACGATCTCGTCTTGCTTCACGGTGAGTGAAGTAGCGATATCCTGCGCAAGGTCAATCTGGAAGGTCTGTGCTGCTTTGGAGACGTTGTTCTGCAACTTGGCAAGGTCGGCAGCGAACTTCTTGGAGCAAGCCAAGAGGCTCTCGGCGATCATATTGATCTTATTGGTCTCGGCAAGGAGGTTCGCTTTGAGGGTGTTGAAGACCATGGTAGCCGCATCTCGGCGGGCTACATCACGGAGGTTCACACAGAGGTCTTTCGCCGAAGCGATGACATCTTCCTCTTTCTCCTCCAAGGTCGATTTGGTTTTGAAGAACTTAGCGTTGTACTCCTTGAGGTCACTCACGGCGGCTTCGAGGGTTGAACGCAGACGAGGTTGTTTGTCGAGCAGTTCCTCTTTCTCTTTTTTCATCTCGCTGAGGAAGGTATCCACCTGAGCGTCTATCGCTTCGAGGATACTACGGGCAGTGGAGATACCGCACTCACGGTTGACGTGCTCCACGATCAGTTTATGCAACTCAGCCCGCACACGGTTACTGAGGGCGGTCACTTTCTCGTTCACCGCCTCGTCTTTGAGTTTGTTCATCTGCAGGTACTGCTCCACCTCCGGCATCGCGTTCGAGTCCTCATTGATGGTCAGATCATATGCCGGAGTCTTGTCGGCAATATAATCGATGACATGATCGCTGTTGTTGTTCTCGCGGATATTGACCTCCGGCGAATCGATCCACGCGTTGACGATGATATCGGTGTCCTCGCAGGAGTTGAACATACGGTCGATCAGGTTCTTGGCAGCCTTGATAGCGTATATCTCGCTGATCTCGTTGTTGCGGAAGAAGATCTCACAGATACCCATACCGGCAGCCCACGCTTTCTTATTCTCGATGTCCATCGTACCTTCGGTGATGTTCTTCTCCAAGTTATCGCTGACAGAAGCGGAAGCCGAACTCAGTTCACCGGCAGAGGTGACGAGCGCCAAGGAGATCATCTCCGTCAACTCGTCCACATGGGTATAGGTGTCGAGGTTCTCGTTCTTGTTATCGATGAAGACCACGGAGTTGAACGGACGTTCACGGATCTCATAGCTGTCCTTGATATAATCGAGCTGAACAGGCGTGCTGCCGAGCCCCATATGCATCAGATAATCGAGGTCGAGGATAGCGCCATACGCGTTTGGAGCGACCTTTGCCATACCCGAACGGGACATCGATTTGAAGATATCCGGCAGCACGGCATAGCCGGTTAACTTACACTGCGGAGCCTCTTTGCGGAGCAGGTACGCCATGTTGAGGAACGTACCGCAACCCGTACCGCCGCAAACCGAGAAGACCAGATGGATCTCGGTGTTGGTGCTCAACAGCTCGTATTTATCGTTGGCTTGGATACGTGCGTTGGAGATCTGGTCAAGGATAGTACGCACTTTCTGCGCCACCTGCACATAATTGACCGTGAAGGCAAAACGACCATTGGTACGCACCTGACCGGCACCAAGGGTCATACCCGTCAGTGCGTACAGGTTCTTCTCCGGAATCCAAGAGAAAGACTCTCTGTTCACATCATAGATAGGACGGGCGTCCTTCACGAGGATAGGCAACTGTTCGTTCGGACTAAGACGTACCTCCTCACCACGAACGGTGGTCAGCGTCTTCTTGTACGCACCGCTATCCGTGTCGATACCTAAGAATCCGATCATAGGAGGCACCTCTCCATAGGTGTCCATAAATGTTTTCTTGGTATGAAGCAATGCGTTCATACCCGTTCCACCAAGTCCTACATAGAGGCAGCGTTTGATTTTTGTAGCCATAATAGTATTGACGATTTGACGATTTACGATTTACGATTTATTGACGATTGAGGTCAATGGACGATTTACGAGATTCTCATATTGGTTTTCGTTTTTGAGAGTTCGTTCACGAGCACATAGTCAGCGTTGGTTTTCATGATCCGTGCATCCGTGGAATACGTGTTCTTATCGGGACGGACGCGGATCGATTTCTTGTCACGGGGTTCGAACACCACCGGTGCTGTCCACATCGGGTTGACCTCATACTTGATCTCGCCGCAGAAAAGACGGTTGAGCGCGCTCTGTTTCTCGGGATGCGCCGAGAGAATGCACAGACGATAGTTCTTCAGCTTGAGAAGACTCATATACGGTTCCGGTCCCGTCAGTTGCAGACGAGTGACACGGAAGACAGGGAAAAACATCCTCTTTAGTATCAGGAACCACAGCACCAAGGCAGCGCCAACGATTATACCGAACCACATCAGCCCTTCCGCCAAGGGGTTCATCACATGCCGTTTGCGCAGCTTGATCTCCATCAGCGCATCGTCCGCGCCGTACTGCGCCTGATCATTGATACGATCCAGACCCGCCGTGTCCACCGGCTTGAGATACCAGTAGTGCATCTTGTTCTCCGCATTGGGCGAGAAGACGATTCCTACCTCTTTCTCGCTCTCTGTGGGCTGCACGGTGAGGATATTGTTCTCCAACGCCTTACCGTCCACGAACAGCTGCGCTTCGGAGGTCGGCACGGGAGTGAGATGACCGTGCTCCGTCTTCTTGAACACCCCTATCCGCAGCGGAGCGGAGAGATACTGACGTGCATCGTCGTTGAAATCAAAACAGAGGGTCTGCTTGAGGGTATCGGGGATCTGCTCTTTCCAAAGGAACTTATCATACGTATCGGTCTTGCCCCACAGCACCGAGTACTCATCGTGCTTTGGTTGACAACCCGTTAAAATGAGGACAAAGACGAGCATCGTCGCCCAGCTGAGACTTTTACCTTTCAACTTAAAACTATCCACTTTACTTGACATAGATCTTAACGGTTTTAACGGGTTTGTTTTCTAACATCAACGCACACTCGTGATCCATAATACGAGTGAAAGCGTACTTACCTTCCGACATCTCCGGCGTCGGTTCGTATTGCAGCACGATATCGCTGTACGGATAATCGGTCGGCAGTTCGGCGATCAGTGCCTCCTGCGTCTTCTTGAACTTAGGATGAATCTCCAGCGAGTTATCGGCATTCATCTCCGCTATCTCATCCACCTCCACATAGTCGTTGGGCAGGGTCTTATAGTGCATCTTGAAACCGGCAGGTATATTACCGTCACCGGAGTAGATCTTGAAGGTCAGACGTTTGGGTTTATCGTACTCATCGCGGATATTGATAAGAATACCTTGCTTAAGCGTGCTGTTGAGCTGACGAATGTCCGCAATACCATCTAACATATCCGACGCATCCACCTCCTCGAAATTACAGATCCCTTTCAGCTCAAAATCCATCTTCGCCGCATTGGTCAGCAGGATGTAATAGCCATACGCATCTTTCTCTTTCGCTATCTCGCACCATTGGTTGAGCACTTCACGCAGCCGAGCCGGATTGACATTGTCATTACCGTCCGTCATGAGTTTCATGATATCGATCTTGTCGGACGTGAACACCTGATCGATCACGTATTGCAGCGGGGCGGAGATGTTCGTGTTGGTGATGTTCTTGTTCTCGTACGAACGAATCCGTTGGATGATAGCCGCCTTGCCTTGAGGCGTAGCGAACTCACGCCATACCTCGCAGTACTGCGTGTCTTGGAAGGGGATCACCACGATCTCCGTCCGCTCGTCGGTGATGGACTCTATATCCTTCACCATCACATCCACCACCTTGCTGTAGATATCCGGCGCACCGTTGTACCCCTTCATCGAGAGGGTCACGTCCCAGAGGTAAGTCTGACGCACGTCCTTGAACTGTCCTTGAGCGCTTACGCTCATTGACAGGCTCACAGATAAGCTCAACGTGATCAGCACCATCGCCAAGCCCATACAGATTCTTTTCATGATACCGTTTGTTTGCATTTTATATCGATTTAACAAATCGGCTGCAAATTTACTACATTTTTTGCATATATGCAAGAAAAAAGAGAAAAAAATATCGGCACGGGTTTGTGCCGATACTTTTATTATGGTGCCACGCGGTTGATGTCGCGGGGGAACATCGAACATTCCTTGACGTTGGCAATGCCTAAGAAGCAAGCCGTGATACGCTCGAGACCGATAGCGAAGCCGCCGTGAGGAGGCATACCGTTCTTGAAGGTATCGAGGTAGAAATGGAACGCATCGGGGTTCATGCCACGACGGAGCATCTTCTCGCGGTAGTCGGCCTCCTTATGCATACGCTGACCGCCGGAAGTGATCTCCAGACCGCGCATGAGGAGGTCGAAGCTCAGTGTCAGCGACGGATCCTCGGGGTCGTCCATCGCATAGAAAGCACGGTGCTCGGACGGGAAATGGGTCACGAACACGAAATCCGAACCGTATTTCTCGAAGGCGTACTTACAGATAGCACGCTCCTCTTCCGGCGCAAGGTCATCCTCGCCGCGGTGGTCTGCTTCGCAGAGATGGTTCTCAAAGAGGATCTCATGCACCTCGCTCAGTTTCCATGCCGGTACCTGCTCGGGGAGAACCGGATTAACGGCATTGAGGAGATTAAGCTCGTGCGCGCAGTCTTTCTCTACTGTAGCGATGATATGACGCAGCAGGGCTGCTTCGAGGGTCATGACATCCTCCTGACCTTTGATGAAGCCCATCTCCACATCGAGGGAGATATACTCATTGAGGTGACGGGAGGTCGCATGTTTCTCTGCGCGGTATGCGGGAGCAATCTCGAAGACGCGCTCATAGACGCCGACGCCGATCTGTTTGTAGAACTGCGGGGACTGCGCGAGATAGACCTGCTTGCCGAAATAATCCATCTTGAAGACGTTCGCACCGCCTTCTGCACCCTCGGACACAATCTTCGGGGTGAAGATCTGGGTAAAGCCGTTCGCAGACAGGAACTCCCCGAAAGCGCGAGCGATAGTGCTCTGCACCTTGAGGATCGCCATGTCGCGCGGGTTGCGAAGGGTCACTTGACGGTTGTCGAACTTATAACGGAGAAGGGTCTCCTCGTCACCGAACTTGAGGGCGTTCATATCCACCACTTCGGCGGTAGTCGGACGGCTCAATACGCGGACCTCAGCAACAGCGATCTCAATGGTGTTGTAGAACGCAGCGGGGTCTTTGATCTTCGCCTCGTTGACGGTACCGGTGAGGGTGATCGCCATCTCGCGGCAGAGGTCGTTCATCGCGATCTCGTTGCCGGCTTCGTCGAAGAACTTCGAGCTCTCATTGGAGACTACTGCCTGCAGCAAACCGCGGGACTTACGGAGGACGATGAAGCCGCCCCATTTGGTCACGCGGACGTTGTGGATCATGCCGGAAACAGAAACAGATTCGCCAACCTTAGCGTTGGCGAGATCTGTCACGTTTTCATTATGTTTCGTTACATCCAAAAACATAGTTTTTTAACGAATTGCTCGTAATGACGTAATTACGTAATGACGTTATTACGAAAGGTTTTTACTCAGCAGCGGGAGCTTCGGGAGCAGCCTCGGCAGCAACCTCTTCTACAGCCTCTTTAACGGCTTTTTTACCGGCACGACGGGTAGCTTTCTTGGCTGCTTTCTTGGTCTCCTTGAGCATGTTCTCGTTGTAATCTACGAGCTCGATGATACACATCTCAGCTGCGTCGCCCAGACGGAAACCGGTGCGGAGGATACGGGTGTAACCACCGGGACGGTTAGCGATCTTCTCGCCTACATTCTGGAAGAGTTCGGTAACGACCTCTTTCTGTTTGAGCAGGGAGAAAGCCAAACGACGGTTGTTCATGTTATCCTCTTTAGCACGAGTGAGGATCGGCTCAACGTAGATACGGAGCGCTTTAGCCTTAGCGAGGGTTGTGCTGATACGCTTGTGCATGATCAGCGAGCAAGCCATATTGGACAGCATCGCAGCGCGATGGTTGGCCTTGCGGCTAAGGTGATTAAATTTCTTATTGTGACGCATAATTTAATGTACAATTTGACAATGTACAATGTACAAAGGACACTGCCATTGTTAATTATTAATTATTAATTGTTAATCCAGCGCTCTGTAGCGCGAGATGTCCATACCGAAGGCGAGGCCGTTACGCTCAAGCAGTTCGTCAAGTTCGGTGAGCGATTTCTTACCGAAGTTGCGGAACTTGAGCAGGTCAGCGCGGTGGTACTTAACGAGTTCGCCAAGAGTCTCTACCTCGGCAGCCTTCAAGCAGTTGAGTGCACGCACAGACAGGTCCATGTCTTGCAGTTTCTGGTTGAGGAGCTGACGCATACGCAGCATCTCTTCGTCGAGTGCGTTGCTGTTCTTCTTGGTCTCCTCTTCGAGAACGATACGCTCGTCGGAGAAGAGCATGAAGTGGTAGATGAGGATCTTAGCGGCTTCGGTTAGTGCCTGTTGGGGGGCAATGGAACCGTCCGTGGTAATCTCAATGGTGAGTTTCTCGTAGTCGGTACGTTGCTCGACACGATACTGGTCAACCGAAATCATGACGTTGCGGATCGGGGTGTAGATAGAATCGATAGCGAGGGTACCGATAGGATCGTCCTTCTTACGATTCTCATCACCGGGCACGTATCCGCGACCCTTGTTGATGGTGATCTCAATCTCGAAGTCAGCCGAGTCATCGAGTTCTGCGAGTTGGAGTTCGGGGTTGAGCACCTCGAAGTTCTGCAGCACTGTGTTGAACTCACCTGCCATGAACGCTTTGGATTTGCGTACGTGGAGCTTAGCCGTTTCGGTCTGCTCCTCGATACCCTCCTTATGGAGGAAGCGCATCTGTTTGAGGTTGAGGATCAAGTTGGTAACGTCAGTGATTACACCGGGGATCGTAGCAAATTCATGATCAATACCGCTGATCTTGACAGAGCAGATAGCGTATCCCTCGAGGCTGCCGAGCAGCACACGACGGATAGCATTGCCTATCGTAATTCCGTACCCCGGCTCGAGTGGACGAAACTCAAAGATACCTTTGTTCGCACTCGAATCCAACATTATCACCTTGTCAGGTTTGATGAAATTTAATATTGCCATGAATTTATTTATTATTTAGAGTACAACTCAACGATCAATTGCTCCTTAATGTTCTCCGGGATCTCTGCGCGAGCAGGAACATTGAGCAACTTACCGGCTTTCTCGCCCTCATTCCATTCGAGCCAGCCATACTTAGCGTGGTTGAAGCCTTGGAGGGACTCGTTGATTACCTCAAGCGATTTAGCTTTCTCGCGAACAGCTACCACCTGACCGGGTTTAACCTCGTAGGAAGGGATGTTCACTACCTTGCCGTCCACAGTGATGTGACGGTGGGAAACGAGCTGGCGAGCAGCAGCGCGGGTCGGTGCCATACCGAGACGATAAACGATGTTATCGAGACGGCACTCGAGAAGCTGAATCAGGATCTCACCGGTAATACCTTTGGTACGAGCAGCTTTAGCGAAGAGGAGGCGGAACTGTTTCTCGAGTACACCATAGGTGTATTTAGCCTTCTGCTTCTCAGCCAACTGAGTACCATACTCAGAATTTTTCTTACGACGGTTAACGCCGTGTTGTCCGGGTGCATACGGACGTTTTGCAAGCACCTTATCCTCGCCGAAGATAGCCTCGCCGAAACGGCGTGCGATGCGAGATTTTGGGCCAATATATCTTGCCATAACTTTAAAAAATTTACATTTTTTTATGTACGATTTAACGATGTACGATGTACGATTTATGTACGATTTAGTTTATGTACGATTTACGCTAGGCGACCTTCGTCCTTAATTTCCTTCGTAAATCCTTCGTACATGGTACATTGGTCCTTCGTACTTAATTAATTAACGTTAACTTAGACACGACGACGTTTCGGAGGACGGCAACCGTTGTGCGGCATCGGGGTAACATCAACGATTTCTGTTACGTCGATACCTGCGGCTACGCAGGCACGGATAGCCGACTCACGTCCTTGTCCGGGACCCTTAACGTATGCTTTAACCTTACGCAGACCGAGGTCGAATGCGACCTTGCAGCAGTCAGCTGCTGCCATTTGCGCTGCGTACGGAGTATTTTTCTTGCTGCCACGGAAGCCCTGTTTACCAGCGGAAGACCAGCTGATAACCTGGCCGTCACCATTAGCAACCGTAACGATTACATTATTGAAAGAAGACATCACGTGAAGCTGGCCAACGCCCTCGATCTTCACTACGCGCTTCTTTGCTGCAATAGCTTTCTTTGCCATAATACTTGATGAATTTATTTAGAGTCGAGAGTCAAGAGTCAAGAGTCAAGAGACTCCGCAGATGGCTCAAACTCGGTTGTTAATTAATTACTTCGTTGCCTTTTTCTTATTTGCAACAGTTTTCTTACGTCCTTTGCGCGTACGGGCGTTGTTCTTGGTGCTCTGTCCACGAACCGGAAGACCGATACGGTGGCGTACACCACGGTAACAACCGATATCCATCAAGCGTTTGATGTTCAATTGTGTTTCCGAACGAAGATCACCTTCTACTTTAAATTTAGCACCGATGATCTCACGGACTTTAGCTGCTTGGTCATCCGTCCAATTCTCTACCTTGATGCTTGGGTCAATGCCTGCCTCTGCGAGAATTTTCTTTGCGCTTGAACGACCTATTCCGTAGATATAAGTCAAGCTGACTTCGCCACATTTGTTTTGCGGTATATCTACACCGACAAAATAATTGATTTTAAGAAGTGGTTGATTCTAATTAAAGATTACGCTTATCCTTGACGCATCTTCATTTTAGGATCCTTCTTGTTGATTACATACAAGTGGCCTTTGCGACGTACAATTTTGCAGTCTGCATTGCGCTTCTTGATTGATGCTCTTACCTTCATAGTAAAAACTTTGTTTTTCTTTTGGAGTCAGGAGTCAGGAGTCAGGAGTCGAGACTAAATTGTCCTTATTCCTTATTCCTTATTCCTTCATCCCGATTAATAATTACTTGTAGCGGAACGAGATACGTCCTTTGGTCAGGTCGTAGGGGCTCATTTCTACTTTGACACGGTCACCGGCAAGGATCTTGATGTAGTGCATACGCATCTTACCGGAGATGTGAGCGATGATGAGCGGTCCGTTCTCGAGTTGCACGCGGAACATAGCGTTGGATAATGCCTCAACTACCGTTCCGTCCACTTCGATGCTGTCTTGTTTTGCCATACTTTTTGTTATTTAGATGATTTTAGATAAATCTGTCTCCCAGGACTTCCCGGATATAGTCAAAAGTGGATAAGATCTCCGCCTTGCCGTTTCGAACGCATATACTATGTTCGTAGTGGGCTGCGGGTTTGCGATCGATGGTGCGTGCTGTCCAACCGTCGTCCTCGATGAGGACATTGCGTCTTCCGAGTGTGATCATCGGCTCGATAGCCATGGTCATACCGGATTTGAGGACGATACCGTTACCACGCCGACCGTAGTTGCATACCTCGGGATCCTCGTGCATATCACGTCCGATACCGTGTCCCACGAACTCGCGTACTACGCCGTAACCGGCTTTTTCGCAATGGTTCTGGATAGCGAAGGAGATATCTCCTAAGCGTTTGCCCGTCACCGCCTGTTCGATGCCCAGATAGAGCGCCTCCTTGGTGGTCTTGAGCAGTTTCATCACTTCGGAGCTCACCTCTCCTACCGGGAAGGTATAAGCGGAATCCGAGTGCCAGCCGTTGAGTTCGATCGAGGAATCGATGGAGATGATGTCGCCTTCTTTTAAGATCACCTTGTCGGAGGGGATGCCGTGTACCACCACTTCGTTGACCGAAGTACAGAGGGTAGCGGGATAATCCTCGTAACCAAGGCAGGCAGGACGTCCGCCATTATCCATGATGAACTCGTACGCTATCTTATCCAGTTGGGCGGTAGTAACACCCGGCTTGATAGCCTTTGCCACTTCGGCATAGGTCTTACCAAGCAGGATGTTGCTTGCCCGCATGAGTTCTACTTCTTCGTCTGTCTTGAGAAAAATCATCTAAGTAATTAATAATTAATAATGAATAATTAATATTTTTTAAAAGCGTCATTGTGACTACTCCGCAGATATTTATTAATCATTATTCATTGACGATTAGTAGGCCATAGCACCGGAGCGACCTTTGATGCGCATACCGGACTCAAAGAATCCGTCGTAGTGACGCATGAGGAGGTGACTCTCGATCTGCTGCAAAGTATCCAATATAACACCTACCATGATGAGCAACGAGGTACCGCCGAAGAACTGTGCAAAGCCCATCGACACATTTAACAGGCGAGCGATCGCCGGAAGAATAGCGATGATAGCCAGCAGGATCGAACCCGGCAGGGTGATGCGGCTCATGATAGTGTCAATATACTCAGCCGTCTTCTTACCCGGTTTCACACCCGGAATGAATCCGTTGTTCAGCTTCAGGTTCTCTGCCATCTGAACCGGATTGATGATGATCGCGGTGTAGAAATAGGTGAAGGCGATGATCAGCAGTGCGAATACGAAGTTGTACCAGAAGCCGTTGTTATCCATGAACGCCTGAACGAAGGCATTGCTCTCCGAAGCACGGAAGCCTACGATAGCGATAGGGATGAACATGATAGCCTGAGCAAAGATGATCGGCATTACGTTAGCAGCATTGACCTTGAGAGGGATGTACTGACGAACGCCACCGTATTGCTTGTTACCCTGGATACGTTTTGCGTATTGCACCGGAATACGACGTGTACCCTGAACCAGCATGATCGCAAAAGCGAAGACGAGGAGCAGGATCACGATCTCAGCGAGGAACACGATCAGACCACCTCCGGCGTCGTTGAGACGGCTGGAGAACTCCTGAACGAGAGCACCCGGGAGACGCGCAATGATACCGATCAAGATGATGAAGGAAATACCGTTTCCTACACCGCGGTCGGTAATACGCTCACCAAGCCACATCACGAACATGGAGCCTGCACAAAGCAGGATGGTCGATGAGATAGTGAACCAGTTGAATCCGATAGCCAAAGGCTGACCTGCTTGGCCCATCTGTACTGCCAAGTTCACGAGGTAGCTCGGTCCTTGGAAGAGCAGAATAGCCACAGTCAGATAGCGTGTGATCTGGTTCATCTTCTGACGTCCGGACTCACCCTCCTTCTGCATCTTCTGGAAATACGGCACTGCGATAGAGAGCAGCTGTATCACGATGGATGCAGAGATGTAAGGCATGATACCCAGCGCGAAGATAGACGCATTGGAGAAGGCTCCACCGGAGAACATATCCAACAACGCCATCAGACCACCTGCTGTCTGATTATGCAGAGCAGACAAGGCTGTAGGGTCAATACCCGGGAGAACGACGAACGATCCGAAACGATAGATGAGCACGAACAAAGCCGTGGTCAGCAGACGGTTTCGGAGATCCTCGATCTTCCAGATATTTTTAATAGTTTCTACGAATTTCATAAAAATTTATTTTTTATGATTCATAATAATTTTAAATTTTCTCGATGGTGCCGCCGGCAGCTACGATAGCCTCTTCAGCTTTCTTGGAGAAAGCGTTAGCCTGAACGGTCAGTTTAGCTTTCAGTTCGCCGTTACCCAAGATCTTAACGAGTTGGGTTTTGGAGATGAAACCAGCCTCGTGGAGCTCGATCAAGCCGATCTTCTCCAGTTTCTTAGCCTCAGCAAGCTGCTGAAGGGTCGAGAGGTTGATAGCTTTGTACTCCACACGGTTGATGTTCTTGAAGCCGAACTTAGGCAGACGACGCTGCATAGGCATCTGACCACCCTCGAAACCGATTTTCTTGCTGTAACCGGAGCGCGACTTAGCACCCTTGTGACCACGGGTAGAAGTTCCACCGAGGCCCGAACCTGCACCACGGCCGACACGCTTAGCGGTCTTTACCGATCCTGCTGCAGGGGTAAGATTATTCAATTCCATGATGTAATTACAAATTTTAGGGATTAGTCAATAACTTTAACAAGGTGCTTTACCTTCTCTACCATACCCAGGATAGCCGGGGTAGCTTCGTGCTCAACGGTAGCGTTCATTTTGCGCAGACCGAGAGCAATCATGGTCTCCTTCTGCACCTTCGGACATTTGATAGTACTGCGTACTTGTTGAATTTTAATCTTTGCCATAGTTGTAGAAGAATTTATTAACCATTAAACACTGTAGAAAGGCTAACGCCACGGTTAGCGGCTACGGTACGAGCGTCACGCAGTTCTGCGAGCGCTTGGATAGTAGCTTTCACGAGGTTGTGGGGGTTCGACGAACCTTTGGACTTAGCCAAGACGTCGTGAATACCTGCGGACTCCAGTACGGCACGCATAGCACCACCGGCTTTTACTCCGGTACCGTGCGTAGCAGGCTGGATGTAAACGCGGGAACCACCGAACTTAGCATACTGCTCGTGAGGGATAGTGCCCTTGAGAACAGGTACCTGAATGAGGTTCTTCTTAGCAGCCTCGGTAGCTTTCTGCATAGCAGCAGCCACCTCACCTGCTTTACCCAAACCGTAACCTACAATTCCATCTTCATTTCCAACAACTACGATAGCTGCGAAAGTGAAGGTACGTCCACCTTTGGTAACTTTCGTTACGCGGTTGACAGCGACCAGACGCTCCTTGAGCTCGAGGTCTTGTGTTGTTTTAACTCTTTGCATAATATCGTCAGTTATTAGAATTTGAGACCAGCCTCGCGAGCTGCGTCAGCGAGGGCTTTAACGCGACCGTGATAGAGGTATCCGTTACGGTCAAATACTACTTCGTTGACTCCGGCCTTCTGAGCAGCTGCAGCGATGAGTTTACCTACCTCAGCAGCTTTCTCGGTCTTTGTCAGTTTGTCCTTGATAGCGAGCGAAGATGCGCTTGCGAGGGTCTTGCCTGCGAGGTCATCGATCACCTGAGCGTAAATCTGGCTGTTAGAACGGAACACGGTCAGACGCGGACGCTCTGCAGTTCCCGACACCTTGGTGCGGATAGATGCCTTAATCTTAAGGCGACGTGCAATTTTCTTAATCATAATCTTGTTTCCTTTCTAATTATTTACCAGCCGACTTACCAGCTTTACGACGAACGATTTCACCTTGGAACTTAACACCCTTGCCTTTGTACGGCTCCGGTTTGCGGAACGAGCGGATCTTAGCGCAAATCTGGCCAAGAAGCTGCTTGTCAGCGGACTCCAACATTACCAACGGGTTCTGGTTACGCTCCGACTTGGTCTCTACTTTCACCTCTTTCGGCAAGCCGAGATAGATGGGGTGCGTATAACCGAGAGAGAAGTTCAGCACGTTCGGCTGAGCCAACTCAACACGATAACCAACACCGACGAGCTCAAGCGTTTTCTTGTAACCCTCGCTGCAACCTACAACCATGTTGTGGATCAAAGCGCGGTACAGACCGTGTTTAGCGCGGCACTCTTTCTCGTCGTTCGGACGAGTAACGTGGCATACGCCGTCTTCTACGTTTACAGAAATCAGGGGATCAACTGCCTGGCAGAGCTCACCTTTCGGACCTTTTACGGTCACTACATTCTCCGGGCTAACGGTTACCGTTACTCCGGCAGGAATTGCGATAGGAAGTTTTCCAATTCTTGACATAGCTGTTCCTCCTTATTAATAAACATAGCACAATACTTCACCACCGAGCTGCTGGCCAAGAGCCTCTTTGTTGGTCATCACGCCTTTCGAAGTGGAAAGGATAGCGATACCGAGACCGTTCAATACGCGCGGCATATCACGGTAACCAACGTACTTACGCAAACCCGGGGTGGATACACGTTTCAAACACTTGATCGCGTTAACTTTGTTAACCGGATCATACTTGAGGGCAATCTTGATAGTGCCCTGAGGACCATCCTCAACGAACTTGTAGGAAAGGATGTAACCTTTCTCAAACAAGATGCGAGTGATCTCTTTCTTCAGATTCGAAGCCGGAACTTCAACCACACGGTGGCCGGCTTTGATAGCATTCCTCAATCGAGTGAGGTAATCTGCAATAGGATCTGTCATTGTTTTGTTGTTGTTAAATTAATCCCGCCTGTCGGGACAATATTTAATAAAGTTAACTTATCGTCTGGGCTTACAGCGGGCTTATCACCACACCGATCTTGGCTTTGACTGTCGGTTGACTGTCGGTTGACCGTCGGTTGACCGTCGGTTGACTGTCGGGATTAGCCCTACTGTATCCCTATCGATTCTTGTTTTACCAGCTCGCTTTCTTTACTCCCGGGATAAGGCCTTTGGAAGCCATCTCGCGGAATTGAATACGGCTGAGACCGAATGCGCGCATGTATCCTTTCGGACGACCGGTCACTTTGCAACGGTTGTGCAGACGTACCGGACTTGCGTTTTTCGGGAGGGCTTGGAGCCCTACATAGTCACCATCCTTGAGGAGTTGCGCACGTTTAGCTGCGTATTTAGCAACCAATTTAGCGCGTTTTACCTCGCGGGCTTTCATTGATTCTTTTGCCATAGTCTGAATTACTTTTTAAACGGTAAACCAAACTCACGAAGGAGCGCGAAGCCCTCCTCATCGGTTTTAGCTGTAGTAACGAACGTGATGTTCATACCCAGCAGTTTGGTGATGTTATCAATGTTAATTTCAGGGAAGATGATCTGCTCGGTGATACCCAAGGTGTAGTTACCACGGCCGTCCATCTTGTTGTTGATACCTTTGAAGTCGCGGATACGAGGCAGAGCAACGCGAACGAGACGCTCGAGGAACTCATACATCTGCTGGCCGCGGAGGGTAACACATACGCCGATGGGCATTTGTTTACGAACCTTGAAGTTAGCGATATCTTTCTTCGAAACGGTAGCTACGGCTTTCTGACCAGCGATAGCAGTCATCTCTTGGAGAGCTACCTCGATGATCTTCTTGTCAGCTACAGCCTCGCCCAGACCCTGGTTGAGGACGATCTTCTGGAGTTTCGGGCACTGCATTACGGTAGTGTAGTTGAACTCCTTCATCAGGATAGGCACGATGCGCTCCTGATAGTCTTGTTTCAAACTTGCTGTATTCATAATCAGATCTCCTTACCAGTTTTTTTAGATACACGAACGAGCTTGCCATCCTTCTCTACGCGGCCAACGCGAACCGGTTTGCCGTTCTCAACGACGTTGAGGTTAGAGATGTGGATAGGAGCTTCCTGTTTAACGATTCCGCCTTGCGGATTCTTTGCGTTGGGCTTGGTACTCTTGGATACCATGTTAACGCCTTCTACGATAGCGCGTTGCTTGTCAACGATCACTTCCAGCACACGGCCGGTCTGACCCTTCGAAGCACCTGCGTTTACATAAACGGTGTCACCCTTTTTGATATGAAGTTTTGCCATTTTTGTAATTTTTTAGATGATTAGAGCACTTCAGGTGCCAGAGAAATAATTTTCATATTTGTTTGACGCAACTCACGAGCGACCGGGCCGAAGATACGGCTGCCGCGGAGTTCACCGGCGTTGTTGACGAGAACGCATGCGTTGTCATCAAAACGGATGTAACTTCCGTCAGCGCGACGTACCTCTTTCTTCGTGCGCACTACGATAGCACGGCTAACCGTACCATCTTTCATGTCAGACGAAGGGATAACGCCCTTAACGGCTACTACGATAGTATCGCCGAGGGATGCGTAACGCTTCTTGGTACCACCAAGAACGCGGATCACGAGTGCTTGCTTAGCACCGGAGTTGTCACATACTGTGAGACGAGATTCTTGCTGTACCATAATTACTTAGCCCTTTCGATAATTTGAGTTAAACGCCAACGCACGGTCTTGCTCAAAGGACGGGTCTCCATGATGCGTACGGTATCGCCGATACCAGCCTCATTCTTCTCGTCATGAACATGGAACTTGCGAGTTTTATTGACAAACTTGCCATAGATGGGGTGTTTCTCTTTCCAACGGACAGCGACCACGATGGTCTTCTCCATCTTATTGGAAACAACTACGCCAACGCGCTCTTTTCTAAGATTTCTTTCCATTGTCTTTGTCGTTTTTTACTTGTTAATTTCACGGGCACGAAGTTCCGTTGCAAGGCGAGCGATATTGCGACGCGCAGCCTTAATCTGCAACGGATTATCGAGCGGAGAAATACTGTGATTTAACTTCATACGAACCAGAGCTTCTTTCTCGGAAGCGAGACGCTCTTGGATCTCTTGAGTTGTTAATTCTTTAATTTCAGCTGTTTTCATAATCCTTAATTATGCATTTTGTGTTGCGTCGTAATCGCGTCTTACGACAAATTTAGTGGTGATCGGTAGCTTTTGAGCTGCGAGACGAAGTGCCTCTTTAGCTACATCGTAGCTTACGCCCTCTACCTCAAAGATGATACGACCGGGCTCCAATGGAACTACGAATCCTTCGGGAGCACCTTTACCCTTACCCATACGTACATCCAACGGTTTCTTGGTGATCGGTTTGTCCGGGAAAACACGGATCCAAACTTGTCCTTGACGTTGCATATAACGGGTTACTGCGATACGTGCTGCCTCGATTTGACGACCGGTCAACCATACGGTACCCATACTCTTGATACCGAACGAACCGAATGCCAGTTCCTGACCGCGGTGAGCGAAACCTTTGATGCGGCCTTTTTGGCAACGGCGGAATTTAGTTTTCTTAGGTTGTAACATGATTCTAATCTACAAATCGGTTAAACATTATTGTTTCTTGTTGCGGCGGAAGTTACCTTTGCGCTCTCCGCGTCCACCCTCACGGCGATCCATGCCGGGGCGGCCACCTTCTTGCTTCTGCGAGAAGTTAGGAGCCAAGTCCTTCTTACCATACACTTCTCCACGACAGATCCATACCTTTACACCGATCACACCTACTTTGGTGATAGCACCTACGTGGCAGTAGTCGATGTCAGCGCGGAGTGTATGCAGCGGGGTACGACCCTCTTTGTACATCTCCTTACGCGCCATCTCGGCACCGTTCAAACGGCCGGATACCTGAATCTTGATACCCTCAGCGCCCATACGCATGGTGGACTGAATAGCCATTTTCACAGCACGACGGTAAGCGATCTTACCTTCCAACTGGCGTGCGATCTTGTTTGCTACGATGGTAGCGTCCAATTCCGGACGTTTTACCTCGAAGATGTTGATCTGCACATCCTGATGGGTAATTTTCTGGAGTTCCTTCTTCAATTTGTCAACCTCTTCTCCACCTTTTCCGATGATAAAACCGGGGCGAGCGGTGCAGATAGTAACAGTCACAAGTTTCAGAGTTCTTTCGATAACGATACGGGAAATACTAGCCTCTGCGAGACGAGCGTTGAGGTACTCGCGAATCTTGCTATCCTCAAGCAGCGTATCTCCGTAATTCTTGCCTCCAAACCAGTTGGAGTCCCAACCGCGGACAATGCCCAGACGGTTTGCTACAGGATTAATTTTCTGTCCCATAATCTAAATTACTTTTCAGCGTTAGTATTTTTAGTATCTACAAATATAGTAACGTGGTTGGAACGTTTGCGGATACGATAAGCACGACCCTGAGGAGCGGGCAGCATACGCTTGATCGCCATACCGCCGTCAACCATGATTTTCGTTACATAGAGAGTTTCGTCCTCTGCTTTCTTACCGGTTTTTACTTCCCAGTTAGCTACAGCAGATTTCAGGAGCTTCTCGAGCGCGCGGCTTGCCTCACGTGTGGAGAAATGCAGCGCACCGAGTGCACGATTCACTTCCATGCCGCGAACCATGTCTGCTACGAGACGCATCTTACGCGGGCTGGTAGGAATGTTGTTTGCTTTAGCAAAATACTGCTCTTTGCGAGCGGCTTTCATTGCTTCAGCGCTGTTATGTTTTCTTGCACCCATTTTAATCTGGAATTTTAAATGTTAATTGGATTTCAATGGATTACTTCTTGTTATTGCCCGAGTGACCGCGGAAGGTACGAGTCGGAGCGAACTCTCCGAGTTTGTGTCCTACCATGTTCTCTGTTACATAAACAGGAATGAATTTGTTTCCATTGTGAACTGCGATTGTGTGACCTACAAAGTCAGGGGAGATCATAGATGCGCGGCTCCAAGTCTTGACAACTTCTTTCTTGCCGGACTCATTCATAGCCAACACCTTGTCTTCCAACTTAACGTTGATAAACGGTCCTTTTTTCAATGAACGACTCATAATGTTAATGTGACTTTAATAGGTTATTTGTTACGTCTTTCAATAATGTACTGGTTGCTCTGGTTCTTCGGATGACGTGTCTTGTAACCCTTAGCGAGCAGACCCTTACGGCTACGTGGGTGACCACCGGACTGACGGCCTTCACCACCACCCATCGGGTGATCTACAGGGTTCATAACGACACCACGGTTGCGCGGACGGCGACCGAGCCAACGGCTACGACCTGCTTTACCGCTCTTCTCCAAAGCGTGATCGCTGTTACCTACTACACCAACCGTTGCTTTGCAAGCTGCGAGTACCTTGCGGAGCTCACCTGAAGGCAACTTGATGATAGCGTACTTGTCCTCACGGCTCGACAACTGAGCGAACGTACCGGCGGAACGTACCATGCAGGCACCTTGACCCGGACGAAGCTCGATGTTGTGAATCAGTGTTCCTAATGGAATTACTGACATCGGCAGTGCATTTCCTACTTCAGGAGCAGCGTTCTCTCCCGACATTACAGTTTGACCAACTTGCAGTCCATTCGGTGCAAGAATATAGCGCTTCTCACCGTCAGCGTAGAATAGGAGGGCGATGCGAGCCGAACGGTTCGGATCGTACTCGATAGTTTTAACTACTGCGGGAACACCATCTTTATTGCGCTTAAAGTCAATTACACGATACTTCTGTTTGTGACCACCACCGATGTAGCGCATCGTCATCTTACCGACGTTGTTGCGACCACCGGTTTTGGTTTTACCAAACACAAGTGATTTCTCAGGAGCGCTCGCGGTAATTGTCTCGAACGCACCTATAACTTTGTGTCTCTGCCCCGGTGTTGTGGGCTTAAATTTACGTACAGCCATTTTTAGATATTGCTATAAAAATCAATTGTTTCACCTTCTGCCAATGTTACGATGGCTTTCTTATATGCCTGCTGTGCACCTTTGAGCAGACCGGACTTGGTCCAGCGCTGTTTAACTTTCGGAGCACGGATCAGGGTATTCACATCCGTAACTTGAACATTGTACATTTCTTCTACCGCTTTCTTGATCTCAACTTTGTTGGCATTGCGAGCTACTACGAAACCGTAACGGTTCAGCTTCTCGCCGGCGGCGGTCATCTTCTCAGTGACGATCGGTTTAATAATAATTGCCATAATTCTACCTCCTTATGCGTTTAAAGTTGCCTCGATTGCAGCAGCCGATGCTTCGGTCAGAACTACAACATTCGAGTTCATGATTGTGTAGGTGTTGAGCTCGTTTACGTTCACTACGTTCACACGCTGAATGTTAGCGGCGGACTTGCGAGCGTTGAGATTAGCGTCTGCTACTACGAACAGCACTTTCTTACCCTCTACTTTGAGGTTGTTGAGAACCTCTACCATAGCTTTGGTCTTCGGTGCGTCGAAGTTGAGAGCGTCCAATACGAGCAACTCATTCTGTTTAGCGCGGAGCGACAGAGCACTCTTACGAGCCAGTTGTTTAACTTTCTTGTTGAGCTTGAAGTCATAGTCACGAGGTACCGGACCGAAGATCGTACCACCACCTACGCGAACCGGAGACTTCAGATCACCCGGACGTGCACCTCCGCCACCTTTCTGGCGACCGAGTTTACGGGTCGAGTGAGCATTCTCGCTACGCTGTTTTGCCTTTGCTGTGCCTTGGCGTTGTGCTGCCAAGAACTGCTTAACGTCCAAGTAGATAGCATGGTCGTTAGGCTCGATTGCGAAGATAGCGTCATTCAGAGCAATCTTCTTTCCGGTCTCTTTACCGGCTTGATTCAAAATACTAAGTTCCATAACTAATTACTTGTTAATAATGACGATTGAATTTTTTGCACCCGGTACACTACCCTTGACCATGATCAAGTTGTACTCAGGGATCACTTTCAGTACGACGAGGTTCTGAACCGTTATGCGGTCACCGCCCATCTGTCCGGCCATGCGGGTACCCGGGAAAATACGGCTCGGGTAAGCACATGCACCTACAGAACCCGGTGCGCGCAGACGGTCGTCCTGACCGTGTGTGGACTGACCTACTCCACCGAAACCATGACGTTTAACGACACCTTGGAAACCGTGGCCCTTGCTGGTTCCGATAACGTCAACGTACATTCCCTCTTCGAAGAGATCAGCTGCTGTGATTGTTTGACCCAGAGTGAGCTCTCCGTCGAACTCGAACTCTGCTAAGTGGCGCATCGGCTCTACGCCTGCGGCCTTGAAGTGGCCTGCTTCTGCCTTGTTCGTGTGCTTCTCGCTCTTGTGCATAAAGCCAACCTGAGCTGCTTTGTAACCGTCTTTCTCAACGGTCTTGAGCTGAGTCACTACGCAAGGACCTGCCTCAATAACGGTGCACGGGATGTTTTTGCCGTCGGCACCAAAGACGGAAGTCATTCCGATCTTTTTTCCTAATAAACCTGGCATTGTTTTGCTTAGTTTTTTAAATAATGTTAATTAATGTTACTTCTCCTCCATTCTCGCCCACGGGTTAACGTTTTCGGGTTCCCGATATTTCGATATTCCGGTATCACTCTCCGTGGGAAATGGTTCGGATACTCATCAAACTTTGATTTCTACCTCAACACCCGAAGCGAGCTCTAATTTCATGAGGGCCTCAACGGTCTTGTTGTTGGAGTTGTAGATGTCGATCAGACGCTTGTAGCTCGATAACTCGAATTGCTCACGGCTCTTCTTGTTAACGAAGGTAGAGCGGTTAACGGTAAAGATGCGTTTGTGTGTCGGCAGTGGAATTGGGCCACTCACTACGGCACCGGTTGCCTTTACGGTCTTAACGATCTTCTCTGCAGACTTATCCACCAAGTTGTGGTCGAAAGACTTCAGTTTGATACGAATTTTTTGACTCATAATTAGTAATAATGTTTTTATTTTGTTAATACTTGGTAGAGCGCAGACCTTCCAAAGAGTCATTTGCTTGAATGACCCGCTACCCTACCGGGGTTGTTGTTTTTTTGCCGTACTCAAAGTCACACGTGTGTACGTGTGTATGTACGTGTTATTTTAATGAACGTGTATGTGCGCACGTTTGCGCACATACGCGCTCGTCGATTAGACTAAGTCTACTCTACCGCCTACTTCAGTAAGAACTGCTTTAGCGATAGAAGAACTTACTGCCTCATAGTGGCTGAACTCCATGGAGCTCGTAGCACGACCGGAGGTGATGGTACGGAGAGCGGTTACGTAACCGAACATCTCTGCCAAAGGCACGTGCGCCTTCACGATGCGCGCACCGGTGCGGCTGGTATCCATACCTTCTACCTGACCACGACGTTTGTTCAAGTCGCCGATGACATCACCCATGGACTCTTCCGGAGTAACCACTTCGATCTTCATGATCGGCTCCATGAGTACCGGTTTAGCTTTAGCGCAAGCCTCTTTGAACGCCATCTGTGCAGCGATCTCGAAGGACAACTGGTCGGAGTCAACCGGGTGGAAGCTACCGTCTATGAGGGTTACCTTCAAGCTGTCAAGCGGATAACCTGCGAGCACACCGTTCTTCATTGCGGTCTCGAAACCTTTCTGAACCGACGGGATGTACTCCTTAGGCACGTTACCACCTTTGACGATGTCTTCGAACTGCAGACCGCCCGGGAAGTCAGCGTCAGCCGGCTCAACGCGAACGATGATGTCTGCAAATTTACCACGACCACCGGATTGCTTCTTGTAAACCTCACGCAACTCTACCGGAGCAGAGATAGCCTCGCGGTAAGCAACCTGCGGACGACCTTGGTTACACTCTACCTTGAACTCACGACGCAGACGGTCGATGATGATCTCGAGGTGAAGCTCACCCATACCGGAGATAACAGTTTGACCTGTCTGCTCGTCGGTCTTCACGGTGAAGGTCGGATCCTCTTCTGCGAGCTTAGCAAGTCCTACACCCAGTTTGTCGAGGTCAGCTTGGCTCTTCGGCTCTACAGAGATACCGATCACCGGTGCCGGGAACTCGATGGACTCGAGTACGATAGGTTTGTTCTCATCGCAGAGGGTATCGCCCGTGCGTATATCCTTAAATCCTACGCCTGCGCCTATATCGCCCGCGAGGATGGTCTCAACAGGGTTCTGGTGGTTCGAGTGCATCTGGAAGATACGGCTGATACGCTCTTTCTTACCCGAACGCGGGTTGTAAACGTATGAACCTGCATCGAGGTGACCCGAGTACACACGGAAGTAACAGAGACGACCTACATACGGATCGGTAGCGATCTTGAATGCCAATGCGCAGAGCGGCTCCTCATCGTTCGGGTGACGAACCTCCGGTGCATCGGTGTTCGGGTTGGTACCGTTGATAACCGGCGTATCGAGCGGGCTCGGCAGGTAAGCGCAGACTGCATCGAGCATGGTCTGTACACCTTTGTTCTTGAAGGACGAACCGCAGATAACCGGGAAGATTTTCATCGAGAGCGTACCCTTACGGATAGCTACGCGGATCTCATCCTCAGTGATCGTCGAAGGATCGTCGAAGTATTTCTCCATGAGGGTGTCATCGAACTCCGATACTGTCTCCAGCATCTTGTCACGCCACTCCTCAGCCTCTGCTTGGAGGTTAGCCGGAATCTCTTCCTCTACATATTCAGCACCCATGGTCTCATCGTGCCAGAGGATAGCTTTCATCTTCACGAGGTCAACGACACCCTTGAAGGTCTCCTCAGCGCCGATAGGAATCTGGATAGGACACGGAGTAGCACCGAGCACCTCTTTGATCTGACGTACTACGTCGAAGAAGTTAGCACCGGAACGGTCCATCTTATTCACGTAGCACAGGCGCGGTACATTATATTTATCTGCCTGACGCCAAACGGTCTCGGACTGCGGCTGAACACCACCTACCGAGCAGAGCGCCATCACAGCACCATCGAGGATACGGAGCGAACGCTCTACCTCTACCGTGAAATCCACGTGCCCCGGAGTGTCAATCAGGTTAATCTTGTACTTGTTACCCGCATAGTTCCAGTAGGTAGTAGTAGCTGCAGAGGTGATAGTGATACCACGCTCCTGCTCCTGAACCATCCAGTCCATGGTAGCCGCACCATCGTGTACCTCACCAATTTTGTGGGTCAGACCGGTGTAGAACAGAATACGCTCAGACGTAGTGGTCTTACCCGCATCAATGTGGGCCATAATACCGATGTTACGGTTTAATTTCAAATCATGTTTTGCCATTGTTTATCAATCTTTTTGTCCATTAGAAACGGAAGTGTGCGAATGCGCGGTTAGCTTCAGCCATACGGTGCATATCCTCTTTACGTTTGAAGGCACCACCTTGGTTGTTGTATGCATCCATGATCTCAGCAGCGAGTTTCTCAGCCATAGAGTGACCGCCACGTTTGCGCGCGAAAGCGATCATGTTCTTCATTGCGATGGACTCCTTGCGGTCAGCACGGATCTCCGTCGGTACTTGGAAGGTTGCACCACCGATACGCTTCGATTTAACCTCTACGAGCGGGGTGATGTTATCCAGAGCTTGTTTCCAGATATCGAGCGCGCTCTTCTCTTCGTTCTTTGCCTTAGCCTCTACTGCGCCGAGTGCGCTGTAGAACACACCATATGCGGTGTTTTTCTTACCATCGAGCATGAGGTGGTTCACAAATTTAGCCACCATTACCTCTCCGTACACCGGATCCGGCAGAATAACTCGTTTTTGCGGTTTTGCTTTTCTCATTGTTTCAATAATTTTAATTTTGGTTGTCGATTACTTCAGTAGCTTACCTTTGTACATTGTACATTGTCACTTTGTACATCGTTCGCCGCTTACTCAACCCTCAACCCATTGTTTCGTCCCAAATATGGAACATTTAGTTAATAAAAGTCTTTACAGAACTGTTTGCTTGTTGTTTGTTCAAGTTGGCTTTGAAAAACTTTCTACTTTCAACTTTCGAACTTCTTTCAACTCTCAACTCTCAACTCTCAACTAAAAATAATTTTCGGACCGACCGAAATTACTTTTTAGCTTTCGGACGCTTAGCTCCGTATTTAGAGCGGCGTTGGAGGCGGTTAGCCACACCTGCGGTATCCAATGTACCACGAACGATGTGATAACGAACACCCGGCAGGTCTTTTACACGACCACCACGTACCATTACGATACTGTGCTCTTGCAAGTTGTGTCCCTCTCCCGGGATGTAAGCGTTGACTTCCTTAGCATTGGTGAGGCGCACACGTGCAACCTTACGCATTGCGGAGTTAGGTTTCTTCGGGGTCGTTGTGTAAACACGTACACAAACGCCACGACGTTGCGGACAACTGTCAAGAGCCGGGCTCTTCGACTTGTCCAGCAGTTCTGCTCTTCCTTTTCTAACTAATTGTTGAATTGTAGGCATTTTGTTGTTTGTTAATTAAATTTGTTTATAAATGTTCCGTGCTTTCTACCGCTCAGCCCTTGTTTGTTCTTTTGATTTTATCTCACATACGTACGTGTGAGGCAGGGCATATCGCGAAAAAGCGTGCAAAGGTACGACTTTTTTTTGACATGACCAAATAAATTAGCAATAAAATGCAAAATTTCTTCATTTTTTTCTCTTTTGCCATCTCTGCTTGTCATTTTGGGGGTCTCTTTTGGGGTCTCTTCTTCTTCTCTTCTCTCTTCCTCTCTCCTGCTGCTCTTCTCTCTCCTTTTCCTCGTCTCTCTCCCATCGGATAATCATTAGGCAGATTAGATTATCCGCGGCATCTCTCCACGATATGCCAACACTGGCTTGCGGAGCGCCCCTCGATATAGTATCAGCCCCAACTACCAACCCTGCATACTAACATCGAGGGCCTGCCCGCTCCGCAAGCCCCTGCGGCGTGTAAGTGATTTTGGCTGTTTACATCGATAACATCGATGTGAGGAACCAATTTGGCTGTTTAAGGGGGATTCTACCTACGGTGTCTTCACATGCGGGCCCGCGAGAAATTCTATAATGTTATATCTGTATATATGCGCGCCGGTCAAGTGCTCTGCGATGTCCCGCAGAGTTCCTGCCCTCCTTCGTCCATTTCCAGAGATTGTATCCTGGGTCTTTCTTTTATCTATTGTTTCGGCATGGCATGCCGGTTTTTCTTACAATTTTCATTTTTTTTGCATTTTTTCTTACCTTCAGACCTCAAATGTCACATGGTAGGTATTATCTTTGCAGCGTTTTTCGAAAAATACACAGAAAAACTTGCGTATATCAAATAATTTTTGTATTTTTGCACCCGCAAAATTGCTACTAAAACAAAGTACCATGCAAATAGGCTACGTCACATTCAACACAGAGGAGCGTCAGCGAGTCATGAAAGTGCTGCAGATGGTGCGCGACCAGACCGCCATCGACGAGCTTGGTCTCGGTCGTATCCGCGATGCTTTCGCTAACGAGATGTTCCCGGGCATGTCCACCTTGCAGCGCCGCGCCAAATACTTCGCCGTGCTGCCTTCGCTCTACTACGAAGCCGCCAAACTGCGCTATCGCAGCCGCGAAGAGGTGCACCGCCAAATCATCCACTGGGAGATCCGCCTGACCGATATGCTCTGCAATGGAGCGAACACGCAGGAAGACCGTAATGGTATCACCGGCAGTAGTATGTTGGAGGCTGCTAAGAACGACGAAACGAAGTTCGTCCGTTATGACCCGACCTACATCTATCAGACCGGCTTACGTACCTATAACATGATACGCGGTAACGGCAATCTGGAACAACTCATCTTCGAGCGTTCACGCAAGCTCTCAGAACTGCCCACGCGTCTCACCAACATCGAGAACGGCGCCGACGCTGACGAACAGACCGGCATGGATCAACTCTTCGCCACTTGTGGCGAGCACTACGATTTTGACCGCGGCGAGATGCTCCAAGTCAATCTCACCGAACGCGAAGCGCAATTTATCAAGCGCCATATCGAACTCTCGCCGAACAGCAAGGATTCGCTCCTCGCGTACCTCCTCCACGAGAACACATCTGTCGCACCTAACTACGCTGCACTATCGCCCTTCTGGCAAGACCTGCCCACGCATTTCCAAAAGCAGTATCGCCTCGCGCTCCATTTCTCCAACTGGGCGTATTACATGCACCTGCGCTATCGTTACCTCTTCTTCCTTGGCAAGGAAGACGCCGACCAGACCGCCCATTACGACGGCCTCATGCACGACTGGCTCGAACAGCACCCCGAAATACTCGACAGCAGCCGGATGGAAGCCGTCCTCGAACATGTATGGACGCGCACCAACGAACCCACTGTCCACCAGTTCTGCCGCAACGCTGCCAAGCTGCTTACCAAGAACGAGATGCCCCAACTGGACTCCCTCATCCGTCATCGTGAGAAGCAGATCAAACAAGGTCGCAACAAGATCAACAATCCCAAATATCGCGCCTACGACATGTCCGAACCACGCGTCATGACCTTCCGCTGGGATGAGATCGTCTATCAAGTAATCACCGAAATCCGCAATGCCATATGTCCCAACGAAGAGATACATTAAAAGACCTGCTTTATAGCGACCTGTTGCAACCCTCACCGGGCTTTGAAGTGGACTTCGCCATAGGCGTTACCTATTCGCTCAGTTTCGAAGGACTCCTCTCCGTCCCCATGGCATTCGGCATGCTCGGCGAGTTCGACGAAACTATTCGCCAGTCGCCCGCCTACCTGCTCGAATCCATCCGTCGAGGCAGTGACCGTTTCATCTTGTTCTGCAACAAAGGCGGGATCCAAGTGCCGCAGAACAGCCAGACCATCTACTCCCTCTTCGAATCCAGTATTCAAGAGGTCGTCGATAACGACAAGATGACCGCTAACTTCCATCCGAAGATGTGGGTCATCCGCGAAATAAACGACAATAACGAAGAGCAGATCCGGCTCCTCATCCTCAGCCGCAATCTGACCTATAGCGACGACATCGACGTCATCGTCAGCATGCGCGGCAGACTACTCTCAGAAGGCAGACGCAGCAAGAACGCTCGTCGTCACCAGTCCCTTCAGTGGTTCCTTACAAACCTCGCTGACCAACTCCCGGCAGGCGACAAGAAGCAGCAAGTGCTTCGCATGACCGACGATATCCTTCGTATCGAACGATTCGACATGGACGAACCCTTCATCGACGATGCCTACGATTTCTTCCCCGTCTGGTTCGGTCACCAAGCGCCCGACACACCGTCCCTCAAGGACATCCTCGCGCGTTCCGAACGACTCATGATAGTCTCTCCCTTTGTGGACACCGCTATGCTCCAGCACCTCGCCGCACGACGCATCAAAGACTCCTACAAAGTCCTCGTCACGCGCAGTGAGAATATCTCCCAGGAAGTGCTCGACACCTTCGACGAGGTCTATGCGGTTAACGACACGATGCTCGACAACACCGTCACGCCGGTCAACCTCCACGCCAAACTATATCTCACCCAGTGCTGGACCGGTGACAGACGCGGACATTTCCTCTACCTCGGTTCTGCCAATGCCACTAACAACGCTTTCCATCGCAACACCGAGATGACGGTCGCTTTCCAATTCCGGCAGACACGAGGAGAACGATTCTTCGCCATGCGTGATGAGATACTTGGCAACGAGAATCGATACGTCCGTATCACAGAACCGACAGCTATCGACACCACCGAACAACGACAACGTGAACTCGGTCTCGAACACGCGCTCAAATATGCTATGCGTGCTATCAAGTCCGCCACCATCACGCCCGGTAAGACCAACGAACTATACGACATCTCGCTGGCAACTACGCAGAAATACATTCAGCAAGCCAAGCGTGAACTCAAGCGTGAACTGACCGATTTCGGTATCACGCTCCGACCGCTCCAGTGCGACCAGACTATCCCTTGGGACAAAGAAATGCGGCTCACCGACATCTACCGTCTCCACCTCTCCGAGTTCTATGTGCTCGAGATCCGGGACGGCGAACTATCCAAACGCGCCCTCTGCAAAGTGCCCACCAACGGCATGCCAGCCATGCGCGACAACTGGATATACCAAAGTGTCGTGGACACCCGCGAGAAATTCATGAACTACGTCGCTTTGATGCTCTCCGACGACCCCGTCGAGATGCTTTCCATGCAAGATTTCCTCGCGTCCGAAAACGGCGGTTCATCCTCTGCTCAACAGGCGCAGAACTACCCACAGATATACGAGCAACTGCTCCGTGTTGCGTACTCCTCTCCGCGCATGATACGTGACGTCAACGAACTCGTCAACCGACTCGGCGCCAACGTCGTGCCGCAAGACTTCGCGCAGATGTTAGACAAATTTACATCCATCATTAAACAACTCGAACGGCTATGCTAAAGAACTTCCAAGCACACACAGTCAAGCGCATCATTGAGATCTTCAAGAACCGTTCTGAGAATGAGCAGAAGCGCGTACTCCTCTCCGACGAAGTCGGACTGGGCAAGACCATCATGGCACGTGCGATCATCGATGAAGTGCGTACGCTCCGCAAGGACGTGCAAGATGACGATTATCGTATCGTATATGTCTGCTCCAACCAAAATATCATCCGCCAGAATATCTACAAACTGGTCGATAAATCCGACGACGTGCTCCGTATCTCCGACAGCCGTCTCTCCATGCAACACCTCGTCCTCGAAGAACGGATGGCGAACCTCCGCGCCACCGAAGCCTACCAGAACGGCGAGATGAGAACGCTCCTTGTGCCGATTACTCCGGCCACGTCCTTCTCCGTCCAAGGCGGTAGCGGTAGTAAAAACGAACGTGCGCTTATGTACGCACACATCCGTCGTATCGAAGCACTCGCGCCATACCAATCCGAACTATACAAACGTTTCCAACTCCAGAACTACGTTTCTAACAAGTCTTGGGATCGGGATGTCCGGTGGTATGAAGACCGCGTCCTCGCCGTAGGCGACAACTACATCGCCGACATGCAGGTCAAACTGCAAAACCATCTACCCGCGTCACTCATCGATGACCTCATCCGCATTGCTACCAACCCACAATGGGTCAATGCTGACATGATTCGCGTCATCAACACGCTTCGCACTATCTTCGCGCAGATAAGTCTCGACGCACTCGAACCCGACCTCGTCATCATGGATGAGTTCCAGCGGTTCAGCAACCTGATCAATTCCGACCTCTCTACCGAGGAATCTATGATTGCTCACCGCTTCTTCTTCGAGGCCAACATCCCGTACGTGCTCCTTCTCTCCGCAACGCCTTACAAACCTTACACGACGCTCGAAGAGATCAACGAACAGAATTGTGACGAGCAGTACGAGGACTTCATGAAACTAATGCGCTTCCTCAATAACGGACAAGCACGATTCAACACCGTTTGGGAAGATTACTCCCGCAGCCTCTCCCATCTCGAAGCCGAGCAACTCGATATCCTCGTCGCCAAGAAGAAAACGGCAGAAGACACCATGTACGAAGTCATGTGCCGTACCGAACGGCTCAACGAAGGTCTCATCCAGTCTGTCACCGAAAACGAATCCGTGCCTATCTCCGAAGGAGACATCCTCTCCTATTGTCAGATGCAGCACTTGCTCGATAAAGCCGGAGAAGAACTCAACGAGAACCCTGGACACCTCTCTATCGAGTACGTCAAGTCCTCTCCCTATCTTCTCTCTTTCATGCAGCATTACAAGGAGAAGAAATTCATCGAACGAGCCTACGACCCCACGCAGCGCAAGCATGCCAAACCGCTGCCCATTGGCTCCGTGACACAACGGCTGCTGCTCAAAGGACACCATGTCTATTCCTACAAACCCATAGCCGCCAACAACGCACGGCTCGATTATATCAAGCGCGACCTCTTCGGACGTCAGTCCGAACTGCTCCTGTGGGTGCCTGCCTCTCATCCGTATTACGACGTGCCCGCCTCCAACGTCTTTGCCAAAAACAAAGACTTCTCCAAGGTCCTCGTCTTCTCCTCATGGGAGATGGTGCCACGTATGTTGGCCATCATGCTCAGCTACGAGAGTGAGCAACGCAACATCTCCGTCGTCTTTCCTGGCACCAGTTATAAAGCCAAGCAAGGCGCTCAGCGTCTCGTCGATATCGTCGGCAAGAAAGATAAGCACCAACTCGACCAAACGCTGCTCAAGTACCCCAGCACCTATCTCGCCAATCTCTACGACCCGCAGACCTTCTACACCGAAGGCGTCCGTGACCTCGCGTCCGTCATCAAGCGGCTCGAAGATCAGATCTATCTCGATACCCAATCGCTCGACATAGACCCAGAAGCACCAACCGGAAGTGCCGGTGTGCTCCGTATCATCCGTGCCCTCGAAGGAGAACCCCAAACGGCGCTACCGCCTATCACACAGCGTGTCGTCCGTGTCCTCGCGCACATGGCTATCGCTGCTCCGGGTGTCTGCCTTTATCGCGTCCTTCACAACCAAGCCCTCGCCGAACAAGTGGCAACCGGCTTCGTCTCCCTCTTTAACAACCGCGAGAGTGCTGCCATCGTCGACCGATGCTCCCATCTCAAAGACGTCAACTACTACGAGCGTGTGCTCGAATATTGCGTCATGGGAAATCTCCAATCGGTCCTCAATGAGTTCGCACACACCATCGAAGAGAACATCCACCATCCCGAGTACGCCAAGCGTGTCGCAGAAGCTATGTCGCAGTCTTTCGTCGGTGTCTCTACCGTCGATATCGATACTACCGAATCCTTCTGCAAACCCAAGGAAGAGCACTACCAGCAGAAGATGGCAATGCACCGTTTCTACGCCTATGACTACGCCAACGGAAAAGTGCAATCCAACGACCAGTCCGTGCAGCACAACATGAGCCTGCAACAGGCGTTCAACTCGCCTTTCCGGCCGTTCGTTCTCGCTACCACTTCTGTCGGTCAGGAAGGACTCGACTTCCATCGCTATAGCCGTAAGATAATGCACTGGAACCTTCCCTCCAATCCGGTAGACATGGAGCAACGGGAAGGACGAATCAACCGCTACAAGTGCCTTGCAATCCGGCGAAACATTGCTCATCTCTTCCCCGACCATTTCGCGTGGAATGATATGTTCGCACAAGCCAAAGAGACATGGCAACACCTCGGCTATTCCGACCTCGTGCCTTTCTGGTGCTTGCCGCGTGAGGTAGTTGCAGAGCACAAAGAAGACGGCGTCCTCGAATGGATCGAACGTATCGTCCCCATGTACCCCATGAGCCTCGACCAGAGCCGCTACCAGCACCTCATCGACATCCTCTCGCTCTATCGTCTCACCATGGGACAGCCGCGTCAGGAAGAACTGCTCGAACTGCTCAAAGGCAAGATCCAACCCGAAAATATGCATAAACTGTTAATCGACTTAAGTCCCTACAATAAGAATCATGGCAGCACAAATTAAACTCTTCCATCGTTTGTTCTGGCTCTTGGACACCGTCTATTCCGCCAAACAGATTTCGCTCTCGCAGATCGACAAACGCTGGGAGCAATCGCACTACAACGACAAGCATGAACGCGAGTACGGCAAACGCAATCTCCACCGCCATCGCGAGGATATCGCCGAACTATTCGGCATCGAGATTGTTTGTGACCGCACCACCAACCTCTATTCCATCGCGGAACGAGGCGACCTCGACGGCAACGGACTGCGCGCTTGGCTTGTGGACACCTACGCCGTCAGCAACATGGTCAATCTCGCCGGTGACATGAAAGACCGAATCATCTTCGAAGAGACTTCCGATGGCTCGCGGTATCTCTCCACCATCGTCAGTGCCATGAAGGAGAAGCGTCAACTATACGCTACCTATCAGGGCTACAAGCGTACCGAACCACACTCCTTCCTTCTCGCACCGTACTGCCTCAAAGTGTGCAGACGTCGGTGGTATCTCGTCGGCAAACCCGCTGACCATCCTGAGGAAGACCAACCCCGCGTCTATGCCCTCGACCGAATGAAAGAACTCGTCATCGTCGATAAAAGCTACGACATCCCGCGTAAGTTCCACGCCAAGGACTTCTTCAAAAATCAGTACGGTGTCGATCGTACTATCACCGAACCGGAGAAGATCGTTGTGCGCCTTACCGAGTACGATGCCAACTTTATGCGCTCCCTGCCGCTCCACCACTCGCAGACTGAACTCAAAACGGAAGACGGATTCTGCTATTTCACATTCTTCGTTGCACCTACGTACGACTTCATCCAAGAACTCCGTAAGTTCGGTTCAACCCTCGAAGTCCTCGAACCCGCCTCTCTCCGAAATCAGTTCAAAATAGAAGCCGAAAACATGCAAAAAATGTACTTATAAAGAAAAAATGCATTTTTTTGACATTTTTTTGCGCCTTCGGACTTCAAGTGTCACACAGTTGGTAGTACCTTTGCACTGAATTTAAAAAATCACGCATGTAAAACCCTTTAAAATCGGAGGTAATTATGAAGATTAAATCTGACAAGGAGCATTTCCTGAGCTGCCACGTCGCAGCGTTTACGTACAATGAGGGATGTGAGGTTTTTGATAAACTGAAAATCGGTAAAGAGGTACAACTCGTGCGAGAAGACGAGAATGTCCACGACCACAAAGCCGTTGCCATTTTCTTCAACAAGAAACATATTGGATATATCCCGCGTCAACTGAATGAGACAATCGCGATGTTTCTTGATTTAGGATACTCCGATATTTTCGAAGCTCGTATCCAATCGGTAGACCCGACCGCTCACCCCGAGCAACAGGTAAGTATCGTTATTTATCTCAAACGTAGAAAACAAGAACAAGCCTGATGGTCCGTTTAGAGACTCCATCTTAGCTTGCTCACGTGCGCGAAGAGGAGCGCCGTGTAGTGCGCAAACCTCTCTCGCCACGGTTTATTAAAAACACCACACCATTATGTTAGGAGCATTGATTGGCGACACCGTAGGCAGCATCTACGAGTTCAGGCAAGATCTACAACGTACAAGGTCAAATGGTAAATGATAAATGACCCATACGGCGAAGCCGATCGTTCGAACGAAGGGAGATTAGAAATGGGAAATAGAAAAGAGCCCGTTAATTCGGACTCTTTTCGCTTGCTAACACCGCTCTCACAAAGTTTGGGAACTGCTTGCAAGGTTCGACGGAACTCAGTTGAGCGCGCCAACGTTCGTACATCTCCATAAAACGAGGATGAGACTTATCACGATAGATGTATTGATTTTTTGCTGTGGCAAAAGTGGCATAAGTGGCAAAACTTTTGCCATTTTTGCCATTCTTGCCATGTGTTTTTTTTATACATTGCTGCTCTTAAAGCCGCAAATCTTTAGTTATTCCTTAGATATTCCTTGTTGATTCATTATTGATTAACGAGGGTAACTGCTATACTGCAGCAGTTAATTTCCTATAATGACCTTGTCTGATCTTCACAACAACACCTTCTTCTACCCATTTATCGTTCCATCTCGCTACCGTTCTGGCTGGTATTCCTTGCGACTTTCCTTCTTCTACCAACTTATAGCTCTCAAACTCTTCAGGTAGCATACTCAGCAACATCTTACGTTGATCCAGCGGCTGTACTTTCGGTACACTCACTTCCTCAGCACCCTTAATCATCCTGTACGCCGCAGCCATATGGAGGATAAGCTTATTCCCGATAAGTTCGGCGGTGGCGTAGTCAGAGTCGGAGCAAATTAGTCTATTGTCCTTTAGCGAAGCGGTCTTTACTCCTTGCTCCAAGCGAAGCGCCGTGAGTATCATGGCGATACGCTCTATATGCACCGCCATACGCAGGACGACGGAGTGAAAATTCACGTCTAATAACTGCATCAGCGCAGGATAAGCCGTTTCTAAATGTTGTCCCAAACGCGCACGTTGCTCGCTCGTCAGGGAGAACTCCATCGGACGGCTCT
>ONWR01000027.1 GCA_900321605.1 uncultured Bacteroidales bacterium | reverse complement strand
CCTTCTATCTGTCCGTCTTTTTAATTGGTCGCTTCGCTTCATAAGGCCGCGTCTGTTAGCCGCCTTTTTGTACCCGAACCCACCACCCCTCATCCCACCATCCAGCGCATCCACGCCATAACCCTCGCTTTTATCTCGCTTCGCGAAAAATGGGGGGAAAGAAATCTCTCACAAGTGCGAGTGCAAGCTTGCTTGCGCAACTCGCCGAAGTTGAGATTGGCAACGTTGGCAATATTAATGCCAATGTCGAAAAAATATGTCTTTTCTATTGCCTCTTTGCCTCATTTTTGCATCGTCCTAATCGGCTACCCTTGCGTTACCCTTGCGCTACCCTTGGGCTTCTTTTGCCTATAGGGTGGGGCTTGCGGTGTAGGCAGATTACCGCTGCGCTGTCCTCTCTTTGCGATAGGACGTTTGTTATTGCGCATCGCCCTTCGTCTTTGTGGTATGTTCTGCACAAGGTCACAAACGCCGAAGGTCTGCCCGACACACGCTAAATGCGGGTGTATCCAAAGCCGGTCAACCTCGTGCTAATCGTATACCCTTGCTATATCCTTGCTATACCCTTGCTATACGTAATCAGTGGCTTTGCTGCAAATACGAACTGTGCTTTGGTTGAACAATGACTCTCTGCGTGGTGCTTAGTTTCATATCATCGCGTTAGCGGTTGCACTGTCTGTCAGATGGTGTATATTGCCCTCTTGCACTCGTCCATTTGGGCTAAATCCCAAATCAGAGGTCAGTTTTTTTGCTCATTTGAAGAAAAATTCGTACCTTTGCACGGCCTTTTGTGCGATATTAGGAAGTAGCATGGCTAAAAACAATGAGAAAAGAATTGTTAATTATAATCCTTGCAGCGACGTGTATAACATCCTGCAAAAACAATCTCCAAGAGAGTTCCAAGACATTAGAGCAGTACACCGAGTCCGCTGCAATGAGCGTGTATATGCAGGAGCCGGAACGCGCCCTCACGATCATTGATTCAGCGGTCATTGCCGGGAACATTGACCCGGACAAAGCCGACTACCTGCGTGCGGTAGTTTATTACGGAGGTCTGCACGAACCCGTGAAGGCGAAGACGGCGTGTTACAAGCTGTTGACGCGGGATGACGTGGAGAACGAGGACTTGCTGCATGAGCAGATTTACACACTGCTTGCCATCATAGCCCATGCGGAGAGCAATGATCTGAATGTCTTGCAATACGCGACTCAGGCTTATGAACTGGCTCTCAAACTGGGTTTTGAGGACGATGCCGTCCAAATGGCAAGTTACATCACCCTCTCCATGGCACATAAAGGAGATATAGATAGTGCTATCGTCCGAATGGAAGAAATCCGCAGACAAGCACTTGTGCTTCACACCCTTGGAGGGGAAATGACGTACATATCGGTCGTTAAATCGCTGATGCATATTCTGTATGATTCAGGACGATATGACGAGATTCTGTCTTTGGCAGAAGAGGCGCTGGCAGAGTTGGCACGTTTCGAAGTGCATCCGGAACAATGTACCGACCTGCCAGAGAATTTCGACACCACCGAGTTTGTGGACTACAGCCGCGGACAGTTGTACACGCATATGGCGCTCGCGTACGGCGGGCTGCATAAATCGGCAGAGGCGCACCGGTATCTGGCGCAGGCGAAACATTCCATCTGGGCGCAGAAGCCCTCATTTGATTTTACCATCCTGCCGATGTATATTGAGTTGCATGAATGGGAAGAGGCGGAGCGTGTGTTCGAAAAAGCGGACGCGATGCAACTGACCGACACGCTCAATTACAATTTCATCCGTTTTCTACTCCTACGCATGCAGGCGACCCGTCAACAAGGACGGTATGACGAGGCATTGGGTTTCTGCCGCAGAGCTCTTTCGATGCAACACGATTTGGCTGATCAACAGATGCAGCAGCAGATAGCCGAGCAGATGGCACTCTATGAGCTCCATAACGAAAAGTTGTCGCGCGAGCGCGAGCATGCACGCACACATTTCATTATTGTGATTTTGATATTGGTCATTTTCGTCACTATTATCATCGGTATTATCGCGGCCTACTCCATCATCACCAAACGACGGATAAAGGAGAAAAACCGTACGATGGTAAAGATGATTAACGAACTGAACGCACGCAAACGAAAAACGCTTATTTCTGTGGAGAACAAGGACTCCAAAGAGATATATCGGCAGATATTGGAAAGGACGTTCGCCGAACGACTATATGCCGACCTACAAATGAATCGGGAGAATTTTGCCGCACAAATGAACATCTCGCGCCATGAGTTGAATGACCTCCTTTCCGCCAATACGGACGGACTTTCATTCCCGCAGTGGCTCAATAATATCCGTCTGGAGCGGGCTTGTACGCTGTTGCAAAACGAGCCGGACAAGCCCATCAAGGACATTGCGGAGGAAGTTGGTCTCACGCCGAATAACTTTCTCCGTCTCTTCCGCCAGCAATACGGCATCACTCCTACCGAGTACCGCCAGAATAAAAACTAGATACAATTGTTTAACTTAATTAATTTAATGTACAAAAAAAATTGAAAAAGATTTTCTCACTTTTTGTTGCTGCGCTTCTATGCGCCGCAACTTATGCATCGAAAAAATCGTAAATCGTCAAATCGTAAATCATCATGTATTTGTTAGTAATTTTATATATCTATTTTGTGTCCTTCTTGGACAAGCCGGAGAAGAGTGCACCGGCTTTATCGCCACGCGCCGTAGAGCAACGCGCCAAATGGCATATTCCGACGGACGAGATGGATTATCCCGTATGTGCCGCTTATTTGGACAGTCTGCGCGCAAGAGACATTAAGATCCACCACACGAGCCGCTGGTTCAACGGCGCCACGGTAGAGATGGATGTCGCCAAAGTTGCCGAGGTGGAGAGTTTAAGTTTCGTCACCGCCGTCGAGTTGACACGAGACGAAAGCGGCTCCCTCTATAGCCAGCGCAAAAGAGCTATCAGCATTCAGCATTCAGCCATCGCCCATCACCAATCATCCATCAATGTCCGCTACACGGACCAACAATTAGCGCTCTATAACCTCACGCCGCTGCACGATTTAGGATACGAAGGACAAGGGATTCTGATGACCGTTTGCGACGGCGGGTTTACCAATGCCAACACGATGGAATGTTTCCGGCAGACACAGGAATTGGGGCATTTCGATTTCACGGACGATATCGATGATTTCTATGGTAATACCGGAGATCACGGCAGCGAGTGCCTGAGCGCCATCAGCGGCATACAAAACGGCTATTACGGCGCAGCGACAAAAGCCGATTATTACTTGATGCGCTCCGAAGAATACGCCACCGAGAGCCCCAAAGAAATGGACAATTTGGTGGCGGCACTGGAGAAAGCCGATTCATTAGGCGTCAATGTGTTCTCCTTCTCGGGCGGTTACACACAATTCGACAACCCGATATGGGATTTGAACAAATGGAATGATTTAGACGGCAAAACGACGCGCGTGAGCCGCGCAGCCACCATCGCTGCACGCAAAGGTATGCTGGTCTGCGCCGCCGCCGGCAATGAAGGCGATGCCACATGGCGTACCATCAGCGCTCCCTGCGACGCGGATAGTATTCTGACGGTCGGAGCGGTACGAACCGACAGCGTCGCTGCCGATTTCTCCAGTTACGGTCCTTCGTCGGACGGACGTATCAAACCGGAAGTGTGCGCAGTAGGTGTGCAGTCCGTTCTGATCAATCCGTTCAGCAACGCAATTGAGCGAAGCAACGGAACCAGTTTTGCTACGCCTCTGTTAGCCGGAATGGCTGCCAGCCTATGGTCCGCACTGCCGGACAAAAACGCGATGCAGATACGCGACCTGATTATCCAATCGGCACATTTATACCCGAGTTATGACCCGAATAACCAGATGGGCTTCGGTATTCCCGACGCATGGCAAGCATACACGATGGGCTTGGGAGAGGATACAGACAACCTCACCCCTGCCATTGCACCGGAAGAGGGAGTAAAAATGCTCATAGACGGACAGATCTACATCCTCCGCGGCAGAAAGAGGTATGATCTATTGGGAAAAGAACTAGGGCACTAGGGTCATAGGATAATTTCATTATTGTGATTTTGTAAAAAATTTAAATTTATATACAATGAAACGATTTTTTCTCTTTTTTATCTGTTCCCTTATCGGGCTGGCAGGGCAACTCTGTGCACAAGGACATTTTTCCCATATTGTTGAGGAAGAAAATGTTAATTTGTCAGAAGTAGAAAGCAAATTCAGTGCATGGCTGGATTTGCCTGAAAACACTAATTTCGTTATGTTTCGTGACGAAACGGATGATTTGGGTATAAGACATCAATCATATCAACAATATATTGATGGTATAAAGGTGTTGAATGCCGTTGTGGTAGTTCATGCTAAAGATAATAAAGTGATTTCAGTGAATGGGGATATATTGTCTGAAAAAGTACAAATGATGTCCACTAAACATCCAAAATCACTAATTGTCAGAGTCAAAGATGGTAATACGGTTTCTACTCGCTATGCCTTTGAAAAAACTACAGACGATCATACGAAAAAAATTTACATTGATGCTCAAACAGGAGAAATTATTAAAACAGTACCGCTTGTATATAATGCAGATGTTGCAGGAACCGCCACTACCATGTATGCAGGAACGCAACCTATTACTTGCTATGAGCATGAGGGATTGTATTTCCTGATGGATGACGAGCGAGGCATTATTACTTTGGATGCAACGGACAATGTATATCAGATTGATTATACAAAAGTTAATCAGTACGCCACGAAGGCAGAAGCAGACTCTGTTTTATCAGAAGAAATTGTTAATCTGATAAATGGATGTGCTTATATTCATAATACCTCTACAAATTGGAACTCATCATGGAACATGCAACTTACATCTGTGAAAATTGATAGCATTATCCAGAATGCAAATTGGTACACGGTGGGGGAAGGTACTGCAGATGTATATATTAAGGTAAAAAATGCTTCTGGAGCCGTTTTGTATACATCTGAGTATTATAATGATCCTACTTTCCCTGTCGAGATAGTTCTAACTACTCCTGTCAATTTAACAGCCCCTCCGTATTATGTGGAAATTTACGACTATGATGCTGTTGGAGAAGATGATCTAATAAAAACTATACCGATTGCGACTATATCAGGTGAGAATAGGGCTACCTCGTTTAGTAATGTAGCTTTCGGAGAAATCAATATAAAGTCTGATGGGAAACAACCATTGTTGGATGCTCATTGGGGCATGGGGAAAACATTAGATTTCTATAAACAGAAATTTAGCAGGAACAGTTTCGACAATCAAGGATCTATTGTTTACAATATTGTAAATCCGCATAGGGACACAGAGGGATTATCTTCATTCCCGATAAATGCTTGCGCAATACCGGTAGCGCCATATCCTATGGTTTATGGTATGGGCATGAATTCTTCGGAGACAACGACAGTATGTACAAAACCTTTTGTCTCAATAGACATATTGGCACATGAATTCTCACATCTGGTTACGAATAATAATGGAAATGGAGGATTGGAATATCAGGGAGAATCAGGAGCGTTGAATGAAAGCTTTTCTGATATTATGGGCATTTCCGTTAAGCAGTATGCAATGGGGAGTAACGATTGGCTCATTGGCAATAATGTTATGATATATCTCTCTAATATGCGATCTATGAAGAATCCGAAGAATAGTAATGATGGAATAAATGGGGCTTTGTCTGGACCGCAACCGGATACTTATGGGGGACAATACTGGTCTGATCCTGCTGATATATCAAATGATAATGGTGGGGTACATACCAATAGCGGTGTGCAAAACTACTGGTTCTATCTCCTTTCGGAAGGTGGCACAGGAACAAATGACCTGAATAACCAATATAACGTAATAGGAATAGGCATAGACAAAGCTGCACAAATAGCATACCGCAATCTCATTTATTATCTTACGCCAGAGGCAACTTTTGAAGTTGCAAGAAATGGTTCTATTATGGCTGCTACTGATTTATATGGCAGAAATTCTCATGAAGTACAAGCAGTGGTAAATGCTTGGTATGCAGTAGGTGTGGGAGATAATCTTTTGCCTACGGCTCTGGATAGAGTGTCAGATGCTTCTTATGCCAATAAGTATATCCGTAACGGACAAATACTCATCCAACGCGGAGAGAATATTTATACTATTCAAGGACAAAAATTGCAGTAGTTTTCTCTAAAAAAATACTTTGGGCATAATCGTGCCCGCATACTCTGCTCAAAATGCAGTACCTTTGCACGCAAATAACTAAAATTAAAATATCAAAGCATATGAAAAAAGGATTGTATCTGTTGCTGGCAGTCTTATGCTTTGCAGCCTGCGAGAAAAAGAATGCGCCGGCTGAGAGCGAGTTTGTGGATCTGGGCTTGACTTCCGGCACCAAATGGAAGAGCCTCAACGAATCGAACCCGAAGGACCCGAACGGGTTCTACAACTACGAGGAGACGATGGCGCAGTTCGGACAAAACGTTCCTACCAAAGAGCAGTGGCAGGAGCTATTAGACCAATGTACCTGGACTTGGACAGGCAAAGGCTACCGTGCAACAGGCCCGAACAAAAAGACCATCGACTTGCCGGCAGAAGGCTACTGCGATTGCGAAGGATTAGTACAAAACGTGGACACCGAAGGCAACTACTGGGCTTCTACGCTCGATGGCGAAGACACATCCTGGGGCTTCAGTTTCACGGCCGATGACATCTTTGTCGGGCACGACTGCGCTTTTTGCAACCGCCTTTCCGTACGCCTTGTCCAATAACCGGTTGAACACCAGACAAACTCCGCCGACCCGATACCGGACAGAGTATGGCAGCGGATGCAAGGAAAGACCTATATTGAGAACCCTTATATCGGGCGCGATGACCTGCGCCATGTGCGTGTTCTGCACTGGGACTATGACAACAAGATGCACGTGGGCGAAATGATCTAAAACTATCGAAGCATGCACGCGGACTGGCTATAGATATCAACACGCTCTACAACCCCTATTACAAAGACCGTGAAGATGGAACACGCTTCATCCAGCCCGCCACGGCGGCTGACTATTGCGACCGCACATGGGATTTCTCCTACAAGATTGACCATGACGATCTCTGCTTCATACTCTTCACCGAAGCAGGCTTCGAGTGGGGAGGCGACTGGACTTCCTGCAAGGACTTTCAACATTTTGAACTGATTGAGCCGGAAGAACCATAAATTGACAACAAAAGTGTTTGTTAAATAGCAACAAAATATGAAAAAGACAAAAAAACTATGGATTTTGCTGACCTTTCCGCTGCTGCTGGGTATGGCATCGTGTAAGTCCGGCGATGGCAACAACCCTGTCGTGCCAACTGACGATATAGAGGCACAACTGCAGCGGATGACATTGCGTGAAAAGGTGGGACAGTTGTTCTTCGTGCGCCCCGAGTGTCTTGACACCACCATTCACTTTAACAGGTCAGGCGGCATTGACGTCAGTTCTGACGACATCACTAAGATTAAACTGCAAGCTGTGAACGCCACCATGAAGAGAGTGAATGAGAAATATCCTGTAGGCGGCATCATCCTCTATGCTCACAACATAGAGGACGAAGCACAACTCGCAGCCTTCATCCCTCAAATACGTGCTCTGAATGGTTCGCCGCTGCTTTGCATTGACGAGGAAGGAGGCCGTGTCGCCCGCATCGCCAATAACGAGAACTTCACTGTGGAGAAGTTCGAGTCAATGGGTGCCATCGGTGCTACAGGCGACCCGCAGAATGCTTACTACTGCGCCTACACTATCGGCTCCTACTTGCACCGCTACGGTTTCGACATCGATTTTGCCCCCGTGGCAGATGTGAATACGAATCCGGATAACGTCGTCATCGGAGCCCGCGCCTTCAGTGATGACCCGCAGGTAGCGGCATCAATGGTGACCAGCTATCTACAGGGACTGAAAGATGCTGGTGTAACGGGCTGTGTCAAGCATTTCCCCGGACACGGCGATACCAAGGCAGACACCCACTTCGGCTACGCACAGAGTCTGAAAACATGGGACGAGATGCTGGATTGTGAGATGATTACCTTCAAAGCAGGAATCCTGTGGGGCACGCAGTTGGTTATGACGGCGCACATAGCTGCACCTAATGTTACGGGCTCGGATGTCCCCGCCACTATGTCGTCACTCCTCCTGCAGAACAAACTGCGCGGAGAACTGGGCTACCGGAACATTATCATTACCGATGGCATGGAGATGGGTGCCATTACGCAGCAATATAGCAATACGGAGGCTGCCGTGGGCACACTCCTGGCAGGCGCAGACATTATCCTTGGTCCGCAGAACTTCGTCGAAGCCTTCGATGCCGTGGTCAAGGCGGTGGAGGACGGTATGCTTGCTGAAGAGCGCATAGACCGGAGCGTACGCCGTATATTAGAAATGAAAAATCAAATAATACAAAATAGATAACCACACTATGTTACACATCAATGAAGAAGCGGCTCGCTGCCTCCTGTGCCACGATGCACCCTGCGGCGCTAAAGTAGCACGCGCAATCCGTGCGGCACGGTTTGATAATCTCTGGACGGCGGCTAAGCTATTCAACGCCATGAGCGACGAAGAATTGGCTCATGCCGAGGCTTCCTGTATCCATTATGACAAACCGATAAGAATTGCGGAGTTGGCGAACGCCGTCAGCTGTCAGCCGTCAGAATTCAGCCATCAGCCGTCGGAGTTGCCTTCGCTGAAACTCAATTTCTGCGACATGATCTGCGAGAATCCGTTCTTCCTGGCTTCATCGGCTATCTGCACCAACTACGACATGGTGGCGCGCGCGTTGGAAGCCGGATGGGCGGGTGTGTTCTACAAGACCATCACCAAGGCGGATATACGTGAAGTCTCGCCGCGCTTCGATGCTGTCCGCAAAGAGGGAACGCCTTTTGTCGGTTTCCGCAACATGGAGCAGCTCAGCGAGAACCCGTACACAGAGGATTTTGATATTCTTCGCCGTTTGAAACAGAACTATCCTGCCAAACGCATCATCGCTTCGATCATGGGACAGACCGAGGAGGAGTGGATTGAGTTGGCAAAGATGGCGGAGGAGGCAGGTTGCGATGCTGTGGAACTGAATTTCTCGTGCCCGCAGATGCGGCTCACGGGGCTTGGAAGCGATATAGGACAGAACCCCGAACTGATTCTATTCTATACCTCGTACGTACGCGATGCGGTGAAGATACCTGTTATCCCGAAGATGACGCCGAATGTGATGTCAATGACCTCTCCTGCGCTTGCTTGCTTTTATGCCGGAGCGTCAGGCATCAGTGCTATCAATACAATCAAATCGATCACCATGAGTCACGATGCCGAGGTGAGCGAGAAAAAGACGGTATCCGGCTATTCGGGCAAGGCAGTCAAACCTATCGCCCTTCGGATGATCCATGAGATGACAGGCAATCCGATTCTGCAAAAAGCCGGCATTGAGAAGCACATGGATATCAGCGGTATCGGAGGCATTGAGACTTGGCGCGACGCACTAGAGTTCATCCAGCTCGGTTGCCGAAACGTGCAGGTCTGCACCGCCGTGATGCAGTACGGCTACCGGATCATTGATGATCTGACCCTGGGGCTGCAGCATTACATGGCTTCCCGCGGCATTACGGAGTTGAAAAAACTTGTAGGCGAGGAACTGCCGAATATCGTTCTGCCCTCCGACCTCGACCGCGAGACGATGGTTTATCCGATGGTTAACCGCAAGCAATGTATCGGTTGCGGGCGATGCTATGTCTCTTGTATGGACGGCGGCCACCAAGCAATCAGTTTTGATGCGGACCGCCAGCCGCGCATCCTCGGCTCCAAATGTGTCGGATGCCATCTTTGCCGCCTCGTCTGCCCCACCGGCGCTATCGGCCTTGCCAAACGTATAAAGAAAACAAGATAACACAGCATTAACACAGGATTACCGGCACGACTTCGGCACGACAGCGGAACAAAAGCGTGCAGTGAAGTGCGGATTTATGTGCGAAACAAAAAAGAAATAAACATATGAAACTATTATCGAACACCAAAAGTCGGTGGCTACAGGGATGTGGCGCACTGCTGATATTATGTGCCTTGTGGTTCACTCCGCAGGGTGCGTATGCTAATGACTATTTGGAGAAAGAGGATCATTACAAAGCCTACCCGACCGGAGTAGATCGTGTACATTTCGTCCTGCCGGTATGGGCGTATGGAAAGAGTTACGACTTCTATATCCACGAGTCAAGTACCATCTGGTATCAAAAAAAAGGTAGTGATACCAAAACTACCTTTGCCAATTTCTGCTCCGACCCGTATGACGAAAACGAGAAAGACTCTGACAAAGGTACAGCCCACGTCAAACTATTAAACGGCATGGGCGACATCATCGTTACCTCGATGGCAAATGGTGTCAACCATCATATTCACGACAATGGCACTATGTCTGACAAGCTGATAGTAGTTCAGAAAGAGGCAGACGGCAACGACCATGTTACCTTCCTTGAGTTGGATTGGTATCCGCCTATATCTTTAGAAAAAGATACTTTCAGCGTAGGTATAACAGTGTCTATTCGCTGGTCGAAGTCTAAGAATGAATGGTATAACTATTCTTGGACGCTTGCAAGTAACCTGACATGTAAGACAAACACTATATCACCGCAATTATACACCCCATATCTATATACTTTTAACGAGAAGGGTGTGGCTGGTTATGGCTATGCAGCAGTGCCGTATATGGTGTTTCAAGACCCCGTCAGTTACTACACTTCGTTCAATCCGTCAGAAGTGGTGTCAAGGGATGTTGAGCGTTCTGGTACTATCTATATACCGACCAACGACACGGTGCAGAAAAACCTCACTGCCACTTTCACCGTGGTGCGCAATGCTGACACTGAATCAACGATGGAGGTAACCACCACCGATGTTGATATTCTGCCTTATCACCGCATTTATAACTTTGCTGCAAGGACAGAAAAAGACAGCACCGGAACCTTCACCGGCAATAATATCCTTCGGTGGTCAATCAAAAATCCTTTCTTGAAAGACATCTTAGATGGTGACTATTTTGAGTTGCAACGCGCTATGCAGAGCGACTTTAGCGATGCACAGCGTATCAGTATTGTGCAGATGAAGCGCGACTCATCGGGCGTTTATACCTACACCGACAGCGACCGAAGTTCTTGGACGGGCAACGCTCAGTCGCAGGATGTGGTGTATGATGAAAGGTATTACAATGTATCAGACCCACATTATACGCTATATGATACCAACAATGAGCCACTGGCTGAATTGAGCGTCAAGCTGATGTCTAACCATATCCTGATGCCGTCCGTTCCCGTTTTCTATCGTGTGCGCCGGGCTTCGGCATCTGTATGGGGGTGGGATAGCGAATTTGTGCATACGACTACGCTTCAGAATATGAATTTCCTTGCACCGCTTGCTGACAATCAAGAGCCATATACCCTCGATGCTGACTATGAAAATAATCGCAGGGTTAATTTCCGTTTCAAGATAGAGAATAAAGAACCGACCGGAGCCGTTATCGACAAAGATGACTGTACATTGTCGTGCTATATCAACAAAGTGCTCAGAGAATCTATGGTTAACGTAACCATCAAATACTCAATGTTGGAAGCTGATTACAACAAGGTTAATCCCGAAGGAAGTACTTGTTTTCGAGTGGTAACGGCAAATGGTAGTGTGTATCAAGATTGGACATATCTTAATGCCGGTACTTATCAATTCCCGATGAACAGTACCGTACAGGTAAAAAACACTCACGGCTATTGCTACAACAATGGCGAAGAAAGCAGACACACCTTGACCGGTAATACTGTAATTGATTGTTCGACAGAACCTTTTGCACATGGCGCATCGATGTTCGAAGCAACATTCACGGTGCAATCATCAAACACCGTAGCCTCTATTACTACTGACGATTCCGAATATGTGGAGGTATATGTTAAGTATGTAGTGCAAGGCGATGTGGCAAGTCCGGAAAACGGAACTACTTATTCTGTCACCAAAGACGGTAAGAATTATACACAAGGCAGGTACTTATTGTCGGGTTGGTACCAGTTCCCGAAAAATAGTCGTATGGATATCTACAACAACGAAGACGGAAACTTTGAGTGGACTTTCTACATGCCGTTTATTCTCACTGAATCGTGCGAGATAACCATCTACGCCTATCCGCAAAGCGGCAAGCGCAAATTAGATGCCCAAATGGTAAAAGCATCGCAATCGCAAGTTGACGAAAATGTGGCAACAGAGATACGCAACCTCTTATACACTGTTAAAGACAGCTTGATTAAACTGATGCCTCGTGAGGTTAAACCGGAAGATTATGGTCGTTGTATGTGGGACAAGACGGCTCAACTCATCCTTCTGCGCACAATCGAGGAAACAGGTCAGACGATGGAGTTCATCATTCCTCAGGACAGCATTCGCCGTCAGGCTGATGGCTCATGGATTGCCATCTATAGCGACATTGCCAACCAAGGGTGTTCACATTATAAATATAGTATTCGAATTGACCAATCGCGTTCTGACCTGCACGTGCAAGACTCTGCTTCTTTACGTCCGATAGAGATAAGCGGTCCGTCGCTCTATTTCGACGAGGCTGCCACAATAACAAGTTTTGTAGCCTCACAGGGTGATGCCACAACAGCAATGAAAGCAGGTGTGCTTCTGCGTTGGCTGGCAAGCAGTAATGCAGTGGACGAATATATACTACTGCGCAAGGCAGTGGGTAGCGACGAGGCTGCTGACACGATCTATCACGGTACCGACAATAGTTATATTGACCGTAGCGCTATGCCTAATACTCACTACGAATATACCATACAGACACAGTATGTGTGCAACGGCAAGAGCACAGGCAACTACGCTACTGCAGAGGGCTGGCGCACTCCATACGGAGAAATAAGCGGTACTATACTTATGCCCGACAACACCGGCATGGCAGGCGTAACGGTCGCACTGCAAGACGGCAGCGGCAATACAATACGCACCATGACTACCAACGCAAGCGGAGCATATAAGTTCGATAGTTTGGAGTACGCCGCCTTGGAGTGCGAAAAGGCTAAGGTCAATATCACATACTCTTCCAATTTCGGCATGAATGCCCCCGAGAAACAAACTCAATTCCGTGTGTTAGATGCGAACGGCAATGTGTTGGAAGATTGGAATAGCAAGAATGAAGGTACTTACGAATATGCGGTAGGTACGGTCTTGCAAGTGCAATCCATTTCCCCTCTTTGTTCCAGTGCCATCAGTTCATTTACCGTAACTGGACATTTCTCCATTGACTGCTCATATACCCACTATCAAATAGGAATACTCAATCAAATCAATTTCAGTGCAACTGCTACTGAACCAACCGAATGTCAATGCACAAACACCGACCTATCCGGTTATGTTGTAGTACCGACACACCAGTATGGTACATTCTCTTTCAACAGCTCCTCTGCCGGAACGGCAAGCATTTCGCTATCTACAAACAATGCTGTCGCCTCGGGAATAGACTTTATGAACACCTCTTCCACGAGGCTCACAGGTAGAGTGTTATACAAAAACAGCACTATCCCTGTTGCCGGAGCAATGTTCCTGCTAAACGGCGACACGGTGCGTCGTGGCAACACGCCGCTTACAAGTGGTATTGACGGCAATTTTGAGTTGATACTGCCATTGCACCAACCTTGCCGACTGCAAGTGTTCAAACCCGGACACGTGTTCGAGGGCGATGGTATCCTGCGAGTGGAAGATGGAGAAGAAGAGTTTGCGCTTGCTAAAGCACTTGACGGTGTGCGTTTCTACGACCAGACCAAAGTTAGACTTGTAGGACGCGTAGCCGGCGGTAACGACCAGCGCGACTTGCCTCGCGGCTTCGGTTTAGGAACCAACAACCTCGGAGACGACCTGCAACTCGTGCTGCAACTCGAGGGCGACAATACAGCGCAACTCGTCCACGACCCTGATGACCTCTCACGAGACACTATACAACAGACCATTTCCCACATCGTCTATCTGACCGACTCGCTCGCAGTTAACAAAGAACGCATAGTCGGTACGACCCACACGCTCTTTGAGAAAAAGCGCATCACTATTCACCCTGACTCGGAAACGGGTGAGTTTGAGGTGGACCTTTTCCCTGTAAAATACAAAGTCATTCAGGCAACAGCCACCGGCTATGCTACGTTGTTTGGTACCGGACAAGGCTCCGAGACCTTCGACCTCACTAATGCGCCTCTGACCGAATATATAGGCAAATGCAATAAGACAGCCGAAACAATAACAGTGGTACAAAAATCAAACGACGAGCAATTTGTTTCTAACTATCCTTATACCGGCGGTATTGCCTCTCAAGGAGGCTTGTTAGATGGTGATTCAATACACTACAACGCTGTCTATGACTGCATCTATCACTCGCCCGTAGTAGTAACTCTCAAGCAGGTGCTGTATGGTTTAGACAAAGCCGGCTACGGTGAGGAAGAGATGGAAGTGAGCAGTCTGAACCTGCAGGACAAACAGAAAGTAAGTCTATATGAAAAACAGTCGGATGGCTCGGTTACTTACCTGCTTGGACACCCTGTTTTCATTGCTAATCGTAAGTATCAGTTTATAGCAGAGGCGTTTGAGCGTTATTACTACAACAACGACCCGCAGTCGGGTGTTTTAGACGAAGTGCCGCAGCGTGGCGGAAGTGTCAGAGTGCATAACGGACTCAAATCTGCAACCACCTATCAAGACTATACCCTCGACAGCAAAGGACAGAACAAGTCGGTTATACTCGAAGTAGAGGATATCGACACGGAGAACAGTGGCGAGAGCGCTCTCAGAACTGTCAGTACCGCCCTGCAAGTGGAAGGCAACTATGTGGAAACAGAAGTGTTCCAAGCCTTTGTCAGTGGCACTGACATACAGAACGGCGACCTGACCTCAGCAGATAGTGAAGTAGTGTTACTCGATATAGTTCGCGACCCGGGAGGAAACGGCTCGTCAGCATGGGTCGAAAGCGGTACAACCTACAACTACACATACACCGAAACTTACGATTGGAAAATAGGTGTCGAACTGACCCCCAAATGGGGTGTGAACGTTTCGCAGGACATTGGTGCTGTGGCAGCACCCGAAGGCGCAGGTTCATATATTGGTTCAACATACGAGAGCAGCCGCCAACTAAGCTTCACACTTCCTATCACGCATGAATGGAAATGGGGGTATAAATACAACTATACCTTTACCACCACCGACCGTATCTCAACCAGCAGTAGCAAAGCCAAAGATAATGTGAGCAGTAATGGCGATGTCTTCCTCGGCACTACCATAAGACAGTTAGCCGGTAAAGCCAAGACAGTCAGCATCATCAGCGATAGTATGTTCATCGCACGTCAGCCTGCCTTCAATGCCGGACTGATGAAAATACTCTCACAGGGTACAGACTCCAACGGCAAACACTACTATTTGGTTACAGGTCAGAAGGTTGTGCTCGGTTCACTTGTGGCAGGCACATTCGTCTATACACAATATTATATCCTTAATACTCTCATACCTCAACTTGCATTAGAGCGTCAAAACCTACTTATGAATTTTGACAGCGAAGAGGCAGCTCAAGCCTATGCCGACCAAACAGGCGAGCCTGTGTATTGGTATTACTCGTCTGACGACAAGGTAAGTCTTATTGACTCTCTGCCATACAACACCTACAAGATGTTGACACCAACCAATTCCGACCATGCCTATATCAATCGCGTTGCAGCATTGGATAATATGATTACGCAGTGGGTTACTATTCTCTATCAGAACGAGAAAGAGAAAGTGATGGCACGTATGGCTGGTTCAGAGGTTGGTACATGGTCAGTAAGCAGTGGTGCAACCATCACTCACACTGATACTTATAACGCTTCTGCGCAATACAATGAGATGCCACAAGGCGGTGACCTTGTGGGGTCTTATTGGTCAAGCAACAGCGCCAAAGTCGGACAGAAACTGCTCAAAGATATGAAGAACATAGTCAAATTCTTCAAAGACATGGGCAAAGACCAGATTGGTACCACGGTTGCACAAGCCATCAACGGTTTAGCACGTCCGGAAGGACAAGGTGTTGGAGCAGACCCGACCGACAGAGAAGAACAGCAGTCGCTCGGCACAAAAACCAACACGTCAAAGTTCTCACTAGACTACAATCCTATCTTCTCCTATGATAACAATATGAATTCGGCACAAGAGCAGACGGTCAAGAAGACGAGTGGTTTCACTCTTGGAGCAGATAGTCACGGCGACATCACCGTTTCCGTTTATCGCGCGCCATACGACAGTGTATGGGACACGCGTACAGAGTTTATTCGTGAGAATGTAGGCGAAGCCGATAACGATGATCTCCACTATGGCTCGTACGTATTCTATACCGTAGCAGGAAGTACTTATTGTCCACACGAGGCAGAAGAGAAAACGCAGTTCTACAACGAGGGTACGATACTGAACAACGAAACACAGTGGGTTGACAAACCTGAGATGTCCATCGATACATACGAGCAAACCGGCGTTCAACCTGACAAGCGAGCCACTTTCCGTGTTACGCTGATGGACAAAGGACAAGTGCAGACGGGATTAGGCGCGAGCGGCACTTTGTTTAACTTTGCACTGTGGGCGGACTCCAACCCCGATGGCGCAAAAGTGTACGTGGACGGTGCACCGCTTATCAATGCTATACCGGTGTTCTTGGTTCCCGGACAAGCAGTTGTAAAAACCATTGAAGTGGAGCGCGGAACGGTGGATGACTACGACAACCTCACACTCGCACTCTCGTTAGCAGACTGTCCTAAGACCAATACTAGGCTGAAGTTCTCTGTTCATTTCTTACCGGTTTCCAGCGATGTGTCTATCTCTATGCCGCGCCAGAACTGGATTATGAACACCCTCTCCGCACACGACTCTGTTGGTTACTACCTGCCTGTGGAAATCGACGAGTTTGATATTCACCATAAGAACTTCGACCATATAGAGTTCCAATACAAACTCTCAACACAATCTGAAGACGATTGGGTTAACCAATGTTCATTCTACGCAAGCGATAGTCTCTATCAATTTGCAACAGGTAACAAGGCAATGATACGCAACGGACGCATTGAGCCTTTCCGTTTCTATGGCGAGCGTGACCCGATGGAGCAACAATACGACCTGCGCGCCGTTTCCTTCTGCCGCTACGGGTCGGGCTTCGTAACCAAGTCATCACCTGTCATCAGCGGAACGAAAGACACCCGTCCGCCGCGCGTCTTTGGCGAACCCGAACCGGTGAATGCCATCCTTGGCGTGGGCGACAACCTCAAGCTACGCTTCAACGAACCAATTGCCGGCAACTACCTTGATCCCGACAATAACTTCCAAATCAAAGGTGTGACGAACGCCACGGGTATCACCACCGCTGCGTCTGTCCACTTCGACGGCACTGCAGAGTCCTATGCTATCTCGCAAGTGAGCCGCTCGCTCAGCGGACGCTCGTTCACGCTCGATATGCTCGTCAAACCAACAGCCGCCAACAGAGAACATACTTTCTTTGAACATGGTACTGACGGCACAGGCGTGCGCTTCGGACTGACCGCCGACAACCGCCTAATGGTCGGCTTTGGTACGTTGCAAATCTACTCCAAGCCGCTCGATACGATGCTCGACTTCACCCGCGTGTGCGTCACTTATAACAACGAGACCAACGAGATACGCTTCTTCGCCGGTACGATGGATATGACTGACCCTAATGCCGCTAAGTTGCCGGCAGGTACGACGTATGATGTAAGCGCACCGCTCGTGTTCGGACGTGGACTTGACGGAAACATGCTCGAACTGCGTCTGTGGTCGAAAGCCCTCACACAGGAAGAAGTAGCCGCCACCAACATGCACTATCTCACCGGCTACGAGCTCGAACTCGTGGCGTACTATCAGATGGCTGAAGGGCATGGGACGCAACTTACCGACAAAGCCGGAGGTGCTACGCTCACATTACATGGCGCCACGTGGAATCTGCCCAAAGGCATTTCACTTGCCATCAATAGCGGAGAGCGCGTTCAACTCAACGGTAACCTGCTCGGACGCTCTAAGGTTTATGACGAGACGCTGATGCTTTGGTTCCGCCCAACAAGCAATACAGGAGACATCTTCTCCGCCGGAAGAGCCAATGACTCAATAGGTACACTGCTGACATTAGTGGACGGAAACCTCGTGCTGCACTCCGACCAATTGATAACCTCTGTCGGGCAAATAAAGGATAACGAATGGCACCACTTTGCGCTCTCTGTTAACCGTACTTATAATAACGTGTCAGTATTCCTTGACGGTAAAATGACTGCCACCTTTGCTGCCATCGAACTGGCTGGTATCACCGGAGCAATGTACTTCGGCGGAAACGGCTTTGAAGGAAACATTGATGAGTTCGCCATCTTCGAGCAGGCTCTGCCAAAGACGCTTGTTGAGGAATACGGCAACCATTCACCGGTAGGCGACGAGATGGGTCTGATGGCATACCTGCCTTTTGAAGAGCAGAAGCAGAACGCCAACGGTGTCATTGAATTGGTATTCAGTCCCAACGACCAACGAGTCTTCAAAGACCCGAACGGGAACATAGTGGACAAAGAGGTGCCGCTCATAAATGAGAAAATGGTAAATGGTAAAATGGTAAATGAATTGGCTGACAAGACAAACTATGCTCCTGTGGCAGGCAACGCACTGCTCTCGAAACTCAACTTCGACTGGGCATTCAACCAAGACGAACTGCTCATCAACCTGCTTATGCATGACCGCGAAATTAACAAGCAGACTGTCTATGTCACCGTACGCGATGTAGAGGATCTCAACGGTAACCCGATGCCTTCGCCGGTAACGTGGGTGGCATACGTGGACCGCAACAGTCTGACTTGGGATAGCCGGACAATGGAATTATGGCAAACCTATGGTTCGGAGTTTGACAACTACAACTATCGCGATATGCGCATCGTCAACAACAGCGGCAAACGCCACCAGTTCACCATCGAGTCCTTGCCCGACTGGCTCACCGTTGAGCAGCAATATGGCACTATTCAGCCTATCGATGACTACACCGTGAGATTCTATTACGACACCACTTTGCCGGTGGGCGAATATACCGATATGGTGTATGTAACCGACGAGAACGGACTCTCCGAACCGCTGAAAGTGACCTATCATGTTACTGCCGTTTGCCCGTACGAGGAACCGGACAAGAATAGGTATCCGTTCAACATGTCTCTATGCGGACAGGTGCTGATAAATGACCAAATGGTAAATGTATATGACACCGACAGCAATGACAAAGTTATTGCCATCTTCCGTAACGAGTGTGTCGGCATGACGAATGTGAACTTCAGCAACGCCACCAACACCAGCGAAGTCTTTATGACCATTAACGGTAGCGAAGCGATGAAGGACAAGGACCTGAACTTCCTGCTATGGCGGGCTTCCACGGGCAAGGTGCTTAACCTCTCTACGAGCGAAAAGATTACCTTCGTGCCGGGCAATGTCTATGGCTGCGGTGCCGATAATCCTATTATCTTCACCACCTCCGGTTCCGAAACGCAGAATATATCCCTTAAGGAAGGGTGGAATTGGATCTCCACCCACCTCAATATGCAGCCTCAGAAATCGCTGCTGAACAGTGTGATGAGTGCAGCCGAGCCCTGGAAGGAAGGTGACCTGATCAAGAATCCGACCTCACAGCAGTTCTCAACCTATTCCGAGACACTTGATGAGTTCATAGGAACCCTAAAGGACTTGGACTACACACAGATGTACATGGCCTATGTCAAGAACGCCAATATCATGCGTCTGAACGGGAACCAACTGAAAGAGAGTGAGAAACATATTCAACTGCGTGGCGAGGGACAATGGAACGCGTTCCCATGCCTGCTGAGCGAAGCCACGCCGGTGATGGAAGCACTGGCGGACTACTACGACTACGCTTCGCCGGGTGACCTCATCAAGGGGCACAGCAGTTTTGCGGTTTTCTCTTCCGACAAACGTTGGGTGGGAGACCTGACTGCACTGCGTCCGGGCGAAGGATACTTCTTCCGGCGTGGGGGACAAGGTACTGTCACCGTGAACTTCTATAGCAAGCCGCAGACGAACGCTCCCGCTAAGCGTTTCTCCCTCTCCTCGGGAGAGGGTCGGGGTGAGGTGTTCTCCAACCCGAAAGCATCCTCCAACATGACCATGATTGCCAAAGTACAAAGTGACGAAGTACAATGTACAAAGGTCAGAGTATATGTAGGAGACGAACTGGCCGGTGTTGCCGAACCAATCACCATTGACCAATCACCAATGACCAATGGCGAGGCTCTCTACTTCCTAACGATCCAGAGTGATAAGGTTGGGCAACCCCTCCGCTTCGAGACCGAAGACGGTCAATGGCTCAATGTTCAAATAAATGAACCATACGGCGAAGCAGATCGTATGAACGGAGTGAATAAAGAAATGGCAAATGAACAAATGGTATATGCCCCTGATGCGCACTCCGGTTCGCTCAAAGCACCGGTGATTCTCAAACAGGGCGAGCCGGACCGTGTCCGCAAAGTGATTGAAAACGACCATGTTGTCATTATTCGCGGTGGCGAACGATATGACGTAACCGGTAAACGATTAAATCAATGAAAATGGTAAATAATAAAATAATAAAATGCCTTGCCGCTCTGCTTATCGGAGCGGCAGGCACAGCCTTTGCAGGAACTTCTTGTGGCACCAACATGGAGTATGAGATTGTGGGCATGGAACTGCGGTTCACCTCCCCGGATCCGACGTCTCCGGCTACGATTAACTCGCAGGCGTTCATCAACCGCACGGACTTCACGGAGATCAGTATGCCCGATAATGTTACGGTAATCAACACGAAGGCTTTCGAGGGCTGCACGGCGCTGACATCGGTTGTCATTCCTCCTTCGGTAACAGAGATCGGAGTAGAGGCTTTTAAAGGTTGCACTAACCTCCACAGCGTACTCTGTCGTCCGCAGACACCGCCTGCACTGCTGGGTACAGACGGATTCACAAACTGCCATGAATCGTTGCAGATCTGCGTGTCTGCGCTCGGCTTATACAAAGTTGCAACAAACTGGTCGAACTACACAGATAAACTCTGTCTCTGCTACCTCGACGAGAACGACGAGCGAGAAACCGTAGCTGCCAAATTGAAGTCTTTCAGGGATGCGGCGAAGAATGATATTGATATCTTCCGTACGCTCCGCAAGGCGGGATGTTTCAATACGCTCACCCTGCCGTTCAACGTACCGGAGATAGCGGATTCGCCCCTCTCCGGAGCAGAAGTTTATACCTTCACTTCCGCCACGGTGGAGGATGGTACGTTGCAATTAGACATAACGCCGGTGCTCTCCAATAGTCTTACTGCCGGAACACCATACCTCATCCAGTGGGACAATACAGGCGAAGTGCTGACGCTCATGCATTTCACCGACATCACTTGGGACGAAGACAATAATGCCTCCCACGCCGGTACAGGCGACGTGAGTTACGCCGGGTTCTACGGCAAAACGCACATCAATGACAACGAGAGCCATAGCAACCTTTTCTTAGCCGGCGGAAACGAACTCTACTGGCCCTCCGACGGAGATGATGAGGACGCCAAAATGTTGGGCTTCCGCGCATACTTCCAAATCTCCAGTGACCAATCACCAATCACCAATCACCAATCACCCCTCTATCGTGGCATGCCTGCCGCACTGCGTATCAAATCGACACCGACCGGCATTGAGACAGAGCATGTGGATAATGTGCATTGCGCCAAGATCCTTCATGACGGACAAATAATCATTATTAGAAACGGAGAGAAATACTCCATAAACGGACAGAAATTATGAGACAATATGTACAACCCTGTACGGAAATAATTTCTGTACAAATGCAATCATCCGTCCTCGTTGGCAGCAATAATATGCCTGTTAAAGGCGCAGAAAGTCAAATAAAAGCTTGGTAAAAACAAAAAATTAGTAAAACAATGAAAACGAATCTCCTTCGTACATCGTACTTCGTACCTTTGTACATTTTTCTGTTCCTCTGTACCTTCTTTGGCTGTAAGAAAGGTAACACCCCCGAAACCCTGCAAGGCTCTACCGAAAAACCGGCATGGACTGCTCCTGCCAACTACGACTTAGCCTCATCCATGACTGCGGTCATTAAGGTAGATCTTTCTTCCTGCTATACGGCGGAGCAACTATCAACTGTCAACTATCAACTATCAACTGACGACATGCTTGCTGCCTTCTCCGGCGACGAATTGGTAGGAGTTGCAGAACCCCTCCCCCTTCAGGGGGACGGGGGGCAGGAAGAGGGGTTATTGTTCTTCCTCTATATTTGTGCACCGACTAAAGGGGAGGACATAACGCTCAAATACTACTCATCGGTATTGAAGAATATCTTTATCGCCGAACCGTTCGCTTTTGCCAATGATACCCAACTCGGTTCTATTGCCAACCCGTATATGCCGCAGTTTACTATATAGAAGTAATCGTGCCTTTGGCTAAGAAATAATCGTGCATGTCAGGGCTAAGAAATAAATTTTAGTATTCGCCTATTTTCCGAAGAAGCGGAGCACCTCAATAGTGCCCCGCTTCTTTTTGCGTGTATTCTTGCTTCTGCTAGGGCTCCGCCATCATTTTCTAAAAAAAATGTTCATTATATGGTCCATCATGCCGTTCTGTATAAATAAAAAATAGTAAATGAGAAAATCGTAAATATTTATGGCAAAATACAAAGCAATGACCCATACCCAATTGGCGGATTGCGCGGGTGTGTCGCGTCGCACGTTATATAAATGGTTACATCCGTATGAGGATAAATTACGTAAATTAGGCGTCCAACCAAACGCCAAAGTGATTCCACCAAAGGCAGTACGTTTTATCTGTGAAACCTTCACGATTGATATAGACTAATGCCCTTTCTACTATCATATCACCCTCGCGCGCCACCTATTTGTCGAACGCGAGCGAGAAGGAGTGGGATTTATTGTGCATAATTGGGAAGCACTGGGAAATCACTTTCCCCCGCATCGTATCTTTGCACTCGATTTCGGGAAAAGACATCCGAAGATTGTATGTTTAATCCTTTTAACCCCTCGTACGGTGCGAGACCAAATAACGCCGACAAGCTATGTCTCAAGTAAAACCAATGGGACTTATTGAGTCCATGAGTGGCAAAATCTGTGGTCACTCCGACATGTATTTCTTCCGCAGGAACGGCAAGGTGTTCTCTGGCAAGATCTGTAACCCCTCCACCAAAGAACCAACTGCCGCCCAACAGGCACAGCGCACCAAGTTCGCCACCGCCAGAGCCAACGCCAAGACCGCCCTCGCTGACCCGGACCAGAAAGCAGCGTATCTCACTGCCTTCAAGAGCCAGAAGAAGTACAGCGATTTCAGCGGATACGTCTTCGCAATGGAGTATGCCAAACTCGGAGATTAAGCATCAGCAATATATGGCGGATTAAAAGTCCAGTACAATGAAAAAGTCTCTTTTGCAACTGATCCTCGCTACAGCAATGTGCATCTTCGGGTGCGCCTTGCTTGTAGCAGGGCTGGCACTTCCCCCTGCCGGCATCATTGATTCCTCGCTCCTCGTAGCCTACGGCGAAACCCTCACCTTCGCCGGTGCCCTCATCGGAGTGGATTATCACTATCGCTATCGTCCAAAGAAATAAAGTTTTTTGTGTTTTTTTCTAATTATTCAATACTATGTTACTTTCTTTAATCCGAACCAACGAGTCTCCCAACGAGACCACAGGCATCCTCCTCATCGGAGGCAAACCTTTCTGCGGTACTCTTGAACCGCCCACCGTCCCTAACGCCACCCATCCCAAAGGGGCTATCCCCCTCGGCTGGTACAAACTGACGCTCACCCGGTCTTCCAAGTTCGGTCGCGTGCTACCGCTGGTCAACTATGTGCCCGGCTTCGAGGGTATCCGTATTCATGCAGGCAATAACAAAGACCACACCGCAGGCTGCATCCTCGTCGGACGGCTCAGCGGTAACACACTGCTCCATTCCCGACAGACCGAACGCGACTTGGTGACCAAACTTCAAAAACACCCCGATCATGAGAACTATATCGAAATCACCACACCCGAACGCTTTTTTACTGAGCATTGCAGTTCTGTGGATGCTCTTGCCTGCCTGCTCCGCGGTGCGCAGTTCGACGGAGAGTAACCATACCCGCCTCTCCAACAACATCCAACGTGACAGCATCTATCTGCATGACAGCGTGTCATATACCTATCGCCCTGCAATAATCTCCCTTCCCTACAACAGGGAGGGGGCGGGGGTATGCTCTCCGCCCGACACGGTCTATCTGGAGAAATGGCACACCCGTTGGCGTGACCGCGAGACCGTCAAGACGGACACTATCACCCTGACGGAAACCAAGACAGAAACGGTTGAGAAACCTTATGTGCCTTCGTTTTACAAGTATTGTGCATCCCTCGCCATTCTGTTTGCGCTGTACTGGCTTGTCAAACTGGCACTATACATTAAGAAACGATTTTATATATAACAACTTTTAACCCCTCTACGCAGACCGGAGGTAAAGCATGGTCTGAATCAAATGGCTAAGGTAGTATGGCAATCCGGTATCGAATATGTATCCGGCGCATTATGCAAGTGCGGGAAGAAAGAACCGCACAAACACGGTCGAATGTTGCTGGCTACGCACCGTCGCGCTGCGACCACAAGTGACTCATGCAACCGCATCTATCTGCGTGACGAGACGAACATCCAAATATCAAACAGCGCGGACTCTGTTTGGGCACGTCAACGGTTCAAGACGGTTGCAGGGATGGTTCGCCAGCGTAGTATGGATCTCTCCAAATTGACACAAGACCAGATGGATTTCATTGCTCAACGCAACAATCCACGTGGTATCAAGACGATGCGTGCATATTATTGGCACATCTGCGGTCAGGAGTACGATGCACAACACCCGCGTAGCTAAAGCAACAGCCGAAACCCCACGGACGTAAAATCCCGCGTCCGTGGGGAATCTTCACAAGCGATCTTTGACGTATTGTTTTAATATGGTGATCTCCGCCGCTACGCTCTGTCGATTATTTCACTACGTTCACGGTCTATATCGGTATTTTTTTCTTTTCCCCCCCCCCCAATAAGGAGTTCGGTAAACCTCACGTCTGTGTCTTTGCTCCGCAAAATTTTCTTTTTTTTGACGGACAGATAGAAGGCAGGCAGCGTGGAGGGTGGAGAGTTGCCATCCTCGGCGGAAGCCGCTCCTTCCGAAAGCGGAAGGACGCTCCGCCTATGGCG
>ONWR01000001.1:22132-142451 GCA_900321605.1 uncultured Bacteroidales bacterium | reverse complement strand
ATTAATGAAACAGACAAAATCCATAGTCGTAAAAGGAACTGCTATCAATGTACTATTAGACATGAACCAGAATGATTATATCTGTTTAACGGATATGACAAAAGGTTTTGAGGAGGGGAGCAGATTAATAGAGAAATGGCTTAATAACAAAAGCACTATTGATTTCCTTGGTGTATGGGAGCAGCTCTATAATCCTGATTTTAAAACCCCTGAATTCGGGGGAATTAGAATGTAGAGCAGCAATTCAAACGTCTTGAAACGAAGTACCCTCCAAAACTATCAAAACTTTAGCAACAAATCAAACTAATATAATTAACTTTTTGTTTAACTTAAAATTTTATCATTATGAGTTCAGCTCAAGCAATAGCAAGCAGACGCTTTTTAATGGCGATGGGCTCGATGGTGGAAGATGAAGAGCGGCTGAATGAGGTGTTGGAATATATTGAGAGAATCAAAGTTCAACCGCTTCGCAGGCCGTTAAGTATCGATCCGGACTTCAAGAACAAGCCAATGTACACTGTGGATGAGTATTTTGACGGTTTATCCAAAGATCTTGGAGAGGAGTTTGGAATGGGTGATATTCGTGAGGCTGTATGAAGAAGTACGATGTAAAACTCACCGAGCAGGCTAAACAAGATGGAGAAACGGCATATGTCCATCGCATTATCCCGCAGAAAATGGTGATATTTTAAGAAGCAATAACAAATCAAACGAATATAATTAACTTTTTGTTTAACTTTAAAATATAAACATTATGAAAAAATTAAAACTATTTCTATCCCTGCTGATGGTGATGCTACTCAGCGTGGGAAATGTGTGGGGAGCTGAACAAGAGGCCTACACGTTAACACCGGCAACAGGAAGTAACAATTCCTACGCTAGTAATTGTGACGTAACGATTAGCGGCATCAAATGGAATGTAACTGGTAATGCTAGTTTGATTCCTTGGCGTCTTGGAGGTAAGAGCTTGAGTGGAGTCGATCGTGCTGTGTATAGCAAGACCGCAATGAGTGATGCTATCACAAAAGTGGAACTTGTGGTTGGTGCTGCAAGTAGTATTACAGTTAATTCCGTAAAGTTAATTGTAGCTTCTAATGCAGATTTTTCTACTAAAATTGATGAAGTTTCTAAAACTACTTTTGCTGCGAACTCAACCATTACTTTTGCTCCAACAAGTCCTGCAACCCAATGGGCTAAGAATGCATATTACAAATTTGTATTCAACGTGTCTGTTAGTGGAACTAGCAATAAGTTCGTGGAGTTTAAAAGCGCAAAATTCTATACAGAAGCATCAAAAACGCTTTCTTCTATAACAATTTCAGGTACTCCCAAGGTTACTTATGAGGAGGGCGAGTTTTTTGATTATACAGGACTTGTTGCTACAGGACATTATGACGACTCGAGTGAAGAGAACTTAACATCTTCTGTAGCGTGGGCTTATACTCCAGCTGGTGCTTTGACACAAGGTCTCAATTCTGTTAATGTTACAGCTACAAGTGGTAATATTGTTGGAAATAAAGATGTAGGTATTACTGTTAATGCTCATGTCGTTACTCCGGGTGAATACAGCATTACTTTTTGCAATGCTTTCTTTGGTACTAGCGGCTTGAATGGTTCACTTTCAGGTTCAAACCTTAAAGATTATTCTGGCTCAAAGGATGATATTACCGTAGAGTATAAAAAAGGCACAGGCTCTAATATGTACCTAAAAGACAGTGAAATTAGACTTTATAGTGGGAACACATTAGTTATAACTGCACCATCCGGATATAATATCACTTCTGTAACAGGTTTGAAAAATACCATGACGGCTAATGAGGGTACTATCACTGGCACAGAATGGTCTGGCGAATCTAATTCTGTGACATTCTCGCATGCTAATTCAACAGGAAATAGTGCTTTGACAACAATATCTGTTACTTATGAAGAAGCCGGTGCAAATCCGAAAGCAGCCAAACCTACTTTTGAGACAGGTGACGAGAGTTTCTTGACATCTACCAGTGTGACTTTAGCTTGCGAAACAACAGGTGCAATTATCTATTATACTACAGATGGAAATGATCCTACGACATCTTCTTCTGTATATTCTTCTGCTATCCCAGTTTCCACAACGACAACAATTAAAGCAATTGCTGTAGCAGATGGATATGATAATAGTGCTGTAGCAGAAAAGACCTTCACGAAGATTACTCCGTTGACGGTTGCTGATGCTTTGGCTGCAACCCCTTCTAATAACAAGTATGTAAAGGGTATCATTGCTACTATTACTGAGGTAAGTACGCAACATAAGAACGCTACTTATACTCTCAAGGATGAGGGACAAGAGAACAGCATTATTATTTATCGCGGAAAGTATCTCAATAACACCGATTTTACGTCAGAGGATCAAATTGCAGTTGGCGATGAAGTAACTGTATTTGGTAATTTGGTCGAATATAAATCCGTTAATCAATTTGCACAAGACAATTACATCGTTGCTTTGAAACCGGCGGCTAAACTTGCTTGGAGTGAGGCTTCTTATGAAGCAGAACTCGAAGGCGAAAACACATTCCCGACGCTGACTAACACGAATAGCGTAACTGTAACTTATAGTAGTTCTAACGCCGATGCGGCTACTATTGATGAAAATACCGGCGCAATCACTCTTGTAGCAGCTGGTACAACTACAATTACTGCTGTATTTGCAGGCAATGAGACATACAAAGCCAACAGCGTTTCTTATACATTAGAGGTTAAAAATGCTGTTATCCGTGCAAACATCTCGTTTGAGGAGAATGGCGGTACGGCTGTTACAGATTTGACACAGCAGAGCAATCTGCCGAACCCGCTTCCTGTAATCACGAAAGCAGGCAAAAACTTCGGAGGTTGGTTTACTGATAGTGAGTTGGAAACTCCTGCCGTTGCTGGCGCAGCAGTAACATCTACCGCAGCTATCACTCTTTATGCTAAATGGCTTGAACCGTACTCCGTTGCTGAGGCTCTGGGTATCATTGATGAACTTGAAGATGATGGACAGACCGAGAATAGTGTGTATGTAGCAGGTATCGTTTGTACAGCTCCTACCAGCAATCCTAATAGCGGTAAACTCACTTTCTATATTTCCGAAAATGGAGTAGAAAGCGACAGATTGCAGGCATATAACTGTAAGGGACTTAATAATGCAAACTTCGAGGCAAAAACCGATATCCAAGTAATGGACGAATTGGTTATTTATGGTCCACTGAAGAAATACATAAAGAACAATCAGCCTGTTCCTGAGTTTAACACAGGCTACCTCTATTCGTTCAACCGTCCGGCAGTTCAGACCTACAGCATTACTTATGTAGAGAATGGAGCTAATGAGGATATTGAAGATGTTGCAGAAGCAACGAATCTGCCTGATCCGCTGCCTACTGTAACGAAGAATGAGAAAAGCTTCGGAGGTTGGTTTACTACTGCTACATTTGAGGCTGGTTCTGAAGCCGTTGCAGGTGCTCCGCTTAGTAAGGATGAGACCCTTTATGCAAAATGGAATGATCTTTCTCAATGGGCAACTACTTATACAAGCAATGTGACAATTGGCACAGATGTTGTTAAATTTAGTAATGAAGAACTGGCTCCAACATATGCTGCTAAGAAAACCGGTACTGGTTCCGCATGGGGATCAACAACCGTAACGGTTCCTACGAATACCACTAAACTCCACTTCCATGCTGTATGTTACGGAGCTGATGCACAAGCAGTAATATTGAATGTTAAAAAAGGCGAAAGCGTACTTGGTACATTTAATATTAATAAAGATGCCGGAGCAAAAGGAAATTCACCATTTATTCTCGAGAATACTCCTTATGCGCAGTATTATTATGTGAATCTTTCTGAAATAACTGAGCCTACTGAGATTACTTTTGAGGCAGATGATTCCGCAGGAAAACGTTTCATTATCTTCGGTGTTAACCAAGAAGGTGGTATCCTGCCAGTGCTCCAGAGTTTGGAAATCTCTGGTGACTTGGAGAACAAAACCTATGAGGCAGGCGCAGCAATTAACCCTGCAGGTCTAACCGTAATGGGTACTTACACCTTAGGTGGTACTCCGCAAGCACCGGTTGATGTTACTGACCAAGTAGAAGATTGGTTGTATGACGCTCTGCAAGCTGGTGACGAGACTGTAACGATTAGTGCCAAGATTGGTACTGTTACATCTGCTGGCTATGAAATCTCCGGTCTGACCGTAACGGATCCGACTCCGAGATTTGAAACCAATCCTGCTTCGTATATCAGCTTCGGTTCGAAAGAGCAAGGTGCAACAATCACAGCAAGAGACCTTGAGGTTACTCTCGTTAACGTAAGTAACGCTTCGGTAGAAATTACAGGTACCGGCGCTGCAGCCTTTAGCGTGGACGAGGATGCCCTCACTGGTAATGCAACGCTCCATGTTTCGGCAAGCTCTGCTAACGTAGGTACGTTCGCTGCAACGCTGACCATCAGTGATGAAGCAGGTGCAGCTGCTGATAAAGAAATCAGCCTCTCGCTGACCGTTACTGCTCCTGTTGTTGAAGAAACGGCAGTTAGCACAACTTCTGAATGGATTGCTGCTACAGATGCAGACCTTGTAGATGGTGCAGAAGTGCTCATCACAGGTGCTACTGGCGGTGTTACCTACGCAATAGGTGTACAGAATGACAACAACCGTGCTGCCGTAGCTGGTACGCTGGAAGAAGGTGTATTCACACCGGGTGAGAACACAATGTCCTTCACGCTCGTTGCTCAAGAGGAAGAAGGAGTATTCGCCCTCCAAGCTTCGAATGGTGAGTACCTCTATGCTGCATCAAGCGCTAAGAACTATCTGAAACGTCAGGCTACTCTTGATGATAATGCGAAGTGGACTCTGACAGCAACTAGTGCTGTAGCTAATGGTAGCAACACGCACAACGACTTGAAGTTCAACGCTACTAATAGCCCGAAAATCTTCTCTTGCTACACAGGCGGACAAACGGCTATCCAGTTCTACGTTCCGAAACCTGTAACTCCGACCAAATACAATGTAACTATTGTTGATATGATTGATAACGGAACTGTAGAATCCGACAAGACGGAGGCAGAAGAGGGCGAATCTGTAACACTGACTATTACTGCAAATGCGGGTTTTGAGTTAACTGAGTTGTGGGTAAATATGGATAATGTTGTAAGCAGCGTTTCTGCCGGTTCTTATACATTCTCAATGCCGGATGAAGACGTAACTATTTCCGCACTCTTTACACAGATACCTGATCCGTCTTACACTGAAGTTCGTAATGGTCTGAATGCAGGTGAATACTACACGATGTGTCTGGACAAAGCAGTCATCTCAGTAAAGGCAGGTTCTATCTGGCGCGTACTTAGCAAAGCTCAGAATGGCACTGACATCATCCTTGAGGAAGTGACTACAACTGTAGCAGGTCGTCCGTACATCATCTATGCTACGGAAACTACCTTTGAGGTTGAATATACCGGTGACGCTGTAGGTGCTCCTGTAAATGATGATGACAACAACGGTCTTATTGGTTCGTTCAGCCAAGTTTCGATTGCAAATAACCCGAACAACTACATTATTTACAATAACGCGCTTTACATCGTTAACTCGGATAATGTATATGTTGGCGAACATCGTGCATACTTGAATATGGGTGGTGTTCCGGCTTACAACAATGAGCCGCAACAAGGCAATGCTCCTCGTCGTCGCGTAACGATGGCTGTTCATGGTCCGCAAGTAGCTACCGGTATCGACGCTCTGAACGCTTCTGACGCTCCTGCTAAGGTTCTGATCAATGGTCAGCTCTTCATCATCCGCGGTGAGAAGATGTTCGACGCTAAGGGTCAGTTAGTGAAATAAGATAGTCTGCTAGTCTACTGGAAAACTAGAGATAGTCTACCAGTAGACTAGTCAACTATAATTTAATAACGTAAAAAATATCAATTATGAAAAAGATGTATAAGAAACCGATTGTAGAGACAGAGCAAGTGAAATTATCTTCGCTCGTATTAGCAGGTAGCCCGGGAACCCTTCAGAACAGTGGTCAAGGAACTACTGATTTAGGAGGTGGTGATGTCATCGGTAACTAACCCTCCCGCCTTTCCGGCGAAATAACTTAACAACCCTGCCTTCCGGCGGGGTTGTTGAGTTTTGTAAGAGTTTTATAAGAGTTTTATAAGAGTTTTGTAAGAGTTTTATAAGGGTTTTGTAATGATCAAAAATTTACGAAAATATAAAATTGTTCGTGAAAAAGTTGTGTATATCAAATATAGTAACTTCGAGGACACCGACACGGCTTTGCCGTCCCACCTCGAAATTACTGTCGCACTGACGTGCAAATAACAACTATTTAGTCAAAATCATAAAATTATGCGAGCATATTTAATAATTTCGCCTAAATATTTGCATATTTGATAAATTTGTTGTAACTTTGCGGCGTCAAAGGTAAAAGGATAATAAACTATGAGTGATTCAAAACAATTCATAAGACGTTTGTCAATGCTTGGAAAGCAAGTTCTTCCAAGTACAGCTTCTTTGTGGTTGTACGGATCTCGCGCCAGAGGGACAGCCAATACTGAGTCAGACTGGGATTTGCTGATCTTATTGGATGAAGATAAGCAAAAGACAACCGATTTTGTACGATATGCTTATCCCTTTACATTGATGGCTTCTGAAGAAGACCAAATGGTTATTCCTCAGATTTATACCAAAAAACAATGGCAACAAATGCATTTTACCCCGTTTGTCAAGAATGTTGAACACGATAAAGTAGTCTTGGTATGAGTTTGACCGATGAAGAACGCCGCGTAATGGTGGAGCAACTAAATAAACCTCACAACCCTGCCTTTGGTGGGGTTGTTGAGAATATATAGCGTAATTAACTTTAAATTTAAGAGAAAATGCTAGATTATAGAGATTTGGTAAAAAATATCTATGAATGGACTCAAGCTGATGGGAGAGTGTTCACAGAACGATTGCAGAATGCCTTAGAAAAGTATTGTGAATGTGTATCGGATGGAGTAAAGTATGAAGGATACGGTGATACTAATGACTTGTTAAGCCTTAATCCTGTCTATCATCCTGATAAAAAATTCAAACGAGATTTGAAAAAATTATGTGAGTATATCCAAAGGACCTATAGCGATTATAACAATGGTACTATTGCCAAATGTATAGAGAATAAATGGTGGAGAAAATACAAAGATAAATGGCGTTATGAGAGAGTAAATGCCAATGGTATAACGACCTATTATCGAATGAGGTCTAAAGTGGAAGGGGGAAAAATCTATAAAACATTTAAAAGAAAAGATCTTTTTCACACCCCCTATGAAAAACGCGAATTAATCAAATCCTATCGGTATAGCATGATAGGAATGCCTTGCTTGTATTTGGGATGCTCCATTTATGTATGCTGGGAAGAAATGCGGAGAGCAAACATCAATAATCTCATGATTGCTGCATTTCGTTTGAAAGATGGCGAAAAATTAAATTTGCTGGACTTGAGAATTCAAAGAGATTTGGGACAAGCGACCAGTTCGGACTTAAAGGAATATTTAATGGCATTGCCGTTGATTATAGCATGCTCTTTTAAAACTCAATCCGATGAAGGAATCTACAAACCTGAATATGTATTCCCTCAACTTGTAATGCACATGATCGTGAAGGATAGTGCAAGCAAAAGAACCATTGATGGAGTAATCTATGATACTACTCAACAGGAAGAGGATTTCAAAAATTATATAGGTCATGATTTACGTGTAATAGAGAATATCGCTATCCCTGTGTATGAGGTCGCCGATAAAGGCTATTGCTCACGATTGTCAGAGATGTTTTCTTTGACGCAACCGACTACCAGTGAATATGAAGCAAATAAAGAATCTGTGTTTGGGATAGCATCCGATAGGCAGGAAGAAAACACGTTATTTTATATCTTAGAAGAGCGGTTACGGGAAATGGATTTCGCTTCTATTAATGAATGAGAATCAATAAAAATGCCGTAAAATCCGAAAAATTGATAAAAATGGCATTTTTTTTGAGCAAATTATTGCATATATAAATTATTTTTTGTAATTTTGCAGCGAAAATTCAAAATGATGGGTGTAGACGCATAAAAATATAATGAAACTCTTATCAAAGTTTTGGCTAGTAGTCAATAAAAAACTTATGGCAGTCAGTGCGATATGTTCTATCGTATCTGTTGTTTGTTTGTGCTTTCGTGATCAAATAGCAATATGGATCGCATTAGGAACACTGGTACTTTCATTGGCAACCATATTGTGGGCTATTTTGCGCGTATTAAATAGTTACTTGGAAGAGAATATCAACGGAGATCATCGGTGCATATCATCCTATATAACCTATAAAACAGACGATGGGGATCATATCCTTTTTGAAGTGCAGAAACTAATTCAGGTTAAGTGTGCTATAATGCAAGTCTTCGATACCGGTTTAAAATGGTCGGGCGATGATAATTTCAAATGGGAGTCTGACTTGCAGGACGTTGTAGGACTTGACAAACATGATGACGAGACAGAATTTGACACTTTGAAACTTGGATTTAAGAATCCTCCTCTCTATAACCAAACTGCCGCCGTTCAGTTTAAGGCAAATATAAATGATTCTAACCACAAATCGTCAACCTACGTAGAATTAAGAGTTGACTATCCAATTGATTATATTCAAGTTAATATATCGTTGGGATATAAAAATATGTCAGAAAATGCTGTTGTGGAGCGCAAATTGATACATGCGGCTACAGGAGGGGGATATAAGAAATTTGATACGATTCCTTATGATTCTGTCCACCGGCAATATTTGTATCAAACATTTAGACCTGAGTCTGGATATTTCTATCGTATATCTTGGAAAAGATAAGTATCATCTCTCAAGCACCCCTGCCCTCCGGCGGGGATGTTAAGTTTATGAAGGGAATTGTTTTGGGGTGCTTTTAGACTAACCGTAAATCTGTGTCCTTTGTGCAATCTGTGGACAATAAGTCCAATTTCGTTTAATTCGTTAAATTTGTGAACGAAAATTTGCATATATCATATTTTTTTTTGTACCTTTGTAGCAAATTTGAAACCTATGGCAGAAGGCGCAAATGAGATGCTTACAAATTGTAAGCAACTGAAATTGCAGGCTGCTGATGGTAAGCGTTACCTTACCGATGTGGCTGATACTGAGCAACTTTTCCGCATCATCCAATCCATCCCCTCCAAAAAAGCTGAGCCGTTCAAACAATGGTTAACAAAAAAGTGTGCCAAATGAATGACACACTTTTTTCGTTGGTTGCGGACAGGATTAGTCCTGTGCGGGGAGTTCAGCAGCAGGCTCTGCAGCAGGAGCTGCAGCAGGAGCGGACTCGGATGCGGGCTCTGCTACAGGAGCAGCTTCGGGAGCTACTTCCTCTACTTGGATAGCGGATTGATCGTCCGAAGAAGCGTTATTACCGGCATTGAAACCAACAGCAGCAATGCTGAAAGCAACAATCACCGCAATCAGCGTCCATGTAGCTTTCTCCAAGAAGTCTGCCGTACGGGGCGCACCCATCACCTGGTTGCCGCTCGCGAAACCGGCAGCCAGACCACCGCCTTTACTATTCTGTACCAACACCAAAAGCGTCAGCAGAACGGCGGCAAAGACAATTAAGATAGTAATAAAAATGTACATAATTATTTAATTTTAAACATGTTTTAAATTAATAGACCGCTTCGCTGACAGACCGCTTCTCTGACAGACCGTTTCACTGACAGACCGCTTCGCTGACAGACCATTTCACAGAAAGACAATCTCATTAATAGACTGCTTTACGGAAAGGCAATCTCAAAATCGGGTGCAAAGGTACGAAAAAAAAATGACATATGCAAATTCTATGTCATTTTTTTGTTAAATAGTTATATGGAGTCCTATAAAATTAAACAAAAACATATAAAACCCCTCGATTGCTTTAGAAGCAGAGCTTCTTGAACAAATAGCCACTAAAACCTGCTTGTAAGCAAGCTTCCAGGCAGCTTTTACTACCTATTTGCTCAACTCTCCGAGTTTAAATCAATCAAGGCCATAAACATAAAAAACATTTGTTAAATGGTTACCATTTTGCTACTGTATCGTTGTAAATATTCTCTGCAATCTCACGTATCATCGTGGCGCAAAGCTCATCTTGCACGTCGGACAGGAGGAGGGCAGCGTCGAAGGTCTGGTACGCTGTATAGGTCTTCTCAAACGACTCTTCGGGGTTGATGTTATTGGTGAACCGCACGGAAACGCGGATTGTCAGTTTGCTCTCCGAAGCGTAGCTGTCCACACTGATGGCACCCTGCGAGAGGTCGTAGCCGATGATGGAGCCTTCGAGTTCGAGATCACCGCCTTTGCGGAGGATCTGGAGGCGCGTTTGACGCTGATAGAGATCGCGTATCTCCTCCGTGAGCGCATTGCTCAGCGTCGGGTTGACCATCGGCGCATTGTTCGGGAAGTCCGAGATGCCGATAGAGTGCGTGGTCTGGTAGTTGATGTTGGCACCGTTCAGTTTGAAACTCACAGAGCAGCTGCTCATAATGAGCAGCAGCAGACCGCACACGAGGTGTGCTGTAAGACCGCTGACGCTGTAAGACCGCTGCGCTGTAAGACCGCCCTTCGGGCTGTTGGATTTATAGATCATATTCTTTGATTTTGCGATAAAGGGTTCTTTCTGAGAAGCCGAGCCGTGCGGCAGCTTCTTTTCGGTTGCCTGCTGTCAGTTCGAGTGCGCGGCGGATGAGTTCTTTCTCGCCATCTTCGATGCGGAGAGACGACTCCTCAATAGGGATGATCTCTTCGGCTTCGCGGGACGGGTGAATCTCCTCGGTCGAACGGGGCGCAGTAATGTCGTACGTGGTGGAAGCAGGAATGCGATTTTCGTGCTCTCGTGATTTGTGCATCTCGTGATGGCGACCGTCCTGCAGCAGTTGGCGTAGTTCTTCTATCTCTTGGCGGTTCTGAATGACCATGTTATAGAGAATGCCGAGTTCGTGGGAGTAGTCTTTTCCGGCTTGCTGCGTCGGCGTGCGGAGGACTAAGTCCTGACGGTTCTCTTCCTGCGGCAGGTATTTGCGGAGAGTGTCGGCATTGATCTGATGATCCAGTTCGATGACGGACATCTGCTCGGCAAGGTTCTTGAGCTGACGGATGTTTCCGCGCCAATAGGAGTTCTGGAGTAGCCGTGTTGCCTCTTCGTTGAGGGAGAGAGGCGGCATCTGGTAACGGTTGCAGAAATCAACGGCGAACTTACGGAAGAGGAGCGGTATATCCTCTTTTCGCTCGCGCAATGCGGGTACGCGTATCTCTACCGTATTGAGACGGTAATAGAGGTCTTCGCGGAACCGTCCGTCGTCGATTGCCTGACGCATGTTGAGGTTCGTAGCCGCAACGACGCGAACGTTCGTTTTGCGCACCGTACTGGAGCCCATACGCAGGTATTCGCCTGTCTCCAACACACGGAGCAGACGCACTTGGGTCTGCATCGGCAGTTCACCCACTTCGTCCAAGAACAGCGTACCGCCGTCGGCGATCTCGAAATAGCCTTTGTGTTCAGCTTTCGCGTCCGTGAAGGCTCCTTTCTCATGTCCGAAGAGTTCGGAATCGATGGTTCCTTCGGGGATAGCACCGCAGTTGACGGCGAAATAAGGTCCGTGTTTGCGGGCTGAGAAAGCATGTATCACTTTCGGGAAATGCTCCTTACCGACACCGGACTCACCGGTGATGAGCACGCTCAAATCCGTGCGGGCAACCTGCACGGCGATTTCTATATCTCGGTTCAGCAGAGGACTGTTGCCAATGATGCCGAACCGCTGTTTGATAGCCAATAAATCCTGTTGCGTCATAAAAAAGCACAAAATAACATGCAAAAGTACAAAAAAAAGTTGAAAGGTGAAAGTAGAAAGACGAAAAGAGTGCATTTTTTATGAAAAAAATGCTCTTTTTGCAAATAAATGTCGCGCGCACTTGCGTATATGGTTTTTTTGTTGTATCTTTGCACGCTTATTTTGAAATTTAAATGCTTATGAACAGAATATCGAGACTAATGGTTGCGCTGACGCTTGTTTTCGCGTGCGCGGGTTGCGTGACGCAAAAGCAGTTGACCTACCTCGTGGATGCTCAGCCGGAGAAAGTAGATGCTATCAATGCTTCTTATGAGTCGAAAACCGAATTGATCGTGCGTCCGGGGGATGCGCTTTCTATCATCGTCTCGGCGTTGGATCAGGAGGCTATTGTGCCGTACAACCTGCCGCTGGTGGTCTATGCCAAGCCGGGAGAGAGAAGTCTTTCGACAACCCCGACGCTGCAATGCTACACCGTGGATGAAGAGGGAAATATCGATTTTCCGGTCTTGGGTAAGCTGCATATAGCCGGTTTGAAACGCAGCGAGGTAGAGCAGATGATCAAGCAGCGTTTGGAGGCACAAGTGCTGAATCCGATAGTGACTGCCAATATCATCGGCGCTAAGGTTTCGGTGATGGGCGAGGTGACGAAACCCGGTCCGGTGGGGCTCTCCAACGGTCATATGACGATCCTCGACGCGTTAGCAGCCGCGGGCGACTTGACGCCTTACGGACGCAGGGACAATGTGTTAGTGACCCGTGAGGTGGACGGCAAGATGCAGATCGCACGGCTTAACCTCGGTAGCACGGATATCTACAGCTCTCCGTATTTCTATTTGCAGCAGAACGATGTGGTGTACGTGTCGCCGAATAAGGTGCGTGCCGTAGCGAGTGCCAATACCAGCGTGTGGCTTGGCGTAGTGTCCGCAGCACTGAGTGCGGCTACTATCGTGGTGACGGTGCTTAAGTAAGTTTAGAGTTAAGAGTTTAGAGTTTAGGGTAGTTGAGAGTTGATAGTTTATAGTTTATCGTTGAAAGCTATGGAAAATAATCAAAACGAAATAGATGTGCGCAAGGTAGTGCGCGTGGTGTTGGAACACTGGTGGTGGTTTGCCATAGGAGTGGCGTTCTTCCTGTTGTTGGGCGTGGCTTACTATGTGCGTAAGAGTCCGAGTTGGACAACCGATGCCAGCATCATGTTGCGTCAAGGCGATATGATGAGCGAGAAAATGGACCCGATGGCGATGTTGGGTCTGGGCGGCAATGCGCAGACCGAAGACGAGTTGGTGGTGTTTAGTTCTCGCGGGTTGATCGCGCAATCCATTGATGCACTGAACCTTTGGGAGTATTCGTTCGTAAAGGACGGTGTGCGTTGGAAAGGCGAGTTCCGTAATCCGGCGTTGACGATCGATTATATCCGCCTGACGGAAGATGCGTCCCTTTCTCCGTTTACCGTAACGGTCAAAGCCACCAAGTCGGGCTATAAAGTAAAAACTAAATTGGGCTATTTCACCCGTTCCACCTCTCGCGTAGAGACGCTCGACGAGCCGATAGAGACGGCGGTGGGTACTATCCGTATTCATGCGAACCGTCCGTTGAGCCAAGATACCACCTATAAAGTGGTTCACAAAAGGCATGAGTTGGTGGTGTCTGACTACCGTCAGTTGCTCAAGGTGGCGCAGCATAAGAAAGAGTCGAACATCATCGATCTTTCCATGAAATCTCCGATGCCGGATCGCGATAAGGCGTTCCTGTATCAGGTCATTGAGCAATACAACATGAATACGTTAGTGGACAAGAATATGATTGCGTCCAATACCGCTGCTTTCATCGATGAGCGACTCAGAATCATTACCGAGGAACTCGGCGAAGCCGAGAAAGCTGTCTCTGAATACAAAGAAAAAAACAACATCGCGCATTTGGAGACCCAGGCGCAGTTGTACCTCCATGCAAGTCGTGCCGAGCAAAGTGCTATAGCAGAGATAGAGACGCAGTTGAGTTTGGTGGACTATGTGGACGAGTTCCTGCGCGACGACACCAAACGCAATAATCTCATTCCTGCCAATATCGGTATTACCGACGCTTCGTTGGGTTCGAGTCTGTCGCAATACAACGCGCTGCTGCTTCAGCGGATGCGTATTCAGCGTACCGCTACGGACAGTAACCCTGTAGTGGAGCAATTGGATCAACAATTGAGCTCCATGAGGCAGAACATCATCGCTACTATCCGTTCGGTGCGTGAGAGTTTGCAGATACGTCTGAACGGCTTGCAGGCACAGGAGTCGAAGATCAATCGTCAGATCAAGAATGCACCGGAGCAGGAGCGCGAGTACGTGCGCGTAGTGCGTGATCAGAAGATCAAAGAGAGGCTTTACCTCTTCCTCTATGAGAAGAGAGAGGAGAACTCGCTGATGTTGGCTGCTACGACGATTCCGGCGAAGATCCTCGATATGCCGCAACGCGATGTGCGGAGTCGTAGTCCGCAATTACGTAATTTGCTGATCATCTGTCTGTTCTTCGGACTGATGATTCCGGCGGGACTGCTGTATCTGTATAAGCTCTTTAACGACAAGATCGATGACGTGAAGGAGTACGAGCAGCGATTCAAAGCACCTGTACTGGGTCAGATCGTGGAGAACTCGCGTCATGCGCACATCGCTATCCGCGAAGGCGAGTCGACCGTTTCGGCAGAGCTCTTCCGATTGATACGTACCAACTTGCGTTTTATGCTTCCTGCAGAGACGAAAGCACCGGTGATCTTGGTGACTTCGAGTATCAACGGCGAAGGAAAATCCTATGTCTCCAGCAACACCGCCCTCTCGTTGGCGCTCTTGGGTAAGAAAGTGGCGTTGGTGGGACTCGATATCCGCAAACCGATGTTGGCTACCTATTTTAACCTGAATACCAAAGGTCATCTGACCGATTATCTGGCAGAGCCGGATGTGACGATAGATGATATTATCGTTCCGAGCGGCGAGCATAAGAATCTGGATTTGATACCTTGCGGCGCTATTCCTCCGAACCCGTCGGAGTTGCTGCAGACAGAGCGTCTGGATGCGTTGTTTGCGGAGTTGCGTAAGCGTTACGACTATATCATCGTCGATACAGCGCCTGTTGCGCTGGTGAGCGATACGTTCCTGTTGGATCGTATTGCGGACATGACGATCTTCGTTTGCCGCTACAAGTACACGTCCACCGAGATGATCGATTATATCAATCAGGTAGTTGAACAGAAACGAATGCATAATGTTGCCGGTGTCCTTAATGGCGTCAAGGGCTTACGTGCCGGGTACGGATACGGGGCTCAGCAAAGCTGAAATGATGTACGAAGGAAAGATGTATGATGTACGAAGGATGTACGATTTATTTTAAGGAAGAAGGACAATGACGAAAGAAGAATTAAAGGAGCGATACAGAGTGTTCGCATTGCGTATTATCAGGATGGTAAATGCGATGCCAAATACTATTGCAGGGAATGCAATCGCAAAGCAGATTGTTCGTTCAGGTACTTCGCCCTCTGCAAATTATAGGGCAGCGTGCATAGCTAAATCAGATAAAGATTTTCTTAATAAGCTAAGGATGGTTCAGGAGGAGATAGATGAAACAAGTCATTGGTTGAACCTTATTATCGATAGTGAGATGTTGCCAAAATCGAAAGTCCAAGACCTCTACGAAGAAAGCATCGAACTTAGACGAATAACCACTAAGGCGATTATAACTACTAAAGCCAAAATAGAGGCATCTGAAAGGGATAAATCGTAAATAATTACCTTTATACATAAATCATACATCTTACATTTTTAAATCTTACATTTCTATGGTCGTTTGCGTAGCAGAGAAACCGTCCGTGGGGGAGTACATTGCCCGAGTGCTGGGAGCTAATCAGCGCAAGAACGGATATTTTGAAGGGAACGGATACCAAGTTACTTGGACATTCGGTCATCTCTGCGCGTTGCTCGATCCGCAGGAATATACGGAGCAATGGAAAGCATGGAGCCTGAGTTCGCTGCCGATGATTCCGGCACGTTTCTCCATCAAAGTGCATGGAGATGAGGGTGTACACAAACAATTCAATGTCATCAAATCCTTGATCGAACAAGCCGACGAGGTGATTAACTGCGGTGATGCCGGGCAAGAGGGAGAGTTGATCCAGCGTTGGGTCTATCAGCAGGCAGGTTGCAAATGTCCGGTGAAACGTCTGTGGGTTAGTTCGTTGACGGAAGACGCTATCCGTGAAGGGTTTGCGCAACTCAAAGACCAAAGCGAGTACCAACATCTGTATGAGGCAGGTATGATGCGAGCCATAGGCGATTGGCTATTGGGCATGAACGCTACGCGCGCATATACTATAAGGTACGCGCGTGGGACGGGAAAAGACCGACAAGTGCTGTCTGTGGGACGCGTGCAGACTCCGACATTAGCGCTGGTGGTCAAGAGACAGGCAGAGATAGAGCATTTCGTGCCGAAGACATATTGGGAGCTGAAGACCAACTACCGCGATACGCTCTTCAGCGCACAACTGCCGGTAGAAGAAGGCGAATATGCTATCACGAGCGAAGAACAGGGACAAGCGCTGGTGGACAGCATCAAAGATCAGCCGTTTGTGATCACGTCCGTGGAGAAGAAAGAGGGTTTGGAGTTTGCCCCTAAACTGTATGACTTGACATCCTTGCAGGTGGATTGCAATAAGAAATTCTCGTTCTCGGCAGAACAGACCCTGCAACTCATTCAATCGCTGTACGAGAAACGCGTGACGACGTATCCGCGTGTGGATACCACTTATCTGAGCGATGATATTTACCCCAAAGTGCCGAATACCTTAGCGGGTATCAAGGATTATTATCCGCAAGTAACGCCTCTGTTGGGACTCAAGGCGGACGGTAAGAAAGGGGCGGGTTCGTTGCCTAAGTCAAAAAAAGTGTTTGATAACAAGAAAGTGACCGACCACCATGCTATCATCCCGACGGGGCAGCGTCCGGAAGGTCTGACCGCGGATGAGAAGAAAGTGTATGACTTGGTGGCACTGCATTTCATTGCGGCGTTCTATCCTGAATGCGAGGTAAGTAATACGACGGTTTTGGCAAAAGCAGGTGAGATCGATTTCAAAGTGACGGGTAGAGAAGTGCTCAAACCCGGGTGGAGAGCAGTATTTGGTAATGATCGTTCGCAGAGCGAACTCAATGATGAGAATGGTGACGCTTCGCTTAATGATGATGCCAAGTCTTTACCGGCGTTTGTGAAGGGCGAGAGCGGTCCTCATGAGCCGGTATTGAAAGAGAAAACGACCACACCGCCGAAGTACTATACCGAGGCGACTCTGCTGCGTGCGATGGAGACCGCAGGTAAGACGGTGGAGAACGATGAACTGCGGGAGGCGATGAAGGAGAACGGTATCGGACGTCCTTCTACCCGTGCGGCTATTATCGAGAAACTCTATCAGCGCAAGTATATCCAGAAACAAGGAAAGAGCCTCAGGGCTACGGAGACGGGTATCAATCTGATTCATCTGATTGTCTCTCCGCTGCTGAAGTCCGCTGAACTGACCGGTCTATGGGAGAAGAAACTGCGTGAGATAGAGCGTGGAGAGTATCAGGCGTTGGAGTTTTTGAACGAACTCAAAGAGATGACAACCGGTGTCGTTCGGGATGTCAAATCGAACAAAGCCGGTATGCTTTGTCCTGTTTGTCGTCAGGGACTCATCATCCGCGGTAACACTCGTTACGGTTGTTCCCGCTGGCGCGAGGGCTGTACCTATGCGGAACCGTTTTGAAGGAAAGATGTACGATGTACGATGTACGATGTATGATGTACGATGTACGATGTGCATTTTGTAAAGTCAATTTTGCAAAAAAATGTGTATTTCTATCATTTCCGTCAATTTTTCCACATTAGAATGACGGATTTTGTGTAATTTTGCGCCGCATTTGATACTTATAGTATCTGAATACATGGTAAAACTAAAAAATCAAAATTTAATATCAACAAACAAATTTCTTTATGAAACTGAATCTCAGTGTTTTCCGTACCATGACACTCGCAGCTTTGCTATTTGTGGGCATAGCTGCTGAAGCTCGTGTGATTAGCGGAACAGTAACGGATCCGACAGGCGAGACCGTGATCTCAGCCTCGGTGCTCGTGAAAGGTACCACTATTGGTACAGTAACGGATTTCGACGGTAATTACACCCTTGAAGTACCAGATGATGCAAAAGTGCTTGTATTCTCTTACATCGGTATGGCAACCCAAGAGTTGAACATCACCGGCGATGTAATGAATGTAGTACTGCAAGAAGATGCAGAAGTATTGGAAGAGGTAGTAGTTACCGGTTACGGTACTACCAAGAAACGTGACGTGGTTACATCTGTAGCTTCGGTAAGCGCTGACCAACTGAAGGATATTCCTGTGACGAGCGCAGCAGAGGCTCTGCAAGGTAAGTTGTCCGGTGTGACGGTTACCACCACAGAAGGTAGTCCTGATGCCGATGTGAAGATCCGCGTTCGTGGTGGTACTTCTTTGACGCAGAGCAATGACCCGCTTTATATCGTGGATGGTATGCCGGTTAGTTCTATTTCCGATATTGCGCCGAGTGACATTGCTTCGATGGACGTATTGAAGGATGCTGCGGCTACTGCTATTTACGGTGCACAGGGTGCAAACGGTGTAATTATTATCACTACCAAAGATACCAATACGGATAGCGATAAGATGACTTTCCATGTTGACTACTCTGGATATGTGGGATGGAAGAAAATCGCCAAGAAATACAAAGTGATGAATCCGCGCGAGTTTGCCTTGATGCAGTACGAATGGGCCTCGATGAAGTATAACACTACTGACGCGTCTAACTCGGATTTGCGTGGACAGTTCTTTGCTTATTTTGATCCGGTATACAATGAGACGAAATATAAGGCATCGGGTGAGGATGATCCGACAATCAAAACCACTCCGATTTCCACACTGCTCCAGCAGTATGATGATGAATCTCAGCATGAGTTCATAGATTGGCAGGACAAAACTTTTGGTCGCACCGGTTTTAACTCGAATCAGTCTGTAAGTATCAATGGTGGTAACAAAAACGCCAACTTTACGCTGTCTTATAACCGTATTGACGACAAAGCCATCATGGAGCAATCGAACTATACACGTAACAACCTTTCTGCGAAAGCTAAGTTCAAACCGTTCAAAGACTTCACGGTAGGATTTACTGCTCGTTACACCTCTACTAAAGTGCTGGGTTCGGGTTCGAATGCCGTAAAAGACAACGGATCGGCAACTGAGTCACGTCTTCGTAACTGCGTTGTATTCGCTCCGACCAAATTGTTGGCAAAGAACGATGGTTCCGGTAGTGAGGAGGATGAAACGTTCGGTTCTCTCTATGACCCTCTGACCACTATCCGCGACAACTATAAGTTGAAAAAAGATATCAAGTGGAATGTTCAGGGATACATGAGCTACAAGTTCGCAAAGCACTTTACAGCACGTGTTGATCTGGGTTATGAGAGTCGTGATATAAAGACTGACCGCTACTATGGTCCGACTACTTATTATGCACGAAACACCGGTCGTCCGGGTATTCAAGAGTTAGGTCCGACGGCACAGGTTCAAGTGTTGGGCGAGCGTACTTCTACGCTTACTAACCACAATACCTTGGAGTGGAAGCAGAGTTTCAAGCGTGATCATAACGTAAGCGTTTTGATCGGTGAGGAGACTATCATCCGCAAAGGTGAAACCAATACACAGAACGGCTTCGGTTATAAAGGAAGCTACGATGTGGAGAAAGGTGAGATTTTTAACTACTTAGGTCAAGCAGCATATAGCGAGATCAGCAACTATGTATATCCTCGTGATAACCAATTGTCGTTCCTTGCTCGTGCTAACTATGACTACAGAGGTCGTTACTACATCACTGCTACTTTCCGTGCCGATTGTTCGACTCGTTTTGCAAAAGGTCACCAATGGGGTTACTTCCCTTCTGCTGCTATAGCTTGGCGTATGTCGGACGAGGATTGGATGCAAAAAGCTTCCAGCTGGTTGAGCAACTTGAAATTCCGTCTGTCTGTAGGTATGGCTGGTAATAACCAAGTGGATTTGGGTTATTTGCACCCGGACTTCCTCTCGCAGCAGATGACTTATCTTGATATGGGACAAGGTACCAGCAACATCCTTGTAGTAGGTGGTAGTGAGAAGATTGCTTCTAACCCGAACCTCAAGTGGGAGACTACTATTACTCGTGACTTCGGTATCGATTACGGTTTCTTCAATGAGCGCTTGACCGGTACCATCGATCTCTATTGGAATACTACCAAGGATCTGATCATCCGTCAGAACCTGCCTGCTCGCTATAACTACCAATATCAGAATATCGGTTCGACGCGTAATATGGGTATGGAGTTTTCTATCAAGGGCGTTATTCTTGACCATCGCTCCAAGAACCTGAGTTACAACTTGACTGTTGACGCTAATATCTCCTTCAATAAAACGCGTGTACAAGATCTCGGTAACATGAGTTCGCTTTTGGCACAAACCAGCTGCTTCGGTTCGTCTGAGTACTTGACAACCGCAGAGTTCCTTGTAGAAGTTGGTCAACCGGTGGGTAATGTATATGGCTATGAGACCGACGGTTATTACACCGCTGCGGACTTCCAAAGTTATGCAACCGGAACTCATACTTGGGGTTTGGCTAAGGGCGTACCCAGATATGGTGACGGATTCCTGAGCAACAAACCGGTGCCGGGTTCTATCAAGTTCAAAGATCAGAACGGTGACGGTGTTATTGATGCCAAGGACAAAAAAGTGTTGGGTAATACCGTTCCGACTCACTCCGGTGGTTTCAACATTAACTTCAATATCAGCGGTCCGAAATGGGGTCGCGTAGATGTGGGAGCTAACTTCACGTTTGCGTTCGGTCATAAGATCCTGAACCTCTCGAAGATGGAGTACACGACTGTAACAGAGAAGACAAAGATGCGTAACCTCATCACTTCTATGAATTTCAACAACCGTTATTCGCTCTATAATGCAGAGGGTACATATATGCCTGATATTTATGCATCCGGTGTGATCGTAGCAGGTGACGCATATAAGACTTTCGCAAGCCAGATTGATCAGATGAACGTGGACAAAGGTGCCAATACCTATAGCCCGATTATGTCGCACTATGTAGTGACTGACCAGTGCTTGGAGGACGGTAGTTTCCTGCGTCTCAATCAGTTGACCGTAGGTTATTCATTCCCGAAAGACTGGATGGAGAAGACCAAAGTCATCAATAACATCCGTGTCTATGTTCAGGGTACTAACTTGTTCTGCGCAACGAAGTACAGCGGTCTGGATCCGGAAGTGGATACCCGCTCCAGCAAGAACCCGCTTACTCCGGGTGTGGATTTCTCGGCATATCCCAAGAGCCGCGGTGTTAACGTAGGTTTGAATATTCAGTTCTAATCACCGAAAATATATATCATTATGAAAGCAAAATATTTAATTTTAGGTGCCTTGGCACTTGTATTGGTAGCCTGTGAGAAGGGCTTCTTTCAGACGGAGTCACCTTCGGCTATGGACGTTGCCGTGTTCAAATCAGCTGATTTGACCGAGCAGGCTATCGGCGCTATTTACAATACTTTCGGAGAGGATAAATCCTTCCGTAACCGTCTATGCGGTGGCTATGTGGCAATGAATACCGATATTGAGCACTGCTCTAAATCTGAAGATAAAGATTATGCCGCATATAACATAACGGGCGGTACAGGTGATCTTTCTACCTCTAATGGTAAGGACCCTTGGGCATATTTGAATTCAGCTATCGAGCGCGCGAGCGTAGTAATAGATGGTATACGCGCGAACTCTGATCTGAATGATGCAAACTTCCGTTACCTCTTGGGTGAGGCACTTACTTTGCGTGCATTCTGCTATCTGGAGATGATTAAGTATTGGGGTGATGTACCTGCTTGCTTTGATTCTTTCAAAGGAAACAATGATGAGGTTCTTTATTCCAAGAAATCGGATCGTAATGTCATTTTTGAACAGTTGCGTTCAGACCTTAAGGAGGCAGCAGAACTGATGCCGTGGTCCGCAGCTATTCCTATCAGTAAAGCTGCTAATAATACCGGTCGTCCAAGTAAAGCTTTCGCATTGGGTCTGCTGGCTCGTCTGGATTTGATGTATGCCGGTTTGGCTATGCGTCCCGACGTATTTACCGAAGGAGGTACAAGATCTTGCCATGTGCAATATAACGTAAAGGATGCAGGCAAGCGCTTGGCTCTCTATGAGGAGGCTGCTAAAGCTTGTGCGCAGATTATCAAAACAGAAGACTATAAATTTAAAAATTCCTTCGATTCTATATTCCTTGACCTATGTCATGACGTAACGGATTATTCTCAATCCGAGTGGATTTGGGCTATGCCGTTCTTGGATGACTCACGTGGTCAGGTGCTTGCACTGACAGGTAATAAGATTTCTACCAACTGTGCGGGTGCTCTCATCAATACAAGATCTTACGGTTCTGGTAACACCAATAACACCAAGACTCAGGCAATGATTGAGATCGTGCCGACATTCTACTATGCTTATGATAAGGCTGATAAGCGTCGAGATGTCACTATTCTGCCTTGGACATGGGAGTATGACGATGGTAGCGGTACCGCTCCTACAGGTTATGTAGAACAAACCTTCCCGGGTTCGAAAGCAGGAGAAAAGAAGGTGTATCAGAAGAACTCGAATGCAGGTCAAATGTACTGCGGAAAACTGCGTATTGAATGGATGAACCGTCCTTATTCATCTAACGAAGATGGTATTGACATGCCTATTCTGCGCTATACCGATATCCTGCTGATGTACGCTGAGGCTACCATCGGTTCGAAAGAAGGAAACGGTCCAGGTGATATTGAAGGTATCAGCGGTCAACAGTGTTTCGACCGTGTTCGTCAACGTGCCGGATTACCGAGTAAATCGCTGGATTTCGAAGCTATCGTAGATGAGCGTGCGTTTGAGTTCTGCGGCGAGAATATCCGTAAGTATGACCTTATGCGTTGGGGCCTGCTCAAGGAGAAACTGGAGAAAGCGCAAAAAGATGTATATGATTTGCAGAACGCTTTGGGTGACTATAGCTGGCGTAATGACACGATTTGGTTCCACTACGTGAAGAATGATGCTTATGCACAGAATGGTCATGCCTATGTCTTTGACCGCTTCGTTGGTCTGGAAAAAGGTTCGACCTGTCCTCCTGATTACGATAAAGAGCAGGGCTGGGTTGCTAAGTCCTTCTTCTTCAAGAAATCCGGTGAGGTTATTACCCCGATTATTACACCGGCAGACTGGTATTTGTATAAAGAAGGTACCAATATTGACATGCATCAGTACTGGCCGATCTTTGATGTGAATATCTCTGCGTCGAACGGTTCCCTTTGGAATGATTATGAATATTAAAACTTATTATATCCTGTTAGCGTTGCTTCTCTGCCTCCCTTCCTGTAAAAAGGGAGGCGGAGAGAGCGACCCTGTTGAGCCGCCGACTGCAAAAGTGTTGGCTTTTCCTGGCGCAGAAGGTGGCGGTAAATATACCAGCGGAGGTCGCGGAGGTATGGTAGTGCATGTCACAACGCTTGAGGATTCATTAGAACCAACTACAGGCAAACCTGCGTTCGGCACTTTGCGCCGCGCTTTATTAATGGAAGGTACACGCACTATTGTCTTTGACGTAGCCGGTACCATTTATTTGGAACAAGGAGCTCTTGGAATTTCCAGCGGCAACGTCACTGTTGCCGGACAGACAGCGCCCGGAGACGGTATTTGTATCGCCAATTATCCGGTGTTGGTGAAGGCGGACAATGTCATCATCCAATATGTACGATTCCGTATGGGTGATGATAAAAAAGTAGAAGGAGATGCGTTGACTATCGTTGGTTGCCGCAATGTGTTGGTAGATCACTGTTCTTTCTCATGGAGTACAGACGAGTGCGTCAGCGTGTACGGCAATACCGATTTTACGCTTCAGTACTGCTTCATCACTGAGTCGCTCAAAGCATCTGTGCATGCTAAAGGAGCACATGGTTATGGCGGTATTTGGGGAGGAAAGAATGCTTCGTTCCATCACAACCTCTTGGCGCATCATCAGAGCCGTAATCCCCGTTTTGACCATGACTATGTCAATCCCAAGATTGCAGGACCGATAGATTATGTCAATAATGTGGTGTATAATTGGGAGAGTAATTCCGCGTACGGCGGAGAAGGCACAACGACTCAAGCAGGTGGACGACATATTAATTTCGTCAAGAACTACTACAAACCAGGTCCTTCGACGAAGAGTGGAGTTAAGGAGCGTTTACTTAATCCAACTACCACATGTGATTATATAAGCAAAGGTAAGCATGAAGGTTGTTCTCCTAAATATGGAGGAGAAGTAGAGCCCGGTAAATTCTATCTCACCGGCAACATCATGGATGGCTCCACCGATGTAACCAACAATAATTGGAAAGGCGTCTATCCTGATGAAGCAAGTAAGAAATCACAATGTGTGGCATCTTCTCGTTGGACGGATGGTATGACGCTTTTGACAAATGAACAGACAGCAGATGATGCCTATGAGACCGTGCTTACCAAGGCGGGTTGTTCGCTTCATCGGGATGCTGCGGATACGCGTATCGTCAATGATGTTCGCAACCAAACCGGTAAACTCATTAATACACCTTCCGAAGCAGGAGGATATCCGATTCTGGATCCCGGAACGGAGGTTGTGGATACAGACAGAGACGGTATGCCCGATGTATGGGAGGATGAACACGGTTTGGATAAGCGAAATGCAAGCGATGGAAAAGCTTATTCTTTGAATAAGACTTATACCAATTTGGAGGTCTATCTGCAGTCTTTGGTGGCACATTTGTATTAAAAATATACACAAATGTCAATTTTTCTACATTTTTCAGCAAAAAGTATTCGTGTATATCAAAAAAAAGCAGTAATTTTGCATCGTAAAAAATGTAAAGTGAATTTTACAAATTAACCTTTTATATTAACAATTTAAAACTCAACAATTATGAAGAAATTTTTCCTCTTCGCAGCTGCTGTTGTTGCAGCTATGACAGTAAACGCTAAGGTTGTAGACCTGACTGCTATTGGTACAACTATCGATGCTTGGACTATTTCCGAAGCTACCCTGAACTCCGGTTCGGACGCTGCTGCTGGTAAGTATGTTTACGACATCAAAGCTGGTGTTGCAAGCGAGAGCTACATTAACGCTGAGCCGAATGTTGTATTCCAGATCAAGAACGGTTCGGACAAAGCAAAAGCTTTCGTTGTTTATCCGGGCAAGTGCTATGAGTTCGGTGGCAAGAATGGTATTCTGATTATCAAGAACACCCAGCCGGGTGATGCTATCATTCTGACTGCTGCTGCTAAGGGTGGTACTGCTGCTAATTTTGCTGATGCTGATGCTGTTTATCCGAAAAATGCTGTAGCAGTTTCTACCGACCTGACTCTGCCGGCTAAGGGTAGCGCAGGTGCTGACGAGCAAGGTTATGTTTGGAAGACTCTGGAGTACACCTCTATGGGTGGTGATGTAGAGATCAAAGAGTTCGATGGAGGCTATCGTGTTAAAGCTATTCAAATCGGTGCTGGTTCTCAGGGCGTTGAGAACGTAGAGGGTGCTGCTAAGGTTGAGAAGTTCTACCGCGATGGTCAACTCATCATCCGCAAGAATGGTGTAGAGTACAACGCTCTTGGCGCAAAGCTCTAAAAAATAGATCAGCCGAACTTGGCTGATGTAATCGAAAAGGAAATGGCTCGCTGATGCGGGCCATTTTTTTTATCGTGCATCAATGCACGATACAGAGAGGGAGTGCATGATAAAGCCAAGGAGGGTGTGGAACCTGTGCTGCTTGGTCCATTGACGGAGATAGCGGTCGCGGAGAGAGGGAGTGGCGAGGATATACTGCGCTTGGCGGCGGAGTTGGGTAAAGTCGTTCTGTGCTCGTTGTTGAGCAGGAGAGGGGGAGGATGATCGTGCATTCATGCACGATGCGGGTGAGGCGGAGGAAGAAGAGAGCGTGCGGGTGGAGACGCTCTCTGTGCGATGGCGCGTGACAAAGACGAGGTCGGAATGGCGGTTCAGTTTGCCGGAGAGGGTCTTGAGGGGGCTGTTCAAAGAGACTTGACTCATGGTTGGTGGTGTTTAAGAAAAAAATGGATAAACGATGGTCGGGCGACCATTGTCGGATAGCATCCGACCTAATGAACATAGAGTTTTTAGTCAACAATTAACGACAATTAAAGACAATTATTCATTAGTCCAAAATTATCCAAAATGATTCAAAAATTATATGTGGGGTCCAAAATTATGTGTAGGGTCAACAATTATCGACAATTATTTATTGCGGGTATTTGAGTTGGAAGAAGATGGCGGTTCGGACGAAGGCACGGAAGTTACCGTAGCGTTTGGGTGGTTTGGTGGGATCGAGCGCCTCGGGTTGGGAGAGCTGGGCATCAAACCGTTTGACCCAAAGGGGTCGTTCGGGTGCGTTGGGCAGGAGTTGGAGGGTCGCCATTTGGCAGGCTTGCTTGAACAGGTCCTGGTGGGCTTTCTCGTTCGGCGTCACCGGCGAGAGGTCGTAGTCACGGGGATGGTTGATGCGATAGACCTCTTGAGGTCCTAGCATGACGACTGCTCCCGTCGGCGAGCGGAAGGATTTGATGCGATAGATGTCTTTCTGACGTTTGTTGAGTTTGCCCCTGATAATTTCTACAGGGTCGTTAAATTCTGCTTTAGCCATATTGTGAAGGTAGTTGTTTGGTATTGCAATAACTTATAAATAGCCCATGAATAACCTATGAATAGCCTAAGAATAGACGCTATTTGGGTTTACTTACATCCGTGTTTGAATGGGTGGGGTTAGACGAAATGGCGGGTGGAGGAGATGTAATCGATGGTGGGTTGGGGGATGTCGGAGCGGGTTTGGGCGAGGGTGGGCCATAGGGCAACGGCATCGACAACCTGATCAATGATCTTAGGTGCTTTTTTGATGTTCATCTCATATGCCACTTTGAGGAGGTCTTCGCGGGTGATGGCGTCCCATTTATTGTTAATGGACATTTGGTGGGTGTTTGTCCAAATGCCGTCGGCGCTATACGCCCACGACATGTCGTACGCCGGAGAGAGATGCCAAGTGCCGGTTTTATCCATGAGGAAAGAGATGTTCTTGGTGTGGTCATCTTGGTTGCGTGCTACCACATTGAAGACCATCCGGCGGAAAAATTCCTCGGCATCGGAGTAAGGAAGGTAAAGTTGGCGCATAACTCCGAAGGCTTGTTCGTACGAGTAGGCATGCAGCATATTGTAGTCATAGTGTGCGAGACCGCAGAGCGTCTGCATGTGTATTTTTTCTCCGTTTTGTCGATCAAAACGGCGCGTCATGAAGTGTGCCCTTCCGTTTTCGCGCAACAGGCGGCACTCGGTCATGTGGATGCCCGCTTCTTTGGCAATGAGGTAGTGGATATATTCGATTTCTCCGAAGTGTTGCGGGTCTCCGAGTTCTTTGTTGGTCACGCCATCGAGTTTGATGAGCCAGTAGTCAAATCCTTCGGGAGCAGAGAGCTGTCCGCTTCTGACTTCTCCTGTTGTATCGTTATAGGCGATGACGGCTTTTGCCCGTTGTCCACCGGCAGATGTGCCCACACGGATGATGTCCATGAGTGCTTCAGTGGGTTCGGACAAGTTGGTTTGCAGCGCTTGTTTGCTATGCAGCACTTCCCGTGCGGTCTCAACCAGATTATTGATTTCGATGGTATGCTCCATCTCCAGTTGGCGCTCCTGTGAGGGCACAAACTCCAAAGCTCCCATACTTCGTTTGCCCTGAAAACAAAGTCTCTCCACCGGGTTGGCGGTTTGCCTATTCTGCGCAATGAGCCATTTATCCAACAGCGCCCGTCCAAAAGCGTCCGGCAGGGCTTCCGCCAGCAGTCCCGGGAGTCCCATGAAGGTCTGTTTGGGCAATTCGGGGAAGGAGTAGATACGAGAACCGAGCGGCATGGTCAGCGGTGCTATCTCCAGACCGCTGTTGATAAACTCGGGTGCATACTGGAAAGTAGCGTAACCATGACGCTCGTTCCAGAGGACAACACCTACGAGGCGGTTCCATAAATGAACTTCAGCAGCGATTACCATGATGAAAGAGGTTTAGAGGGGTGTTGGTTGTTTTTATTGCGGACACGTTTAGGCGTTGCGTTTTTTCTCAAGGCTTCGGCATATGCAATGGGGCTTATTTCTTCTTCCCTGAAGAAAGGTTCCAGCAGATCGAGGCTCTTTATCGTCCGCAGAACCTGAATCAAGGTGAGCAGCGAGCTGTTTTGTCCTTTTTCAATGTTCCCGACCGCAGAAAGAGCCACTCCGGCTTGTTCAGATAGTTGTTTTTGGGTAAGGTTAGCTGCAATTCGCCGGCTTTTTACCTTCAGACCGATTTGCGCTAAAAGCGCGTTATTGGAAGAGAAATAGGTGTCCATAATATTTGCTATACCAATTTTTACGCTGCAAAGTTACAAATAAAATTTGATATAGCAAATATTTTTGGAAAGAAAATGCAAAATAAATGTATTTTGTCACCTAAATTGGGCAAAAGGGGTAGGCAAGGGTGCTTTATTCCAGGGGTTTGCCGTTCCAGATGATGTTCTTGGTGTGCTTGAGAGTGTGCTCTTTGGCAGGGGTCAAGGTGCAATTCTGGAAAGTGATGTCCTCTGCGTAGTCCATCTTGATGCCTTCTTTGACACCGTAGAAACTAACGCCATCGAAGAGCAGATTATGAACGGGCAGACCTTTCAGACCCGTGATGTCCACCGCCGTTTGCGGGTTCACACAGATGATGTTACGGAAGGTGAAATTGCTCCAATGGGGATAGAACTTCGTCTTGTCGTCACTATCGGTAGCACCGCGTCCACCAGCAGAACGATCCGCGTAACCGGATTGGAAGAAGATAGCCGCTTCGCGGATATTTTTCATAGTGATGTTGTAGCAATAGATGTCTTCACACCAACCTCCACGACCCGGAGCCGATTTGAAACGGCAACCGATGTCGGTACCATCGAACATACAATCTTTGACGATGAGACGCTGCATGCCGCCGCAGAACTCCGAACCGATGACAAAGCCGCCGTGTGCGCGATACACGGTATCGTTTGTGATGAGGAAATCGCGTTGCGGACCAGCTTCTACACCTTTGTCTCCGACGCCACCTTTCATACAGATACCATCGTCACCAGCGCTGACATGACAACCGGCGATGAGGGCTACTTGTACGTTACCCGGGTCCATGGCATCGCCGTTCTGCGCCCACCACGGACAATCGATGGTGACATTCTCGATGATGAGGTTTTGGATACGCGTCGGTACCAAGTGGAACTTCGGACTGTTGCGAAGGGTGACACCCTCCACTACAACGTTCTTGGAGTCGGTGATGTTGACCAAGTGCGGACGCATTTTCTCTTGGATCTCAGCCGTTGCTGCGATATTGGGAATACCGAGTTCGGGATTGAGGTTGAAGGGATACCAGAGGCTGTAGGTCTTGTCATCTGGCTTGATGGTACCACCGAGAGCGAGCGCTTCGTCCCAGAACTCGCCTGCTCCGCCTCGTTTGAGTTTCTTCTCTTTGATCGGACGCCAGATGAAGCCTTGACCGTCGATCACACCCTTACCGGTGATGCCCACGTTCTCGAGTTTGGAACCGTAGATGAGTGCGTGACATTTCTTGCTACCGTCTCGCAGGCTGTCATTTTTCTGAACGTATAACAATTTGTTCTCAGAGCCAAGGATAGTAGCTCCTTTGCTGAGGTGGAGATCAATATTACTGCGCAGTTGAATAGGACCCGTTTTCCACACTCCGCGCGGCACGATGACGTGTCCACCGCCCTGTTTGGAAAGCTCTTTGATGGCTTTGTCGAAAGCCTCCGTACAATCGGTTTTTCCGTCCGGCACAGCGCCGTATTGGGCGATGTTGACCGAGGTAGACGGGAATTTCACTTCCTGCACGCGTTCAATCTCGATGGGCAGGTTGGTGTAATAATGGTCGTACTTACTTTGTGCGCTTGCGAAGAGCGCTGCGCCCAGCATCAGGGCGGAGAAGAAGATCTTTTTCATTGTATTATAGTTTTAGTTTTTTTTCGGGATTACGGTATTACGTAATTACGTGATTCTTGTTGCAATAATCATGCCAAGTCGGCTATTTTGAGGGCAGCGTTGATGCCATCGAGTGCGGAAGAGGTGATTCCTCCTGCGTAGCCGGCTCCTTCGCCACAGGGGTATAGCCCGGGTGTGGAGACAGATTGAAGGGTCTCGGGATCACGAGGGATACGCACGGCGCTGCTACTTCGGCTCTCGACACCAAGGATGACTGCCTCGTTGGTAAGGAAGCCCGGATATTTCTTGTCAAAGTCGCGGAAGCCCTGTTGGAGACGTTTGCCGATATGAGGCGGTAACCACTGGTCGAGGCGTGAGGGGACGATGCCCGGCAGGTAGCTGCAAGGCGGCAGGTTCTTGGAGGGACGTCCTTCTACGAAGTCGCGTAGCCGTTGCGCTGGCGCAACGGCTGACCGCTTCGCTGTAAGACCGCCTTCGGCTGTAGGATCGGCTTCGCCTGTAAGACCGCTTCGCTGTAGGATAGCTTCGCTGTAAGCGAGGCGTTCAAGGGCTTCTTGGTATTCGAGTCCTCGGAGGGGATCGTTGCCCGGGATGTCTTCGGGATTGATCTGTACGACCATGCCTGAGTTGGCGAAAGGCGAGTTGCGGTGGGAAGCGGACATTCCGTTGACGACACAGGTGTCGGGTGTGCTACCCGCCGGAACGATGTGTCCGCCCGGACACATACAGAACGAATAGACCCCTCGTCCATCGACCTGGGTAACGAGCGAATAGGAGGCATTGCCGACAAATTTGATAACCCCCTCCTTCTCCCCCTCAAGGGGAGTGTTCCTCCCTTGTGGGGAGGTTAGGTGGGGTTTTGTCAGATGATACATGAGCCTGTTAATGAGTGCTTGCTGATGTTCAGCGCGTACGCCCATAGCAAAGCCTTTGGTCTCAAGGGCTACGCCTTCGGCTGCTAACATCCTATATGTATCATGTGCCGAGTGCCCGATCGCCAATATCGTTGGCACCGCCAACGATAGACCGCCTTCGGCTGACAGACCGCTTTGCTGACAGACCGTTTCACTGACAGACCGCTTCGCTGATAGATTTTTTAGGGACTCGACTTTCGTCTCGAAATGGATTTCTCCGCCATGAGCGAGGATACATTCGCGCATGTTTTTGATGATGGTGGGCAGTTTGTCGGAACCGATATGCGCGTGTGCTTCGTAGAGGACGGTGTCGGGTGCTCCGAAGAAATGGAAGAGCTCCATGACGCGCTGCATGTTTCCGCGTTTTTTGGAACGGGAGAAGAGTTTGCCGTCGGAGAACGTACCGGCTCCTCCTTCGCCGAAGCAGTAGTTCGACTCGGGATTCAGCCCCTCGTTTCGGTTCAGCAATGCGATATCTTTTTTCCTTTCGCTTACTTCCTTTCCTCTTTCGTAAATGATGGGTTTGATGCCATGTTCGATGAGGGTGAGGGCAGCAAACAGTCCTGCGGGACCTGCGCCGATGATGACAGCCTCCCGTTTGGCATGATGTACATCTTGGAAGACAGGCGGCTCATAGAGCGGAATCGGCGCATCTTTGGCGATGGGTTTGCCTTGATCATCCGTAAGAACAGTAAGATGCACGCGCAAATCTCGCTGCCGTGCATCTACTGAACGTTTCACTACCCGCCATTTCTGCTCCGCTTCGTGCGCTTCGCGCGGGGACAATATGTATTGCTTATTTTCCAATTTTCGAAAGGACGTTCTCCAGACCCATTTCTTTTACTTGCTCGCTGATCTTAGCTTCGAGTTCTTCGCACAGATCAGGATTGTCAGCAAGCACCTCTTTGACCTTATCGCGTCCTTGACCAAGTTTGGTGTCTCCGTACGAGAAGAACGAACCGCTTTTCTTGATGACCTCGGTAGCGACTGCGAAATCCAAGATCTCACCGATGCGCGAGATACCTTCGTTGAACATGAGGTCGAACTCGGCTTTCTTGAAAGGAGGAGCCACTTTGTTTTTCACCACTTTGACGCGCACTTGGTTACCCTTGATCTGCTCGCCGTCTTTGATCTGACCCGTCTTGCGGATGTCGAGACGGACAGAGGCGTAGAACTTGAGGGCGTTACCGCCGGTGGTTGTTTCGGGGTTTCCGAACATGACGCCGATCTTCTCGCGCAGCTGGTTGATGAAGATGACGGTGGTACCTGTTTTGTTGACGGAAGCAGTCATCTTACGCAGTGCCTGCGACATCAGACGTGCTTGCAGTCCCACTTTGTTATCGCCCATATCGCCTGCGATCTCCGCTTTCGGGGTGAGGGCTGCGACAGAGTCGATGACGATGAGATCCACTGCCGCCGAGCGGATGAGTTCGTCGGCGATGTCCAGTGCTTGCTCGCCGCTATCGGGCTGAGAGATCAACAGTTCGGCGATGTTCACACCGAGTTTCTCTGCGTAAAAACGGTCGAAGGCGTGCTCGGCGTCGATGATAGCGGCGATGCCGCCTTGTTTTTGTACTTCCGCCATCGCGTGAATAGCGAGGGTCGTTTTACCGGACGACTCGGGACCGTAGATCTCGATAATACGTCCTTTGGGGTAACCGCCAACGCCGAGGGCGTAGTTCAGCCCCAGACTGCCGGTGGGGATCACGGGTACGTTCTCGATATTCTCGTCGCCCAGTTTCATGATGGCGCCTTTGCCGTAGTTCTTGTCAATCTTAGCCATCGCTGCCTGCAGCGCTTTCAGTTTGTCTGCATTCGGTGCTTGTTTTTCTGCCATAAAACTATTTACAATTTAATCATTTACCATTTGTTCATTTAGCGGGTGCAAAGGTACAAAAAAAAAAGCACATGTGCAAGAGATGTGCTATTTTTTTGAAAAAAATCTGCAATATTCCCTCAATCCGCATTGTTCGCATTTGGGCTTGCGGGCTTGGCAGATGTAACGTCCGTGCAGAAGGAGCCAGTGGTGGGCTTTGGGAATGATGTCGGCAGGGATGTATTTGACCAACTGACGCTCAGTCTGGAGCGGGTTCTTGCTGCCGGTAGTCAGACCGAGCCGTTCGCTGACCCGAAAAATATGCGTGTCCACCGCCATGGTGGGTTGATTCCAGATGACCGCGCAGACTACGTTCGCCGTTTTGCGTCCAACGCCTTGAAGGGTCTGAAGGTCATCGATGTTATCGGGCACGAAGCCGTGGAAGGCAGAGACGAGACGTTGTGCCATTTGAACGAGGTGTTCGGCTTTGGAACGGGGATAACTGACCGATTTGATGTATTCGAAGACCTCATCGGAGGTGGCTTCGGCCAAGGTTTCGGGTGTGGGGTACGCTGCAAAGAGGGCAGGGGTGACCATGTTCACCCGTTTGTCGGTGCATTGGGCGGAGAGCATCACCGCCACAAGGCACTGGAAGGGATTTGTGAAGTTTAACTCACTCTCCGCTACCGGCATGTTGGCTTCAAACCAACTGAGAACATGTGCAAAACGATGATGGGGTGTCATATTTTAATTGACGATTTGACGATTTACGAGGTACGATTTATTGACGATTGAATTTTATTTACGATTTGTAGGCATTGCTTAGGAATCGGAGTACTTTGGTCGCTTGCTGCTGAACTGACGCGGTCTCGGGTGAAACGGGACGTTTCTGCAGATGGAGCAACATGATCTGGTAGAGCAGGGTGAAGCAGGCTTCAAGATCGCTCATCGTGGGACGGTCGGTTTTTGCCTTGAGGAGGTTGAGGGAGGGTTGCAGACGAATGATCGAGGCGCGGTACATAGCGTCTTCGTCCAAGAGCTGCGCGTGCAGTTCCTCCAGTTCGTTCAGGGCATTGTTGGCCAAAGCCAGATGTCCGCCGTTCATGATTCCTTCACGGTGCATCATCTCGTTGAGTTCATGCAACTCCGGCGTCGCGTCCGCGTTCTGCGGAAAAGCACGCAAGTAGTCCTCCATCTGCCAAAGATAGAGGATGTATTCAGCGATATTTTCTTTTTTACTCTTCATCATCAAAATCAATGTCGTCTAAGTAATTATCACTCATGAAGGTCTCGATGTCTCGTCGGTCTTTCTTGGTCGGACGACCAGTGCCTCTGTCGCGTCCGCCGTTTCCGGCAAGGCGCGCGAGTTCGAGGATCTCCAGTTGCGCAGGGCTTGTGCAATCCTGCATGTATTCGGGCACAAGTTTGGCACCGAGGCGGTTCTCGGAGAGTTGTAGTACCTTATAGGTGTACGTGACGGGTCCTTTGCGGACGTTGAAGATGTCTCCCACATGGAACGAACGGCTCGGCTTGAGTTGTACGCCGTTGATGGAGACGCGTCCGTTCTTACAAGCGTCGGCGGCGATGGAACGCGTCTTATAGATACGCATCGCCCAGAGGTATTTATCTACGCGAACTTCACTCATGTGTCAATTGATTTGTCACCATTCGGTGGATATACTGTTGGATATACGCTTTCAGATAATCGGTCATCTCGGTCGGTGCCTGTTCGGTCGGGAGCGGATGTTGGAGCAGCGTGTCGGTTCGGTAGGCATAGAGGGAAGTCACCTCTTTTCCGTCAAACTGCATGAGCAGACTGTCGCTCATGATCTGGAAAACCGGATTGTTGTAACAAACGGCGTAGTTATGTTGCTTATGGGTAGTGAGCGCATCCTCGCCGAAAGCGAAATAGGGCTTTTGGTACCCTGTGAAACCTAAGACAGAGGGCATAATATCCGTCTGGCTGACGATGTCGGTTCGTTGTTCCGCAGGCAGGTGAGCCGGACAGAAGAATGCCACCGGTACGCGGTATTGACCGAGTGCGTTTGTGTACGCAGGGGTACAGAGTTGGTTTGTATGATCGGCAGTGATGACAAACAGCGTGTTCTCGAACCAAGGCTGCGTGCTAGCATATTCGAAGAACCGGCGGATAGCGAGATCGCTGTAACCGATACACTGATGAAGCGGTTGAGAACCTTGCGGGAAAACGCCTTCGTAGCGTTCGGGCACTTTGAAGGGATGATGGCTCGAAGCGGTGAAGACAGCCGTCATGAAAGGCTCGGTCATCGTGCTCATCGTGTGAGCGTAGAACTGCAGGAACTCTTCGTCCCAGATCGCCCAAGTGCCATCAAAATCGCGATTAGCGTTCGGGTATTCGTCCATACCGTAATACTTGTCAAACCCGGCACTACGGGCATAAGCTTGGAATCCCATCGAGCCGTTGGGAGCGCCATGGAAGAAAGCTGTGGTGTAGCCTTCGTTGCCCAAACAGTCGGCAATAGAAGAGACGGCGTTGGTGGAATAGGGGGTGACGATATAGGGGTTGATCAACATCGGAATAGACGAGAGTACCGAAGGCATTGCGTCAATCGACTTGCGACCGGAAGCGAAAGAGTAACGCCACGTCACACTTTGCGCCAAGAGCGAATCCAAGAAAGGCGTGTAGCCTCTTCCTTCGTTGTAAAAACCGATGTGCTCCGCCGCGAACGACTCCAAGATGAAGACGACGACATTGAGTTTCTGAGTCTTTGGTTCTGAGGGCTGTGCATGCCAAGGAGTCATGATTTGCGCTACTTCGTCCTCCGCAAAATAATGCGGATCGGTATACGTGCTTCCTTCGGAAGAACGCATAATGCAGAACGGAGTGTTGAGAACGAGCATGGTCTCCTGCGGTCTGTCGGTATATTGCAGGGCGTTGCTGAGCGTGATGGGACGGGTGTATTTGCCGAATCCGCCTCGGATGCCGATCACAATAAAATACGTGCTCACCACAAAAAGCAACACTTCAACGGGGTAGTATATCCATGGACGCGAAGCGATTCGGGAGTCGTTCATGGAGAAATATGATTTCCGGAAAAGCATCACCACTCCTGTCATGAGAAGCAACGCAAAGAGGGTCACGTACCAGTATTGCACAGCGCCTTGCAAAAAGACAGAGAGCAGGTTTCCGTCATTCTGGAACTCATCGAAGAAGGTGATGGTGGTTCGTCTGTCGGTGAACCGCACATACACCATGTCGGCACAGTTGACAGCAATACCGATTAAATTGGGTACCAAGAAGAACCACTTGGCAACCGATTGATATACACCATTTTGTCTCCACTTCATCGGAAGCGGCAACAATGCCAAAAGCAGATAGACCGAACTCAGATAGAGGATAGCCGTCAGGTCAAAGCGCATACCGCCAAGTACCATCTCCCATAGATGAGCCGCCGTCACGTTCGGAAAGAGATCCGGACTCGTTAGGAAGAAAAAAAGGCGTGACAGCGTATAAGCCGCCATCACTATCAAAAGATTACAAGCTGCACAAAACCAAGGGTGATTTGCTATGTGAGATTTGAGATTCGACATTTTGGAAGGGTCATTTATTGTTGAACTGATTCATCGTGCGGTCGATGCCTTGCAGGCAGAAGGAAGGGATGATCTCGGTGGTCACTTTCAGACGCTCATCGATCTTTTTCTTCTCCTCATCGGTCCATTCTCCCAAGACGAAATTGATCTGCGTACCGCGTGTGTACTCGTTTCCGATGCCGAACCGCACGCGTGCGTACGCGTCCGTTCCTAATACGGATTGTATGTTACCGAGTCCGTTGTGTCCGCCGTTGGAACCCTGTTTGCGGATACGTATCGTACCGAAAGGCAGGTTGAGGTCGTCCACCAAGACGAGCATGTTCTCCACCGGGATCTTCTCCTGTTGGAGCCAGTAGCGCACGGCATTGCCGGAGAGGTTCATATAGGTGGAGGGTTTGAGCAGGACCATCTCCGCGTTCTTCACGCGACATTTGGCTACAAAGCCGTACCGCTTGTCCTGCCATGTGGCATTAACCGATGCAGCGAAAGCATCAATCATCATGAAACCGATGTTATGACGAGTACCGGCGTACTCATCGCCGATATTTCCAAGTCCGACAATAAGGAATTTCACGTATATTAAAAATTAAAAATTACGAATTAAAAATGAGAGGCGGGGCGTTTAACGCCTCGCCCCTGTCTTTTGTCTTTTGTCTTTCGACTTTTGACTCATTAGCCTTGCTTGCTCTGACGAGTAGCTTTTACCTCAGCAACGCAAGCGTCAGCAGGGTTGACAAATTTCAGACCCTCGATCTTCACGTCAGCAACGGCGATCTTCTTACCAAGACCAAGCTCGGTAACGTCGATGTTGATGCGATCCGGGAATGCGGTGTAGATACCCTGAACTTTGAGTTTGCGCATGTTCTGAACCAGTTTACCACCGGCTTTAACACCCTCAGCGAGACCGTTCAACTGAATAGGGATCTCTACTACAACCGGCTTCTTCTCGTCCACTGCGAGGAAGTCAATATGCAGCGTTTTGCCGTCAATCGGGTGGAACTGCAACTCTTTAACGATAGCTTTGGCCTTGGTGTCACCGATGGTCAGATCAACAATCTGGGTGTCCGGGCTGTAGATGAGCTTGCGAACGTCAGCTGCTGATACTGTGAAGGTGGCGTTCAGACCACAACCGTAGATGTTGCAAGGAATCAATTCCTCTGCGCGAAGAGCCTTAGCGGCCTTCTTACCGTACTCGCTACGCGGAGTACCTACTAATGCGAATTCTTTCATTTTTTAATTTGTGTTACTCAATATGGGGCAGTAGTTGTTAATTGTCGTGATGCTGCCCGTATCCCATCACACGTACCCCTTTTTACTAAATGCCCTCCCTTGTGGGGAGGGGCAGGGAGGGGTTTACCCTTGAGTTGTCCACCGAGGAGTCGAACCTCGCTTCTCGGAACCAAAATCCGGTGTAATACCGATATACGAGTGGACAGTCGCGTTCGGCAACAAGTGTGCAACAGTTCATACCGCTCCGCTTAATGAACGGGCAACTTGTGCCTCCGCTCTCCCCAAAAATTAGAAATTTTCGGGGACCCCGTAATGGGTTTTAGCGAAAAAGCGTGCAAAATTACAACAAATTTTTGATATGACCAAATTTTTTGTAATAATTTTGCACTTTTTATGCTTTTTTTCTTATTTTGCAACTACCAGATAGTAGTTTTTCTTTCCTTTTTGGAAAAGAAGGTACTTTCCGTTGAGCAGATTTGCGTCCGTCAGCGGGGTTTGCGGATCGGTCAGTTTTTCTTTGTTCAAACTGAATCCGTTCGCCTGAATCATCTTACGTGCTTCGCCTTTGGAGGGGAAGATATTCGTGCGCTCGGCCAACAGATCCAACGGACCGATACCTGCTTTGAGGTCAGCCATCGGAATCTCGTACTGCTCTACGCCGTTGAAGATATCGAGGAACGTAGCCTCGTCTAACGCGCGCAACGCGTCCGCGGTCGTGTTTCCGAATAATATATTGGATGCCTCCACAGCCGCATTGTAGTCCGCCTCGCTGTGTACCATACAGGTTACCTCTTTCGCCAGACGTTTCTGAAGCACGCGCAGATGAGGTGCCTCTTCGTGCTCCTTGATGAGTGCCTCAATCTCCTCGCGGCTGAGGCTCGTGAAGATCTTGATGTAACGTTTGGCATCATCGTCCGAGACGTTCATCCAGAACTGGAAGAACTTATACGGACTCGTGTATTTCTTGCTCAACCACACATTGCCGCTCTCAGTCTTGCCGAACTTACCGCCGTCGGCTTTGGTGATCAGCGGACAGGTGAGGGCGAAAGCGGTCTTACCGTTCATCTTACGCATCAACTCGATACCCGTGGTGATGTTACCCCACTGATCCGAACCGCCCATTTGCAGCAAGCAGTTCTTATGTTCGTTCAGATAAACGAAGTCGTAGCCCTGCAGCAACTGATAGGTAAACTCGGTGAAGGACATACCTTGGCTGAACTCGCCGTTGAAACGTTTCTTCACGGAGTCTTTCGCCATCATATAGTTGACGGTGATGAGTTTGCCGATGTCGCGCGTGAAATTGATAAAGGTGTAGTCCTTCATCCAATCGTAGTTATTGACTAACTCCGCAGCATTGGGAGCATCGCTGTTAAAATCGAGGAAATGCTCCAACTGCTCGCGGATACAAGCTACGTTATGACGCAGGATCTCCTCGGTCAGCAGGTTACGCTCTGCTGATTTGCCAGACGGGTCACCGATCATACCGGTAGCGCCTCCGATGAGGGCGATAGGTTTATGACCGCAAGCCTGCAGATGACGCAGCATCATGATGCCACACAGGTGACCGATATGCAGACTGTCCGCTGTCGGGTCAATACCCACATAAGCGGTGGTCATCTCTTTCATTAACTGTTCTTCTGTGCCGGGCATGATATCCTGCAACATGCCTCTCCAGCGCAGTTCTTCTACAAAATTCTTCATATGATCTGTAATTATTTATTTCTTAAAACATAGATTGCTGTCCGTCGGGACTAAGGATCGTCTTGCCGAGGTGCTTGTACGCCAGTTCGGTAGCTTCGCGGCCTCGCGGTGTACGTTTGATGAAGCCCTCTTTGATGAGGTACGGCTCGTACACATCCTCGATAGTACCGGCATCTTCGCCCATAGCGGTAGCGATGGTGTTGAGTCCGACCGGTCCGCCGCGGAACTTATCGATGATGGTGGTGAGCAGTTTGTTGTCGATCTGGTCGAGACCGAAGGTGTCAATATTAAGTGCTTCCAACGCATATTTGGCGATCTCTAAATCGATGGCTCCATTGCCCTTTACCTGCGCGAAATCACGCACACGACGCAGCAGGGCGTTGGCTATACGGGGCGTACCGCGTGACCGACGGGCGATCTCGCCTGCCGCTTTCTCGTTGATTTCCACGCCTAAGAGCCGTGCCGAACGTTTGACGATACCGGCGAGGATGTCGGCATCGTAGTACTCCAAATGGCAGTTGATACCAAAACGCGCACGGAGCGGGCTTGTCAACAATCCGCTACGGGTAGTAGCACCGATGAGGGTGAAGTGATTGAGGTCGATCTGAATAGTGCGTGCCGAGGGACCTTTGTCGATCATGATGTCGATGCGGTAGTCCTCCATTGCCGAATAGAGGTACTCCTCTACGATCGGACTCAGACGGTGGATCTCATCAATGAACAAGACGTCGTTGGGTTCAAGGCTTGTGAGTAGTCCTGCCAAATCACCGGGTTTGTCCAATACGGGACCCGAAGTCACTTTGAACCCGACGCCGAGTTCGTTGGCGATGATGTTGCTGAGGGTCGTCTTACCGAGTCCCGGAGGGCCGAAGAGCAACACATGATCCAAGCTCTCGCCGCGCAGTTTAGCTGCCTCGACGAAGATCTTGAGGTTCGATGTGACCTTGCTCTGTCCGGCAAAATCGGCAAAGCATAAAGGACGCAGGGCATTGTCCTGCTCTTTCTCGGTCATCTGGTTTCTTATATCAAATTCTGCCATAATCAACTGTTTAATGTTGCAGACCGGAATAAACTCTCCAAGTCTTCAATCTCTGTAATAAGCCGGTCGGCTTTGATCTGTCCGTGGTCCAGAATAACGACTCGGCCGCACATCTCGCGTACCTCCTGCATGATGTGCGTGGAGAGGATGACGGTGCGTTCCTTGCCCAAATCGCGGATGAGGGCGCGTATCTCGACCAGCTGGTTCGGATCCAGACCTGTAGTGGGTTCGTCTAAAATGAGTAACTGCGGGTCTCCGAGCAGAGCTTGAGCAAGCCCCACACGTTGACGGTAACCTTTGCTCAACTCGCGGATGTGTTTGTGCTTCTCCGGCGTGAGACCGACCAGTTCAATGAGCTCCTTGGTCATTTGACTCTTGACATTGGACATTTTTGCCATGAACTCGAGGTACTCCGCCACGTACATCTCTTCGTAAAGCGGATTATTCTCCGGCAGGTATCCGATGCGAGGAGGAACAGAGACAGTCCCTTTATCGGCACTCCAAAGACCGATCAGGATCTTCATCAGCGTCGATTTACCGGCTCCGTTCGGACCCAACAAACCCACCACTTGACCTTCAGGAATAGCCAGTGACACGTCGCGCAAAACCTGCTGCGAACCGAACGATTTACATATATGTTCTATCTGAACAGCCATAATCGGTTGCAAAGGTACTGCTTTTTTTTGACATACGCAAAAAAAATCGCCCCGAAGAGCGATTTTTTTTTAAACTGTGGCTTCAATATTCCACACAAAAGCGCGTACACCGACTTCTTCGTTGCGCAAATCCAGTTTCTTGATGGACTCCAACAAGGTCGGTAACTGTTCGTCTTCGACCACCGTGATGACGCATGAGTTCATCTCCGGCCAAGCGTGTGTACCACGGCGGGGTTCACCGCCGTTGGTACCACGACCTTGTACTTGCTCAAAGAACGTAAAGCCTTTGATGCCTAAGACATCCAACATATATTCGACACGGCCTGTATTCGCCTGATTGAATACGATCATTACACTCTTCATGAGAATTAAAAATTAAAAATTATAAATTACGAATTTTCCTTTTTCACCTTGAGATCCATGAAGATAAACTTCTTGCGGAGTGCTTCCTGCTTGTTGCGATCCCCATGTTTGGTCATCGAACCATAGAGCACGGGGACGATGAAGAGCGTGAGGAAGGTGGAGATCGTCAGACCGCCGATGACGACGATACCGAGAGGTTGCCACATCTCTGCGCCTTCACCTTCGCTGACTGCCATCGGGATCATACCTAAGATGGTGGTGAAAGCAGTCATGAGCACAGGGCGCAGACGGGAGCGACCGGACATCTGGATAGCGTCATTGAGCGCATATCCGCGTTCGCGCATCAGGTTGATATAGTCCACGAGCACGATACCGTTCTTCACCACAATACCGATCAGCAGTACGACACCGAGGGCACCGACCATATCGAGTGAACGACCTGCTATCCACAGGGCAATAACCACACCCGAGAGGGCGAAAGGCACCGAGAACATGATGATGGCAGGCATACGAAGCGACTCGAACTGCGAAGCCATCACGATATAGACAAGCAGTACGATCAGGACAGCCAGCAGAACCATGTCTCTGAAGGTATCCTGTTGATCCTCATAACTACCGCCGAGGTGTACCGTATAACCGGTAGGCAGATCCAGCTGCGGCAAGACGTTTGCCTCTACCTGTTTAGCCAATTCACCCAAAGAGGTGTTGTACGGAGTGACGCTGACGGTGACAATACGCTGACGTGCCTTACGCTCGATGGTAGGCGGTGCCCAGTATTCACCGATAGAAGCTACTTCGGAGAGTTTGACCTGTTTGCCGGTAGCCGTAGGAATAGTCATGTCCAGAACGGCGGAGATGGAGTTACGGTCTTCTTCCTGCAAACGAACCACGATATCGTACTCCGATCCGTCTTCCTTGAGGTAACCGCAAGCCATACCGGACACACGGTTTCGCAGGTAAGTGGAGATAGTAGCGGAACTGAGTCCGAGACGCGATGCTTTCTCTTTATCCACGGTGATCTTGATATCCGGACGGTCGTCCTGACGGCTGATCTTCACGTCACGGGCTCCGGGCAGCGTTGCGCTTAACTTACGGCACTGCTCTGCCAAAGAGGAAGTGAGGTCAAAATCATAGCCATAGATCTCAATATCCACCGAGTTATTACCCATACCGCCGTAACCGGAGGTGGTACACTGATATTCAATGACTTCCGGATGACGGCTCATCTCCTGACGAAGGGTCTCGGCAATCTCCCAAACGGTCTGATCACGTCTCCATTTCTTAGGCAGACGGATCGTCATCTGGATCGTGTTGTTCATCGTGGAGGAGAACATAGCGGAGATAGTCGCCTCGTCGTTCGAACCGGCAGAGGTGTTGATCACCTCGATGCAAGGCACGAGTTCCAAGAAACGCGCCTCCAGCTTGCGGGCAGTCTTGAGGGTCTCCTCAATACGCGTACCGCGTTGTAACTTGATATTCACCGTCAGACGGGCATTGTCCTGTTCCTGCATGAAGTCCGTACCGATCTTGCCCATGAAGAAAGGCAGCATCGACACCACGAAGAACGCCAAAAGCACGGTAAAGGTGATAAACTTGTTGTTCAGACACCAACCCAACATTTTGGCATATCCCTCATCGATCTTATCCAACAGATGAACGACAGTACGGTCGTACCAGCTTTTCTTACCTGCCTCATCCTCTACGAGGTTTCCGTTCTCATCCACATGCACTTTCTTTGCTTTGAGCAGCTTGGAGCAGAGCATCGGAGTCAGAGAGATAGCGACGGCAGTTGAGGTACAGCAGACGATGGTAACAATCCAACCGAGTTCTTTGAACATGATACCTGCCATACCGGGAAGCATCGTCATCGGCACAAATACCGCTACGAGCACAAGGGTCGTTGCGATGACGGAAACCCACACCTCGTTGGTGGCATAGATAGATGCCTCGTGAGGATCTTCGCCACGTTCGATATGTCGGGTGATATTCTCCAAGACCACAATCGCATCATCGACCACCATACCGATAGCGATAGTCAACGAACAGAGGGAGATGATGTTGATCGAAGAGTCAGCCAAACCGAGGTAGATAAATGCCACAATGAGGGCAATAGGAATCGTGATACCGATGATGATGGTAGCACGCCATTTGCCGAGGAAGAAGAGTACCACGAGTACCACGAAGAGAAGGGCATATCCGATAGACTCCTCCAACGAATTGATGGAGTTTTGGATGTTCTCCGAACTCTCGAAGATCTCCTCGATCTTCACGTCGGCAGGTAACTGTTTCTGTATCTTTGCCAATTCCTTCTTGATATCACGGCAGACCTTCACGGTGTTGGCACCCGTCTGTTTGGAAACGACCAGACGGACAGACTCGCGTCCGTTGGTCTTCTCATCCAGCGTCAGGTCCTTGATGGTATCTTTCACCGTCGCTATATCGCGGATGAAGACCTGCTGACCTTGCGGAGTCATCGCTACCATCAGGTTGCCGATCTCGGAGGACTCCAAGTACTCCGAACGAACCTGCATCTGATATTGCTCCTGAGGCATCTTGATCGTACCGGAAGAGAGGTTGAGGTTATTCGCTGCAACAACATTACCGACCTGCTCCAACGTGATACCATAGGCATCGAGTTTTTGCTGGTCGATATCGACATACACGTATCGGTCCGGCGAACCGGAGAGAGAGAGGTTACCGATACCGTCCACTTGGTTAAGCTGCGGGATGACCTCATCGTTGAGGATCTTATCCAGACCCGGGTAGGTCTCGTCTGCCGTGATGGAGTACATACATACCGGCATGGAGGACGTCGAGAGCTTGAAGATCATCGGCGTTCCGCAGTTGTCCGGCAGGTTGTTCTTGGTCATATCGACGAACGAACGCACATCATTCACTGCCTCGTCCATGTTCGAACCCCATTCCAGTTGAAGAGTGACCATGGAGAGGTTATCCTTACTCTGCGATGTGATATGTTTGAGGTGGTCCACCGAGGTGAGGGCGTTCTCCATGTACTTGGTGACGTTCGTCTCGATCTCGGACGCGGACGCTCCCGGGTAAGTTGTCATCACCGTGATGTACGGAGGATCCATTTCCGGGAACTGGTCAATCGGCAGTTTAAGGAAACTGTATATACCGATAATAATGACCGCAATGAAGATCAAGGCGGTAGTTACCGGCTTTTCAATCGCTGTTTTGTATATTGCCATAAATTCAATGATTAATGATCAATGATTAATGAATATTTTTTTGCAGCTAACCCGACTGCGAGATATTCATTATTCATTATTAATTATTCTTTCACTACATTGATTTTCACGCCGTCCACAAGTTTGTGCTGACCGGTGGTGACGAGTTCTACGCCGTCTGTGATCTCCGGTGCAATGATCTCGATGTTCTGATCGAAACGCTGACCGAGGGTCACAGCTACACGCTTAGCATATCCGTTCTCGTTGAGGAAGACATAACGGTCGTTCGCTCCAACGAGTTTCTCCACTGCCTGATAAGGAGCTACGATAGCTTTCTCCTTACCCAAACCGATCTGGGTCGTTACATACATACCCGGACGCAATAGTTGACTGCCGTTCGGAATGACGATCTTGCACTGGAAGGTGTGGCTCGACGGGTCAATAGTCGGGTACACGATCTCTACGGTAGCGGGGAAGATCTTATCGGGATAGATTTCCGAAGTGAGGGTCAGTTTCATCCCCTCTTTGAGTTTCGGGAAATAGTTCTCCGGAATAGCAATCAGCGCTTTGAGACGATCAAGCTGGGTGAGCACCAAGATCGGCTGACCTCCGTAGAGCTCGCCGTCCTCGTAGTTCTTAGCAGCAATAACGCCGCTGAACGGAGCCTTGTAATACGTGTTTGTCTCAATAAACTCCAACTGCTCTTTCGTGGCGTTGTATTGCGTAGTGAGTTGATCCAACTGTTGCTGGGTAGCCGAACCGGTCTTGAGCAGCATCTCCACACGTTTCTTCTCGGTCTCTAAGTTAGCCAAATTGATCTTAGTGGTCTTGTACTGCGTCTGATCCATGTTCACCAACGCCTGACCTTTGGACACTTTGTTACCTACTTCCACAAAAATATGCTCGATAGTACCGGTGAGCGACGGAGCTACATTGAGAGTAACGTAGCCTTGGAGGTTCGTGGAGACGCTGATCACACGCTCAATCTCCTGCGCCTTGAGAACGGTGGTACGTACTTGTTCTACGCGCTCCTCTTTCTCTTCTGTGGTTTCTTTCTTGCCGCAAGCTACAAATGCCAATACGGCGAGTGAATAAATAAAAAACTTTTTCATATAATATTTAATTCTTAATTTTTAATTTTATTTGTTCAAGAACTCTTCCAACTCAGATTGTGCATTGATCAGCTCCAACATCGCCTGCACGTAGGTTGATTGTGCGCTGATGAGGTCATTCGAAGCGTTGGTCAACTCCAAGTTCGATGCGGCTCCCCATTTGAATTTCTCGGTGGTGGAATGGAACACACGTTGCGTCACCTCTATATTCTCCTTCTCATTGAGATAGGTCTCATACGCATTGGAGAGATTGAAACAAAGCTGACGATACTGGATCTCTAAATTATCTGTGGTCTCGGAGAGGGTGTTTTTAGCCTCCTCCAAAGCAATCTTCTTCTCTACTATGCCTGCTGCGCGTTTACCGGATGACCAAAGCGGCATTTTTACGCTCACTTGTATTACATTCGGCGGAGTCATACGCATTCCTCCTTCGCCGTAGTACTGCTGGTTCGTGTAGTTATATCCTACACCGATGGTCGGTCCGTATGCCCAGCTTGCCATGTGTACATTACGTTTGGCGAGTTCTACCTGTTTGGCGAGAAGCTGGTAGTTGAGGTTGTTCTCCACTGCGAAATTCTCACCCAAAAGATTCAGCACGCGTTCCGGTGAAAGGACTTCATCGATGCTCTCGGTTAATGTCAACTCCGTTTCAGCCGGTACATCTAACAGCACTTTGAGACTGTTGGTCGCCAATTCGATATTTCGTTTCTGTACGTTGATGGAGTTTTTGAGAGTGTTCACGCGCACATGAATCTGGTCAGCTGTGGTCTGCTCGGCAGCTCCGGCCTCTACCGCATTGCGGGTAATGGTCTCCAGATGCTCGATATTATTCAAACTCGAATCCAGCAAATTAGAGATACTACGCAGAGCCAGAACGGATACATAGCTGCTCAATATACTGCTTCGAAGTTCGCTTTCCGATTTCTCAAGAGCGATCTTTTTCATGTCAATCGCTACGTTATTGAGCAGAACCCCTACGATCGCTTGTCCGTTAAGACCTACAGATGCAGTCACACCAAGAGCTCCTACATTAGGCATGTTAATCTCTATCGGCATTCCGCCCATACCCAATGTGGCGCTATATCCTAAATAATCACTGTAGCTATACGTTCCATCTACCTGAGGCAACATCGAAGCGATGGTCTGCCAGCGGGCTGCGTAGGCTTCCTGTACTGCTAAGGAGGCATTCTTCAGCGTGCGGTTCTGCTTTACCGCGTAGTCCTGCGCCTCTTTGAGCGACAGGCTCAATGTTTTCGGTGCCCCGTCTTTGTAGATTTGGGAACCTTTTGTGGCCGCCATAACATGGTCTTCTGCCTGTACCGCTGTACTCATCGCGAGTATCGCGGCAATCATTAAAATCAATTTTCTCATATATCTTATTTATTATTTCCTTCCATCAAATATAGTGCCAAACCTTCCTCGGAGAGAATACCGCGAACGAGAATGTCCATCGCCGTGTGTCCGAGTTGGTGCATGTTATGAAGCGCCTCGATCTCCTCGAAGTCACGGATAGCGCTATTATGTATGCGAGCAAAAATAAGTGCCGTTAATTCTATATTAAGGTTCGCGCGCACGAGCCCCTGCTCCACACCCTGCTCTATATACTGCGTCAAGTAACGCTTGTGGATTTCAAAACACTCTGCCTGAAAATCCGCAAACTGACGAGGGTAGTATTTCTTGAGGTCATAGACCAACTGAGGTACACGGCGCACGTCGTTCTTCTCTGCTGCCTGCCGTTTGATAAACAGCTTCACAATCTGCCTAAAATCATTCAACTTCAGCAGCTCCTCCATCTTCGTACTCATGTACTTCAGGTTAGCCTGTAACATCTGCTCAATCAGCTCATCCTTTGACGCAAAATAGACGTAGAACGTCTTCTTCGACATCCCTAATTCACGACAAATATTGTCAATGGAAACACTGCGAATACCAAGGCGAAAGAATAACTCGCCTGCAGTCTTGATAATATTACATCTCTGGTCGTCTGACATAATTCATTCAAATGCGGGTACAAAAGTACTACAAAAAAATGAATTACGCAAATTTTCAGGAAACTTTTTTCACTTTTATAGTTTCCTTGTAAAGTCGACTTTGCAATTTTACCTTCTTTCGTAACCGATGGTGGTGGATTCGCCGTGACCGGGGAAGACTTCGGTCTCGGGAGGAAGGGTCATCAACTGCTCCAACGAGCTGATCAACTGACCATAGTTACCGCCTGGAAGGTCGGTGCGACCGTAACCGCAACGGAAGAGTGTGTCGCCGGAGAACAGCTGCCTCTCTTCCGGAAAATACAGACATACCGACCCCTGCGTATGTCCCGGCGTATGAATAATCTGAAATCTGAATTCTGAATCCTGACTTCTGAACTCTGAATTCTGAAATCTGAACTCTTCTATCTCAAATCTCTCTGCCTTGAGCTGCACGCCGAAGAGATCGTATTGTTGCTGCATCGCCTGAGCCATCGGTATATCCGCTTCGTGCATCCGGACCGGTGTATGCCATGTTTCCGTAGCCCATTTAGCACCCCAGAGATGATCCAGATGACCGTGTGTTGCTACGATGGTCAAAGGCTGATCCGGTTGATGGAGTCGGGTGATCGTTTGGTACAACACTTGTCTCTCCTGCTCGTAAAAACAAGCCGGATCGATGAGGAGCACTTTTCCGTCCTCATCCGTCAGAACATACGTATTCGTTCCAAACGGTCCAAATGTAAATTGTTCAATCTTCATTTCAAATGTCAAATGTCAAATCTCAAATGTCAAATCTCAAATCCCATTTTCCTCGTCTTCATCGGTCCGTTCTCGGTCCAACATCGGTCCAATGTCGGTCCATTTACGAGAGATAACCCACTAACCCACTAATCCACTAACCCTTTCCCCTTACTTTCCGCATTCCCTGCAAATCGCAGGTCCTTGTTCCATCGCTGCAAGGCGGAAAGACATCGCTTTCTCATTAGCAAAAAGTTCAGCGAGGGGTGTCTGCATAATATTTCCGTACGCGTGCTCGTGTCCTTTGTCGTAGCAGCAAGGCAGCACCGTTCCGTCGGTGGTGATTACCGCACCGCTCCAAACTCTAAAACATCCTTTGCCCATTGCTCGGCGGTGGTATTTCCCGTCCTTGCCTTGGATATAACGGCTGTATCGCGCCTCGGTGGGCATCAACGGATGTCCGTTCTCGTAGTCATAGAGTTGCGCGGTTTTGAAGACCAAACGGTCTGCTCCCAATGCCTTGTACTCGCGTTTGAAAAGCGTCCATTCCTGCTCGTTGCTTTTCAGTCTCAGACATTGAAGTTCGATGATCGGCGTCCGGCGAGAAGACTTCTTTGCCTCTCTCAGCCATCGAATCGCCGCCTTGCATTTCTCTACGTCCCCTCCGATGCGGTAGGCGCTGTAGGAACTCTCTGTCCAGCCGTCCATCGAGATGATGATGCGGTCGAGACCCGAAGACACCAATTCTTCCGCCCTCTCCTTCGTCATCGCTTGAGCGTTCGTGCTGACGATCGTATAGAGTCCTGCCTCATGCGCCTCGCGAATCATCTCAGGCAGGTTCGTGTTCAGCAGCGGTTCGCCCTGAAAATAAAACTGCATCACTAAAGCCGTCTCCTTCACTTCCGCCAACACCCGTCTAAACACCTCCATCGGCATCGTCCTTTCATCGTTCACCTTTAACCTTTCACTTCCCCCTCTCCCTACCGGGCACTCGGGGCAGTGGAGTTGACAGATGTTCGCCGGTTCGACAGAAACGAACATCGGCGCATGATGAACGGGGATAGAAGTACGGAAAAGCACTGAGCCGAGACGACTCAGTGCATAACTTCCATAACAGCGTATTGCGTTACTTACACGGGATCTTGTTAATACGGCGCTCATGACGCTCACCCTCAAAATCCGTCTGGAAGAACTTGCGAACGATATCCAGCGCCATGGGGGCAGTAATGAAACTTGCCGGCAGACCTAATACATTAGCGTTATTGTGCGCGCGAGCGAGCTCAGCCAATTTCGGCTCCCAGCAAAGCGCTGCACGGATACCCTGATGTTTGTTAACGGTCATGGTAATACCGTTACCCGTAGAGCACATTACTACACCGAACTCGTACTCACCTTTCTCCACTGCTTCTGCCAGCGGGTGAGCAAAATCAGGATAGTCGCAACTCTCCGTTGAGTAACATCCAAAATCTTTCACTTTGGCTCCATTGTCCTCCAAGAACAACTGAACCTTTTCTTTAAGTGCATAACCTGCGTGATCCGATGCCAACGCAATGGTCATTTCTGAAAAGCTTTTCATATTATATATGATTTAACAGTTTAACAATTTAACGTCGCGTAGCGACCATTTTAACTCTTTAACGTGCGCAGCACCATTTTAACTCTTTAACGCTGCTATTAAAAAATAGCAGCAAGGTTTCCGAACATCAGCTTGCAGGCAATCGCGAGCACGATGATGCCGAAGAACTTACGGATGATATACAAACTGGTCTGACCCATGAATTTAGTCAGCCATTTGGTGCCGATGAGTACGAAATAAAGCACCAAGATACATAGTATCAGCGCCAAACTCAGATTATCTATGGAGTACTCTGCCGTCAGCGCCACCAGTGCGGTAAAAGCTCCCGGACCGGCGTACATCGGGAAGGCTAACGGCACAATAGCACTACCGTTTCCGATCTCGCCTTCCAACTTATCGTTCTGGAAAATCGTGATATCCAACACCATTTCCATTGCCATCAGGAAGATCACAAATCCACCGGCAATCGCGAAATACTCAATCTTCACACCGAAAATCTTCAGAATCCATTCTCCTGCGAACAGAAACGCCATCAGAATGATCAGACTCGCCAAACAAACTCTCCACGCGCTGATCTTGATTCCGCGTTTCTCCATGTTAATCGTAATGGGGATATTTCCGAAAGGATCAATGATGGCGATCATGAACACAAAAGCCGACATAATCTGCCAAATATCAAGCCCCGAGAAGAAATTTTGTATCGTTTCCATAGGTATTTTATCGAATTTGAGTGCAAAATTACTATTTTTCTTGCATATATGCAAATTTTTTTGTACTTTTGCAGCGTTTTTTGAAAAAAAGAGATTTTTTAATTCATAATTTTGAATTTTTAATTTTGAATTTTTAATTTAATTTATTTTTATGATTAATAGTCAAGACATCAAAAACGGCGTATGTATCCGTATGGACGGCCGTTTGTATTTTGTAATCGAGTTTTTGCATGTTAAGCCGGGTAAAGGCAACACGATCATGCGTGTTAAGTTTAAAGACGTTGTTGACGGACGCGTTTTGGAGCGCCGCTTCAATATCGGTGAGAAGCTGGAGGATGTTCGCGTTGAGCGCCGTCCCTATCAGTTCCTCTACAAAGAGGGTGAGGACTTCATCTTCATGAATAACGAGACCTTCGAGCAGGTACCTATCGCTCACGACCTCATCACCGGTGTTGATTTCCTTAAAGAGGGAATGACCGTTGACGTGGTTTCTGATGCTTCTACCGATACCGTGCTCTTCGCTGAGCTGCCGACTAAGGTAGAGCTCCAAGTGACTTACACCGAGCCGGGTCTCAAGGGCGATACCGCTACCAACACCCTCAAACCCGCTACCGTAGAGACCGGTGCTGAGGTGCGCGTTCCGCTCTTCATCAACGAAGGTGAGATCATCCGAATCGATACACGCGACGGTTCTTACTGCGAGCGAGTTCGCTAATCAAGCTTAACTACAACCTAAAAGAGACATCCGATGGGTGTCTCTTTATGGTCAGGGCAATATTATTATGCAACGTGAATTTATTTTAATCAACATCATCGGTTTTGATAAACCGGGTGTCACTTCGGCGGTTACGGAAGTGCTGGGTAAATACGGCGCTTTCGTGCAGGATATCGGTCAGTCTAACCTCCATCACCAGCTCAACCTCAGTATCCTCATTCGCGTAGAGGATGCTACTAAGAGCGGCGACATGATCAAAGAGGTGCTCTTCTGTTGCTCCAAACTGGAGATGATCGTTCGCTTCACCCCTCTCTCCGAAGAGGATTATCAGGCATGGGTCGGACGTCAGGAGCAAGATCGATATGTGGTGACCCTTCTCGCACGCGAGATCAACGCGCGGCATATTGCACGCGTCACCGCACTCTTCGCCGGAAGACACCTCAATATCGATAATATCCTCCGTCTGAGCGACCGACCGAACGTCTCTCTGCCGGTTGAGAAAAGACATTCCTGCATCGAGTTCTCCCTCCGCGGAGACCTGCCGGACCGCGAGACCCTCCAGAAAGAACTCATGGACGTCTCCCGCGAAGAGGGTATCGACATCTCCTTCCAGCGGGACGATATGTTCCGCCGCAACCGACGTCTCATCTGCGTCGATATGGACTCTACTTTCATCCAGACCGAGGTCATTGACGAACTCGCGATGCGTGCCGGGGTAGGGGACGAGGTCAAAGCCATCACTCTCTCTGCGATGCGCGGTGAGATCGATTTCAAGGAGTCTTTCAAGCGTCGCGTAGCGCTTCTGAAAGGTCTCGATGCCTCCGTGCAGCAGGATATAATCGACCATCTGCCTATCACCGAAGGTGCCGACCGACTCTTCTCTGTCCTTAAGAAATGTGGCTTTAAGATAGCAATACTCTCCGGCGGATTCACGTTCGTCGGTAAGTATCTGCAGCAACGCTTCGGAGTCGATTATGTCTATGCCAACGAGCTGGAGGTTGAGGACGGTAAGTTCACCGGACGATACCTCGGAGATGTTGTTGATGCCAAACGCAAAGCCGAACTTCTCCAACTCATCGCGCAGGTGGAGCATATCGACTTAGCGCAGGTCATCGCTGTCGGAGATGGAGCAAACGATCTCAACATGCTCGGTATAGCCGGACTCGGCATCGCTTTCCATGCCAAACCCAAAGTGCAGGCTTCGGCTCGTCAGGCGATCTCCACGGTCGGTCTGGACGGTATCCTCTATTTCCTTGGCTTCAAAGATGCGTTCCTAAAATAAATCTGAATTCTGAATTCTGAAATCTGAACTCTGAACTCTGAATTCTAAAAAATATCATTATCCAGAAAGCGCCCGAATTTTCGGACGCTTTCTGTTTCCTTTCACCTTTCACTTCTCACCTTATTCCGTCGTCGGAACAATGACGGAGCGGTGATACTCTTTGAGACCCTCTATCGGATCTTTGAGCACCATGCCTAAAGGCAGTTTTTCGTTCTTCATCGCTTCCTCCAAGATCGGTTTGTAGTAATACGCTATCGAACCCACAAAACCAGCTCCGTTGGCATTGGAGATTTTGTCATTGGACTTTTGGAAGTACTGCACCAGATTCCTGCGGATGAACTGCACGAAATGGTCATAGACGAGGTCATGGATGCGGGGATCGTCTATATGATCGGCACAGAACTTAGAGAGCTTCGCGAGGAAGCGGTTTGGGAACGGTTGACGATATACCTTCTCAATGATATCCGCCATGGAGGTCTCGTATTCCTTAAAGAAAGATTCTTTAAGATCGTCACCAAGTTGATTCTTGAGCAGGTCGCCCACTAATCGTTTGCCGAGGACAGCAGCCGAACCCTCATCGCCAAGGATATAACCGAGGGAGGGTACACACCATTCTATCGTTTCGCCGTTATAGAAACAGCTGCCGGAACCGGTACCAAGGATACAAGCTACACCAACGTTGTGACCGAGCAAGCCACGAGCCGCACCGAGCATGTCGGACGCTACATGCACCTCTGCTTTCTTGAAGACCGCCTCAAGGGCTTTCTGAACGAAGATCTTCTTCTCCGGCGTGCATCCGGCACCATAAAAGAAAATATGGGTGAGCGTACCCGCCCACAACAGAGGTGCTATCTGCGGCAGAAGTTGGTTCGAGATACTGTTCTGCATAGCGATAGTCGTTTGGAAAAGCGGATTGATGCCGTCGGTAAACACATCCGAGCACTGTCCGCTGGCTGTAAGAAGACACCAATGAACTTTGGTACTTCCGCTGTCGGCAATTAAAATCATATTGGTTGACGATTTAGCGATTTATGATATATTGAAAAGTACTATTTTCATTTTTTCGGTGCAAAATTACAAAAATTCTTGCATATATGCAAATTTTTTCGTATCTTTGCACGATTTTTTGATACTATGGAGGAAAACGGACTCATATTCAGGTGTTTTGCGAGCGGTAGTAGCGGTAATTGTTACTATCTCGGTACCCGTCAACGAGGGGTGCTGATAGACGCAGGCATCTCTGCTCGGCAGATTCAGAAGAACCTGCGCGAGATGGATCTCGATTTCCCCAATATCATGGGTGTCTTGGTCACGCACGATCATGCGGATCATATCCGTGCGGTAGGTACCTTGGGTGAGCGGGTGAAGATTCCTATTTACACCACCGCCGAGATCCACGAGGGTATAGACCGCAACTATGGAGTCCGCGAGAAACTCAGAACGAGCCGCCGGTATTTTGAGAGAGGGCAAGAATGGAATCTGTTCGGCATGAAGATCAACACTTTCCACATTGAGCATGACTCCACCGATTGTTTGGGGTACTGCATCGATTATATGGATCAGCGATTTGTGCTGATGACCGACTGCGGTTCGGTGAACGACGAGATGGAGGCGTATATCCGTACGGCGAACCACCTTGTGATCGAGGCGAACCATGACGAGCATATGTTGCTCAACGGTCCGTACCCTACTTACCTCAAGGAGCGAATCCTTAGTCCGCGCGGTCATCAGAGCAACGACACCTGTGGTGCGCTCTTGGAGCGTAACTGGCATCCCGGCCTGAGAAACGTCTGGCTCTGCCACTTGTCCTTGGAGAACAACGACCCCGAGGTAGCTTACAACACCGTCAAGGAGTACTTGGAGGAGATTGAGATCGAGCCCGGTAGCGATATCTTCCTCAAACCGCTGGCTCGCACCTCGCCAAGTCCTACATATGAGTTGAACGACAAGATCATTCAAGTTTGAGCCCTGCGGGCTTTGTTTGACGCGAAGCCAAACAAGGACGAAGTCCCAAACATTTTTAGAATAATAATTTAGTTATGGAAAGATTGGTAATCATCCCCACCTACAACGAGAGAGAGAACATCGAAGCGATCATCACTACGGTGATGGAATTGCCGATACTATTCAACGTGCTCGTCATTGATGACGGTTCGCCGGACGGAACGGCAGAGATCGTCAAACGAATGATGAACGGCAAATACAAAGGCTGTATTCATCTCATCGAGCGCGAAGGCAAACAAGGTCTGGGAACGGCTTACATAGCCGGATTCCAATGGGCAATCGAGCACAAGGCGAACTATATCTTCGAGATGGACGCCGATTTTAGTCACAACCCCAAAGACCTGCTCAAGCTCTATGACGCTTGTGCGATTGAGGGTGCCGACCTCGCTATCGGTAGCCGTTATGTGACGGGTGTCAACGTGGTCAACTGGCCTATGGGACGCGTGCTGATGAGCTATTTCGCATCCAAATACGTGCGTACTGTCCTCGGTGTGAAGATCCATGACACCACTGCGGGCTTCGTTTGCTACCGACGCAAACTGTTAGAGACCATCGAACTGGACAAGATCCGTTTCAAAGGCTATGCCTTCCAGATAGAGATGAAGTTCACCGCCTATAAATGTGGCGCGAAGATCACAGAGGTACCGATCATCTTCGTTAACCGTGTGTTGGGCACCTCGAAGATGAGCGGAGGAATCTTCTCTGAAGCCCTCCTCGGCGTCATCCGTCTCAAGATCTCTTCTTGGTTCCGCAAGTATCCGAAGATGATGTAAGATGTATGATGTAAGATGTATGATGTATGATGTATGATGTAAGATATCACTTTCAATTTAGATCATGAATAGTTTAGAACAACAAATAACCGAATTGGCAAAAGCGGCAGTGAAGGCGTTGTATAACGTCGATGCCGAGGACAGCCAGATATCCTTGCAAAAGACCCGTCCGGAGTTTGAGGGAAACATCACCTTGGTGGTCTTTCCTTTCGTTAAGTTGGCTCGCAAAGCGCCGGCTCAGGTAGCTGCCGAGATAGGAGAATGGATGACCAAAGAGGCGCACATCATCTCCAAATTCAATGCAGTACAAGGATTCCTGAACCTCAGTATCTCCGATGCGTTCTGGGTTGAGCAACTCCAAGGCATCGATGCCGACGAGAACTACGGTCGTTTCGATCGTCCAAATAGCCAAATGGTAAATGACCAAATGGTACATCCCCTCATGATGGTGGAGTATTCGTCTCCGAACACCAACAAACCGCTGCACCTCGGTCACGTGCGTAATAACCTGCTCGGTTATTCGATTGCGAAGATCCAAGAGGCGAACGGATGGAAAGTGGTGAAGACCAATATCGTCAATGACCGTGGTATTCATATCTGCAAATCCATGCTCGCATGGTTGAAGTTCGGTAACGGTGAGACACCCGAGTCAAGCGGCAAGAAAGGCGACCACCTCATCGGTGATTACTATGTGCGTTTTGACAAGGAATACAAGAAACAGATAGCCGAACTGATGGCTTCCGGTAAGGACGAAGAGACCGCTAAACGCGAGGCTCCGCTCATGCTCGAAGCGCAAGAGATGCTCCGTAAATGGGAAGCTAACGACCCTGAGGTGCGTGAGCTTTGGGCGAAGATGAATAGCTGGGTCTATGCCGGTTTTGACGAGACCTACCGCAAAATGGGCGTTTCGTTCGATAAGATCTACTACGAATCGAACACCTACTTGGAGGGCAAATCGGAGGTGGAGAAAGGACTCGCCTCCGGTCAGTTCTACCGCCGTGAGGACGGTTCCGTCTGGGCTGACCTCACCAAGGACGGTCTGGATGAGAAACTGCTGCTCCGTTCGGACGGTACCTCTGTCTATATGACGCAGGATATAGGTACTGCCAAGCTGCGTTTCCAAGACTACCCCATTGACAAGATGGTCTATGTGGTCGGCAACGAACAGGAGTACCATTTCAAAGTGCTGTCTATCCTCCTTGACCGTCTCGGTTTCCCGTTTGGCAAGGAACTCGTACATTTCTCGTACGGTATGGTCGAACTGCCGAACGGTAAGATGAAGAGCCGTGAGGGTACGGTAGTCGATGCCGATGATCTGATGGAGAAGATGATCGAAGATGCACGTGAGATCAGCAAGGACAAGGTCAATACCCTGCAAGGTATCACCGAAGAAGAGGCGAACGAGATTGCCCGCAAGGTAGGACTCGGCGCACTCAAGTACTTCATCCTGAAGGTCGATCCGCGTAAGAATATGCTCTTCAACCCCGCTGAGTCCATTGATTTCAACGGTAACACCGGTCCGTTCATTCAATATACCTACGCGCGTATTCAATCCGTTTTGAGAAAAGCGGAAGGAGAATCTACCTCCGCCCTGAAGGGAGAGGCACTCTCTCTTGACCCGAAAGAGTTAGCGCTCATTCAGCGTTTGACCGAATATCCCTCTGCCGTGCGTACTGCCGGAGACGAGTTCTCGCCCGCGATCCTATGTAATTACGCGTACGCGCTCGCCTGTGACTTCAACTCGTTCTATCACGACCTCAGCATCCTCAACGAGCCCGATCCCGCCAAAAAGGCACTGCGTCTGCTCCTTGCCAAGAACGTAGCGAAAGTGCTTTGCTCCGCAATGGGTCTCCTCGGTATCGAGATGCCGGAGAGAATGTAAAAAAGCGCTCGAGGCGCTTTTTTACTTGTTTGAGCCCTTCGGGCTTGGTTCGGAGCAGAGCTCCTGTTTGATAGTTTAAACACGCAGTCAAACAAGGACGCAGTCCCAAACAAGCGAAGCCAAACAAACGAAGTTAAACAAGGACGCAGTCCCAAACAAGCGAAGCCAAACAAACGAAGTTAAACAAGGACGCAGTCCCAAACAAGCGAAGCCAAACAAACGCAGCCAAACAAGGACGTAGTCCCAAACAACAAAAAAGCAACTCGAGCGAGTTGCTTTTTTGTTACTTCGTCGCACCGCCGAGGGCGATGTAGAGACCGATGATCGCTTGTGAGCCGTTATAGAGGTTCGTCACCTCGTTGAGCTGCGCGGTGAGGTACGACTCCTGAGCGGTGAGCACCTCGATATAGCTGGCTTTACCATTGTTCATCAGTTCATGCGTGCCTTCATAGGCGTTACGCAGTACCTCCACCTGGCGTTTATACAGCACATCTTTCTCTGCGGAGATCTGACAGTCTGCCAAAGCTTCGTTGACCTGATTACCGGCGTCAATAACGGTCTGCACATATTTATTGAGTTGGTCCTCTTGGTTGTACTTGGCAATCTTGAGTTGCGCCGTCAGTTTGCCTTGCGCGAAGATCGGTTGTACCAACGAAGCCGCAGCCTGCATGAGCAGTGCCCCCGGATTAGCGATCAGACCTCCGTTGTTAGTCCAACCGATCAAGCCCGAGAGCGAAAGAGAGGGATAGAACTGCGACTTAGCGGCAGCGGTGTTATAGAACGCTTGAGCCAAAGCTTGGTCGGCGGCTTTGATATCCGGACGGTTCTGCAAGAGAGCTGCGGGTACACCGGTACCGAAACGTTCGGGCAGTTTGTACGCACCCCACGAACTGCGAGTAATCTCTTGCGGCGTCTGACGAAGCAGTTTGCAAAGCTCGCTCTCTGCCGTTAAGATACTGCGTTTGGTGCTCAGTATCTGCATCTTGACATCGAGGGTCGAAGCCTCCATCTGCTCCACAGCCGTCGAATAGGCTTTACCGTTCTCCCAAAGGGCACGCTCCATCTCCAACGAGACTGCCCAGAGACTGTCGGTCTCGGTGAGGATAGCTAACTGACGGTCAAGCAGAAGGAGCTGATAATACGCTTGTGCTACGGTAGCGATGAGGTTTGCCTGTGTAGCCTCACGCATAGCTTTCGCTTGCTCCAAGACTGCTTTCGCCTTGCGTTTGTTCACCGTCACAGAACCGGCAATGCCTATGTTCCAATCCAGCTGAAGCGGGATGTTATATGCCCATGTAGCCGAACTGGTCGAGCCGGATTTGGACATCGTACCGGACACACTCCCCTGCGGCGCAAGGCTGAGGGAAGGCAGGTACGCCAATTTGGCTGCTTTGAGCGAAGCCTGAGCTTGCTCTACGGCGAGACTGGCGGACTGCATGTCGGTGTTACGGACGAGGGCGGAATCGATGAGTTGACGAAGCAGCGGATCGGTGAAGAACTCACGCCAAGAAACCTCGGCTACCGACGACTCTTTCGCTAACTGAGCGATCGTGTCACCCGTACCGAAGAGGTTCTCCGGCGCCTCAGACTGAGACTGATATTTCTTATATACCCCGCAAGAGTTTAAAGTAAAGATTGCCAGCAAAAGGGCAAAAATGCTATATTGTTTCATATTCATATTCCTTCCTCCTTTCAATTTTCACTTTTCTCCTCCATTTTGGGAGTACCGCTGATCTTCTCTTCGATGGTCTGGAAGACGATGAAGAACGCCGGTACGACGAATACCAAAGCAAGTGTTCCGATGGACATTCCACCTACCACACCGAGTGCCAAAGCACGGTTACCGTTTGCACCAGCTCCACCGGTGATCACCAACGGGATCATACCTACGATCATCGTGATGACGGTCATCAGGATCGGACGGAGACGCTCTCTACAAGACTCCAACGCAGCCTCTACAATCGACAGACCTTGTTTGCGTCGTTCGCTGGCGAACTCGGTAATAAGGATCGCGGTCTTTGCCAACAAACCGATCAGCATGATCACACCCGTCTGGAGGTAGATGTTATTATCCATGCCGGGCAGACCGATCTTGTTTCCGATCCACGAGAAGAGGAACGAACCCATCAGACCGAACGGCACGGACAGCAGGACAGCGAAAGGCGTTACCCAGCTGTTATAGAGCGAACCTAAGATGAGGTAGATGAGGATGATACAGATGAGATAAATCAGGACGGTAGTGTTACTCTTCGCGTTCTCCTCCACCTCACGGGACATAGAGCCGTACTCGTAAGAGCAGTAAGCCGGCATCATCTCTTTGAAGACCTCTTCAATCACTTTGTGTGCCTCGCCCTCCGAATAACCGCTGGCGGTCGTCACGGAGCAGGAGATGGTCTGGAAGAGGTTGAAGTGAGCCAGCGAAGACGAACCGACGATCTCTTCGAGTCGTACGAACTGCGAGAGAGGAGCCATCTTGCCGTTGGCTACTTTGATGAACATATTATTGAGCGACGAGGGATCCAGACGATACTCTTGTCCGGCGCTCAACCAGATCTGATAGACCTTACCGTACTGGTTGAAGTTACCCACATACGCACCTCCGCAGTAGGTACCGAGGATGTTCAGCACATCCTTGGCAGTAGTTCCGGCACGTTCGCATTGGATCGGATCAACATGCACTTTGAATTTCGGGAAACGCTCCGAGTAGGTGGACATAGCACTCTCGATCTCCGGACGTTCCTGCAGTTTCTGGAGGAACTTATCCGTATATTCGCAGAACTGCGTCATGTCACCATCACTCAGATCTTGTACCTGAAGGTCGATACTACTGGAGTTACCGTAACCCGGGATCTGCGGCATCTGGAACGGAATGACCTGTGCATTCTTGATGCTCAGACAGTCGTAGTAGAATCGTCCCATGACGGCGTCTATATAGTGCTCAAAGCCAGGACGCTCACTCCAGTTCTTAAGACGGATGATGAGCGTAGCGTAGCTCGAACCATTGGACGAGAGCATACCGTAACCGCTACACAGACCGTAACTCTCCATCTCTGGAATAGCTTTCACTTTCTCCTCCACCTGCTTCATGATCTCGGTGTTCTCATGGAGGGTCGATCCTTCCGGCATTCGCACCTCACAGAGGATCACACCTTGGTCCTCCTGCGGTACCAGACCCGAAGGCAGGATCTTCATAAACAGCACAAACAACACCGCTGCACAAGCGAGCAGAGCAAACGACACCCACGGCTTTTTCAGATAGACCGTAACGGCTTTCTGATATTTCGAGAGGATCGCATTGAAGCTGGCTTCATAAGCGAGTTTGGTGTAGTAATCAAGACCTTTCCATTTCTTGCCTTCGAGGCTCTTCTCATCGTTAGGACGCATCATCAGGGCGCAGAGAGCCGGACAGAGCACGAGGGCGCTCACGCACGACAGACCGACCGAACCCGCGATCGTGATACCGAACTGCGTGAAGAACGTACCGGACGTACCGCTCATGAACGTCACAGGGATGAACACCGCCATGAAAACGAGGGTACAGGAGATAACTGCTACCGACACTTCGCTCATTGCCTCACGGGTAGCCTGAATAGCCTGATCCTTAGGCGAGCCTTGCATCTTTCCGCTCTCTAACTTCGCCATCACGGCTTCCACCACCACGATCGCATCATCCACGACTGTACCGATAGCCAGTACTAACGCAAAGAGTGTCAATATATTCAGCGAGAAACCCGCCATCTGCACGATAGTAAACGTACCGAGCAGCGAGACGATGATCGAGATAGATGGGATCAAGGTAGCTTTGAAGTTCTGCAAGAAGAAATAAACGACGAGGATCACAAGGATGATTGCGATGACGAGTGTCTCCACCACGTTATGAATAGCGGCGAAGAGGAAGTCATTACTGGTCATGAGGGTCACAAACTCCAAGCCCGCAGGCAAGGTCGGTTTGAGTTGCTCGTAGAGCTCGTCGATCTTCTGGTTTACAAGGGTTGCGTTGGCTCCCGGGGATTGATTGACGAGAAAGAACACACCCGGCACACCGTCCATGAGCGAGGTCATGGTATAGGTCTTTGCACCGATCTCTATCTTCGCTACGTCCTTGAGGTACAGCACCGTGCTGTTGTCCTTGGTACGCAGCACGATGTTCTCAAACTCCTCAATGCTCTTGAGCGTACCTTTGTACTCCATCGGGTACTGGAACGCGTTCTCGGATTGCTGACCGAGGGTACCGGTAGCGGTCACAAAACTCTGGGCATCGATTGCGGCAGCTATATCGTTCGGTACGAGTCCGTACTGAGCCATCACTTCGGGGTTCAGCCATACACGCAACGCGTACGTGTTTCCTAAATTCACTACGTTACCTACACCCGTCACGCGAAGCAGACGAGGCTTGACGTTGATGTCAATATAGTTCGATATAAAATCCGCGTCATACTTGCCGTCGGTCGATTTGAGACCGGCGATCTGGAGAATACTGTTCTGCCTTTTGATGGTGGTCACACCTACCTTGATAACATCGCTCGGCAGCAATGCTTGTGCCTGGGACACACGGTTCTGCACGTTGACGGTCGCGATATCGGGGTCCGTGCCTTGTTTGAAATACACCATGATAGTAACGTCACCGGTTGAGGTAGCCGTCGCTGTCATGTACGTCATGTCTTCCACACCGTTGATCTGCTCTTCCAGAGGCTGAATCACGGATTTCATACAGTTATATGCGTCCGCTCCCGAGTACGAGGTGCTTACTTCCACCGTCGGAGGAGCGATGTTCGGATACTGCTCCACCGGCAGGGTGTTGAGGCTGATATATCCGACCAGCATAATCACGATGGCTATCGCACAAGCCATCACGTGTTTCGATATAAAGATATTTCCCTTCATTGTTCCTTAGTCTTTTGTACTACTTTGTACATCGTACATTGTTCCTTTGTACATCGTATTGTTTTGACCGCCGATCAAAACAATACTCTCTGTCCTTCGTAAACGTTATTCGCTCCTTCGGTCACGATGACGTCGCCTACTTCCACACCGGAAGCGATGATCAGGTCACGGTCGTCGCCGATACCTGCGGTCGTCACGATGGCGCTGTACGCACAACTGTCCGGACCTACTTTATAGACCAGACTCTTGTTCTGCAAACGAACAACAGCGTTCTGCGGAACAACGATCACATTATGTACGTCCAGCGGAATCACTACCGTTCCTTGGATACCCGAATAGAGCGCACCCTTGGGGTTCGGGAACGTAGCCTTGCAGGTCAGCGCACCCGTCGTACGATCCACCGTTCCGGTCATACTGGTAATACGACCTTTGTAAGGGTACTCGGTGCCGCTCTTGTAGTAGAACGTCACATCCGGAAAATCCGAAATAGTCCATTCGTCGTCATCCTCTTTACCTGCACCTTGCTTCTGGTTCTTCTCCGTCGCTTTGTCCGGCTCCAAGATCGACTCGCTGACCGAGAACTCAGCATACATCTTTGCGTTTCCGCTCACCATCGTCAGGTAGGTCGAGCTGTTCACTTGGTCTCCTGCAAACACAGGTATCGAACCGATCACACCGTCCACCGGAGCCGTGATCGTGCAATAACCAAGGTTCACACGTGCGCGATTAGCGATCGCTTGACATTGAGCAACCGCAGCAGTCGCTTGAGCGTAGTTGTTCTCCGCATCATCCAACACATACTTGCTGACAATACCTTTCGAGTACAGGTTCTGACTGCTCTCGTACTCCAACTTAGCGCTGCTCTCTTTGGCTTTAGCTGCCAATAGATTAGCTTCCGCCGACTCCAACTCCAACTTGGCGTCACGGTCGTCAATACGGAAAAGGACTTCGCCTTTTTTCACCTGCTGACCTTCGGTAATGAGTACTTCCATCAATTGTCCGCTGATCTGAGGGGTGATCGTCACATCCGAAGTACCTTTCAGCGTCGCGCTGAACTTGAGGGGCACGGAGATGTTACTTTTACTGATAGTAAGGGTCTGGTAGGACGTCTGTACCACTTTCGGCATGTCCGTTCCGCAAGCGACCATCATCACTGTCGCTGCCAGTAAATAGAAATGTTTGATGTTCATAAAATATATAGTTATTATTGATTTTCGTCTGATGGTTTTATGGTTTGTTTGACTGTTTGCTTGTCTTATTGTGTGATTGTTTGCTTGTTCTACGCAAAATCGGCTGCAAAGATACTACTTTTTTTGCATATATGCAAACAAAATCCTAAAAATATGCAAAATTTGCCAATTTCTGCTTTATTCTGCTTTATTCTGCGTTATTGTGTGTTTCCCCTTTTCGTCGAGCGTCAATATAAACCGGACGATACCATCGTCCGCTCTTCTCTCTCCCTTTCCTTCTCTCTCTCTCTCCCTTTCCTCCCTTTCCCTCTGTGCACTTTTCGCGCATCATTGCGCGAACCAATCGTGCCCATTGGGGCTCTTCTTTGTCCCTTGCGTCGGGATCTGATCCCGACAAAAACACCCCCTAAATCACCTTTCCTCCCCGAAAATCTCATTATTCTGACTTTTCCAAGCCCCAAAATTTGCACATATCAAAAAAATGTATTATCTTTGCACCCGATTTCAGGACAACCTCTCACCCACTAACCCTCTCACCCACTAACCCACTTCAAGGGCTCCGCCCGAGACCGAGTACAGAGCGGATCGAGACCGGAAAGGAGGTATCCTAGACCATACTATTTATAACACCGCTATAATAACCACATATACAAACGTTTACAGCCAATGTCCAAACATCTAAAAACAACCATATTTTTAACTTTAACAAGCACCCTTTTCCAAGAGGTGCCTTCTCCTGCTGTTTCCAAGGTTCACGCCCGTGGTGTGCGTTATTTATACCCCATTGATGGCATCAATTATTACTGCGGAATGATGAATTCCCACAAGCAAGGCCAAAAATACCGCAAGCACATCATCGTCCGCCGTGTCCCGCGTTTTGGTGGTCTTCACCAACTCTATACCTACCATTTCCCCAAGACTTGGTCTGCTGCCTGCGTCGCTAACCGCGAACTCATCAAAACCGCCCAGAAACTCGCTCACGCCCTCGAACACGACTACTCTCCGGAAGGCATTGAATGGAGACTCCGTTTCTTCCATCATTATTTCCATGTCGTCAAAGGTGGTGCCAAACCGGAACCCGGTCTCAAGCCCTATACCCGTTTCTATCAATACGTTTACGTCTGCATCTACCGCGACCTCAAATCCGCCGCTCAAGAAGCCTCCTTCGCCCAAAATACCACCGCTGAACAATCTTTGTTGAGTGCTCCGTGCGTCAGCGCGGAGTCCCTTCCCGCCGATCATCCCCACACCGTGCTGTCCACTTCTCGGCGCTGTCTCGCCGAGCCTTCCCTTGTCGAGCCTTCCCTCGGCCAACAATCCCTCGCCGAGCAACATCTCTCCGAGGACATCTCCTTCGTGCCCATAGATCCTCGCCCCCTCCGTTCCCGCCGCACGTATCCCCTCAACGCCCTTGCCCTCTCATCCGCTCATCCACTAACCCTCTCGTCCTTTCCTCCTCTCCCTCAAAGAGAAGAATTTTATAAAATTTTAACGTAAAATTTGCGTATGTCATTTTTTTGTTGTAATTTTGCACCGCAAAATGAAAGGGAATAGCAATTCAAGAATGGCTAAACGAACATAAAGATGAACATGAGAACATATTGAAATATTAACAGCGTTTATTGCGCTTCTGGTTTTATACAAAATGCAAAATTGCACTAATATATCATCATTAGAGAACAAGTTGTCGCTCTTCTTTGATTACATTATAAATAGTAATAAAAATGCGATACAAGACCCATATTTGAGAGCGATGACTTCTATTTTCTGCGGTCAAATGGCAGCGGGGATTGTTCCTTTTGCCTTAGATGATGAATCTACGGCGAAGGTTATTACTCAATTGAAAGAGAACCTGTTGCCTTATTGTCCTGATGTGATAAAAGCCCTTAATATGCCGCTAACTTATTTGTTAGACGAGTTGATCTGCAATATTCAGCAACACGCACAAACGGACAATGGATACGCCTATTTAATGTACAGTAAGGAGACAAATACCATAGAGATTCTTATCGCAGATTTCGGTATTACGATCTATGGAAGCTACGTATCGGCACAAAAACATCTTGATAAATTAGGGGATAGCGACGCGGATGCTCTGAATCTTGCTCAAAACGGCTATTCTGTAAAGAATCTGCCAGACACAGAAAACCGAGGTTATGGTATCTCCTCAAACATAAAAATGGTAGTTGATGGCTTACGTGGTGAATTTGCAGCTTTGTCCGGTAATGCTTTATTGCTACAAATGGTCAAAAGACGCGAGATTCTCGCCTTGCCATCAGAGATAGATTTCAAAGGTACTATGATTATGGTTCGCATTCCGGCTCAAGTACCTGATAGTTTTAACCTTTATGATTATATGAGTTAGTATGAAACAGATTATTAATATTCAAGAGCAATTTGGCGCAGAACTGCACACGAGGCAGATGATGGAGCGTTTGACTGCTTCGTTAGATGCGAACAACGAGTACTTGTTGGATATGAGCGGTGTGGAGCAGATTTCTCGCTCTGCAGCGGATGAATTATACAACCTCACTCATAGCGGCATGCATGTGGACTTGATAAACATAGAGCCGTTTGTTGAGAAAATGCTTTCTGTGGTCACCAAAGGACGTTTCCTTCCTCGCCAACACACGGCAGGAGACTTGCCCATCATCCATTGTGCCACCATCGGAAGCGTCCAACGCCAACTAATGGCACGATAATAAAACCGCTGAACTCCACAGCGTAAAAAATGAGAACATATTGAAATATTAACAGCGTTTATTGCGCTTTGTACTTGGCATCTTTGAATCCGGAAAATTCAAAATGATATAGTCAAGTCAATGCAACGGTAGATGTCTGCGAGTATATTTGTACACATACTACAGGTGTGTTGTATCTATATACGGCGTGGCTTCGTGTTGCTTGACCTACTATATCGGGCAATTTCCGGAGCCTAAAGATGCGGGACAAGTAACATTGAAGCCCGCTTTTTTGTTTGTAATAAAAATCATTATGAGTACATACGAAGTAATATCTTTAATTTTAACATCGGCGACTATCTTTCTTGCGATAGTATCTATATGTATTGCAATTACATCCTCGCAAAAAACCGCACAAGAAGCGGCAAAGCAGATCAACGCTATTCGAGAAGCCAATAAAAATGAAATAGAGCATCAGGGTAAGATCGCGTGGAGTATTATCCAGAATTATTATTCGCTGAATATGTTCGGATTAGCAGAGGACAAAAACCAACTTGCTATAATTCAAAATGAACTTAAAAAAGAAAAGAAGGGGAGTAAACAATCAAAACAGTTAATCCAGCAAGAACATTTGCTTTCTTGTAGAATCAAGAATCGTGAAATTACAAATGGAAATTATGATAAATTAATCAAAGAATTGAGGTTGTCCACTAATATAATACTCAAAGCCGATGAATTGATATAGAAAATTTTCAGATATGACACACAAACTATTTTATATTTTTACACTAATATTCTTCTCGCTATCTGTTACAGCAGAGAATGCATCCAATGTGCATGTTAGGCAGCGTAATAAAGATATAGTTATTACGTATGATTTGAGTAAAACATCCAATGTCCGCGTGTATGTGGCTTCAAGTAAACAACCGACATATACACAATTAAATGCAGTGGAAGGCGCTGTCGGAAAACGTGTGCATTCAGGACAAAATTTGGAAATCATTTGGCATCCTCTTGAAGAAAAAGATAACTTTATTGCAGATGGAGTACAATTTAAGGTGGAGGCCTTAGGTATATATGAAGATTATGCTTCAAGAAGAACAAATGGCGGTAAATCCAATATGGAAACCTTTATAACTATCGGTATTGGTTATTCCACTACTCCCCAGATGAGTTATGATTTGACTTTTGGACAGACATACAAAGGATTTGGTTGGTATGTAAATGCTCGCTCCAATTTTCTTTCTGGTTTGGCTACTAATGGTTTATCATGTAAAGAAGGTGGATATATAGATAGTACATTGCCTTTTTATTCTGGAAAAACAAAATCTTCCATATTGGTTTTCAATGCAGGATTTGTATTGGACATCATTGAAGTAGCCGGTAAATCAAAAGACAATCGATTCAATACATTCGGTTTTTATATCGGAGGTGGTTATGGCAAAAGGCAAGTTCTGTGGGAAACGACAGATGGTCAATGGATAAAATACAGACCTACTTCATATAGCGGATTTAGTGCAAATGGCGGATTGATAGGCAGTATATATGGATTAACTCTCAAACTCGGAATCAATTCTATAAACTTTAAATACCATGAGTTAGAAGCTGGTATAGGTTGGATGTTTTAAATAGTATGAAAATTATGAAACAGAATATAATTCTTGGAATAATACTAACTATTTGCTTAGTATTTTCTTCTTGCAAAAAAGATGAAGTTGTGCCTATAACATCTTTATCAGTCGACGATATGGAGATAAAAACAACATATACAACTGCTGATATTGTTTGGTCGGTTAAGAGCGAAGCAACAATTAACGAAGCTGTTTTGGAGTATTCTACTGATCCCTCTTTTACTTTACCTAAGCAAGTAAGAATGGCAATGTACATAAATAAATGCACAGTTTCGTTGGATTCTTTGAAAAACGGTACTACCTATTATATTCGTTGCAAGGCTATCAATAAAATCAATTCTACTACATCAAAGACAGATAGTTTAAGAACGTTGCCTTATCAATTAGCAAAAATCAATACCGATTCTATAACACAGATTAGTGTCTCTACGGCTACTTTGCATGGAACACTTGTCAATCTTGGAAGCGACCAAAAAACATCAGTTGGATTTTATTTTGCGTCACATACGGATGTGTCTGTAGAAGATTCATGCATCATAGTTGAAGTAAGCGAATTGAAAGATAGCATACATTATTCTTATTCACTTTCTAATCTTGTTGATAATATAACATACTATGTACGAAGTTTCGCTCGCAACGTAAAGGGCGTTTCCTTGGGAGAAGAATTATCGTTCATTACTAAGGAAGTGTTTCTTCCTGAAGTTGCCCCAACAATAATCGCTTATGTATCATATACAGACGTAATATGTAAAAGTGAGGTAATTTCTGATGGTGGTGGGGATATAATAGAAAGAGGCTTCTGTTACTCAACTACGCCTAATCCCACATTGGCAAATGAAAAGAAAGTCAGCGGAAATGGAAAAGGAGTTTTCTCTGCTTCTATATCAAATTTAACTGCCAACACCACATACTACATACGCGCATTTGCGAGGAATAGCAAAGGTACAACTTATGGAGAACAAGCAGAATTCAAGACAAAGGAATATACCTTGCCTTCAGTTTCTACTTCGGTAACAACAAAAGTAAAATATACAACTGCCACATGTGGGGGAAATGTAAGCGATGATGGAGGACAAGAAGTTACAGATAAAGGAATATGTTATTCAACTTCTCAATATCCTACTGTTAGCGACTATAAAGTTTCATGTGGAAGCGGCATAGGAGATTTCGAGTGCGATTTAAGCAATCTTTCAGAGGGAACGACTTATTATGTCCGAACTTATGCAATTAATAGCGTCGGTATTAACTATGGGGATCAAAGTTCCTTTGTCACCAAAGAGCATTTGCCAAATGCTATCTATTACTATGCAGACCAAAAGTTAACGGAGACGGCTGACAATTCGCGTTCAGGGCTACACATATATAGGTTTAATGAAACGATAATCTCACATACTTTTGAAGATGGTGAAGGAGTAGTATTATTCAATGGAACATTATCAAGTATTGGTGAATATGCTTTCTATAAGTGCTCAAATCTAACATCAGTTATTCTTCCAAATGGAGTTACTAGCATAGGGGACTACTCTTTTTCTGAATGCTCAAGTTTATTGTCTGTAGAGTTGCCTAATGGGCTTATAACAATTGGAAATTACGCATTTTTTGAATGTTATAGTCTTAATACGATAATTATACCATTTGGTGTAGTAAATATCGGAAGTTCTGCTTTTGCAGAATGCACCAATTTAGTATCTGTTAGTATTCCAGACGGCGTTACTAGCATAGGCAGTTCTGCATTTGCAGAATGCACCAATTTAGCATCAATTGAAATTCCAGGTAGTATTTCAATTATTGAGTATAAAACATTTTATAATTGCACGAAATTGGCTAATGTAATTATGTATAGTGGTATCATAAAGATTCAGCAGGAAGCTTTTCGGTATTGTAGTAGCATTCAGACATTAGATCTTCCAAGCAGTGTTACTTATCTAGGAGATCGGACTTTCCAATATTGCTCAGGTATTACTACTATAGTTTGCAGAGCAACAACACCACCAACATGTCATAGCGAATATGGATCTTATACGTTCAGTGACGTGAGCCGCGCTGCACTTCTTTATGTTCCCGCTACGTCACTTAATAGATACAAAAATGCGTATGTATGGAGAGAGTTTTATAATATATTCCCAATTAGCGAATAATAAAATACTTTTGCTTATGAATAGAATTCGTCTTATATTACTTTTTCTCATTTTTGTGAGTAATTTATGCGCTCAAACCAACATCAGCACCCCTATGTCTTTCCACATTGAGAAAGACGTAGTTCCACCATTGTTACGAGTAATGCCAAAAACACAATTATTCGTTGATCAAAACAATAATGGTGTTATTGATGGTAATGAAAAATGTGCAATTCGCTTTGAGGTCGCTAACGAGGGAGTTGGAGATGGTTTTGGTTGTGTTGCCAGAATGACCGTAACGGGAGACACAGAAGGGTTGATGTTTAAGGATGTTCCGCTTCCTGCTATTCCTCATGGCTCTAAGCAATGGATAGAAGTACCGATCATTGCTAACGAAAGAACCCAAACCGGAGAAATACAGTTTTCCATTGTTGTTGATGAGCCTAACGGATTTGGGACAGATCCTATAACCGGTATAATTGGCACCCATAAATTGAGAACGCCCTATGTACAAGTGGCGAGTTACAAGATCATGGGAAGCAGAGTAGGTAAACTTAATCGCCGAGAACAGTTCAAACTGCAGGTCATTGTACAAAATACTGACCAAGGTACGGCAGAAAATGTTACCATTGGTTTGCGCCTTCCTGAAAATGTGAATTGGTTAGGTGGAACAGAAGAACACTTGAATGTCGGTTCTTTAAAACCCAACGAGACCAAAACACTTGAATACGAATTAATGGCAAATCAGCGCGCAGCAGACCAAATAGATATTCAGGTAGAACTATCTGAACGCTCAGGAAAATATGCAAAGAACGCGGACATTCCTTTACAATTTGGTCAGTATATAGGCAGTTCTATTGCTATGAATATAGAGCGTAATGATGCAGAAGTGGAAATCAGAAAAGCAACGCTAATCTCTGATGTAGATGAGAACATTCCTACCACCAATACCAAGAATCCCAACACTTTTGTGCTTATCATCGCCAACGAGCATTATTCGCAGGTAGCATCAGTTCCTTTTGCACTCAATGATGGAAATATCTTCCGCGAGTATTGCATCAAAACATTGGGAATCGGAGAGAAGCACATCAAATATCTCTCTGACGCTACAGGCAATCAAATAAAATCCGGAGTTAATTGGCTTGCTAATCTGACAGAAGCTTTCGACGAGCCACAGATCATCGTGTACTATGCCGGACACGGGATACCCGACGAAGCCAACAAGTCTGCGTATTTGCTTCCTGTAGATGGTTCGGGAACGGATGTATCAACGGGTTATAAGTTAGACAATTTATACACCACACTCGGTAAAATGCCCGCTTCGCAAATAACCGTCTTCATGGACGCTTGTTTCTCCGGTTCTAAGCGCGAAGATGGTATGATTGCTTCGGCACGTGGTGTTGCTTTAAGGGTCAAATCCGGTGTACCGCAGGGAAACATGGTCGTTTTCTCGGCGGCGCAAGGTGACGAAACAGCTTATCCGAACCGTGAGCAGCAACACGGTCTCTTTACCTATTATCTGCTCAAGAAACTCCAAGAGACACAAGGAGACATCGCCCTCAAAGATCTCGGCGACTACATCACCAAACAAGTCTCCCAACAATCGCTCTTACTCAATAGTAAGAAACAGACCCCATGTGTCACGCCGTCTGTGACATTAGGGGATCAGTGGCAAAACTGGAAACTGAAATAAGACACAAAATGAAAATACTGCACACAATATCTTTTATCGTCCTTCTCTTGGTGACTTCGGGCTATATGAGAGCCGCTGAACCGCAGAGAGTGAGCGTAACGTACGAGTATAACTCCAATGACCGAAACGAGTCGCAAGCTTTAGCAGAGCAGCACGCTTTTGAATATGCCAAACGCAAAGCTATCGAAGAACGATTCCCTATTTTGGCAACCAGCGCATCGGCTCTTTCTACCACAGAGCAGGTTCAAAACGGCTCATCGACCTTAGACGAACATTTCTATTCCTCGTACCAAACTATCGCACGAGGAGAATGGATAGGACTGCCCGAAGAGAAAGTGCTGGAATCTTACCATAACGGCGAACATTGGGTCGTCAAGGTGCATGTAGAAGGACTCATGCGTGAGAAAACAGCTAAACCCATTGAGCTAAGCTATGCTTTCATCCGCAACCAAGCCGAACGCGAGAACCGCATCCAATACACCGACGGCGATACCTTACTGCTGCGTTTTCAGTCTCCGGTAGATGGAGCTTTGTGTCTGTATTTAGTCGATGCAGAAAAAGCCCCCACCGCCTATTGCTTACTACCAAGCGAGACGGAAAAGAAAGGTTATCAGCCTGTTAGCGTGGATAAGAAATACACCTTTCTTGATTTCAAAGACCAAAGTGTAGTAGTTAACACCTCTCGCGAACAGGAGTTCAATACTTTGTATCTTCTTTTCTCGCCGAACTCCTTTGCTAAAGCACTTGACCGCAAAGGGGGCACAATCAAAGAGGGATACTTGCTGCCTCATAATTTGAGTTATTCAGACTTTCAGACATGGCTCGTCAAAGCTCAGACCGCAGACGAACAGATGGTTGTCATCCGAGAGGTTATTGAGATTCGCAAAGCAAAATAAATATCCGCAAAAAAGAAAATCGCTCACACCGAGCGATTTTTCTTTTTTTTATTAGACCTTGGGCTATAGCCTATAACCTATAACCTATAGCCTATAGCCTATAACCTATAGCCCATCACCTTTTGCCTTTAGCCTTTCAATTTTCACTTTTTGCCTTTAATTATCTTCTTCTTCCGAAGAGGCGGAGGAGTTGGAGGAAGAGGTTGATGAAATCGAGGTAGAGGGAGAGGGCACCGAGAAGAGCAAGCTTCATGTTACCGTCGTTCACCGTTTCCTCGTTGAGCATCAAGAGGCGGATTTTCTGTGCATCATAGACCGTCAGACCGGCGAAGATCACCACACCGATGATTGACAACAAGATGCTGTCCGGCTTGCCGAGGATCAGACCTACAATGGAGGCGATGATGAGTCCTGCCAACGCGATGATGAGGAACGTACCAAGACCACTGAGGTCTTTGTGGATAAACGTGCCGATGATAGCCAAAACCGCGAATGAGCCTGCGCAGACAAAGAAGATCTCCGCGATGCTACCAAGCTCATAGAGGAGGAAGATCGAACTGAACGTAGCTCCGTTGAGCGCACAATAAATCGTGAAGAGACATTCGGCTGCGAAGAACGAGAGTTTCTGAATCGCTGCGCTGAGAACGAGCACAAGTACCAATTCGGCAATTAACATTCCCCAAAAGATTACTTGGTTGCCAAAGATCAGCGACAGGGCTGCCGGTGAACCGGATACTAACCATGCTACAATGCCGGTGATTGCTAAGCCTGCGGTCATCCAGATATACACATTACGCATGAGTTCGCCTACTACGGCTTGTCTGTTTTCGTCAATGACGATAGGTTGAGTTGCTTCCATATACGTTAAATTGTTAAATTGTTAAATTGTTAAAATGTCACTACGTGACGTTAAACTGTTGAGTTCTTGTTCTTTTTTGCGGTCGAGATCAATGAGGTTCCGGATGCGGCGGTTAGCCTGTTGGTGCATCTTGACGCAGAAGACGATCAGCACCAAGAACGCTATTCCGCCAAGAGTAGGATTGATCTTTACGCTCATGACCAGCGTGTCGTAACATCCGTGAAGGAGGAACGGCAGGAAGAACATCAAAAAGGCATTCTTACGCGAATGATCCACGAAATGGTAGAGCGAGAAATAATAGCCCATGATGATCGCAAAAGCGTAGTGCGCCGGAACGGAAAGGAACGCTCGTGCCAGACCCGTCATCAACCAGTTCTCTTCGGGCAGAACGTATAAGATATTCTCCACTATAGCGAAGCCCATACCAACAAAAACGGCATAGACGATACCATCGAAATGTTCGTCAAAATGGGGTTTCACTTTCTCGTGCTTGACAGCCTTGGTGAGGTAGATCAGTTTGAGTCCTTCTTCCGGCAGAGCCGCTACAAGGAACGCCATCAGGACGGCTCCCAAGAGGGTAGTGTAATCCCCTGTGCCGAAAAGGCTGTACTTGATACCAAGCTCTATGCCGACAGCTAAAACGGCCACAAGGATACCGGACAGGAACGCAAAAGTGAGCGCACTATCCGGCTCTTTGTGCGGATCTTTGTGATAGATATAGGCAAGTAACAGACTGCCCGGTACTACCGCCAACAGGATTTTTGCAATAATAGTAAGTATCATATTTTGTTGATATTTTAAATCGGGTGCAAAGGTACTATTTTTTTTTGACATGAGCAAAAAAAATCACTTTTTTTTCAAAAAGAAGTAGTTTGGCACGGTGTTTGTTTATTAAAAAGCAAGAGTAAAAAATCCGGTATCTAAGCCGGTAGTAAATAGAGATTGTTTGTTATATGAAAAACGAGTTCGTCGGGAGACGAGCTCGTTTTTGTGAACATTTGGGGCTTAGCCCCTGTTAGCAGGTTTGAGCCTTCGGCTTTGTTTGACCGTTTATTTGCCGAACTCCTGCTCGAAGATCGCGCGGAACTTCTCAGCATCGAAATCGATCTGAGCCTTGTCGTCCTTGGTGACCTCTTTAGCTACTTCCTGCTCAAGGGGTTTGAGCAACTCCTCTTTAACCAACTCAACGGCTACGTAAGCATGGAACATGGTCTTGCCGTCCGGGGAAACCGTTTTGGTAACCTTATCGCAGACGATGGTGGAGTTCGTCATCAGTTTGGCAGCCAATTGGCGGGTCATATCCTGATAGCGGCTCTGTGCGTCTGCTACCTCGTTAACGTCATAGGAAGCTACGTAACGCTCGGTAACACGCTGAACGAATGCTTGAGCAGAGGTAGCGATATTAGCGCGAGCAGCTACTGCTGCTTTGTCCTTGGCAATCTGCATGTTAGGTGCATCTGCCGATGCTACAGCACGAAGAGCCTGTTTGTCAGATTTGTACTCAGCGCAAGGTACCACTACTTCTTGCTCCTGTGCGTACGGAGTAGCAGGAGTCGCAGCTTTCTTAGCTCCACAACTTACCATCGTGATGGCGAGGGTGATTACAAACAATGATTTTTTCATATACAAAATAATTTAAAAGATTAGAAATTCAGTTTCTTAGGCAGTTCTTTTCTGACCCGTTTCATGAGCTCACGCGTGCATTGCGCCATCGTTTGCTCGATGGAGTTTTTCTCGGGCGTGAGGACACGAAGCTGCTCGATGTTATAGGTCGAGAGCAGGTTCTGGGTCTTGTTGTCGTAGAACCGCATGAGGAGGGATACATAACACTCGTTGAGGTTCTGTATCTCACCCGGTACAACTCCCGCATACTCGACGGTGCATTGCCAATCCACAAAGATCTCCGCAGCGTCCGGATCGGGCGTGAGGGTGAAGTGGTTATTACCGAGGATAGCACCTATCTGCTTGTAGGCAGAGGGCAGTTCATCCTTGGCTGCATGCAGGTACGCGATACGCGGTTTGGCAGCCGTCTCGATCGTGAGGACGGTCTCAGGCCAAGTCTGCGTGCTGAGTAACTTACGGTACGCGGGACTGAGCTGTTTATTGACCATCGGGGAGACGGTGAAACGAACCTGCGAGAGGTTGTCCTTGCCCGTTACGGAGGTGAGCAGGAACGATGCCGCTCCTTCACTGTTGGTCTTGGCTTCCTCGGAGATGATTCCGCTGCCGACGATGAACTTCGCCTGAATAGGGAAGTTCGGCATCAAAGCCTGTTGGCGGGAAGCGGTGACGGTGATGGTCTGGTTCTGCCGTCCGCCTTCGTTCAGCTGCAGCCGGTCGGGCGAGAGGGAGAGACGGATACCGTCAAATGCCGATACATAGCCGTTGTAGAGCTCTACGGGCACGTTCACCTGTGTACCTGCGTTGTTCATTCGCAAGTCCAAGAAAAGCCACGGTTCTACCTCCTGCAGACCTTTCTCGTAATAGGTCAGCGAACGCATGAGTTCACCGCGTTGGGAAGCCTGCTGAGCCTGCTGCAAGAACGAGAAAGCTTTGGACGAGATCTCCCGCTCTTTCTTCTCACGGTTGCGGCGGTACACCTGTTTGTCGAGCTTGTAGCAGACATAATAGGTGTTGCTCTGCTTGTCGTTATAGCCGCCCAGATGCTCGTGACCCTCCACGAGGTCTTTCGCCTTGGTGGTGATGTCCTGTTTGAACATCTCCTCTACCGAACTGTCGATATTGACTACCGACAGGAACGAGCTGGTCTCCACCACAGCGCTGATCTGCTGAACGAGGTTATTGAGCGCGTTCTGCTCTGCAACCGCCTGCCAGTTAGGCTCGGACATGCTGCACGAACCAACGCCTATATAGGCGGTCTCCGATGCTCTGGAGATCATCCAATCCGGCATCGGGTTCTTGTCCTTGGCAAAAAGGACGATAGGAAGCAACGCTAAAGCTAAAAATAGTTTCCTCATAAGATAGTTACTAAGATGTTATTACCATCTACACGCATTTTGCAGTCGATACCCTCTTCCTCTTTGAGGTATTGCTCGAGTATAAACGCAAACTCGGCAGCATCCATACGAATACCGTCAGCGTCCTTAGGCGGGATTGTCACATAATCGAAGATCATCGACTCGTCCATGATGCCCTGAAGGTGGTATTTGCCCTGATAAGCATTCTTACGCACCCATTGACGGAGGACGTTGCTCAGCGCGTATCCACGTGTGCCTGCGGGATCGTTCATCGTAGCGGACGAACTACCGTCGATAGCAAACTGGAGTACTACACGGGTGCCTCCTGCGGGTTTGAAGTTCTTGATGATGTCCTCCAAGAATTCCGGAAGATAATCCTGCACCGTATATTTGCAGAGGGCGTCGGTAGCAGAGGTCTGGAAACGGCGGATAGGCGTAGCGGTCTTGGACGCCAACACACTACCGGAAGCCGTCTCGTACGCCTTCATGATCAGTGTGACGCGTGAGCCTTCACGAGTGATGTCTTTGTTGATATCTACCGTTACGTACACATCGGCACCGGAGGTCATGAGCAGCTGTTTGTCGTTGCTCTCTGCGTTTCCGGCGTTCTGCTCGTACGCTGCACGGCGGTTCACAGCATCGATCTTACCTTGCAGATCGACGGTGGTGATGTTCTTGCTCTCGAATCCGTCCTGAACAGTGCTGACAGCCACACGGCGGTCATAATCGCTCTGCAGGATCTTAGCGTAGTTCTCGCCGTCTCGTTTGTAAGGCACAACGATGACGGTCGGCAGAACGAGCCCTTCGGTCTCACGTACCTCTGTCGCTTTGACTCCGGAGATAGGATCTTCGTCGAAGACTCCGTTGCGCTTCATGTCATTGATGAGCTGCTGAATACGAACGGTCATACGATAGGTACACATCTTACCGCTTCCGGCTTTGGTAGCCTTACCGGCTGCCTCCACGCTCTTGGGTACTACGTACGCTACGTAACGGGCAGTCTCGTTGAAGAACGAATTGGTATAAACCTTGTTCTCCTTCACTACGAGCGGCTTACCATCGTTGATACCATCGATACCTTTGTAGAAGAGTTGGTGGAAAACCGATTTCTGGGCGTTGGCTTCTATGTCTTTTGTCTTTTCGCCTTTTCCGGTGGATTCGAAGATGGCGTTAGTGCCTTGTTTGGAAACAAGGCTCGCCATGTCCAAGAACTCCTCTGCCCTTGTCGTTACAACAAGGGAGAGGAGTGCAAGGATAGTACTATAAATACGTTTCATAGTATTGTTTTATTACCAACCTAAGGTGTCCTTCGGCGGGAGAATCTTAACGTAAACAGGAAGAGCGTTCTGAGGATCCGATGCATATGCCTCCAGAGCAGCAGCTACTTTGTCTGCATCCTTACCAGTTACTTTGCAGCGAGCGAGGTCACCGGCTACTACTTCTACCACCTTGAGGGTGACATCCGCTTTGCTGGTAGTCTTACGACCTGCTACCATTTTGCCAAGACGTACTTCAAACTTGGTTTTCTCTTCTACGCCGTCCTCGCTACCAAGGGTGATGTAGCACTCGGTCAGTTTGTTTTTCTTATCCAGTTTGTAGTCTGCCTCAACGATTTTACCTTGCAGCGGGAAGTGCTCGAAAGCAAAGATCTTCATGTCTTTCGGAATGTAGGTGAACACTTTCTCCTTACTTGCGTTCGGATCTTGCGAGTAACCGTATTTAACGTCTGCAAGAGCTGTCAGGAAGTTACTTCCGGTACCGTCATATTTGAAGGTCTCGGTCTCGGTGGTACCGTCTTTTACGTTGGTAGCGGTGATGCTGTAGCTCATCGTGGTCTTGTACCAAGTTTTGCCGTCATCGTCAACCGATTTGGTTACGTTGTAGGAGAGAACGTTACCGGTAACGAGATAGTCTGCTCCCAGACCGTCTTTTGCCTCGATCATCTGGAGATGACCTACATTGCTCAGACCGGAGATAACATTGCTCTTCACTTTGTCCTCAACATCCAAATCTACCGAAGTAGCGGACTCAAAATCGCCTACAGAAACGATCAGTTTCTTACCCGCACTTACTGTTACTGCCATCATCATGGCAGCTGCAAAAAGAAATACTTTTTTCATTGCTTTAAGAATTTTAAGGGTTAATATAAATTGTTTATTTATTGTTGGCTTCTTTCTTATATTTCATAGCCATCATCGCGTTCGCTTCTACCGAACCGCATCCTTCTTCGTATATCTTGCTCAACATGAGCAGGGATGCCTTGCTGCCGCTGGCTTTGAACTCACGAACGGCTTCGAGACCTTGACCGGCGTTGTAATAGTTCATGCCGGCATCGTAGTGTGCATCGCGGGCAGGAACTGCTTTCGCAGGAGTAGCGGTAGCGACAGCTGCTGTCGAAGGAGCGACATTCTCGGACGCTTGTGCTGTGGTTTTCTTTGCGGGTTTGGAAGCGGTGCTCTTGGTGCTCTTCTTCTGAGGTTGTGCTTCCTGAACTTCGACTACCTCGGTTGTCTGAGCCGGTTCGGAACTCTTCTCGCCGCTGAAGAACAACAGCGCTCCGCCTATCACGATCACGGCAATGATAGCGATGGTGATCAAAGTCTTGGAACTGCTGCTGACGGTTGTAGGCGTGTATGCTGCACCACCGGCGATGCTGCCGATACCTTTTTGACCCTCTTGGGGCTCCTGAGCCTGCGGTGCCGGTTGTGCGTGTTGCTGACGGGGCTGCTGAGCAGGCTGCTGCGACATCTGTTGTTGCGCCTGACGTACCGCATTGGCGGTGTTCTCATCCATGCCTGCAGGGAGAGGTGCGTTACCGCCGCCCATGATGAGGATAGTGGTGTTGTTATTGACCGTCTGGTTTGTGTTATTGACGGTCTGCGAGTTATCGGTCACGGAGTGCTGCACGTTCGTGTTGGTCTGCACGTTGTTCTGCACCGAGTTATCCGTATGCACGGAGTTATCCTCGGCGTGCGAGTTATTGACTGCTACGTCTCCGTGAGACATGATACTCTCCGGCATCGTGACTGCACCGCCTTGTTGTGCCTTACCGGGTTTGGTAGGAGCCTGCGGAGCCGGTGTAGCGGATGCAGGTTTTACGGGTGCAACGGGTGCTGCGGGTTGCGGCAAATGGTAGTTGCAGTTGTCACAAACCAACTGACCTTCTTTGATCTCTTCGCCGCATTCAGGGCATATTAATTTACTCATTTTCTGTTTCCTCCTTTATTTCGTCTTTTATGGTTATATTTGCTACGCAGATATATTTATCGATCTCTTTCTCTCCTTCAACGCTCACTTGGTGACCGTCAAAAGGGGTGAAGAACTCGTCTCCTGCGGGATAGTGATTCTCTCTGTAGAGTATCCATGATTTCCCTTCGCTGTCCATCAAAAGTGCGTACAGACCTTCGGACTTGGTGCCTTGGTTCTGTAGGCGGATGGTTATTTTTCCTTCGGTAATCATAATTTTGTATTGCAATTTGGACAAATAGTTACGGATGCATCCACTTTGGTGCCGCACTCGGGGCAGAACTTGGTAGGAGCAGCTTGTTGCGGAGCGGGTTGCTGCGTTTGTACGCCGTTCTGACGGGTCGTGTAATCGAGCGAGCGGTCGTAAGCTTGTGCTACCATACGGTCTTTATGTTCGATCTCACGCTGTGCGCGGTCTTGTTCAGACTGCTGTTTGTCCAGCACTTTGTTGAGCAACTGGAACATCTGTTCCTGTTGGCTCTGCTGCTGTGCCTGCATACGCTCTGCGAACTCACGTTCCCGTTTGGCATCGTTGTAGCCGGAGGCGAGGTTAGTTGCCGCTTCACCGCCTTGGAACGCTACCATCTGCTCCCACGTCATGCCTCTGAGGTGCTCGGCTTTCTCACGCTCTTTCTGCAACTCATGCTCGTTGGCAGCTTGCTCCATTGCCATGAACTGCTCGAACTGCTGCTGACGACGTTTGGCTTTGAGTTCCTCTTCGCGTTGCATCTGCTCGAACTGCAAGTCATAACGGGCACGCTCGATCTTGAGTTCCGACATAGCCGCCATTTCGGCACGCTCTAAGTCGCCTTCCAACTGAATACGTTTATAGTCGATGCTGTCTTTGAGTTGCATCATCTGGAGCAGTTGTCCGCGCTGATAAGTGTTGGTCTCCATCTGGTGCTGGAGAGCTGCTATCTCATCCTCGCGTACGAGTTGAGAGCGGCGCAGATCCGCCAAAGCGGCTTCTTCGTCCTCTTTGGTACGCGCTTCACGCAGACGACGTTCGCTGTCGTATAACAGACGGAACTTATCCAATTCGTCCTGACGGAGCAACTGGTCTTGGTTGATCTTATCCAACTCACGCTGGAGGTCGAGGGCAGTACGTGCTTCTTCGATTTGCTGGGCGTTGTTGACTTGTGCCAAACGGTTCTTGAAATCGTTGGTACGACGCAGATAATCCAGTTCCTGCTCGCTCAGGTACATCTCACGGCTCAACTGACGGAAACGCTCCAAGTCTTCGTTGGAAGCCGTGATCTCCACGATGCGGACGATCTCCAGACCGAAGAAATACTCGTTAGCGATCTTGTTCAGGTGCTCTTTCATGCCTCGACGCAGATCGTCGGGAAGGCGGCTGCCTTCAAATTCAGCATCCTGTAGGTTCTCCTGCAAGGTAGCACGTACGCTGTCTGCTATCTCATCCACGATCTGAGCGGTGTTGAGCACTTTCTTATCGGAAAGGTAATGAAGCAGGAAACGCTCTTTGTCGGCGATCTTGAAGTACGCATTCAGACCTACTTGGAGGGTGTGGTACTTGGTCTGGATCTCCATGGGCTTGAACGTCCCGTAGTCGTCCAAGTTGGCTTGTTTAGCGCCTACTACCAAGGGGAAAGCTTTGTCCACCAAGATGATGACGGAGAAAGCAGAACCTTTGCTCTTGTGCTCCTCCACTTTCTTCTCGGCGTCCTGCGAAGCTGCCTCATCTTTCTTATCGGAACGGAAGAGGTTCGCAACGAAGTTCCACGCGCGTGTGAGCGCGCTTTCCTTATTAGTATTTACGACGCCCTCTTTGACAGACTTGAAGTCATAGCTTCCGCCGGAGATGGTAGCGATAGTCTGACCGTTTACGCGGATGTAAGCGGTTGTGCCTTCTGCGATGGTGACACCTTTAATATCTTTGAGTTGACCCAGTTCATCTTGCGTGATGACGCGGGCTACCTGACCTGCCTGAATATTCCAATACACACGTCCCTGCTGGCTCTGCTGCAGATCGTCTGCTACTGCGGGCTGTTCGTGCTGCGGTTCTGCCGGCTGTTCCGGCTGAGGTTCCGGTTGTGGTTCTGCGGGCTGAATACGTGTGCCGCAGTGGGTACAAAACTTAGCACCTTCTTTGAGTTCATGATGACAATTAGGACATTCCATAACTATTGGGTTTTAATGATTTTACTTGGTTTGTGCGACACTCTGGATCTCTCCGTTCGCGGAGGTCTGAACGATAATCTCCGTCGGTGCGATTTCATTCTCGCTTAAGTTGTAATGGAAATTCAGTTCCTCTTTACCGTTGCTGTACTTCACTTTCTGTACGAAGAACGGTTCGCGTTTTGGAATACCATACTCCTCGTACAGGTGTTTGCCGATGGAGTCGGAGATGTCCATGAGGTTTTTGTTGACCTGCTGTCGGAGCTGCTCCAACATGCTCTGCGGCTTGTTGGCGGACTTCTGTATCATCGTTTCCGTGCCGGTGATGAAGATGCCGTTTGTCTCGGTGGTCAGGGCTGCTTTGCTGATCTTCGAGGTAGCTTTGCTGCCGTCCTCTACGTCGCAGAACAGCGTCGGATCGCCGTAGAGGTTAAACTCACCGATCGTCAGCGCCTCTTCCCAAGACTTATTGCCGTTTCTATAAGTCTCACAACGCGCATGGAAGAACGCTTCTCCGGCGGTGTAACCCTTCATCATCAGATCATTGAAGACGTAACCGGTGATGTCCGACCAACCCAGTGGGATATTCGGGACTTGTTCGAGCGAGCAGTTACCTCTCGGGTTTCCGAGTGCTACACGGGACGAACCGACATAGATCAATGTCTTGTGTGACAGGGCGGTAAGAATCATACTCTTGTCTTTGGGATACCCGATGAAACGGGCACCGTAGCAAGGCTGCGCAAAGACCACATTCGGGTACTCCATGTGGGCAAACATAACTGGAGCCAGACCCCAATAGAAATCGTTATTGGTGCCTAAGGTATTGCCTCCGTAATACGGATATTTCGGAGCATCGGAGCCGTGCATGTTAATAAAGACATATTGAGCGTGTGTATTGAACCACGAGGCGGAGCTGTAACGCGGATCATCGGTCTCTAAGGTAATAGCCGGAGACATGATCATGAAGCCAAAGCCATCTCCGTCACTGGGAAGTGCGTTGGCGTAATTGGCTATTTTTAGTTTGCTGAGTAGCGGTGTGATGATTTTGGCAGTTACACCCTTCCAGTTCGGGTCTGTCTGCGCATACATCGTATTCGTGCGGATTCCCAGACTGTTCTCCAGATCGCGGTTGAAATAGTTGATCAGGTCCTGCAGACCCTCATCGCCGCTTACCAACGGCAGACGACCGGTGTAGAACAAAGCATCGTACGTGAAGATGCGGGTTGACCACATTTTCTCCTCCATCTCTTTGCCGTACGGATAAGCATACAGGAAATCGGTGTCGTAGTCTTTGTCATGAGCGTCCGGATCATCTTTGCCCCAATGCGGCAACTTAGGCATCGGCACAATCTCATGACCGCCTACGATAAACAGGAAGTCCGTCTCCGGCTGTTTGGCTTTCACCTCAGCTTTGTGCTGGTCTAACAACAGATCTGCATATTCGTACCAAGGCGAGGAAGAACCCAATTTCACGTGCTTATGTCCACCGAACAGTCCTTTTTCGAGGTACTCATAGTCGCCTGCATCCACCAGCTGATAAGCCACGCCTATTCTCCGTTTAGTAGCGATGAACTGGTCGAATATATTGCGCAACGCATCTACGCTCGTGCGCAGATGTTTACTTAAGGAAGTAAGGTTCGTGAGTATGAATCCGCGCATCACCGGTTCGGGAAGATCCTCTTCCGGCTGAGTTTGAGCGGCAGGACTCTCCGGCTCTGCTGCGGGCAGGTCGGCATGAACGTTCTCTATTCTGTTGGACTGAGCGGATTGAGTAGGCGCAGCAGGTTGTGCCGAAGGAGGTGAAACGGTCTGCTGAGGCTTGTTAGCCGCCTCTTCTGCCTCCATTTTCGCAAATAATCCTATTAAATTGGTGCCGCACTCCGGGCAGAAATTCATAGGCTCGTCAATCTTGGTACCACATTCAGGGCAAAACATATTCTAGTCGTTTTTGGTTATTCATGCAAAAAGCGCTGCAAAGATACGAATAATTTTTCGAATATGCAAACATTTTGAGTATTTTATTTTAATTTTTCCTTTTTTCGTCAAAAAGGACCCAAAAAGGACACAAAAAAGCGTCTATGCTTTCGCATAAACGCCTTTTCAGATGATTGAATAACCAATTAGAATTTGTAATGTACGCCGATAGCGAAGTCGTACATCTGCCAGTATAAACCTGCATCAGCACCCTTGTTGGCACCTTCAACCAAGCCAACACCGAGAGCCGGACGCCAAACGATCGAGAGCTGGAGAGGGAACCAGAAGCTGTACTCTACACCACCACGACCGGTAGCTGCTACATAGCCCCAGTTATAGGCTCCGTCAACTGAGCCATGTACGCTCATACCGTCACCGTGAACGCTGGCTGTACCATAGCCCCAGCCGTAACCTGCGGTTCCACCGACACCTAAGTACCAATGCCATTCTCCTTTTTTATCCCAAGGGAACTTTGCGCCGAACGGATCAATCCAATCGTACGTAGCAGCAAGCTGCAAACTTGGAGCATAATAGGTCGTTGTTACGCCACTTTTGAAAATGGAGTTACCAGCGCCATAGTCGAAACCAAATTCCAACTCAAGCATGTTCTCCTCACCAAAGCCATGTTGATAGCTAAATCCGTCAAACACACCGACACGACCTCCGATTGCACGGGGTTGTGCATAAGCTGCCAAGCTTGCTACAGCGAGGACAGCAACAAATAGATATTTTTTCATCATCTTAAAATTTAAATGTATAATGTTTGTTATTTCACACCATGAAAGGCCACTTTGGGTAGCCCTTCCATGGTATAGATATTGTCTGAAAGACGTTTTTTTACTTATTCAAAGCCAAAGCCACGTTCACAGCGCAAGCAACGGTACATCCTACCATCGGGTTATTTCCGATACCGAGGAAGCCCATCATCTCTACGTGTGCCGGAACGGAGCTGGAACCTGCGAACTGTGCATCGCTGTGCATACGGCCGAGGGTATCGGTCATACCATAGGAAGCAGGACCTGCAGCCATGTTATCCGGGTGCAAGGTACGACCTGTACCACCACCGGAAGCAACGCTAAAGTACGGTTTGCCGGCAAGGATACGCTCTTTCTTATACGTACCGGCTACCGGGTGTTGGAAACGAGTCGGGTTCGTCGAGTTACCGGTGATGGAAACATCAACGTTCTCGTGCCAGAGGATAGCAACACCCTCACGTACATCGTCTGCACCGTAGCAGTTCACTTTTGCACGCGGACCGTCGCTGTATGCTTTCTTGCGAACGATCTTCAGCTCGCCGGTAAAGTAGTCGAACTCGGTCTGTACATACGTAAATCCGTTGATACGGCTGATGATCATAGCAGCGTCTTTGCCCAGACCGTTCAGAATGCAACGGAGCGGGTTCTTACGCACTTTGTTCGCCATCTCAGCGATCTTGATTGCGCCTTCAGCAGCAGCAAACGACTCGTGGCCTGCCAAGAAAGCAAAGCACTGGGTCTCCTCGCGCAGCAGACGAGCTGCCAAGTTACCGTGACCGATACCGACCTTACGGTCGTCAGCTACGGAACCCGGGATACAGAATGCCTGCAGACCGATACCGATAGCTTCGGCAGCGTCAGCGGCGTTCTTGCAGCCTTTCTTCAAAGCGATTGCCGTACCTACTACATACGCCCATTTGGCGTTCTCAAAACAAATACGTTGGGTCTCCTCGCAGGTCATATAAGGATCGAGGCCGTATTGCTCGCAAATCTGGTTAGCCTCCTCGATGGAAGCGATACCGTTAGCGTTCAGAGCGGCGAGAATCTGTTTCTCGCGGCGGTCTTGCGACTCAAATTTTACTTCACGAATCATAGTGTCTCCTCCTTAGTTTTTGCGTGGATCAATCGATTTAACTGCACCTTGCTCTTTGGTCGTGCGGCCGTAAGTGCCGGTTACGCTCTTGAGCGCCTCGTCTGCCGGAACACCTTTCTTGATAGCGTCCATGAACTTGCCCATATGAACGTACTCGTATCCGCAAACCTCGTTGTCCTCGTCGAGGAACTCCTTGGTGATGTAACCTTCGGTTAACTGCAGGTAACGAACACCTTTCTCTTTGGTCGAGTAGAGCGTACCGCACTGGGAAACGAGTCCCTTACCGAGGTCTTCCAGACCAGCGCCGATAGCCAGACCGCCCTCCGAGAACGCACTCTGCGTACGACCGTAAACGATCTGCAGGAACAACTCGCGCATTGCCGTGTTGATAGCGTCGCAAACAAGGTCGGTGTTGAGTGCCTCAAGGATCGTCTTGCCCGGCAGGATCTCAGCAGCCATAGCTGCGGAGTGGGTCATACCCGAACAACCGATGGTCTCCACGAGCGCCTCCTCGATCACACCGTCTTTTACATTCAAACTCAGCTTGCAGCAGCCCTGTTGGGGTGCACACCAGCCAATGCCGTGCGTCATACCGGAGATGTCTTTGATCTCTGTAGCCTTCACCCATTTGCCCTCTTCGGGAATAGGAGCCGGTCCGTGTTTCGGACCCTTAGCTACTACGCACATTTCTTGTACTTCTTTTGAATAAATCATGTGTTTAATTATTTGTTTGTTATTTTTGATTTGCTTTTTCTGTTTTTTTTCGTTCAAAACATTTTGCGCTGCAAAATTACTGCTTTTTTTTGACATATGCAAGTGTTTTGCTATTTTTTTTGTAAAATCAGGCTAAAAGAGCCTCTTGCGCAGGAATAGCGTGTAGCGGTGTGATGTTAGGTATAATGGCAAGTCTCTTTTTGGGATGAACAGGAGAGAGGTAAAGCAAATGAACGAGGTAGCCCTTATGATACCTGTGTTTTTTGCTACTCTGAGGTTTGCATAAAATCCAAAAGCCGCAAGCTTCCGCTTCCGGAAGCGAGTTGACGCTCCCTCTATAGTAAGTGAGCAAATCGTTGAGAAAAATGATCTCAATGCAGATGTTTGATTTACGTTTGCGTCGATGTACAATCTGCGCACCCATAGTTTCTTTGAGTGAGAGGAAAGCCTTGTACAGCAGAGGGTGAATTTTGCAGTTACGAGCTATAGAAGGCGCTATTTTGATAATTTTTTGCGGCATTTTCTAAAATCACGGCATATATACATAAATGTATATATAGGGTGTGGTAAGATACGTAAAAGGAAGGTAGTTCTTCCGAGAATGTACTGATGGGTTCCTGTGGTTGAGGGTTCGAATCCTATTTCGAAACGTTTTGGTCGGCTTCGATGTTTTGTGTGAACGGATGTTTATTACCAAGGCAGTATCAGTTCTCCTTCTTCTTCTCCTTCTTCGTCTTGCTGAGGAAGAGAGAGCACAGGTCGGTAGATTGCTCTGATGGTGTCGCAGACACCCCTCGGATTTCTAAGCAAAGGACGGGTGGAGTAGAAACACTCACCGGTGATTTCGGGGATCGTGCGGTTGAGGGTCATCTGCCGACCGATCTCGTTGCCTTGTCCCCAAGGACTGTCTTTCTTGGCGCCCTCCAAACGATACGGAGCCATGCCGATATAGAGCTTGCAATTCGTGCCACGAACTTCGTTCGCCCACCAGTGCGCAAGAACCTCATAATCAGCGGCTTTCTTGCCAATCTCCCAATAGAGTTGCGGCAGGACATAATCAATCCAACCGTTCTTGATCCACAGGCGGATGTCCGCATAGAGATCATCGTAATTGGTGATACCTGCTGTCGTTGCGCTACCGGTCGAATCGACGTTCGCATTCCGCCAGACGCCGAAAGGCGAGATACCAAACTCCACGGAGTCTTTGCATTCGCGGATAGTTGCGCTGATCTCCTGAATAGCCATGTTGACGTTATTGCGTCTCCATTCCCGGATGTCCGTAAATCCTCTTGGATAGCGGGCAAAAGTCTCTGCGTCCGGCAGCTGTTTCTTACCCACCGGATAGGGATAGAAATAATCGTCCATGTGAATAGCCTGTATGTCGTAGCGGCTGATGATGTCCTGCACTATTGTGCAGATCCATTCCCGTGTGACATCCAACCCCGGGTCGAAATACCATTGTTTGTTGTACTCCCAGAACCAATCTCTGTGTTTCTTCCAAATATGGTCTTCGCAAATCGCGGTAGTGTCGGTCTTGGCGAGGTTGACGCGATAGGGATTGAGCCAGACGTGTACCTCCATGTGCCGTTTGTGCGCCTCTTCGATCGTCCATGCCAGAGGGTCCCAAGTGAGCGAAGATCCTTGTGTGCCGGTTAACCAATGCGAACTCGGTTCGAAAGAACTACGGTAAAGGGCATCCGCAGTCGGTCTAACCTGAAAAATAATAGCATTCAATCCCAAACTATGGAGCGAGTCTAACAGAAACGTCATCTCGTGTTGCTGGGTAGCAGAGTCTCCCACAGCTGCTTCGGAAGGCCAATCAATATTCGCCACGGTCGCAATCCATGCTCCGCGGAAGCCGATGTCGGCTCTCAGAAACCCCACCTGACCTCCCCACAAGGGGAGGAAAAGAAGACACGTTAGTATGGTATATATTCGTTTCATGATTCTTTGATTTCCCTCCCTTGTGGGGAGGGTTGGTGGGGTTTTTTATTCTATCTTTCCATTTTCAACATGGAAGATTTTGGCGTTGTTATTGGGTTTGAGGATGTCGGTGAGGTGTTGACGGTCGGTGTCGGTAATGAAGATCTGACCGAAATCGTCTCCTTGTACCATCTCCACAATCCGCTCCACACGTTCGCTGTCCAGACGGTCGAAAATATCGTCTAACAGGAGGATAGGCTTGCGCCTGACCGCTTCGCTGTAAGACCGCTTCGCTGTAAGACCGTCTTCGACTGTAGGACCGCTCGCAGGCTCACTGTAAGATAAGTACAAAGCTTGTGCCAATTTCATGGCGAGGACGAATGTGCGTTGCTGTCCTTGGCTGCCCACTTGCTTGAGCGGATAGTCGCCAAGACGCATTTCCAAGTCGTCTTTATGAATGCCTTGCGAAGTCCAACCGAGTATCAGATCGCGTTGCCGAGTCCGAACGTACGCTTCGCGTAAATCGCGGTCTTGCAACTGACTTATATAGCGTAATTGCGGAACTTCTGCCGACCCGCTTATCTGTGCATACGTCTTAGCAAAATACGGCTCAAACGCCTCAAAGAAAGCGGTTCGCTTCGCAAAGATATACTCTGCCGGTTCAATCATCTGCCATTCCAGTACTTCGAGCAAGTCATCAGGCGGATTAGGCGCATCTCCGTATTGTTTCAACAGAGCGTTGCGCTGTTTGAGAAGGGCGTTATAGGTCGTGAGACAATCGAGGTATTTGCGGTCTAACTGACTGATAACCACGTCCATGAAACGGCGTCGTTCGTCTGAGCCTTCATCAATCAATTGTTGGTCAGAGGGAGAGATCATCACCAGCGGAATAAGTCCTATATGGTCAATCAACCGCGGATAGTCTTTCTTATCGCGTCTGAACTGCTTCTTGACACCTTTGCGAAGCCCACAACTAATTGTGGTCTGACCGCCTTCGGCTGTAGGACCGCTTTCGCTGTAAGACCGCGTTGCTGTAAGACCGTTCGCGGGCTCACTGTAAGAGTACACGCCTTGTACCATCGCCATTTCTTCGCCGTGGGTGATGTTGAGCGAGTCTTGGGAAGTGAATGCGGATTTGGCGAACGAGAGCAGATAGATAGCGTCCAAGACGTTGGTCTTTCCCTGTCCGTTGAGTCCCACGAAACAATTGAGTTTGGGGGCAAACTCAAGTGAGGCTTCGCGGATGTTGCGGTAGTTTAATATGTTAAGCGACGTTAGAATCATTCTTTGGAGATCCGCCAAACTTGGCGGATACTATGCATATAGTTCGACATCGGCGGCGGTGATTTTGGGACCGGCGAGGATGATAAGACGCTCGACAACATTACGGAGTTGGCGGATGTTGCCTGTCCATTCTTTCTGTTGCAGGGCTTTGATGGCTGCCGGTTCAAAGGATTTGACAGCAATGCCTTGCTCTGCACAGATCATGCCGGTGAAATACTCCACGAGCAGCGGGATGTCTTCGATACGTTCGTTCAAAGACGGAACGTGAATCGGAATGACGTTCAGACGGTGGAAGAGGTCTTCGCGGAAATTGCCTTCTGCGATCTCTTTGGCGAGGTCTTTGTTCGTAGCCGCCAAGACGCGCACGTTCACTTTGATGGCTTTGTCCGAACCGACGCGTGTGATCTCGGATTCCTGCAGGGCACGCAGCACTTTGGTCTGCGCAGCAAGACTCATATCGCCGATCTCATCGAGGAAGAGCGTACCTCCATCGGCTTGTTCGAACTTACCGGCACGGTCTTTGACAGCTCCGGTGAACGAACCTTTCATGTGACCGAAGAGCTCTGACTCGATCAGCTCGGAAGGAATAGCCGCACAGTTGACTTCGACCATCGGTCCGTTCGCACGAGCCGAGTGCTCATGGATCAGATGTGCTACCACCTCTTTGCCGGTTCCGTTCGGACCGGTGATGAGCACGCGGGCTTCCGTCGGCGCCACCTTATCTATTATATCGCGTACGCGTTGGATAGCAGCCGACTCTCCGATCATCTGCGGACCTTTGGTAGCTACTTTCTTGCGCAGTTGTTTGGTTTCTTGTTTGAGGTTCTTGGTCTCCAAGGCATTCTTCGTGGTGATGAGTATCCGGTTGAGATCCAGCGGCTTCAGCAGAAAATCATAGGCGCCCATCTTGAGTGCCTGCACGGCTGTCTCTATGTCTCCATGCCCGGAAATCATGACGATGGGACACTCGATGCTCTCAAACGAATCTGAATTCTGAGCTCTGAATTCTGAAATCTTTGAAAGCACCTCCAAACCGTCCATCTCGGGCATTTTGATGTCCGAATAAATCAGGTCGTACGATTTGGCTTGCGCCATCTCCAGACCCTGCTTGCCGTTCTCGGCTACTTCCACTTCGTAGCCTTCATCTGCCAACACCTCACGCAAGGTATTCCGAATACCTCGTTCGTCGTCTATAATAAGGATTTTTGCCATACTAATCTAATTTGGGCACAAAATTACTACTTTTTTTTGAATTATGCAAGTAAAAAAGAAAAAATGCAAAAAAATCACTTTTTATTTGCTTATGTCAAAAAATAGTTGTACCTTTGCAGCGGAATTAGGAGTTGTCTTAAATAGTATGTTTTATAACATATGATATACATAAAAAAACAACTTTTTATTTAACAATTAAAATTCATTAATCATGAAGAAATTATTTACTTTTGTTGCTGCTGCTTTATTTGCAGTATCAATGAATGCCATCACTGTGGCTGAAGCTTTGCAGATCGCAGGTCAGTTGGAGCAAGGTGCTACTACTGAGGCTGAGTATGAGATCGAAGGTTACGTAACCGCTATGCAAGGTTCTGAAGATGGCGGCTGGGCTAAGTTTGGAAACCAAATTTTCTGGATCGCTGACGAGCAAGGAACAGCAGCTTCGAATGCTGATGGCGCTCTTGAAATCTATCAGGGTGTTCCTACTGAGCAAGTTTTTGTTACAGACAAAGTAAGCGTAAAAGCTAAGTTGACCAACTATCAAGGTTTGTTGGAAACAGCTAAGAAAGGTGTAGTTACTATCCTCGAAAAGAATGCTGAGCGTCCTGAACCGGGCGAGGAGGCAGACGTAGTATTTACCGGAAATGATTTTACAGGTCAAGGTACAAGCCAAACGGGTAGTCCTGTATCTGCAACCAAGGCTGGTGTTACCTTCTCTTGCGATAAGGGTTACAGCGACGACGCACATGCTACTCTCCGTTGCTACAAGAATGGTGTGATCACTATTACCTCTGCGACCGAGCAAATCGGTAAACTGGTATTCCAGTTCTACTCGACCTACACAGGTGACCTCGAGACCGAGGTAGTTGTAAATGCAAATGAGTGGACATATACGCTGACCAACCAAGCTCGTATTGAGAAACTGGAGATTTATTTCGGTGAGTATGAACCGATTGATCCGGTTGTTTTGGAACCGATCACTGTAGCTGAGGCTTTGCAGATTGCACAAGCACTCACTCCGACAAAGGGTAAATCCGCTACAACGGTTGACAAATATGCTGTAAAGGGCTTCGTGGTTGGTATCTCGACAAAGAACGAGAATACCTTCTACCTCGCTGATGAAGCAGGTGCTTATGGTGAATTTGAGGCTTACAAGTGTTCTTCGGTTGACTATGAGGTAGCTGAGGGTGATCTCGTGATTGTAACCGGTAGAATCCAGCACTATTGGGGCGAGAGTGCTAGCGGTGAGTATCACAGCTATGAGATCTCGAATGGTACTTTGGTTCACGTTTATGCTCAGGGCATTGAGAACGTAACTCTGACCGAGAAGGCACAGAAAGTGGTTGTTGATGGTGTGATCTACGTAGTTCGTGACGGCAAGATGTTCAACCTCCAAGGTGCACAAGTTCGCTAATCATGGATCTTCGGTTCTGTGATTAGAACCGTGCTTGAGTTAATAAATAATGAGGGGACGCAAAACTGCGTCCCCTTTCATTTTCTGTAATCATCCAAAGGTTTATAACTTCGCTTGAATACTTACTTTCGCCCAAGCTCCGGGCTGTAAGATGCCTCCGTAGTCGTAATAACGAGCGTGCGTCATGTTTGTACATTCGGCACTAACGCGCATATAGTGGTTCTGCCAGTAAATGGAGCCGTCTAAGAGCCACACAGGTTGATAATCGCGCACCTGACCTTCGGCGTTGTTGAACTGTCCTTCGCGTTTCTGAAAACGGACGCTCCAAGATGCACCAAAGCCTTTGTAGATACCGTGCTCCAAATGGATTGTCAGTTTATGACTCAGGTAGTCCAAGTACCGCGAACCCGACTCTTTGAGGTTCATATCCAGATACGTGTACGCATAATCGACCGAGACGCAACGCAACCATTCATTCAGTCTATAAGCCACCGAAACCTCGACACCGGTAGCGTTCACTTTTTGTTGGTTAGCTGCATGAAAAGGTCTCTTGGCATCTTCCGGCACATAGATCCAATCGATGATGTTCCGTCCCCAACGATAGTACGCGTCCGCAGACCAAGAGAGAACGCCGTATTTTTTCTCTCTTCCCTTTAGGGAAGGGTCGGGATTAGGCCTCCATTCGCCTTTGTAACCCAAGGACAGGAGCCATGCTTCTTCGGGCTTGAGATCACGGTTGCCAAGTTGGTTGCCTGCGTTGTAATAGAGGTCTGTAAACGTCGGCATTCGAAGCGAACGGTTCGCATTCAGATAGAGCGTGCCGCCTTTGTCAAAAGCATAGCCGATGTTGGCACTTCCGCCTAAATGATGTCCGAACTGCGTGTTATACGTGCCGTTGATACCGAGCGATGCCGACAACCCTGCATAATAAAAACTCTGCTCGGCGAAGTAGTTCACATGAAAACGGTTACCTCCTCGCACCAGATCCAACACACGCACTTTAGACAGCGGAAAATCCTCCACATTGGGCACTTGTCCATCGGGATTGATGGTGTCGCCGAGGTTGGTAGAGTGCATATTCTCATTACGAATGCCAACACCAAAAGAGGTCGTTCCTATGCGCGAAGCATAATGAGCGGCTACTGAGGCTGAGGCGGTCTGCGCAAAGTGAAAATTGCCGTACAACCGATGTCCGCGATGCCATTCGTATCGGTCGTAGTTAGCACGGTATGCCGCTTGTGTTTCAAGCCGCCATCTGCCCCAACGATGCTCGTATTTAGCGGACGCAAAAGCTGTACGCGTGGCGTCAAACTGATCTTGACTGCCAAATCCGTAACCCATACCAAGTCCGGCATCTTTCCATTGGGCACCGGCTTGTACGTCCAGACCTCTCCAACGCGTTTGGAAATAGAGGTTCACCAATTGAAAATCCGAGTTCCGGCAAGCGATCTCCTCTTTCTCCGTGGGATTTGGCGCTAAATAGCCTTCCGCACGCGAATAATCGGCTGCTATGTTGATTTGCAGCTTTTCTCCCTCCCTTGAGGGAAGGGACGGGGAGAGGTTAACGGCTAACTCCGGATGTGCCAAACCGTTCATGCCTGCCGTCAGTTTGAGAATAGTTTGAGAGCTTACACCTCTGTTTGAATTAGTTTGTGCTTCGCTGTTTGACGGTGTTTGTTTGGTCACGATATTAATCGCTCCGGAGAAAGCGCCGTGCAGATGTGCCGAGGTGCCTTGCAACACTTCGATACGCTCGATGATAGACGGCGTAATAGGCAGGTTGAGCGCGTAATGACCGGTGTGAAAATCGCTCAGACTTACGCCGTTGAGCATGATCAGCACTTGGTCGAACGTACCGCCTCGCATACTAATGTCCGCTTGCGCGCCGTTCGCACCACGTGTACGCACATCCACACCCGGCAGATATTGTAAAATATCCGCTACGGTCTGTATCGGCAACGCTTCTATCTCGGCGTGCGACACCTGTGTGATCAGACGGTAAGCTTCCGAATGAACTTCAGCTTTGTGAGCCACAACCAGCACCTCCTGAAGACTAAGTGGCTGGTTGCCTAACGGAACTGAATCCGCAGTTCCTGACGAACCATCATCCGCCATGACCGGAGAGAAGAACAAGCCGCAGAGTGCTGCTACTGCTACACTCTTACCATGCTTGAGCATCTCCAGATCGGTCATGTATCCTGCCACGTGTCCGATGCTCACCTCACGGTGGATCGAACAAAAGGCTGCGTAAGCCTTGTGGCAGAACTGCCGAAAACGGATCCCTGTTTTGAATGAATAATTTTTAAACATATGTCTGCGCTTTCCAAAAAAGCGTGCAAAGGTACAACTTTTTTGCGAAATATGCAAATTTATTTGTATGAATAGGTCGTTTTACTGTCAATTAAGATGAATGAGCTTGAGAGATGTATTCTCCCGGGGTGATGCCGGTTTTGTTTTTGAACATGCGGGTGAAATGATGCGGATAATCGAAACCGAGCATGTACGCCGTCTCGCTGATGCTGCGACCGCTCATGAGGATGTTCTTCGCCAAACGAACGATGTAAGACTGAATATAATCCTTGGCAGACGAGCCCGTTGCTTGTTTGACCAAGTCTCCGAAATAGCCTGCTGAATATGCCATCTCCGAGGCGCAATACGCGACTGTCGGCAAACCTTTTTGGGCCTGTTGACCTTCGTAGAAATACTTGTCTAACAAGGCATGAAACCGTTTGAGCACATCCGGCTCGGTAGCTGTCGTTCGGGCGTTCTGCCGCCAATAAGCTCGCTGACAATAATCCAATATCAGCCGCAGATAGCCGACCACTATCTTCCGCAACGCCGAGCTGTCTTTGTGCGTTTGTAGCTCTTCGCGCAGACCGCTTATGAGCGTCTCTATCGCATTCCATTCCTGCGGCTCCAAAGGCAGCGAGTCCGTGAAGAAATACGAGAAGAAATTATACTCGTTGATGTGTGCTTCGAGATCCGTTTTGCTCATCAACTCCGGCGACCAAAGCACAGCCCAGCCGTTCAGAAAAAGCGGATGACCGTCATCCTCCTTGCCGCCTATTTGTCCCGGCGCAACAGCTATAACCGACCAGTTGCTCACCTGCACAGGTCGCACGCCGTACGACAGGTTCTGCGGAAACTCCCGCTGGATAAACAACCCATAGACGCCGTAGTTGTTCAAACTTGTCCGCACGCCTTTTTCCAGTTCATCGAAATGAACCACACTAATCAGTGGGTGGATTACTTCCGCCTCCAGATGCCGTGCGTACACATTCGGCTCGCGTATATTCAGGACTTTTTTCATAACGGCTGCAATTTGGCTGCAAAGGTACAATTTTTTTGCGATATATGCAAAAATGGAAGCCGAAAAATCATCTTTTTCTGCATTTTCTGCGTTTTTGGTAGATATTTGGCAAATATATGTTATTCTATATGCGCCAAAAGCAGTAATTTTGCACTCAAAATGTGAAAATATGAAAATGAGAAAATTCTTTACCCTTTTTGCAGCTATGAGCACAATGACCCTTATGGCACAAACACCGATTAACATCATCATCGGTTCAAAGACCTTTACTGCCACGCTCGCAGACTCCGAAACAGGCGAAGCTTTTGCTGCCCTTTTGCCCCTTTCCGTGACGATGAACGAACTGAACGGCAATGAGAAATACCATTACCTCAGTTCCTCTCTTCCCACCGCCGCATACCAGCCCGGTGCAATCCATGCTGGTGATCTGATGCTCTACGGCAACAACTGCGTAGTCCTTTTCTACGAGACTTTCAACAGTTCATATTCCTATACCCGCCTCGGCGCAATAGACAACCCTTCAGGCCTCGTTTCCGCTCTCGGTTTCGGTAACGTCTCCGTGCGGTTTGAAAGTGGACAAACCACAGACCTCACCCCGAATGTACAAAGTGACAAAGTACCAAGTACCAAGGTTCTCCGCGACGGTCAATTGTTCATAAATCACAATGGAACAATGTACAATGTGCAAGGGGGAAAAGTAAATGCTGAATAAGCGAGAAGAATCTATCTCGCTCGCGGAAAGCCCGATAGTATCGGGGATAAAAGAAGAAAGAAAAAGATAGCCTGCTTGGTAGTCAAGCAGGCTGGTTCGATAGATCGGGTTATCGAGGAGAGAGTGGGTAATGGATTATTACATCTTAATTATTCTGGCTGAATAGGTGTTACTTTAGAGGTGATATGCCTACGATAGATGTCTGCTCCAAAATTATTAGTTAATTCCCTGATATGCTGAAGGCGCTGTTTTTGCGTAGTATTTTGGTTCTCCTCAAATTTATTATCTTCTTTCATATCCATTTGTCCGAAACCAGTTACAGGAATGTATTCGTCCCAATCGACAGGTACATTATGATATTTGCCATCTCCTCCGTACTTTTGAATGTATGTAGTACGTTTTTCCACCTTATATCCATAAGCATATACAATTACCGACACCTCATCGTCGTCATGTGAGAATAAATCTGTTTTCAAAATGCAATCCGTTACGCAATCTGGATGTTTGAAATGATCTTTTCCCCAGAAATTAGCCAAAGCTTCATGCTCCCAGAAAGAACTATGTTTCTGCATATCCCGTCCGTAGATTGCTTCTTGCGGGCGTATTTGCTGATAAGCAGGAACACAAAGCAAAGGCGCTAATGCAAAATAGACAGCTCTAAAATATTTGGCATTTGTAGCGACAAAGTTTTCCTTCGCTTTATTGTAGTCATAATGGATAAACTGAGAAGGATTGAGGTCAATATTGATATCTTGCAGGTGATCGGGAATGATGACGTTGATCATTCCTTGCTTGCTAAAACTGAAATCGTCTCCATAGCCTATTTTATCGTCGCGCAATAAAGCCAGCATACTCTCTTGTGCAAGTGGAGTAAAGAGGAGAGCGAATTGTTGATTGTTGTTTCGGTCGCTGGTATTGAATAGCACTTCAAACTCCTCGTTCGTCATCATCGCATAATCGGAATTTTTCAAGTCCTGTGACTTCTTCCTTAATTCCCGTCTGGTCCATTTATAGGCGAGGGACTTCTCGTTACCCGCCAAGCCTTCTTTTCTTCGATTGAAGATGAGATCCGGGGCTGCCGTATTCCCATAAAACACCCGCGTTTTTTCATAGTATTCCGGATAGGGAGCCGTTACTTCAGCCCTAAGCGTTTCGCTATGGTCTTTCGTATAACTATTTCCATCAGAATCGTGCTCTATGGTTGTCCAATGAATAGTCAGAGAGCCGGTATATGTCTTCTCTCCCATATTCATTTTTTTTGTACGGCAGATCACAAACGGATTCCCGTTAATCAATCCTGAATGAGAATAAACCACTGATCGTTCTTGGCTGAAAGAGTTGTCCCAATGATAGGTATTCTGTAAATCTGCCAATCGTTGCTCTGTGAAATAGGGGTCAAACTCAAGTCTTGGAACTGTCTTGCACATCATTCGCGAGAGGACATCCCAGTCATAAAGCTCGTTGAGAGCCTTCATTTGATCCCAGGCCTCTTGTTCAAGTTTCGCGATTTTTACTTCCAAAGAAGAACTGTCTCCTTTAAGCGCTTTAATCTTGGGATGCACCTTCCATATCATTACGACAATAACTGCAACTGCGATTATTCCTACAATTACGGAGAGCCAGACAGGCCACGAACTAAACCGAAAAGCAAGTATCGATAGGCTTATCACAGCTACAATCCACGCCGTATAGCACAGGAAGTTCCATCTTGCAAGATGGGTTTTGACCGTTTTCAAGATTCCTTCTTCAAGTTCTTTCTTTTGGCAAGTCAGTAGGTTTGCGTTGACATCTACTTGTCCTTCTTTCGCCAGCTCATCAAAAGTTTGTTCTGCTATTTCCCGAAAGCGAGAACGGAACGTGTTGTCATATTCAGTTAGCGGATCATAAATATCGTGTATCATAACAATTGAATGTATTAGAAGAATTTAGATCTTGCTTGTGCTTTCACTTCGGCAGAAACGGAGAATGGGATTCGGGTTGTGTAGCCTTGTCTGGCAGCAACAATCATTTTGGTGGGCCAATCAAAAATGTCGGTATTCCACTGGGTTACACGACTGTTATAAACGGTACGAGCAGCAGTAATTTCGCGTTGGAGATAATTATTTTGCTGCATTGCGTCTGCAATGGCATTATGTGCCTGCAATTCGGGATAGGCCTCAAATTGTACGGCAATACGGCTAAATGCATTGCTTACCTGTGCATCTACAGAACTGCGATTTTCCTCATTAACGATAGTGCCACCACTCCGTAAAGAAGCTACCGACTTCATTACGTCCTTGTCCAAATCAACTGCCCTATTGACGAGTCCTACAACATTTTGCAAGATTTGCACGCGTTGTTCAAGATAATTGTCAATATTGGAGGCCTCCGCTTGGATGCGTTGTTCAAGTTGTTGGAAATAGTTCTTTGCGGAGATCTTCATAAAAAGAAAGAATACACCAGGAAGAACACCTCCTATACATCCACACAAAAGGTACTTTAAACCGTCTGCTTGTGTTTGTCCCAGTAAAAGATACCAAGCAGCAGCGCCAATTGGAATAAGAACCCATAATGCTATTTCAAAAATGACAGAGCCAAATCCGATTGTAACAGGAATGCGTTTTTCTATCACATTTATGTCGCGTCCTTCTTGATTGACGGGACCATTCATTTCATCTAATAAATTTGCCATAATAGTGTGTATTATTGATTAAAAGAGAGAGAGCGTGTGCTTATCAGAACAGCACACACTCTCTTCACAAAGGTTATTTGTATAGAACGTAATTGCGCAGATAGTTATAAAATGCAAATACGAACGTGAACATCACCAAGATTACCGACACAATGAGTGCGATAACAAGACTAATCCAAGTTTCGGAATTGTCAGTGGATGTTTCCTTATGTCCGTCTTCGTAAGTAGTGATGGTCTTGTATGTTTTTGCCGTTGCAATACTGGTAGCCAAGCCTCTAAGAATAATCGCGAGGAAACTCTTTCCGCGTCCGCCTCTGCGCATTTCCTTCTTTAGTGCTATGAAAGTGGGCTCGTAAGCTGACAAGATATACCCGCCTAAAACAAAGATTAACATTATAGGTAATACCCAGCCTTGGCCTCCTCCATCGGAAATAGCCAAATACATAAATAGAGCCAAAGCGAGAACATTCAATACAATAAATACCTTGTTTCCTGTGAAAATACGTTTATTAAGCTCATTCATTTGTTCTCCCCAAGCGTTTATTTTGTCAATTAACGCCTGATCGGTAGGCATAGCATCGATAGCTTGTTTAACAGCTTCCATTCCACGTTGAACTTCTTGTTTGGTTTGCGGATAGTGGTCTTCCGGTCTCTCCTTATCAATAGGCCAGCTTTGATAAATACTGTCCAAATTATTGGCTATACGGACTGCTTCATCATTAGACATTTGGTCGGGCAAGCCTGCTGCATTGCGTTTTGCCTTGGAATCTTGTACGGATATTTGGGAGAACTTACTTTCTTTCTCGCGTTTGAGAATAAGAACCATGTGAATCACCATGGCGATGAATGCGAGAATAACAATCACTCCTAAAATGCCTTCCAGAGTATTCTGTATTTTCTGCTTACGTTCCAAAGAAGGTGTTGCAGAATCATCTGTTATAATATAATTGGCAGTCGTATTGCTGAATATATCGTCATACACAAGTTGAGCGACTTCTTTTCCCGTGGCATTCTTGGCATATTCAGCGATGTCAGATTCAATCATTTCATCCGTTTCATCTCCGGTGTATGTACTCAAGATATAGGGCTCGGAGTGTTTGATCACGGAAGCTACCTGCTGATATGCTTCTTTAGAAAGTTCATAACCGTGATTATTGATAAGATACATGTAATCGTGGCTATCGCTATAAACAAGAGCAACGGCAAACGGTAATTCATAGTAACCAGTTTTAAAAAAGAAAGGGGAGGCTCCTTTATACTGATATTTGATCAATTCTCCTTCTGTGGAGATATAAGAATATAAGTCCCCTTGACGTACCATTGCCAAACCGTTGGAAAAATCTCCGTAGGGCTTTATTCCTTGTGGAAAAGCCCAAAGAAATTTGCCTTTTTTATTGATGGCGATAGCACTATCAGAATTAACAGAAGCAATACATACTCCTTTATGGAAATTCATGGTGAATTCAAATTGTGGCGAAATGACCATCTTCTCTTTTAGATTGATAAAGCCTGTCTTATCACCTTTATTCTCCTTTACTGCAATCAAGCCATCACTATAAAATCCTAAAGCGTAATATTTGGTTGCAATACGTTCTTCGCCTTTGATGTCAATGAGACCCGAAAGGTCGTTCTTTTGTACGACTGCATAGCCCTCATTAAAATTATAAATCTGGTCGTATTTAGACGCAATAGTTTCATATTTGTCACCTAAAACGATTTTAGCGGGACCGTACATTGGGTTATTGCCGCAAATACCCAACTGCATGAAAAGGCACAACATTGCAGCAATAAGAAAACTTCTTTTAAACATATATTCAATTAGTTTAAGATTACTTCTACTCACTTAACGGCTTTTCGAATACTCCGTTAGCTCGCTTTAGGATGAGTGAGGCACATAAAAAGAGCGTGGAGCTGAGTGCTTCAATTTGGGTCTGAAGGATTTGCTGGACTACCTTGATATACCAAATCTACATGAACAAAGCCCACGCTTCAACGTGAGCATTTCGGCTTGTTCCTTGGTATATCATAAGTCTATAATAAGTGTCCAGCTTTTTACAGACCCAAGTATTTGAGCTAAAACGCTATAATTTTATGTATGATGCCTTTTAGTTGTTTTGTTTCATAGGCAGATTTTTGTTTGTTTCAATATTTCGTTTTTTATTCGGTCAAGATTGGCCGATACATTATTTATATATTTACGTCTCGGAGAGGGACGATGTTTTATTTTTTATTGTTCAACTCGTTTTCGATTTCTTCAATACTCGGCATGGTTCCCTCTATTTGAGTCGGATAGAGTTTCTGCAACTCATATTCGGAAATACCGAGCGGCTGATTAGTTGCCTCTAACGCATATTGCGCAAAGATATTATCTTTTGTTTTACAAATCAACAGACCGATTGTTTTGTTATCGGACTCCGTTTTCAAAATATGATCCACTGCGACTACATATGCTCCCAACTGACCGATATGGGCAGCTTCGAAATCGGTTGTTTTTACTTCCACAACGACATAGCAATGCAGCTGTGTATTATAGAAAAGCATATCAAGGAACTGTTCCGTTTCGCCTATTTGCAGCCGCACTTCTCTTCCCATATACGCGAAACCGGTTCCTAATTCTATCAAGAACTTCTCGATATTGGCGATTAACGCATCTTTGAGTTTACGCTCATTAAAAGGTTCACGAAGTCCCGTAAAAGTAAAGCTATATGGATCGCGTGTAATGTCTCTCGCTAAATCGCTCTGCTCATCCGGTAAGGTCTTGGTGAAGTTGGTAATAGCTTTGCTATGCCGCTCATATAAATCCGTAGAATAAATATTGAGTAACATATCTCTACTCCAACCGTTAGCAATCGTTTGCTGCACATAGAAGATTGCTTTGTCCGGTTGACCTTTGCACTTATCAATCAGCAGTTTGTGGTGTCCCCAAGGAACCGAGAATATTTGCTCCCCAACTTGGGGAGTGATTGCCATTTGCTCCCCAGACTGGGGAGTGATTTGCAAAACAGGGCTATACAGAAGATAGAAATTCTTCATATAGAGCAGGTTTGTCTGAGAGAAACATCCTGCGTCGGGATTAGCATCCTTGAGGTCACGACTCAAATTGGCGAAGAATTTACTTCCCCATCGTTGTTCGGAATGCAGTTCCACAATCTCTTTGCCGAGTTCCCAATAAAAGCGCAATGTGTCTTGGTTAATGTGCACCGCAGCTTTAATTTGGCTCTGGCGGAACCGTTTGCTTAACGACTGTATCCACAGCCGATATTCTTCGTCAATATGAATGAGACTACTCATTAATGTTCTATCATCTTTGCAAATTCGGTTGCAAAGTTACTACTTTTTTCTGATATATACAAATTTATTTGCGGAAATCATGCGAGAAAGTGTGTTCTTGCGGGAGTTTCTGCAAAAATGGTAGAATTTTTGGGGATTTAGGTTTGTGTATATCAAAAAAAAGTAGTAATTTTGCAGCGTGAATTCAAAAGAACAAATTTATGAAAAAATTCTTCCTCTTTGCATGTGCAGTGGTGATGCTTGCTGCCTGCGCTCCGAAAAATGAAAAAATGACTACAGACGAAAATGGTTTCATGGATTTGGCACGTGCTCGTTTTGCGGTACGTGAGTACGACCAGAAGCCTGTTGAGCAGGAAAAAATCGACTCGATCCTTGAAGCCGGTCGTCTCGCTCCGACAGCAAAGAACGTGCAGCCGCAACATATCTATGTGCTGCAAAGTCCTGAGGCAATTTCGAAAATTAATGAGTTGACCCACTGTGCGTACCATGCGCCTGTAGTGTTCCTCGTTTGCTACGACACCGATTTGGCATGGACCAAAGACGGCGAGAGTTCGGGTAACATGGATTGCTCAATCGTGGGTACGCATATGATGCTTGAGGCAACCGAATTGGGTTTGGGAACTTGTTGGGTGAAGTGGTTCGAGCCCGCAGAAGTAGCTTCCGCGTTCGACCTGCCGGCTAACCATAAGCCGTCCTTCCTTATGCCGTGTGGTTATGCTGCCGAAGGCGTGAAACCATCTGACCACCATTTCAGCCGCAAGCCGCTTTCCGAAACCGTGACTTACAAATAATTGTCCGTTATGCAGGTTGTTTATATGCGTATCGTGCAATGTCTGCTGCTGGCAAGTTTGTTCCTTGTCGGTTGCACAAAACCCAATGCGGAAATGAGTAAATGTGAAAATGTGATGTTGGTTCGAATTGCGGAGATTGAAGTCAATGACGGCTATTTGGAGGAGTATCTCGCGGCGGCACATAATGTGGGAACCAAGTCCGTGGAGGTGGAGCCGGGCGTGATTTGTATCTTCCCGATGCAGGTAAAAGACGCGCCGAACACGATCCGCATTGTGGAGATTTACCGCGACGAAGAGGCGTATCAGGCACATTTGCAGACTCCACATTTCCTCGAGTACAAACAAGGCACGCTGCACATGGTCAAGTCGCTGCAACTCGTAGCCACCGAACCTCTTGCGCCGGAAGCTATGCCGCTGATTTTCAAGAAATATTAACATTAAACAGAATACATTATGAACGTATTAATTCTTCAGGCTTCGCCGAGAGCGAAGGGTAACACCGCTTGGATGGCGGAGGAGTACAAGAACGCAGCCGAGGCTGCAGGTCATAACGTGACGCTCGTCAATGTGTCGCACAAACATATCGCAGGCTGTCTGGCGTGCGAGTACTGCCACGGAAAAGGCAACGGAGCGTGCATCCAGAAAGACGACATGCAGGAACTCTATCCGCTGATGGCAGAGGCGGAAGCGCTGGTTTTGGCTGCTCCGATCTATTATTTCACGCTCTGCGCGCAGATTCAGGCGCCTATTCAACGAATGTACTGCGTCAATGCGCCGGCTAAGGTAAAGAAGATGGCATTGCTCTGTTCGTCTTATTCGCCGGGTGTCTATGATGGCGCAACGGCTGAGTTCCGTGACATCTGTAACTACTGGCATGCCGAAAATATGGGCGTTGTAACTGCCAAGATCGACGAGCAGAAAACCGATGCTACAAAACAGAAAATCGTAGATCTGGTAGCAAAACTGTAAAAATTCATTGAAATCTGCATCCAAAGTGCAGATTTTTTTGTATATGTCAGAAAAAAGTTGTACCTTTGCAACCAGATTTGCAAAGATGTCCGTTCAAAGGAATCATATGGCTAAAAAACAATCGCTCTCGAAGCAGTTGTATGATAGTGGCTACTTGTGGTCATATAAGGCTGCAGGAGATGAAGCTATGCTTCCTGACGAGGAGCTGATTTTGAATGGTTTGGCACATCTTGAGTTTGAAGACATGCCTATGCTTTTTGCGGCTTTCCCGTATCGGCAAATCAAGTCTGTTTGGCAGCGACGCATGTTGCCTTACCCCGATTACTACGGGACTCTCAATTTGCTCTTAGCGGCACTCTTCTTCCATATTAAATCACCCAAGAAATATACCTCTAAATATGTGGCATAACGGACTTCGTGAAAATACAGCGGACGTGTTCGAACAGGTTTCCCGTTTGAATTGCATCAAAGACTTGTACCTCTGTGGAGGAACAGGGATTTCTTTGCTCTTGCAACATCGTCAGAGCGAAGACTTGGACTTTGAACTCTTGAACTACAGGGGTGACATTCGACATTTGGATGTTTCTAATATCAATAATGAATTGGTCTCTGTTTTTCCGGAATGCAAGCGTGAGATATTAGGTCCTCAACATATCCAGTACTATGTTGGCGACCACGTGAAGTTATCGTTCTTTGAACCTAAAAACCGAGTTCCTGCCTTGCATACCGGTTTTACTTACAACAATCTCAAAACAGTCGACGCACAAGATGCTTTGGGGATGAAACTTTTCACGATTACGGTCAGGAGTCTTTATCGTGATTATTATGATATTTATTCGTTGCTGCAAGCAGGTTTATCTTTTGAGGAAGGCTTGGATTATGCTTTGAAATTCACCCGGCATCAGGTTCATTCGAAGGCGATTTTGTCGGCATTGATAACTCCTGCATTGTATCCCAAGCCTCAGGATTTTGACATTATGCAGCCGAAATATAATGTCTCGGCAGAAGAAATGGCGGATTACTTTATGCAAGTAATCGCGTCCCGAAAAAAGTGACACAATAATCGTCCCCTCTCCGAGACGTAAAAGATGGAGAAAGACAAGCGCAAAGCGTTGCGCTAATAGCAATTTTTAAAAAAATCTGCAAAATATTTGCATATATCAAAAAAATGTAGTAATTTTGCAACCGAATTGAGAGAAATCTCTTTTCGAGACATATTAAATTTCGCGTTTGCGATTTATTTGACCCTTCGGAATGTAGGAAGTTTTGAATTAAGTCAATAAATAAGTCAGCAAGCGTCCATAGTGTATATGGGCGTGACTTATCGACTTAATGGGCATTTCCTACAGCCTCGAAGGGGATAGGGACGCCCATTTTTCTTTTGTTTCCCTATTTATAAAGCGCAGACGGCTCTAATAGAGAACCGCCACTCTCCAAACGGGGCAAGACCTGCGAAGCCAAAAGAACAGGGTTACTTAATTTTAATCTTAGACCCGATGCTCGATGGGATATAAGTGAGCAAAAGAATCTATGAAAAAGTTAATATCACTATTTGCTGCCGTTGTGTTATCCACAACTTTTGCACTTGCAGATGGAGGAAGTTGTCAGGTCCGTTCAACAAGAAATCCTGTTGATGGAAATGTTGTTTTGTCTTATGAGAATGCTCAATCTGGTAGTAATGGACAGGTTTGCACTCAATTGTATTTTTCTGGCGATAGAGGAAATAATGCAGCAAGTAATACAATTAGTGTGGTTGTAAAATGCTATGACGCAAGTACAGATAGGTTAGTAGGAACTAAATCTATTACTGTTAGAATGGACGGAGTATCTGTATATGCCTGTTTTAACGTTCAGGCAGATTCAGCATACTATTTCCGCTTGTCTGATGCGCACTGTGGATAATTTAATTATCTAATGGCATAACATTCACGCCCGAGCTAATTCCTCGGGCTTTTTTATGCATTAAATAAAAATCATCGCTCGAAAAGAGATATAGATGAATCTTAATTACAGGAACCTTTCAACCTCGGTCAAACATCGGTTCAAGTAGCGGACCGTGCGCTGATGTTACGCGGAGGTTAGAGGGATGGTGTGGAATGTCCTAATCTTAATAATCGTACATTTTCTAGACGGGAAATGGACGATTTTGAACAGGTTAAAAGTCTTACATAACTCTTATTAAAGTCTTATATTAGTCTTACTTTACTCTTATATGCTCAAAATCTTAAAAAGCGTATATTGAAAAACATAACTTAATCAAAGCATTCGAAGGGTAATTTGAGTAAATATTACATTAGATTTGAGTAAAATTCTCTATACTTTTGAGTGAAAATTCATGGTACTTTGAGAATTTTCTCTAGTTACTTTGAGAATTTTTTGTACGTCTTTATACGTTTCTGCAAAAATGGTAGATATTTAGCGAATTTGTGTTTGTGTATATCAAGAAAATGTAGTACCTTTGCAGCAAATTTTCAAATGATACAATATGAAAATGAGTAAATGTAAAAAACTATTTACTTTTTTGCTGGCGGTAATGACTTTTGCTGCTTGCACAAATTCAAATGACAAAATGAGTAAATGCGAGAATGACAAAATGGAGCTCAGTTTTTCGGCTGAGCAGGCGGCGTGGATGAGTGTCATCGCTTGCGATGAGGCTAAGGGCGATTTGAAGGCATTGGAGTCGGCTATTCATAATGGGTTTGAGGCGGAGTTGACGGTTAGTCAGATCAAGGAAGCATTCTCGCAGTTGTATGCTTATACGGGTTTTCCGAGAAGCCTGAATGCGTTGGGTGTGTTACAACGCGTTATTGGTGATAGACAAGCGAAAGGCGTGAAGGTTATTATGGGCGAGGACGCAAGTCCGCTCAGCAAGGAATACGATGCTCTCAAAGAAGGTACGCGCGTGCAGACGCAGTTGGTGGGAAAGGCTTTCGAGTATGAGTTTGCGCCGGCTACGGATTATTACCTGAAGGTGCATTTGTTCGGAGATATTTTTGCCCGCGATAACTTGACATATGCCGACCGTGAGTTGGTGACCGTTTCGGCGTTGAGCGGTCTTGAAGGCGTGGAGCCGCAACTCAAAGCACACATCTCCGGCGCACGCAATATGGGTGTGAGTGAAGAGCAGTTACAAGGTATTGTGGTGGCTCTCGCGGCGAATGGTCTTCTGAACGAAGCAGGACGCTTGACGAAAGCTTATGATGAGTTATCTAACAGCGCAAGCGGTCCAACTACGAAGTGGTCTGTGGGCTCGCCCAACTCCGCTTATGCCCAGTATTTCATGGGACAGAGTTATCTGCAACCGTATTTCGGAGGTGTAGCGAATGTGACGTTCGAACCGCGTTGCCGCAACAACTGGCATGTTCACCACGGAGCGGTACAAGTGCTGATCTGCGTGAGCGGCAAGGGTTGGTATCAGGAGTGGAACAAACCCGCTGTTCCGCTTACTCTGGGAACCGTGATTGCTATTCCTGAAGGCGTCAAACACTGGCATGGAGCCGCGGCGGATTCGTGGATGCAGCACTTGGCGATCCACACTCAAGAGCAACCGGGCGCCACAAACGAATGGCTCGAACCCGTTAGCGATACACAATATAATTCTTTACAATAATGAGAAAGTTATTAACCCTTATGCTTGCGGTAATTACTTTTGCTGCTTGCACAAATTCAAATGAGAAAATGAGTAAATGCGTAAATGACACATGGGACAAAGTTTTCCCGCTAAGTGAGAAAGTAAACCACAAAAAGGTATCCTTCCAGACCCAATACGGCTTCACGTTAGTTGGCGATCTCTACACGCCGAAGGCAAATGACAAATCTCAAATGTCAAATCACAAATACGCCGCTTTAGCGGTGTCGGGTCCTTTCGGTGCAACGAAAGAGCAGAGTTCGGGTCTGTATGCCATGAAGATGGCGGAACGCGGATTTGTTGCATTGGCTTTTGATCCTTCTTTCACAGGCGAGAGTTCGGGTGAACCGCGTCGGACAGCTTCGCCGGATATCAATACCGAGGATTTCATGGCGGCAGTAGATTTCCTTTCCAAACTGCCCGAAGTGGACGCAAACCGCATCGGTATCATCGGAATATGCGGGTGGGGTGGTATTGCCCTCAATGCGGCAGCGGCGGATACGCGTATCAAGGCGACGGTAGCTTCCACAATGTACGACATGACGCGTGTCTCCGGCAACGACTACAACGATGCTTTCGACAATGAGCAGTGGCGTCATCGCAATCGTGAGAACTTGTCCCAACAGCGTCTCACTGACCCGCAAGCCATGGCAGGAGGCGTGTTAGACACCGTTCCTCCGCAGGCTCCGCGTTTCGTGCATGACTACTACGACTACTACAAGACTCCGCGTGGCTACCATGCGCGCAGCGGTAACTCGAATGACGGTTGGCGTGTCATCGGCACGCAGGCATATGCCAACAGCCGTTTCCTGTATTATATCAATGAAATCCGTTCTGCTGTTCTGATCATGCACGGAGCGGACGCGCACAGCCGTTATTTCGGCGAAGCGGCGTACCATTATATGGTGGAAGGTAAGGCGGACGGCTACAAGACCGTGGTAGCTCCGAATCCGTGTCCTGAGAACAAAGAACTCCTCATCATCCCCGATGCATCTCATTGCGACCTCTATGACGGCGGCTATACCGAACCGGCAGGTCAAGGCGAACCCAAGAACCTCATTCCTTGGGACAAGTTGGCTGAGTTCTTTGAGAAAAATCTGTGAGAAATATCTAAAATAACAAAAAAATCCTGCATACATTTGCGTATGTGGGATTTTTGTTGTACCTTTGCACCCGAAATATTGAATTTTTAATTTTTAATTTATAATGAGGGTATTATTGATCAATGGTTCGCCGCGAAAGAACGGCAACACCTTTACTGCGCTTAGCGAGATTGCCAAGACGCTTCAGTCCGAAGGTCTCGAAACAGAGATCGTTTGGATCGGCAACAAACCTATTCGTGGCTGTATAGCTTGCGGTACATGCAAGGCAAAAGCGAACGGTCGTTGTGTTTTTGACGACGATGTGTGCAACACTATCTCTGCCAAGTTCGCAGAGGCGGACGGTTTCGTTTTTGGCTCACCTGTCTATTACGGTCAGCCCAACGGAGCACTCCTCGCTATCATGCAACGTGCGTTCTTCTCCAACGGCGCGAACCTTCAGAACAAACCTGCTGCGGCTGTGACGATCTGCCGAAGAGGTGGTGCTACGGCGGCTTTCGAGGCACTCCAGATGCCGCTTCAGATGATGAATATGCCGCTGGCTACTTCGCAGTATTGGAACATCGCTTATGGTCGTGAAGAAGGACAGGCTTCGCAGGACACCGAAGGCATGCAGACCATGCGTACCTTGGCGCACAACCTCGCTTGGATGATCCGTGGTCTGAGAGGCGAGAACGCACCACAAACTCCTCAACGCGAGGAATGGAAACCGATGCATTTTATCCGATAGTTGGAAGGAATCTCCCTAAAAACTATCTATCGATGGAATGAAAAGACTTACTCATGAGTCAACAATTTAAAATATAATCTTATGACGTACTCGCAGTTTAAGAACCGTGCAGAGCATTTTCTTCGCAAACAACTTAGTTTGACCAATTACATAGATGTGCAGGCAGCGGATGAGAATATCCGTAAGAATATCCCGTTCCGCGGACCGAACATCTACATTTTGTTCGTAGCGATTGTGATTGCTTCGGTGGGATTGAACGTGAACTCTATTCCGGTAATCATCGGTGCGATGTTGATCTCACCATTAATGAGTCCGATCATCGGTTTCGGTTTGGGTTTGGGAACCAACGATGCGCAGCTGATCATCAAGTCATTGCGCCATCTGGGTATCATGTTCGTAGTCAGTCTGATTGCCTCGACGCTCTATTTCATGGTGACGCCTTTGGAGATGGATAACCCGACGGAGTTGATGGCGCGTACTAATCCTTCGGTGTATGATGTCTTCATCGCTTTCTTCGGCGGTATAGCTGGTATATTGGAACTATCGCGTAAGGAGAAAGGAACGGTGCTTTCGGGTGTAGCGATTGCTACTGCGCTTATGCCGCCTTTGTGTACGGTCGGTTATGGTATCGCTAACTGGAATTGGCATTTTGCAGGAGGTGCGCTCTATCTCTTTTTCATCAACTGTATCTTCATCGCTTTAGCGACGTACCTTGTTGTCAAGTATCTGCATTTCCCGTCCAAGATAGAGAAGAAATCGTACAAGAGTCTGATCACGTACGGCTTGCTGATCTTAGTAGTGCTCGTACCCAGTTTCTTTAGTGCTTATTCGATCGTTTTGGAGAACCGTTTTGCCAATGCTGCGCGGCATTTCGTAAAGGAGAATAAATCCATCGGAGGTACGTACATCTATGACTACAACACCGATGTAACGTCTAGACCGTACGGGCTGACGCTGCGTCTCGCCGGTGAGAGTCTGACGAATGATAACCGCGCGTTGCTCTATACCGAAGCGGAGAAATATGGTATCTCGCATACACAGATCCATATTCTTGAAGACGCCACTATCGAAGTAAGACGTCTCAACGAGACGGAGATCATGCGGGATTGGTTAGCGACCAACGAGCAGCAGTTGAAGCTACGCGATGACTCTATCCGCGTGCTCAATGCCCGTATTCAACGTTTGGCATCCCAACAACTGCCTGCGGAGCAGATCTCTGCCGAACTCAAAGCGCAGTGGCCTCAGATAGAGAACGTTACGTTAGCTCGCAATGAGAATCAGATCGTCTTGGTGCTCGATTCTAAACATTCCATCAAGAAAGATGATAAGGAACGAATACGCGAATGGCTCTCCGTACGTTTGCAAGCCAAGAACGTATTGGTGGTTAATCAATGAAAACTACGAACAATAGAAAATTTATGTAAACCCAAAAACAATAGTAATATGGCAACCATTTATGATTTCAAAGTCCTCAATAACAGAGGCAAAGAAGTAGATTTTGCAGACTACAAAGGTCAAGTGCTCCTCATCGTTAATACCGCTTCGAAATGCGGTTTCACGCCGCAGTACGACGGTCTGGAGGCACTATATAAGAAATACAAAGACCAAGGATTCGTCATCCTCGGCTTCCCTTGCGATCAGTTCGCTAACCAAGAGCCGGGCAGCGATGAGCAGATCGAGGAGTTCTGCCGTCTCAACCACGGTGTGACTTTCCCGCTGATGGCGAAGAGTGATGTCAACGGTGAGAACGCTAATCCGGTCTTTGAGTACCTCAAGACACAAGCTCCGACAGAGGAGTACAAAGGCGTCAAAGCCAAAGCGACGCACCTCATGCTCAAAGGTATCAGCAAGACGTACAAGAAAGAGAACGATATTCTTTGGAACTTCACCAAGTTCCTTGTATCGAAGGACGGCAAGACCATCCAGCGCTTTGCACCGGTGGCAGAGCCGAAGGACTTCGAGGCAAACATCGTAGCCGAATTGGCAAAATAACCAACGACTTTCTCTCCCCCTATCAATCTACCTCGGAAAAGTGTTCATCGTAAAATCGTCAATAATTTACGTTTTTTTGTCGTTTTTATTTGCATATGTCCCATTTTTGTAGTACCTTTGCAGTCGATTTGAAAGAGTGCTACTGTTTTTCCACTCTCGTAGATAATAAAACTGAAAACAATATGCGAACAGAAAATGAATTACAGGGGGTTACCCTCCTTGGGAATCAACACGTGCAGTATAGCGATAATTACAACCCAGACGTGTTGGAGACCTTCCCGAACAAACACCCAGAAAACGAGTATCTCGTTACCTTCAACTGCCCGGAGTTCACCACGCTTTGCCCCAAAACAGGACAGCCGGATTTCGGACATATTTATATCTCATATATCCCGCGTGAGAAGATGGTGGAGAGCAAAAGTCTCAAACTCTACCTCTTTTCCTTCCGCAACCATGGGGATTTTCATGAAGATTGCGTGAACATCATCATGAAAGATCTGGTCAAGTTGATGGATCCGAAGTACCTTGAGGTAACAGGCTATTTCATGCCTCGCGGCGGAATCAGCATCTATCCCTTTGCTAATTACGCCGATGATGCTCATCAGGAACTCAAAAAGCAGAGACTTTTTGAACAGTTCAAAGCCGCAACCAATAGGAATTGAGATATTAATTATTCATTGTTAATTATTCATTATTCATCGTGAAAGACTCAATAATTGTTTTGTCCGGTGGGTTAGACTCCACCACACTTTTGTACGAATACCAATACCGAATCGGTATGGCGCTTTCGTTTCACTATGGAAGCAACCATAACGACCGAGAGTTGGAGTTTGCTAAACTGCATTGTGAGCGTTTGGGTATTCCCCATAGGATCATTCGTTTGCCGTTCATCAAACAGTTCTTCAAGTCCTCACTGCTCGAAGGAGCCGACGCTATTCCCGAGGGTAACTACGATGAGGCGAACATGAAATCGACCGTTGTGCCGTTCCGTAACGGTATCATGCTGTCCATCGCAGCAGGTATAGCGGAGAACAACAAACTGCAATATGTCCTCTTGGCAAACCATGCCGGAGACCATACGATCTATCCGGATTGTCGTCCGGAGTTCGTGGAGGCGATGAACAACGCCATCCATTTCGGCACATGGAACGGCGTTCAGTTGCTCACTCCTTATACCCATCTGACCAAGGCTGAGATTGCATCCAAAGGCAAAGACCTGCATATCGACTACTCGGAGACTTGGAGTTGCTACAAAGGCGGCGAGCATCATTGCGGAGTCTGCGGAACATGCCGCGAACGCAAAGAAGCTTTAGCGCAAGCCGGGATTGAGGACACAACAGTCTATGAGAATTAAAAATTATGAATTAAGAATTAAACATGTACTACGTAGAGAAGAGGATAGAGATTTCAGCGGCGCATAATCTGATGCTTTCGTATGAGAGCAAATGCGAGAACCTGCATGGTCATAACTGGATCATCGTCGTGTATTGCAAAGCTAAAGAGCTGAACCAAGATGGTATGGTCACCGATTTTACGCATATCAAGAAAGTGGTCAAGGACACTTTTGACCATAAGTATATCAACGAAGTGCTCGACGTCAATCCGTCGGCGGAGAACATCGCCAAATGGATCTGCGACCATGTGGAGAACTGCTACAAAGTCTCCGTCCAAGAATCCGAAGGCAACACCGCCATCTATGAGCGCGATTGAATGATTTGAAGATTTGAAGATTTGAGTTATCGCGTTAACGAAATATTTTATACGCTTCAGGGGGAAGGAGCACATAGCGGCATCCCTGCTGTGTTTGTGCGATTCAGCGGATGTAACCTTCGCTGTCCTTGGTGTGATACCGATTTTACGGACTACAATGAGATGACGGCGGAGGAGATCGTAGCGGAAGTGGTGGAACTGTACGACATTCCCAATGAGCGGCATAAGATGTGCGTGCTGACAGGAGGCGAGCCGTCCCTGCAGGTGGACAAACCGCTCATCGACGCCCTGCACGAGGCAGGTTTCTATATTGGTATAGAGACCAACGGCACACGTCCGCTTCCGGAAGGCATCAATTGGGTTACTTGTTCGCCCAAAGAGGGTACGAAGCTGGCTCTGCGCAAGGCGAACGAGGTCAAAGTGGTCTTCACGGGCACGTATGATCCGGAGGTTTGGCGCGAACAGATAGAGGCAGAACACTGGTTGCTTCAACCGCTTCGTTTTACGGGAGCTTGGCTCATCGAGAACATCGATTCCGGCGAAGATGACCGCAACGATAATCTCGATGACACCGTCCGGTACATCCTCTCTCATCCCTTCTGGCGCCTGAGTGTCCAGTTACACAAAATAGTCGGACTTCGATAGTCCGACTATTTCTTTTCTTTCAACTTTCAACTTTCAACTTTCAACTTTATTTCACCGCCTTGAAGCTCATGTCAAGGCTCTTGTAACTATGGGTCAGCGCACCGACGGAAACGAAATCCACACCCGTCACAGCGTAGCTGCGGATGGTGTCGATGGTGATGCCGCCGGATGACTCGATCTCCATATGACGACCTGCCGTTTTCTCCCATTGACGGATGAGAAGGACGGCTTCGCGTGTCTTCTCCGGCGTGAAGTTATCAAGCATGATGCGGTCGGGGATATTGGTCGAAAGAGCTTCGTTGATCTCATCGAAATTACGCACCTCGATCTCGATCTTGAGGGCTTTACCCTTTTCCTTACAATAATCGCGTGCACGCGTAAGCGCGTTCGTGATGCCTCCTGCGAAATCCACATGGTTGTCCTTGAGCAGGATCATGTCGAAGAGACCAATTCGGTGGTTCATACCGCCTCCGAGTACTACAGCCTCTTTCTCCAAATAGCGCAGACCCGGCGTCGTCTTACGGGTGTCGAGCACGTGGCAGCCGGTGTCCTCAATGAGGGATTGATACTTATGCGCTGTGGTCGCTACGCCGGACATACGTTGCATGATATTGAGCATCGTACGCTCGATTTGCAGGAGACTCAGCTCTTTACCATAGACCTTGAAAGCCACGTCTCCGGGCTTCACATGATCGCCGTCATGCAGGAACTGCTCCACACGGCACTCCGGATCGAAATAGGCGATGATCTCTTTCGCTACCTCAACACCGGCTAACACGCCTGTATCTTTGATGATCAACTGCTGGCAACCCATTTGGGTCGGAGGAATACAACTAAGCGAGGTGTGATCACCATCACGGATGTCCTCTTCAAACCAGATAGCAATAAGCTTACGAAGTTCTTGTTTTTCCATAATCTGTAAAATTTATGCTGCAAAATTACTCTTTTTTTTGCACATATGCAAATTTTTTTGTACTTTTGCAGCGTGAAAAAGATATTTTGTATATTTTTCTTACTTTGCGCCCTTGTTTTCATGGGATATAACGTCATCTATAAATACCATTGGACAGGCGAGGACTACGAAGCCTATTACACAGATGAAGATTCATTTATTTATGATTGGATCAACGAGTGACGCTCGTCTCCAATCCCTCATCGACGAATACCGTCAACGGCTCAAACACTATGTGCCGTTTGAGTTAGTAGTGATACCGGATGTCAAGAATGCCAAATCGCTCAGCCAAGAGCAGCTGAAGACGGCGGAAGGCGAAGCCCTTTTGGCGCGTCTCACGCCTTCGATGGACGTCATTCTATTGGACGAACACGGACGTGAGTTCCGGTCTATGGACTTTGCTGATTATCTGCAAAAGAAGATGTCTTCCGGCAAAGACCTCGCTCTCGTCATCGGCGGTGCTTTTGGTTTCAGTCCGGCTGTCTATTCCCGTGCAAACGGCAAACTGTCTCTCAGTCAAATGACTTTCTCCCACCAGATGATTCGGCTCATGGCAATCGAACAGATCTACCGTGCTATGACCATTCTCCGTAACGAACCATACCACCATGAATAAAAATGCCCCTTCCTTTTAGGGAAGGGGGTTGGGGGTTAGGCTTTTTACCTCACTCTCAGTTTCTGTCCGATCTGGAGCACTTTGGTCTCCTTGATACCGTTCAGACGACAGAGCGCTTTGACGGATGTGCCGTATTTCTTGGCAATACCGGAGAGGGTGTCGCCGCTTCTGACCTTATGGTACTTCATCGCCGCAGCTGCCGCACGAGCTTGCTTCATCGCCTTGATGCCGATGAGGTGCTCGTCTTTGTTGCGCAGCTCACCCGATGCGAAGTTGATGACCTGCTCGGGGTTGATGGCTTCGCCTAAGTATCGCAGCTCGAAGTGCAGATGGCTACCGGTCGAACGACCTGTGTTACCGCCCAGACCCAAGACATAACCTGCCTTAACCGGCTCATATTCATCCACTAACGGACGGCTGAGGTGACCATAGACGGTCTCCAAACCGTTGTGGTGACGCACCACTACGAAATAACCATAACCTCTCGGGTCCCAGCCCACGATACGCACCTGACCGTCCCAAGCACAGCGGATCGAATCGCCCACTTGCACTTTGATGTCGGTTCCTTTGTGCATTCGGTTACGACGCCATCCGTACGGGCTGGTTACGTAACCCGGAGCCGGCAGACGGAAACCTGCCATCGGAATATGCACATCGTCCTTGATGCTGTCGAACATCGTGCCATACGGGTTCACACGCTCGTCCGTCCAGATGAAACGATAGATACTGTCCGCAGGGTGATGGTTGATAAGCATGGTGTCCAGCATGAACTGCGGAGCAATCTTATAGACCACATCTCCGTCTTTGGTACGCACGACGATCTTCTGCGGCAGAAGGTCTAACTCGCAGCCTAAGATCAGCGTGTCATGCGAAAAGAGACCTGCCAGACATTCCGGTAATTGGGACGCACGTACATCCAGATCGTCCAGTTCTTCCAACTCATCGCCTTCGCTGTCAACGGCTGTGCTGTCCAAGGGAGTATTCGTTACCGCAGGCACATCCTGCGCAAAAGCAAAACCGATGGCTAACAGCCAGCAGCCGACCGTCAATAGAGCCTTTCTCATTCTGCGCCCTCCTCTGCTACGGTCGCAACAGGCTCAACAGACTCCACTTCTTCCACTATGGGCTTTTCCGGTTCAAGGACAGCCTCTACTTCTGCTTTGTTTACCTTCTCACGATTCATATAACGATAGATGCCGTAACCGCCCAGACCTAAAATAGCCACAAGGCTGAAATACAGCATCACAATCACCCAAGGCGTCAGATGATGTCTCTTCACTTTTACGATCGGGAACGCTACCTGCTCGGTCAGCGTACGACCGAAGATGACGGAGATGATCGCATCGGAGTTGACTGCCCAGCCGTTCGCATTGAGCACCGGAGCTAAGTTACGACGACGCAACTTAAGCCAAGCCATGATCATACTCGGACCGCTGATAACCAGCAAGATACATACAAAGATGATCATATACTGCCACCATGTAAATCCTTTTAGACCGTGTGCTACGCTCACCAACGCCGAGCCGATCATACCTAAAGCCATACCGATAGCAGCGAAGATACCGGCGAACTTAGCGATGTCGAATGCAGGTTTCTTCTCTGCGTTCGGATCAGCTGCTGCATCGGCTTTAGCGGTCAGATCGCCAAACGCTTTCGCGTCTTTCTCTGCCGCAGACTTATTGATCTTCTCCTGAATCCAGTTGCCGAACTTACGATACGGAGTCCAGAACGCCTGACGGATAGAGATCGGGTTGTCGATGATCTTCGTCACCGTAGCATCGTAGTCGTTACCGTCGTTGTCATAGAAAATAGCGTTCTTACCGATGCTGAGGTTGTTCACCTCGCCTTGCGTCACAGCCGCAACAATCTGCATCGACTTGCCCAGTTTCTTGCTCTCACAGTTGCAGTACAGTAGATACATGCCGGACAGCGGAGCTTGCGCATCATGTTTCGCAGGGTCTTGTACGCGCATACACAGGCGACACGCGCGCTGATCTATAATAAGTGTACCTGCCTCAAACGAAGCAACGGTCTTCTTGTCATTGTCATAGAAGTCCTCCAAGGTCACGAAGTTACGCAGCAAACGGTAGAAATCGCGGTGTAACAACAGCAACTTACGCAGCGGCATGAACTCTGCTTTCGCAGCCTCCAATGCATCAGCGTTAGCTTTCTCTGCTTCTGCCTTAGCTGCCTCATAATCAGCGATCTGCTTGCCCATCTCCAAGAAATCTTTCTCCTTCATGCCGGGCTTCGGAGTCTCTTCGGCGATAACAGCCAAACCCAGTTTCTGCAATTTCTCCTGCTCGAAATAAGCCGCATATTCCGCCTGTTTCTCCTTGTAAGCCGCGATCACATCGGCTGCCAAAGGTGCCTCCGGAACGGGCTTCGCCTCGATCGTCACACCATCGATAGCTGCCTGCACATCGCCAAGGCTCACTACACCGTCTTTCGCCAATTTCTCAGCAACGGTCTTGATCGCCTCTTCGGTGATGTTCCCCACTTCGAGCTCATCTTTCTGCTCGAACAAGGTCTCGGGATCTTTGAGTGCGCCGCATAGGTACTCCGCCGTAGCGATCACCTCTTTGACACGCAGCTTACCGTCACCGTCGAGATCCATCAGACTTAGCGAATCCGAGCTGATCTCCAAACCCGTGGTCGGACAGGACAATACCGTCCACATCTTCTTGTCCAACTCACCCAAATGGCGGATGTCCTCCGCCGACTGAATACGAACGCGGGTCACTCCACCCACGTTCGCAAAATACCAATTGTACTTAGCCATATTATGCTCGTTTTTAATCATCTACACCGCTCATCTGGTACTTGCTGTTGAACTTGAGCTCCAACTGATTGCTCAGTTCTGCTTTCCAACCCCGGTCGTCTTTGCCCCATTCTACGATCACGGCTTGCGGGAACGAAGCTTTCACTTGCTGACGAACGATCTCCGGTACTAAAGCGTCCGGAACGGCACGGGACTTACAATCCACACTGTGCAGACTTCCGTCGCCTTCGAACTTGATCTCAGAACCATCGTTGAACTGCACTTTGTATTCTTTGCCGAGGAACTCGCGATCCAAGGTACAGAAAGCGATGTTTGCTTCATCGAAATACTGCTTCACAGTGTTTTGAGCTGCTACCGGCAGCTGTGCGAAGGTTACCAACTGATCGTCTGCGCACGCACTCAGGCTGCAAACGAATGCCATCAAGGCTACAATAAATGATTTTTTCATATGCCTAAAATTTTCTCGTTAATATTCGTAGTATGCAATTTCGCTGCAAAATTACTACTTTTTTGTCAAATATGCAAATATTATGCCGAAAAATTTGCGTATTCCGAAAAAAAGTCGTACCTTTGCACGCTTTTTTCGCGCGCCGCTATCAAAGAGTGACGGCTAAAAGGCTAAAATACTAACTTTTTAACGGGAATCCGGAATAATTTTGATCACGCGTTGCCGCTTGTCCAACGACTAATGACCAACGACTAACGACCAAAAAATTTTGCTTCCCACAAAATTTTTCTCATGGCAGAAAATCTTTCTCTCCAGAACTTCGACTGGGATGCCTATGAAGCACAAAAGCAAGGCAAACAAAACGAAGCAGAAATTCAAAAGTACAACGACACTCTCGCAGCTATCAAGGACAATGAGGTAGTAGAGGGTACCGTTATTTCCATCAACAAACGCGAGGTAGTTGTTAACGTTGGTTACAAGTCTGACGGTATCGTTCCGGCAGCTGAGTTCCGTTACAACCCTGATCTCAAAGTGGGCGACAAAGTAGAGGTGTACATTCAGTCCCAGGAGGACAAGAAGGGTCAGCTCGTGCTCTCGCACAAAGAGGCTCGTACGGCTCGCGCTTGGGACCGCGTTAACGAGGCTTACAACGCTGGTGAGATCGTTACCGGTTACATCAAATGGCGTTCGAAAGGCGGCATGATCGTGGACGTTCTCGGTATGGAGGCTTTCCTCCCGGGCAGCCAGATCGACGTGAAGCCGGTTCGCGATTACGACATCCTCGTGGGTAAGACCATGGAGTTCAAGATCGTGAAACTCAACCCTGAGTTCCGCAACGTCGTTGTTTCTCACAAAGCACTTATTGAGGCTGAACTCGAGGCTCAAAAAGCTGAGATCGTTGGCAAACTCGAGAAAGGTCAGGTACTCGAGGGTACCGTTAAGAACATCACCAACTATGGCGTATTCATCGACCTCGGTGGTGTGGACGGTCTCATTCATATTACCGACCTCAGCTGGGGCCGCGTAAACGATCCGCACGAGCTCCTGCAACTCGACCAGAAGATCAATGTGGTTATCCTTGATTTCGATGAGGATAAGAAACGTATCGCGCTCGGTCTCAAGCAACTCGCTCCGCATCCTTGGGATGCCCTTGATCCGAACCTCAAGGTGGGCGACAAGGTGCACGGTAAGGTAGTCGTTATGGCTGATTACGGAGCATTCGTTGAGATCGCAGAGGGCGTTGAGGGTCTTGTTCACGTTTCTGAGATGAGCTGGAGTCAACACCTCCGTTCCGCTAACGACTTCTTGAAAGTGGGCGACGAGGTAGATGCTGTTATCCTCACGCTCGACCGCGCTGAGCGTAAGATGTCTCTCGGTATCAAGCAGCTCAAGGCTGATCCGTGGGCTAACGTGGAGACCAAGTACGCTGTTGGTACACGTCACTGGGCTAAGGTTCGCAACTTCACCAACTTCGGTGTCTTCGTTGAGATCGAAGAGGGCGTTGACGGACTTATCCACATCTCTGACCTCAGCTGGACCAAGAAGATCAAGCACCCGAATGAGTTCACCCAGATCGGTGCTCAGATCGAGGTAGTTGTTCTCGACATCGACGTAGCTAACCGCCGTCTCAGCCTTGGTCACAAGCAGCTCGAGGAGAATCCTTGGGAGGAACTCGAAGCTAAGTTTGGCGTAGACACCATCGTAGATGGTAAAGTAGTTGAACTGACCGACAAGGGCGCTGTTGTTTCCCTCGAGGAAGGTGTTGAGGCATTCTGCACAACCCGTCACCTCCAGAAAGAGGACAAATCGCCGGTTGCTGTGGGCGACACTCTGCCGTTCAAGGTAATCGAGTTCAACCGCGACGCTAAGCGTATTCTCGTAAGCCACCTCCGCACTTGGGAGGAGCGCAAAGAGGCTCCGGCTAAGGCTGCTAAGAAAGTTGCTAAGGCTGAGGAACCCGCTCTCGACCTGCCGAAGGTAGAGAAGACCACTCTTGGTGATCTCTCCGCTCTTGCAGAGCTCAAGGCTTCGATGGAGGCTGAGGCTGCTCCGGCTAAAAAAGCCGCTAAGAAAGAAGCTAAGAAAGACGCTGAATAA
>ONWR01000001.1:0-22064 GCA_900321605.1 uncultured Bacteroidales bacterium | reverse complement strand
TGTATCCGCCAATCTCCCTCCCGTCATTCGGCATTTCCCCTTTTGTATCCGCCAATCTCCCTCCCGTCATTTGGCATTTCCTCTTTTGTATCCGCCAATCTTGGCGGATTGGAAATGCCGCTCCCTCCTCTCTCCCCCTTCCCCTTCGTCCTCTGCGTCGCTTAATGAAGCGACGTTCTCTCTCCCTCTGTGGGGGATCCGGAGGGGGGCTTTTTCATTTTTCATTTCTGTCGCATATTTGCGGCAGTTTTTCTCCCCTCGCTTTTCTTTGTCCCTAATTTCAGGATGACCACTAACCCACTAATCCACTCACCCTCTCACCCTCTCACCCTCTCACCCTCTCACCCACTAATCCACTAATCCACTAATCCACTAATCCACTAATCCACTAATCCACTAATCCACTAATCCACTCACCTACTAACCCATTACAAGGGCTCCGCCCGAGACCGGATAGAGAGCGGATCGAGACCGGAAAGGAGGCGTCCTAGACCATGCTACTAACAACATTGCTATAACAACCACATATACAACATTTTACAGCCAATGTCTAAACATCTAAAAACATCCATATTTCCACCAAATACTTCGTTTGGTTTCCCCATAAAGGTGACGGAAAAAGCACACGTCTTTGCAGTTTTTTGAGAAAAAATCCTTTTAAATTTGCATATATGCAAAAAAATGTGTACCTTTGCACCGCAAAAACGTAAAAACAGCAGATTACAGAATTTATGAAACGAATATTTGCATTGCTCTCAATTACCTGCTTACTGATGGGATGCAGGGTTCAAGACTACTTTCCCTCTTCTACGGTGAAAGGAGATTTGTGTAAATATAGTTATTTCTATGTAGTTCCTACAAATGGTGTTACCTCTGATTTCGGAACAATAAGCCCGTCCGAAATAGTAAGCGGTTATTTAATGAAGAAGGGCTACAATGTGTTGTCTTCGGAAAGTCCTGAACTTATAGATAAAACATTAGCGGTGACATATGGGGTTATAGAAAACGGCATTATTATTCAAATGAAAGATGCCAAGACGCAAGAATTAGTTGCCTCCTATAAGGTTGACGGTTTTTACGTTGGGGCTGCAAGTCGGATTCGGGAGGCGACGTACAAAGCATTGGAAATGTATGAATATAGTTGTGCGCCGGAAATTGAGGTGGGCTTCAATTTCTCAAAAGTGTACAAGAACGGAATGTCTATATATGCTATCAATAAGACCCCTAATGTGGTTAATCAAATAGATTTGCGTATTACGTATTATTTGGAAGGCGCATTTGTGCATGAACAAAAAACGACCATTGGCAACAATCTATACCTTAATCCGGGGTATGAAATCCGCAAATATATCAAACGAGACAAAGAGGCTCGTTCGAAGAAATACCAAATAAAATTGGAAGTTTTAAGTTATAAATAATCACCATGAAAAAAACAATTATTCTTATGCTTTCGGTAGCATTAGCGGCGTGCGGAGTGAAGCAGCCGAGGTTAGAGGACGAATGCCTCTACAGTAGTTCCAAGACACAGTTTGCCTTCTGGTCCAATGCGGCGGAACAGATGGAAGTGAACATCTATGATGAAGGAGCACAGAGTACAGACCGCTGCGCTGACAGAGTACAGACGGTTCCGCTCACGAAGGGTGAAGGCGATTTCTGGACAGCAACCGTCAAGGGCGATTTGGCAGGCAAATACTACACCGTTCGTTCGTTCCAAAACGGTCAATGGGCACCCGAAGCACCGGGTATCTTCGCTAAAGCGGTGGGGATCAACGGGCAGCGTGCCGCTATCATCGACATGAAGAAGACGAACCCGGAAGGTTGGTCGAAAGATGTGCGCCCTGCGATGCCGGACATGACCGATATAGTAGTCTATGAGACCCATCTGCGTGACTTCACCGTCTCGCCGAACTCGGGCATTGCGAACAAAGGTAAGTTCGTTGCCATGACGGAAGAAGGAACCGTTTCTGCAGAAGGCGAAGCTACCGGTATTGACCACCTCAAAGAGTTGGGAATCACGCACTTACAGATCCTGCCGATGTTCGATTATGGCTCCATCGATGAGACCACTTTGGACAAGAACCGCTATAACTGGGGCTACGATCCGGTGAACTACAATGCGCCGGACGGCGGTTATAGCACCGATCCGTACGACCCGGCTTGTCGTATTCGCGAAGCGAAACAGATGATCCAAGCTCTGCACAAAGCAGGTATCCGCGTGATCATGGACGTCGTTTATAACCACACGTACGATGTGATGGGTTGCGCATTGGGCAGGGTAGTACCGCAGTATTTCTACCGCCTGAACGAAGATGGCACGTACGCGAACGGTTCGGGTTGCGGCAACGAGACAGCTTCGGATCATGAGATGATGCGGCAGTTCATGGTGGAGTCCGTTTGTTACTGGGCACGCGAGTACCACGTGGACGGTTTCCGTTTTGACCTCATGGGCATCCATGACCAAGAGACGATGAAAGCTATCCGTGCCGCGTTGGACGAGATCGACCCGACGATCCTGACTTACGGAGAAGGGTGGGCCGCGATGAGTCCGGCTTATCCGTACGAGCAGTTGGCTATGAAACAATGGACCTATAAGATGCCGCGTGTGGGTGCGTTCAGCGACGATATCCGTAACTCGCTCATCGGTAGTCCTTTCGACCACGAACGCGGATTTGCGTCCGGCAACGGAGCTTGCAAAGAGGCGTTGATGAACGGTCTGGTAGCTTGTCCGGCATGGAGCGGCGAACCGATGCAGCATGTGTCGTATATCACTTGCCATGATAACTACTGCCTGCGTGACCGCATTGAGGTGAGCGCCCAAGAAGAGAGCGAGCAGACCAAGCTGCGCATGAACAAATTAGCTCAGACAGCCGTGCTCGTGTCACAAGGAATGACGTTTATCTACGGCGGTGAGGAGCTCTTCCGCACGAAGAAAGGCATCGACAACAGTTACCAGAGTCCCGACAGCATCAATATCATCCCTTGGAAGAACAAGGCGGCGTACCACGACCTGTTCACGTATTATCAGCAGATGATCGCTATCCGCCGTGCGCACAAAGGCTTCCGTTTGGGCACCGCCGAGCTGGTGAAGACCCATTGCGAGATGGTACCGACCGAGAAGGAGCATCTGATCATCTACCGCATCAACGCGCTCGAAGGTATCGATAGTGCGAAATCGCTCATCGTGCTGCTCAACGGCGGACCGGAAACAGAGCAGGTCGAACTCCCCGAAGGCGAGTATCAGCTCTTGGCTTATAACGGCGAGGCAAACGTGAACGGATTGTCGGATTTGCATGAGGATCACGCCTTAGTAGCGCCCTATTCGGCTACTATTTTGGCTGAGAAATGATAAAAATGCACGAAAAATAAAAAAAGTTGCTCAAAAATTTGCATATATGCAAGATTTGTAGTATCTTTGCACCGTGATTTGATTGAGGGGACCTCGAAAAGGTCTCCTCGTCGTTTAAAAAATAACCTGTATTGGACCATTGATAGTGAGAGATATGATTTCAAAACAAGACCTGACGAACTGGATTGAAGAGTATCTGAAGGATACCGATTATGAGTTGATCACGCTGAATATCTCAGCGGGTAACGATGTCTTAGTGGAGGTGGATCGCCTTGCGGGAGTGGATGTCGATTTCTGCGCAGAGCTGAACCGTTTTCTCGTGGAGAAACTCGATGCCGTGGATCCGGACTACTCTCTGGAGGTCGGCAGCGTGAGTCTGACTGATCCCTTTAAGACGAAGATGCAGTACGAGAAGAACCTCGGGCACGATGTGGAAGTCTTGGTCAGTACAGAGGGACAGAGTATCAAGTACAAAGGGCAGCTCGTCTCGGTGGATGAGGAGACTTTCTCGGTCGATTGTGTAGAAAAGGTCGCGGTGGAAGGCAAGAAGCGCAAAGAGACGCAGATCGTGACCCATACTTGGCGGTACGGCGAACCCAAATACGTCAGATATGACCTCAAGTTTTAATTAAATTGTAAATGACAAAATTGTAAATATATTTATGGCAACAGCAAAACAAACATCAATCAACTTGATTGACATTTTTTCGGAGTTCAAGGACTTCAAAAGAATTGACAAACAGACCTTCATCAATGTGTTGGAGGATTCTTTCCGTAACGTGATCGCAAAGATGTACGGCACGGACGCAAACTACGATGTCATCATTAACCCCGACAAGGGTGACTTGGAGATCTATCGTAACCGTCTGGTAATGGAGGATGACGATGTAGCAAATCCGGAGACCCAGATCTCGCTGAGCGAGGCACGTGAGACCGACCCCGAGATCGAAGTCGGCGAGGACTTTACCGATAAGGTCGATATGCAGTCCTTCGGTCGTCGTATGATTCTCAACCTGCGTCAGACCTTGGCTTCGAAAATCTTGGAGCTGCAGAAGGAGAACCTCTACCTCAAGTACGCAGAGATGATCGGTCAGGTCGTTACCGGCGAGCTCTATCAGGTGTGGAAGCGTGAGATGCTCCTCTTGGACGAGGAAGGCAACGAGATGTACCTGCCGAAGCAGAACCAGATCCCGACCGATTATTACCGCAAGGGAGAGATGGTTCGTGCCGTAGTAACGCAGGTGGACAACCAGAACCAGAACCCGAAGATCATCCTCTCTCGTACAAGCCCGCTCTTCCTCCAACGTCTCTTCGAGCAGGAGGTGCCTGAGGTCAAAGAGGGTCTGATCTCTATTAAGAAGATCGCCCGCATCCCGGGTGAGCGTGCGAAAGTAGCCGTTGAGACCTTCGATGAGCGTATCGATCCGGTCGGAGCCTGTGTCGGCGTGAAGGGTGCACGTATTCATGGTATCGTTCGCGAGCTGCGCAATGAGAACATCGATGTCATCAACTACACGACGAATACCAACTTGTATATCCAACGTGCCTTATCGCCGGCAACGATCAGTAGCATCGAGATCGATGAGGAGGCAAAGAAAGCAAAGGTATTCTTGCAACCCGAAGAGGTGAGCCTCGCTATCGGTAAGGGCGGTTTCAATATCAAGTTGGCTTCCATGCTGACGGGTTACGAGATCGATGTTTACCGCGAGATGAGCGAGCAGGATATGGACGATATCTATCTGGACGAGTTCAACGACGAGATCGATCAGTGGGTACTCGATGCCTTCAAAGCCATCGGTCTGGACACGGCTAAAGATGTCTTGGGTACCAGCAAGGAGGACTTGCTCGCCAAGACCGACTTGGAGGAGGAGACCATCGATGAGGTTCTCCGCATCCTCAAGGCTGAGTTCGAGCAATAATGTACAATTCACAATGTACAATTAACAAAGGGCTTACGGAATTTGGTACTGACCCGTAAGACCTGTACGGACAAATCGGATTGTACCAAACGTGTAGAACACTTTGTTATAAATTGTAAATTTGAAGTATATGGCGATTAAGTTAATAAAAGCATGTAAAGAATTGAATATCGGCATGGCTACTCTCACCGCTTGGTGCGAGAAAAACGGTCATGTCATCGAGTCTGATCCGAACGTGCGTATAGACGACGACTTGTATCTGCTGCTTGCCAAGGAGTTTAACAAGGATATGGCGACGAAGATAGAAGCCGACCGTCGTGCGGCAGAGCGTCAGGCGAAGGAGGAGGCTGCGAAAGCAGCAGTCGAGGCGGAGCAACGTGCTAAAGCCGAAGCTGAAGCAGCACGTGTGGCAGCCGAAGAGGCGAAACGCGAAGCGGCTCGTGTGGCTGCGCAGAAAGCAGCTGAGGAGGCTGAGGCTGCCCGAATAGCTGCTGAAAAAGCACGTGCTGAGGCAGAGGAGGCGAAGAACAAAGCCAGAGAAGAAGCGGAGGCTGCTCGCAAAGCAGAGGAAACGAAGAAACAGCAGGTGAAAGCAGCTGAGGACGCTAAGAGACAGCAGGAGAAGCCCGTGGAAAAGAAGAAAGAGATCTTCACACTCGGCAAACCGGAGCTGAAAAATGCGCCTAAGGTCATCGGTAAGATTGACCTCGACTCCATCGACACCTCTACTCGTCCTGCCAAGAAAACCAAAGAGCAGAAACGCAAAGAGCGCGAGGAGCGTCAACAGGCGCAACAGGCGCAACAGCAAGCTGCGGCTGAGAAGCGTAAAAGGGAGCGTATAAAGAACGCTGCCAAGGTGGATCCGACCGACAAACGCAATCAAGCGGGTAAGAAAAACAAGAAAAATCAACCCCGTGAGGCGACTCAGGAAGAGGTCGATAAAGCACTGAAGGAGACCCTCAACCGTCTCCAGCAGAAGCAGAACAAGTTCAACACCTCCAAATACAAACGTGAGCGCCGTGAGCAGGAACGTGAGAAGCACGAGTTGGAGATGATGGAGGCACAGGAGCAATCCAAAGTGCTCAAGCTGACCGAGTTCGTGACCGCTAATGACTTGGCGAATATGATGAACGTGCCGGTGAACAAGATCATCGGTACCTGTATGTCACTCGGTCTGTTCGTTTCCATCAACCAGCGTCTCGACGCCGAGACCATCAACCTCGTTGCAGAGGAGTTCGGTTTCACCACCGAGTACGTCTCTGCGAAAGTGGTGGAGGAGATCAATGCCGATGAGGTGATCAACGACGAAGATCTCGAGCCGCGTTGCCCGGTAGTCACCGTCATGGGTCACGTCGATCACGGTAAGACTTCGCTCTTGGACCACATCCGTAACGCGAACGTCATCGCCGGTGAGGCAGGAGGTATTACCCAGCACATCGGTGCATATAACGTCAAACTCAAGAACGGTCAGCATATTACCTTCCTCGACACCCCGGGTCACGCCGCCTTCACCGCTATGCGTGCTCGTGGTGCGAAAGTGACGGATATAGCGATCATCATCATCGCTGCCGATGATGCGGTCATGCCGCAGACCGTCGAGGCTATCAACCACGCGCAGGCTGCCGGAGTGCCGATGGTCTTCGCTATCAACAAGGTCGATAAGCCCGGTGCTAACCCCGATAAGATCCGTGAGCAGCTCTCGAACATGAACATCCTTGTGGAGGACTGGGGTGGTAAATACCAGTGTCAGGAGATCTCTGCAAAGAAAGGTGACGGCGTCTATGAGCTCTTGGAGAAAGTGCTCTTGGAGGCTGAACTGCTTGACCTCAAGGCGAACCCCAAACGTCGTGCGAAAGGTTCGGTCATCGAGTCCTCTTTGGACAAAGGTCGCGGATATGTAGCAACCCTCTTGGTACAAGATGGTACGCTCCACATGGGCGACATCGTGCTCGCAGGAACGTACCACGGACGTATTCGTGCGATGTTCAACGAGCGTGGTCAGAAAATCACCGAGGTACACCCGGGTGAGCCCTGTACGATCCTTGGTCTCAACGGTGCACCGCAGGCAGGTGACGAGTTCAACGTACTGCCGACTGAGCAGGAGGCACGTGACATCGCTAACAAACGTGAGCAACTCCAACGCGAGCAATCGATCCGTACGAAGAAACATATCGGTCTTGAGGAGATCGGTCGTCGTATGGCTATCGGTGACTTCAAGGAACTCAATATCATCATCAAAGCCGATGTGGACGGTTCTGTAGAGGCTCTCAAAGACTCGCTCATCAAACTCTCCACGGAGAATATCCAAGTCAACGTCATCCACGGAGCTGTGGGTGCTATCTCGGATAGCGATGTGATGTTGGCAGCGGCTTCCGATGCGGTCATCGTCGGCTTTAATGTGCGTCCGACCGGAACCGCCCGTAAGATGGCAGAGCAGGAGGAGGTCGATATCCGCATCTACTCCATCATCTACGATGCTATCAACGAGCTCAAAGATGCCATGGCAGGTATGTTGGCTCCGGAGGTCAAAGAGGAAGTTACGGCTACCCTTGAGGTGCTCCAGACCTTCCATATCTCGAAAGTCGGAACCATCGCTGGTTGTATTGTTCGTGAGGGTAAGATCAAACGTGGCAACAAGGTACGCGTCATCCGTGATGGTATTGTTATCAAGACTGCCGAACTCGCATCCCTCAAACATGTTAAGGATGATATCAAGGAAGCCGGTGTTAATACCGAGTGCGGTCTGAGTCTCAAGGCATACGACGACCTCAAGGAAGGCGATATCTTGGAGGCTTACGAAGAGATCGAGGTTGCTAAGAGCCTATAAATTGACGATTGGACGATGAACACTTTTCCGAGGTACGATTGATTGAATAAATTGTACAATTGACTAAAATCGTCAATAAATCGTAAATCGTAAATCTGTAAATCGTCAATAAAAAATATGGAGCGTTAGATGCGCTCCATATTTTGTTGTTTGATCCAACCTTCGTTGTTGCCGACGCGGATGTTACACCATTCTCCGAGAGTTTCTCGGATTGTCACTTTCGTGCCTTCGTGAAGAGTGAAGAGGTCGGTTCCGGAACGGTCAGGCGAAGACTTGGCATTGACGACGCCTTGGGTGATGATGGCTTCGTTGCGCAAGGTATCGCGTTTATGCAGCGAACCGGCATTGAGACCTGCGATGAGCGAGAAGAGCAGCGCTATCCATGCGATGTGGAACGCGGTCTTTCGCAACCAAGGCTCGTGACCCAAGAGGAACAACAGAATGCCCGTTAACCCCAAGATAAACAGAACGATGGAAAGAACAAGCCACGTGTGCTCCGAGAGGTTATTACGCACCGTACGCGCCCACGAGGAGAGGAAGAAATCCTGCTCGGTGATGTTATCCGTGATCTTGCTCTGCGCAAAAGAGAGGTTATACTGCGCGTCCTTGTAGTTCGGTCTCAGGCGCAACGCGCGCTCGTAACAAAGGATAGCTTGTGCTAATTCGCCTTGTTTATACTGCGCATTGCCGAGATTATAGTACAGCACGGCATCCGGCTGCTCATCAATCATAGCTTGATAAAGCGAAGCGGCTTCATCGTAACGTCCTTCTGCGTACGCTGTGTTGGCTTGCTCAAACGTCGTTTGAGCGAACGCGTTGAGATTAAAAAAGAGTATTGCCGCAAGGCAAAGTCCTTTCAACTTTAAACTTTCAACTTTCAACTTTATCATATTTTCTGGTCTTCTAAGTTGTTAATCAAATTCGTTGTCGCCGTATAGAGGTCATCCATCGCGTGATCGGTGCTCGGTGCATAGCGGGCGAACTCAGCCGTTGAGAGGACGTTCTTCACATCCGCTATCAGCGTCTCACTCACGCCTTTCTGCTGCAAGATGGACGTGATATTTTCCTTATTCAGATCCGCAGTCGGGATAGAGAGACGGTCACTGAGGTACGTCCAAGCGGCTTGTTCGATAGCTGCGTAGAAAGCATCTTTGTTATTTGCCTTCAGGGCAGCGGCAGCGGCTTTCAGACGTTTCTGTGCCACTTTGTTGGCACGTTTGTACCGTACGCGGGTGATATCCGCGTTCTCCAACATCTGCTTACGCAGAACGACCAGCACGATACCTGCCAGAACCAGCGGAAGAACGTACCACAACCAAAGGTGTTGATAATCAATCAAGGACGATTGTGCCTTGGCTTTCCTTTGCAGCGGTTTGGCGTCAATATAACGGATGTCCGAACCGAGTTGTTTGATGTCCTCCTTTTGGGCATGATAAACGACAGCTCCTTCTTCACCGGACGAGCTTCCGGCAGACGAGCCTGCTCCGCGTTTCACATGAATCGTATATTCCGGCGTTGAGAGGGTCTTGTAGGCTTTCTCCTCGATATCGAAATAACTGAAATGGACGGCAGGGATCGTGTAGTCTCCTGCGCTGCGCGGAATAGCAAGATATTCAATCGATTTGGTACCGCTGACGCCCGAAGAAGTGGTCTTGAAGTTATTAGTCACTTTCGGGTCATAAGGTTCGAAGCCTTCGGGCCAATCTATCGAAGGAGTCTTGAGCAGTTTCATGTTTCCGGAACCGGAGATATCCAACTTGATGGTCACCGCATCGTTTGCTTGCAACTCCGTTTGGGAGATCGAAGGCGTGAGGGTGAACTTACCGACACCTCCTGAGAAACCGGCAGGTTTGCCTCCCGGCAGAGCCGCTACATGTATCGTCACGCCCGGAGCAGTAAGCATCTTGGTGACGTTGGTGTACGAACCGAAGAAGTCGTCAAAGATCGAGCGAACTTGCTGTCTGGTCTGCACGCGAAGCACTGCCTCAAAGCGCGCCGGGTCAATCGTGATATCGCCCGAGTGCTGCGGATAGAGGATCGTTCGGTAGAGCACCGCCGTCTGATAATTACGACCGTTATAGTGCTCCAACTCGGTTTGTATCTCGCCTTGCTCCAACTCTTGTTTGAGGAAGCCCGTGAACTCCGGTAACTTGGTGTTATTGGTCAATTGGGCAACATCCACATTCGCGAAATAGAGCTTGTACATGATCATGAACGCTTCCTGTTCATGCACCTTGGTCTTGGTCGTGATAGTGCGCACAAAGAGGTTCTCGGAGGACACTTGTGAACCTTGCGAGCCCTGCGAGGACTGTTGTCCTTGTCCCCTCCCTTGAGAGGCAGTCTGCTGCGGTTGTTGGTCTTCCGGCAACACCTGTATCCGCACGCCGTTGGATTGATAGTTCGAACCGTCCACCTTGATGCTTGCCGGACCGATCGTAAAAGTACCGGTACGTTGCGCCATGAGGGTGTACGTGTACGTCTGCTCGTACGACGACGTACGTCGACCGTTCACAAACGAGATGCTGCTGCTTGTACTGGAATACGGACCTGCCAATACGTCAAAATCCGTGAACTCAGGCGCATTCAGATCACGGCAATGCTGGTTGACGGTGTACGTCAACTGAAACGGACGTCCGGCAATGACCTGACTTGGCGCGTTCGCTTTAAATACCACCTCATCGGCAAACACACTTAGTGCGATGCCGATGAATACTAATATCGATAAAATCTTCTTCATAATTACCATTCTTTTTCTACGCGACGTTTTTTACCTTGCTGTTTTTGCAGCTTCTCTTGGGTATCCTGTTCGTCTTGCTCCAAAGCCTGCAAGATCTGCTCAGCGGTCTCTTTGTCCATCTGGTCTTCGTTCTGCTCTTGTTGCTGCTGTTGCTCTTGTTGATGGTCTTGGTTTTGATCTTGTTGTTCTTGCTGCTGTTGTTGCTGTTGCTGGTCTTGCTTCTGATCTTTTTTGTCCTGATTCTGCTGTTGTTGCTGCTGTTGTTGCTGTTGTTGCTGAAGCATCTCCATCGCTTTGACTAAGTTATACCGCGTGTCATTGTCCTTCGGGTTCGAACGCAAGGACTCCTGATAAGCAGCTACGGCTTTGTCGTACTGCTGTTGCGCGAACGCACAGTTACCGATATTGTGCATCGCCTTGGAGTAACGGGTCTTGTCTTCCTGTTTGTCCAAGATCTTCGCTGCGGTCTCAAACTCAACCTGTGCGTCGGCATATTTGTCTTGCTTGAACAACGCGTCGCCTAAGTTATAATGTGCCTCGTAACTGTTTTTGTTTGCCTCTAAACCACGACGGTAGTTCACCTCCGCCTCGGTGTAGTTCTGCTTGCGGTATTGCTTGTTGCCCTTACGCACATCGCTCGACTCCTTCTGCGCAAAAACCGCAGAACTGAATGCAATTAGCAACACTAATATACTATAAACTTTTAACTTCATAACTTCTTTCAACTTTCAACTTTCAACTTTTCTCCGAATATATCCCATTTGGTTAACGACTTGTTCTTACGATTGAAGATGAAGAAATCAATCACGAGAAGGAACAAAGCGATCAGAGCAAAACTCTGGAACTGCTCGTTGTAGTCGGTAAACACCTGTGTCTCAATCTCTTGTGTGGATAACTTATCCAACTCTTTCTGAATCGTCTTGGTCGCGGTGTTGGTGTTGTCGCAACGCACGTAGAGTCCTCCTCCGGCTTGAGCTATCTCGCGACACATCTCTTCGTTGAGACGGCTGACCACCACGTTTCCCTGACGGTCTTTGATGAAGTTATTCGTGCCCGGCAGCGGAATAGGGGAGCCTTCGGGTTTACCGATACCCACTACCAACACTTGTATCCCTTCCTCTTTGGCGCGTTTGGCAACGGCTACGGCATCGTCCTCATGGTTCTCACCATCGGTGATAAGGATGATCGCACGGCTCGCATCACTCTTCTCTCCGAAACAACGGATAGAGGTGCTCAAAGCTTGACCGATAGCCGTTCCTTGCGTCTTGATGAGCTCGGGTTTGATGGAGTTGAGGAACATCTTCGCGGACACGTAGTCGCAAGTAATAGGTAGTTGTACGAAAGCGTCTCCGGCAAAAACCACCAGACCCACCTTGTCGTTCACCATGTTATCCATTAGTTTGGAGAGCATTTGTTTGGCTCTGTCCAAACGGTTCGGCGCTACGTCTTCTGCGAGCATGGAGTTGGAGATATCCAGTGCTACTATAGCTTCGATACCTTGCCTTTTCTCTGTGCGCTCACTCTGACCGAACTGCGGACGAGCGGCAGCGATGATAAGCAGCGTCAAAGCTACCATCACAATACAGAACTTCGCCGTCGGACGCGCATGACTCGCGTTCGGCATGAGCTGTGCCATCAGTTCGGGATCACCGAACTCCTCCAACTGTCTTCTCTTATGACGCGTGTATAACCAGTAGCCGATAGCGAAAGCCGGTATACTCGCCAACAACCCTAAGACTTCTATATTTGCAAAACGAAACATTGTAATTCGTAATTTTTAATTTTTAATTTTTAATTACTTATTGTGCGTAGCACAAAGTACCTCAGTATAACTTCCAAGAGCAGACAGATGAGTGCTGCTACGAGGAAAGGCATAAAATTCTCTGTATGTTTGCTGTACTCGCGCACACGTAGTTTGGTCTTCTCCAACTGGTCAATCTGCTCGTAGATGCGCTTGAGGCTACCATTGTCCGTAGCGCGGAAATACTGTCCTCCGGTGGTCTCGGCAATGCCTCGCAATGTGCCTTCATCGAACTCCGAATCCATGGTCACGTACTGCCTTCCCATCGGCGTGTTCACCGGTACGCGGGTCTGACCATAACTGCCGACGCCCACCGTGTAGACGCGGATACCAAAAGTCTTGGCGATCTGCGCAGCCGTCTGCGGGTCGATGTCACCACGGTTATTCGATCCATCGGTCAACAGAATGACCACTTTCGACTTCGTCTCGCTGTCTTTCATGCGGTTCACCGCGTTCGCAAGACCCAAACCGATAGCCGTTCCGTCTTCGATCATTCCGTACTCAACGGACTTGAAGAGGTTCACCAGCACTGCGTGATCGGTGGTCAACGGGCATTGTGTAAAACTCTCTCCTGCAAACACCACCAGACCGATCTGGTCGTTCGGTCTTGCTATCACGAAGTCCGAAGCTACCTGTTTGGCGGCCTCCAGACGATTCGGACGCAGGTCTTCGGCTAACATGGTTCCCGATATATCGAGTGCCATCATGATGTCGATACCTTCGGTCGATTCGGACGACCAGCGGTTCGTCAGCTGCGGACGAGCCAAAGCGAGACTTAATAAGGTCACAACGGCTACGCGCAGCACAAACGGTACATGCAGCATCCATATTCGCCAACTCTTCGGCTGAGCCGCCAACACACTCGTGTCAGAGATCTGCAGGCTCGCATCGGATTTGTACAGCTCGTACGCATACCACGCGATGATCGGTATCAGCAGCAGTAATAAAAATAAATATCCCGGATTTGCAAAACTCATAAACTTACAACTTTTAACTTTCCGACTTCTCTAAACTATCAACTTTCAACTCCTCCACAATCCTTGTCTCTTGGACAAACTCATACGCAGTAGTCAACGCCTGTTCGTTCTCGTCCGGCGTAGTGTGCCACTTAGCGAACTTAACAAGGTCGGCGAGTTGCAGCATCTTACTGAGTTTGGCAAAGAGTGCTTTTCCATCATTAAGCGAAGCGTCACCATTAATCAATTCACCATTTAAGAGAATTGGTTTCAATTCTCGCAAGGTCTCGTCGGAGGTCTTCTCTGTACTCTGTACATCAAAACGACGACCGATATACTCACGCACAACATCCGTCAGATCGGTTTGGTACTCTTTGACCTTACCGTCTTTCCAGATCTTCGCCTCTTTGATGGCATCCAACTTCTCCAACGCCACTTCGTCCGCAGGACGCAGCAGATCGGGGTTGATCGGCTCTTCCTCCGGCTGATGGTGCTTCTCGTACCATTTCCATAGATAATATCCCGCTACGCCTAATCCGGCTACGAGAAGGGCTAAGAGCACCCAACGGATGATGCCCCACCACCAGATCGGCGCTTTCTCGATATCTTTGATATCGGTGATAGCAAGGGTAGTGTCCACTTCGAACGGCTGAACGATATTCAGCGCTAACGCTTCGGTCCAGAATGTATCTTCGCCGCTGGCTACAGCTATCGGTTCGATGGAGAAAAGGCTGTCCTTGAACGAGGTCAGCGTCAGGTATTGGTTCAGCTGCACGCGTCCGTCGCTCAACTTCAGCGTGTCCACGATCGTCTTGTCGACGATCTCAATCCCATCTTGGAGCTGCTCTCCGAAAACAGGCATCTGAACCTGCTCCGACGCCTCATGCGTGACTTGCAGATGTAAATCCGTCTGATCGCCCAACATCAGCGTCGTCGAGTCAATACTCGCGCTAACTACTATTGCTAATAATAAATTAAACATCGTGCATTTTTCGCGCATCTTTGCGCGAACAATAATTTTAAATTTTTAATTTTTAATTTCGAAAAAGCATCATCAGCTTTTTCACGTAGTCCTCATCCGTGCGCATGGATACATGGTTCATGCCGGTTTTGTTGTACATCTCTTCCAACGCCTCCTGTTGCTCTCTCCATGCTTTCGCATAAGCGTCACGCACGCTCTTTATACTCGTATCCGCCCAGACGCGTGCTCCCGTCTCCGGGTCTTTCACTTTCAGCAAACCCACATCCGGCATCTCTGCATCCCTCCGGTCGTATATCTGTATAGCACTCAGATCATGCTTCCTGCTCGCGATCACTATAGGAGACACACCACGATCCTTTGTACTTTGTACATTGTTAAATTGTACATCCATCAGGTCACTGATGATAAACGCCGTACACCTTCTCTTCTGTGCATTCGTCAGATATTGGAGGGCTGCGTTGATGTCCGTGCCATGATGTTCCGGCTCGAACGACAGCAACTCACGGATGATGTGCAGCACGTGGCTCTTACCTTTCTTAGGCGGGATAAACTTCTCCACTTGGTCGGAGAAGAAGATCACACCCACCTTATCGTTGTTCTCAATGGTGGAGAAAGCGAGTGTCGCGGCTACTTCAGCTATGGTGTCACGTTTCATCTGACTTTGGGTACCAAAGTTCCGACTTCCGCTGACATCAACCAGTAACATCACCGTTAACTCACGCTCTTCCTCGTACACCTTGATATATGGTCGGTTCATCCTCGCGGTCACATTCCAATCTATCGATCGAACGTCATCGCCCGGCTGATACTCGCGCACCTCGCTGAACGACATACCGCGACCCTTAAACTGGCTGTGGTATTCGCCTGCGAAGATATTCCGACTCAATCCGTGGGTCTTGATCTCTATCTTCCGAACTCGTTGTAATAATTCTTCTGAAGTCATAATATGGTTTATCAGTTTATTAGTTTATGGGTTTATTAGTGGTTAAACTGGTTAACCTGTTTAACTGGTTAAACCACCGATAAACTTATCAACCGATCAACTCATCAACTATTAGGGAACCTGAACTGCGTTAAGTACTTCCGTAATCACATCCTCTGTCGTCAGGTTATTCGCTTCCGCCTCGTACGTCAGACCGATCCTGTGACGCAATACGTCATAGCAAACGGCACGCACGTCTTCCGGCGTCACGTATCCTCTCCTATGAATAAACGCGTACGCACGTGCGGCCTTCGCGAGGTTGATACTTGCACGCGGACTACCGCCGAACGCGATCATCTGCTTCATCTCCTTCAGACCGTACTCTTCCGGCTGACGAGTCGCAAACACGATATCCACGATGTATTTCTCGATCTTCTCGTCCAGATAGACCTCCTCAACGATCTTACGCGCCTTGATGATGTCGCTTGTACTGAGGATCGGCAGCACTTGTTTCTTCTCGGAAGCGATGTTCTGACGGATGATCGCTTGCTCCTCTTCTTTCTTCGGATAACCGATCACCACCTTCAGCATAAAACGGTCGGTTTGCGCTTCCGGCAGCGGGTACGTTCCTTCCTGCTCAATCGGGTTTTGCGTAGCCAATACGAGGAACGGATCGTCCAACTTAAAGGTCTGCTCGCCGATCGTCACTTGTCTCTCCTGCATCGCCTCGAGCAACGCACTCTGCACTTTTGCTGGCGCACGGTTGATCTCATCTGCCAACACAAAATTAGCAAAGATCGGGCCTTTCTTGATCTTGAATGCCTCATCTTTGATGCTGTAGATCTGCGTACCGATCACATCGGCAGGCAACAGATCCGGAGTAAACTGTATACGGCTAAAATCTGCCTTGATCAAGTCGCTTAAGGTCTTGATAGCGAGGGTTTTTGCCAAACCCGGCACGCCTTCCAACAATATGTGCCCGTCGCTCAACAGACCGATAAGCAAACTCTCAACGAGGTGTTTTTGACCTACAATAACTTGATTCATGCCTAACGTCAAGGCATCTACAAACGAACTCTCGCGTTCCACACGCTCTTGAAGTTCACGAATATCAACTTGCATAATCTATATAGTGTTTTAATAATTTCCTTTTCAGGTGTTTTCGGTTTTCCCCTTTTGGAGTGTTTTCGTTTTTTCCTTTATGGAGTGTTTTCACACTTTCCGCTCACGGGATTTCATCCCGTTATATTACTACAAATTCCGTGCCAAACTGTTCTTTTCCTTTCCTTTCTTTCCCTTTCTCCTCCGCATCTGTCCCTTTCTCCTCCGCATCAGTCCACTTTTCGGGGCTGTCTCCCCGAACCAACACCCTCCCGATGGTAGCTATACATTTTTCATTTTTCGCGCATATTTGCGTGAACCCCTTTCTCTACTTTTCTTTGCTGTTTACCTCCGGTGGTATCCCTTCTTTTGGCTGTTTACCTACGGTTTCTCTCTTTTTCTCGAAAAAAATCCTCAAAAATTTGCATATGTCAAAAAATAGTTGTAATTTTGCACCGCAAAATCAATAATACGAACACTTATGCCCACATTATTTACCGTTTTTGGTTTTCGTTTTCTGTTCTATTCTAATGACCATGAACCTATACACGTTCATGTAATAAAAGGAAATGCAGAGGCACGCTTTCAACTACAGCCGGAAGTACAACTGCTTGACAACAAAGGGCTTAAACCGGCGGAATTAAAGTTGGCAGAGTCCTTAGTCGAGGAAAATAAGGAGATGATTGTTGAGCGTTGGAAAGTATTTTTTGCCAAATGATAGATGTCCGGAAAATATGGTTAACAGACACAGCTATTTGGATTCAAACAGCCGATGGTAAGAAAGCCTGCGAGAAATTCGCAGACTACGCTTCTTTGCGCAATGCCTCTACGGCGGAACGATCCGACTATTCATGCTCGCCTTATGGGCTCCATTGGCCGAAATTGGATGAAGATCTTTCGTACGAAGGCTTCTTCGCACATTAACACTCCTTTCTTTCCCTTTCTCCTCCGCATCTGTCCACTTTTCGGGGCTGTCTCCCCGAACAATACTATCTCCCCGAACAATCTTCTCCGTCCATTTGCCCCGCATTTGATGCGGGTTCTCTTTCTTGGTAGTTTCGCCGGATACTATCCGGCATTCTTTGGCTGTTTACCTCCGGTGGTATCCCTTCTTTTGGCTGTTTACCTGCGGTTTCTCTCTTTTTCTCGAAAAAAATCCTCAAAAATTTGCATATATCAAAAAATAGTTGTAATTTTGCACCCGAAAATCTACGCTGGAGGGATATGTCTCTTCGTGAGGGTGGATTTTCTGACATATTGAATAGCGTTTATTGACGCTTTGCGTTTGACCAAACGAAACTTCGCAACTTTCGAATAACAGTCAGAATCAAAGTGAGCAGTAGATGCCTATGGGTGTGACAATTATACCCTCCTTTGTCGTTTCTCGGACAGAGTGGTTAGTCATATCGGCGTAGGTTTCCTGTTGTTTATTTGACTGTTAGGGCAATGCGAAGGCCTCGTTTGGTGAGTATTCAACAGCGAGGCTTGCGCTTTTTGTATGTATGGTGTGAACATATTGCTGAATTTTGTATAATATCGTTTTAAAACCGATGGGGCGATGGGATATAACCGCTAACTGATAAGAGAAGAGAGTATTACTATTACCATTTGCTTTTTGTTTTTGGGATAGAATAGAAAGCTATACCTTGAAAATGTTAAATTTATGCTTGTGTAAGAATAATAAATGTCTAAAACTACCATCAATCTAATCACGTTATGTGTATCTATTCTCTTGTTTATATGTGCTTTGTACATATATGTCAGTAATAGGAATAGTGATATGATACTATACTCATGGCTTGGAATTGATAGTGAGAATAACTTTTTTGCCTTTCTTAGAAGTAATTCTTTTTCTCTATATCCGTGGGTAAAATATAACTTGACAGATGGTCTGTGGATGTTGTCTTATTTATTGTTTATCGAAAGTGTATGGAGCGATGAAAAATCCATTAAAAGGATATTTTGTGTTTCATTGATTTCCTTTGCTTTCATATTAGAAATGATGCAATTTTGGGGATGGTATCCCGGAACAGGTGATGTTTTAGATATAGTGTTCTATATAATAGCAATTTTAATATTCCTAATATTCACCAAATTAAAATTTATTTATTATGAAAAAGACCTTTAAAATGTTATTCTCCTGCGTCGTAGCAGGAATGTTCGTGATGATTGCTTTAGGATGTGCTTCTGTAAAAGGTTGGCACAAAGGACAAGCCGAATGGATGCGTGTAATGATTCACGAAAACTTTAATTACGACAAAGCTTTTTCTACCGCTTTGGATCTCTTGACAGAGAAGTATGAGATGGAGATGATTAACAAAGATGGTGGTTATGCAAGATCTGCATGGAACTATTATCGCAACAAAAAAGGTGTGAACGATAAAAAATTCCGTGTTCGTGTCACTCTGAAATTTAATCATGATCGTACTCAATTATCTGTCAAAACAGAAGTACAGAAACTCGTTCGGGGAGAGTGGATTGATGGTTATAGTGATGTAGTTGGTCGTCAAGTACGTGATGACATTCAGGGCGTACTCCAATAACCTATTAGCTTAAATGCAATTTTTAAAGTCGCGGCACATTTACCGCGACTTTTTTATTTTATGCTGTAAAGTCCGTTGTATGTCCCTTTTTCCCGTAAATATCCGTCCTCTATTATTGGCATCTGTCCATATATCATCCGGCATGTTATGCCGGTTCATGCTCCCCACTGTTCCCCCCGCATCTGTCCACTTTTCGGGGCTGTCTCCCCGAACAATCCCCTTCGTTCGGCATTTCCCTTTTTGTATCCGCCAAGATTGGCGGATTGGAAATGCCGCTTAGTTTCTTCCTCTCTCCCCTCCGTAGCGAAGTCGGAGGTGGCTTTTCCCCCTCAAAAACCCCTTCAAAAAGTATATTATATATAAATATATAATATAGTATTCTTTGCATAAAAATTCCGCTTTTTTTTCTTGCAAATCTCAAAAAAAAGCAGTACCTTTGCACAAAATTAGTGCGTGGTTAGTGCGTCGTTAGTACGTCCTAAGTGCGTTGTAAGTACGAGGTTCTTGGTATTGAATCGAAGAAATCACGAACTAAACAACTATCGTAAAGCCAAAATGTAAACGATTAATATTCTATTCCCCTCTTGGAGCTTAGAGGGACTCTCCTCACTCGGGATGTAAAACGCAGTTTTGCAGACCGAAGAGCGAGAGCATGGCGAAAGATCACATGAGCGACTTAGTCGCGAATCGTTCTGAACCATAGCTCGCGCGACATGGCTAAAATCAAACACACCCCTGACATCGAAGAAATGATAGGTGCGCACTCCAAAGGAGGCATGATAGAGCGCCGCAAACATTTCCATGACTACGATGGTAACGTGACCCGTGTCGGTCGTCTTGAGGCTTTCAAACAAGGTCCCCGAAACTACCGGCGAAACCCCATCTACGCAGGCGAACGGGCGAATATGAACGCTTTCGGAAACGCCTCGCATCTGGCGCAAGAGTTAGTTGATGCCCTCAAAAACAAAACGCCCCTTCCACCAGAAAAACAAGCTTTGCTTGACTCCTACAAAGAACGCTTCTACAAGCAGCTCAAAGGCGATCCCGATCCCATCGCTCCCAAAGGCAGCGACGGCGAATATACCATCTATTCCCGCATCGATAATTTCATCCGCGCAATCATCCGCAAAGAGAATCCGCAACTGTAGCGGGTTCTCTCTTTCTTTTCCCCTTTTCCCCCTTTTTTACCCTGCAAACATCACTCTTATAAGAGTGGAACTTAAGATTAGTACATATTTTCATAAAAAATGGTATTGTGTACTTGACAAATTAGTAGTAATTTTGCACCCGATTCACAAATACATCATTACATTGAAAAATATAGCAACAATTAAAATAAAAATGACAACAATAATAACAACAATTACAACCACAATTACCATGAAAACAAAGTTCTTTAAGATTTTATCGATCATGCTTCTTGCATGTTTGTGCGGTCAGTTCGTTTCCTGTAAGAAAAGCAAGGACGAACCCGTTAGTCCTGCCAGCTACCCCATCACAGGCGTTTGGCGTTTGTACACCTCCGAAAACGGTCAATTAACTCCTACTGAGTCTTATTTCCGTATCAAGGATGACTACACCGCTGATCTTTTTGGAATGATGGGAACAGTGGCTAACCCGACCTATGTCTTTAATACCGGCATCTATACTTCTAAAAACGGATGGATTACCATTACTTATAGAAGCCGCAGTTTTTATAAGATTCAAAACAACGTAATACGTTGCATTGAGGAATTAAAAGACTCGGAAAAATATTGGGTGTACTCCAACATCTATATTTACTCCAATTCTGGAAATGAAATGACCGTGGATATAAATAATATGAAATCCTGTGTCCTCAAGAAATCTTCGTTGCCGTCCTATTGGCGTTCCGAGTTTTCGGAAGCACCTGTTACGCCCACTACCGAGTTGATGGTTGAACAATGGAATCTTGTCAGCAAATATATACTCAATCAGGACGGAACATCTAATTATTGGGTGACCAACAATCCCGCATCATCCGGCATCACTTTCCTTCAAAACGGAGAACTTGGTAAATGTAATTTCTGGGCAAATGAAGTATGGGCAATCGAGAACAAAGCCGGAAGAGTAGGAGAGAATGATGGCGTCAATTTTCCGAGCTCGAACTGTTCATGGGTCTTGACCGGCAAAACGCTCACCATGACTTGCTCAGCCTATGACCGCGTGGTGTACGATTCCTCCGGAAACGAGATCTCCAGACAGCATATAACTCCTTCATCGCCTATTACCGGCACTTATAACATCTATACATTTTCTGCTTCTTGGCTGACGCTCTATTCCCGCTCCACGCAGGCTTATTACTCTTTCCTGCGTAACACGAACACCCCGTCTTCCGCACCGTTTAAGCTGTCTTCCGAGAAAGATGCTGTGTCTTCATACAGTCGTTTTGCCCTTCCGCAGAATGTGTTCGATGAGCCTGTCTCTTTTGTGCTTACCACCAAGCAGGAGATGATCTCCAAGTAAATCATCTGTTTCTTTTTATACAAGGGTGTGTCAAAGCTAATTTGGCACACCTTTCTTTTCCCCCTTTCCCCCTTTTTTACCCCGCAAAAAGCACTCTTATAGAGTGTTGCTTAATAATCGTATGTTTTTTCCAAATAATCGGTATTGTGTACTTGACAAATTAGCAGTAATTTTGCACCCGATTAAAAATGCGCCTTTTTGGAGGCTAAAAATGTAAAATTTTTAATAAAAATATTAATATGAGTACATTTCAACAACATTTGCAACGGATGTTCATCCTCGTAGCGGTCTTTTTGCTGCCGATGACGACTTCGTTGCGCGCACAGCAGTTGCCCGATCCGCATTTCGAGGATTGGAGCGGCTCTAAGTTTGATGGCAAAGAGCAGCTCAAAAACTGGAACGCATCCAACGTGGAGCAACTCAGTTTTAAGTTTAACTTTGCCCAC
>ONWR01000026.1 GCA_900321605.1 uncultured Bacteroidales bacterium | reverse complement strand
GATGGCGATGGTGTTGTTCGCCGTGCATATATTCGCAAAAGCCACGAGTCCGCAAATACTCCATTCCGCCCCTGCGGAACTCTTCAAGTGACGCGTCATACGGGAGATCATAAAGTCAAATCCGCCGTTGTAACGGATCAGCGCAAAGATACCTCCCGCCAACAGCGAGATCAATATCAACTCGCTCATTCCCATGACGCCGTGCAAAGCCGCTTCTTCCCATCCGATGAGGTCATAACTGCCGTCAATAATTCCGGTCGCACAAGTGAGCATGCAGCCCAAAGCCAACACCACTAACACGTTTATCCGGCATATAGCGCACACAAAAACAACGATATACGGCATCACTTTCCACCAGAGAATCTCTCCTTCGGCGGCGATGCCCTTGGTACTCCAACCTAAGAAGATGTACAGCACGGTAACAAGGATCGCTGCGGGGGTGACCATACGGATGTTAAAACGGAACTTATCGCTCATCCGGCATCCTTGAGACTGTGTGGCGACGATGGTGGTGTCGCTGATGACGGACAGATTGTCGCCGAAGAAAGCGCCTCCCACAACTGCCGCCGCCACCACCGGCAGCGACATCGTCGTCGCTTCCGCCAAACCGGTTGCAATAGGCATCAGCGCTACGATCGTTCCGACACTCGTACCCATACAGATCGAAGTCAGACACGCGGCGATGAACAGACCCGCCAATGCAAAATTAGTCGGCAGGATGCGAAGCGTCAGATCCACCATCGCTCCGGCGGCGCCCATCTCTTTCGCTGTCGCTGCAAAAGCTCCGGCTAACATGAAGATCCAAACCATCAGCAGTAGCTTCGGACTGCCTGCGCCTTGTGAGAAGATCGAGATCCGCTCTCCCAACGGAATACCGCGTGTCAAACCCACGGCTATCATCGCCGTGATCACAAAAATAAACAGCAGCGGCGCATTGCTCACGCCTCCGTAATACGCGGAGAGCACAATCAGCAGCACAATCATCGCCGCAATGGGGCAAAGTGCCAATAACCCTTTTTTCATACTAATACCTATTTTACTTTTTTGTCTAAAAACTTAATCAAACGTCCATTTGATACCTAAACACGGGTTGCACATGAATCCCGAACCGGTGAAGTTATAACTCAACTCGATCTCCGTTCCGATATTCAGGTTCGGGCATTTGAACCATCGTCCGACGTTGTACCAAAGCTGTGGCTCGGTGAGCAACACCCAGCTCTGTTTGTCCTGAAAATCCCGCTCACCCCATATATCCAAAAATCCGCTGAACCGCAAACCCGGAGCAAGACAGAAATCATCGCAGCCCCAAACGAACGTGAACTGCAACGGCGCTTTGTTCTTGAAACCGTTGTTGCTGCCTGCGATATATTTGTAGAGCAGCTCAAGATTGAAGATGTTCTTGTAATCAGCAGTGTGCAGACAGTAGTTCAGACCCACCAAACCGGCGTGGTTGATACCATAACCGATCATGCCGCCTGTGTCGGCTCTGCCTAAACCCAAACCGCCGTTGTATTCCACCTGCACGCTCAGATCTTTTGCCGGACTCTGATGCCAGAAATTCAGGCATCGTGCGATCTCTCCGTACGCCAAAAAGACCGTGTTCTTCGGGTCGTTCGGATGAAGTGCATAATCCATGTCGATAAACGCAAAAGTCGATCCCCAAGGGTCGGTGTAGAACAACTCCACGGTGGTCGTCACGCGGTTCGAACGCTCGTTCTTACAAGCCGTGTTCAGACTGCCGAAGTCGTAATACAACTGGATATTCGTTCCTGCCCATGACCCCAACGCACACAGTACAAACCCGATAACTAAACATGCCTTCTTCATACCTTTCAACTCTCAACTCTCAACCTTCAACTTTCAACTACTTATATATCTCATTCAGCAGTTTCGCCAAACGAATACCTGCTATATACAGCTGCTTCTCCATCGGTTCGCGCCACGTGTATATATAATGATACGTGTTACCGTCCCAAATCTCCTGATATTTATAGATCGCATCGGTCATGTGATAGCATTCCACCAACAGCTGCTCATCGCTCATCTGCTCTATTCGTTTTTTGGAATCTCTGAACGTGTTTTGCAGCATCTGCGCGTACTCGGTGTAGCTGTAACCCTGTGATTCTATGAGATCTGTGTCCCAAACCGCGTGAAGCAGAGTCTCGCTTCCGAACCATTTCATCTTCACGTCATTGCCCCCGCGGTCGCTCATGTGCGCTATGTGCATCGGGCAATAACGGTCGCTGTTCAGGTGAACCAAAAATCGCAGAATATGATCCGCATTGCTCTCCGAGTATTTCTCGGTGATCATCTCCAACTCCAGCGAATCCAACACCCTAAACAGACTGCCGCCTTCTGACGGATAGTGTGTCAACGCGTCGGCTACGATGGAATCATTCAAACCGCCTTCGAAATCCTGAAAATGCCAACCGTCCTTGATACTCTGCGGATAGATATTATCACTCTTGATCTCATCCGCCCAATTGGCATTGTAGATCATCCCTTGCGGACCTAAGATCTTGTCCACCGCCTTGCGGGCTTTGCGATGCAAGTTGTCGTACGCGATCTTGGCAATAATCCGATGTCCTTTCTGACCCCAGCTAAATGCCGGTTGTACACCTGCACACAGCATCAGACCCACTAAAAATAGAGAAATGGTTCGTTTCATGATATTCATTCATTTAAAATTGTTTGCAAAAGTACTGCTTTTTCCTGACATATGCAAATTTTTATTCGTTTTTATTTGCATATGTCCCAAAATTGTTGTACCTTTGTACCCGATTTGTGCGAAGGAGCGGTTGTGAGCCCCTTGGCCGTAAACATTTGTAGGTTTATTTTTTATATTTATGATTAAAATCACTTTTCCGGACAATTCAGTCCGCGAGTATGAAAACGGCGTGACGCCGTTGCAAATCGCTGAGTCCATCAGCAGTCGTTTAGCACAAGACATCTTGTGCGCAAGTGTCAACGATCAGATCGTCGAGTTGAATCAGCCAATCTTGGCTGATGCGGCAATTAAGTTGCACAAGTGGGAAGATGAGGAAGCCAAACATGCTTTCTGGCATACATCCTCACACCTCATGGCGGAAGCCCTGCAGGAGTTGTACCCGGGTATCCAGTTCGGTATCGGTCCTGCTATCGAGAATGGTTTCTACTATGACGTAATGCCGCCCGAGGGTGTGGTTATCAACGACACCTGTTTTGCTGCTATCGAGAACAAGATGCTCGAACTACGCGCAAAGAAAGAAGCAGTAGTGAAGAACTCCATCTCTAAAGCTGACGCCCTCAAAGCCTTCGGCGACAAGGGTCAGACGTATAAATGCGAGTTAATCAGCGAGTTGGAGGATGGCAAGATCAGCACATATACCCAAGGTAATTTCACCGACCTCTGTAAAGGTCCGCACTTGTTGAGTACCGAGCCCATCAAAGCCGTCAAGGTGCTCTCTTGCTCCGCCGCGTATTGGCGTGGCGATGAGAAACGTCCGATGATGACCCGTATCTATGGTATCTCTTTCCCCAAAAAAGCAATGCTTGACGAGTATCTCGCGCTCTTGGAGGAGGCGAAGAAACGTGACCACCGTAAGATCGGCAAAGAGCTCGAACTCTTTATGTTCTCCGACATGGTCGGTAAAGGTCTGCCTATCTGGCTGCCGAAAGGAACGGCGCTGCGTCTGCGTCTGGAGGATTTCCTCAAGAAGATCCAGAAACGCTACGGTTACCAACAGGTGATCACGCCGCATATCGGCTCCAAGCAGCTGTATATGACTTCGGGTCACTGGGACCACTACGGCAAGGACTCTTTCCAGCCGATCACGACGCCGGAGGAAGGCGAGGTCTATATGCTCAAACCGATGAACTGCCCTCACCACTGTGCGATCTACAAGAACAGCCCCAAGAGCTACAAGGATCTGCCTTTCCGCTGCGCGGAGTTCGGTACGGTCTATCGTTACGAGCAATCCGGTGAGCTCCACGGACTCACCCGTGTGCGTTCGTTCACCCAAGATGACGCACATATCTTCTGCCGTCAGGATCAGGTGAAACAGGAGTTCATCCGCGTCATGGAGATCATTAACATCATCTTCAAAGCCCTTAATTTCGAGAACTACGAGGCGCAGATCTCTCTTCGTGACCCGAACAACCACGAGAAATACGTCGGTTCTGACGAGATATGGGAGCACGCAGAGAACGCGATCCGCGAGGCTTGTAAGGAGATGAACCTGCCGGCACGCGAAGAGACCGGTGAGGCTGCTTTCTATGGTCCGAAACTCGACTTTATGGTCAAAGATGCACTCGGTCGTCGCTGGCAACTCGGTACGATCCAAGTGGACTACAACCTGCCGGAGCGTTTCGAACTCGAATATACCGGTGAGGATAACCAGAAACACCGTCCGGTCATGATTCACCGTGCGCCGTTCGGCTCCATGGAGCGTTTCGTAGCCGTCCTCATCGAGCATACAGCCGGTAAGTTCCCCTTGTGGCTCACACCGGATCAGGCGGTTGTACTGCCGATCTCCGAGAAATCGAACGAGTACGCATGGAAGGTAAAAGAGATTCTCGAGCAGCAGGATGTACGCGTCATCGTAGATGACCGCAACGAGAAACTCGGTCGTAAGATCCGCGATAACGAATTGAAACGTATTCCGTACATGCTTATTGTCGGTGAGAAAGAAGAAGAACAAGGACTTGTCTCTGTTCGCCAGCAAGGCGCAGAAGAGAAGGGTCAGATGACGATCCAAGAGTTCGCTGACTTCATCAACAATACCGTTAAGGAGCAAATGTCCGCTTACTAAGTGTTCTGTACATGGTTAGCAAAGCGCAAATAAAACAAGTGCGCTCCCTGCAACAGAAAAAATTCCGCGATGAACTCGGGCTCTTTGTAGCCGAGGGCGATAAATGCGTGGAAGAGTTGCAGAAAGCGTTTGAACTCGTCAATCTGTATCGGGAAGGTGAGAATGCAGATCGCACCTCCATCGAGCAGATGAGCGGGTTGCGTACGCCGCAGGGCACGATAGGTATCTTCCGGAAACGTCCGGAGGATACCTTCTTGCCTTCTACGGACGGACTTGTCTTGGCGCTCGACGGTATTCAGGACCCGGGTAATTTAGGAACGATCATTCGTACATGCGATTGGTTTGGCGTGCATGACATCCTCTGTTCTCGGGACACTGCGGACTGCTATAACCCCAAGGTCGTACAGGCCACTATGGGGGCGCTTGCACGCGTGCGCGTACATTACGTGGATTTGGTCAAAGAGATTTCAGCATTCAGATTTCAGCATTCAGATCTTCGGATCTACGGTACGCTGCTGGACGGCAAAGATCTCTATGAGACCCTCTCAAGCGAATCCCTTCTTCCCTCCTCTAAAGGGGGATTGAGGATAATCGTCATGGGCAATGAAGGAAACGGCATCAGCGCGCCTGTCCGCAAACTCATCACTCACGCTATTCGTATTCCCTCTTTCCCTAAGAACGCAGAGACTTCGGAGAGTTTGAATGTCTCGATTGCTACCGCGATTGTTCTTGCGGAATTTAGAAGGCTGGAATCATGAAACAACGCATCGGTACATATGTCTTTTTGTGCTTGGCTGTCTTGCTGATAGCCTCCTGCAGCACGACCAAATTCGTGCCGGAGGGTCAGTATCTCTTAAACAAAGCCTATGTCAAATGTACGGATGACAAAAAAGTCTCTACCGCTTCCCTTCGCAATTATCTCCGTCAAAAGCAGAACACGGAGATCCTCGGTTTCTGGAAGTTGCAGCTTCAGGTCTATAACACTGCGCCTCGGGACACAACCACCAAGTCCAACAAACGGCTCGCACGCAATGCCCATAAGATGGGCGAGGCGCCGGTTATCTATGACGAAGACCTCACCCGCATCAGCATGCAGCAGCTCCGCCAGCAGATGAACAACATGGGCTATTTCCATGCCGAAGTGGACACCCAGAAAGTGATTAAGAAACGCAAGGTCAAACTCACTTATCTCGTCACCGCCCATCAGCCCTATAAGATCCGTCATTACGAAGTGGACATCCCGATAGAAGACGTGCGCAAAGTGGCGATGGATAAGCAGCGCTGCAAAGTGCGCGAAGGGGAGCAGTTCAACACCGCTGTCTTGGACGAGGAACGCGACCGTATAGCCACCGCTATCCGAAATCGCGGGTATTTCTACTTCGAGAAATCGATGTTGGAGTTCACCGCAGATAGCTCGCTCGCAACCCACGAGGTCGATGTCCGTATTCACATGGCGCCTTTCTTGAACGATCTGGATAGTGCTACGCTCAAGAAACTCCGTACCATCTATTATATCCGGGAAGTCAATTTTACCCAAGACCATAATTTCCTTCGCAAAAGTACACTCCGTCGTACCAGCCGTATTCGTGCCGGTGCGCGTTACGCAGCGTGGCGTGAAGAGCGTACGTACGCGCGCATGAACGCACTCCCGCCTGTCAAATATGTGGACATCGCTTTCACACCGGTCGGAGACAGCCTCCTCGACTGTAACATCAGCGTCTCGCGAGGACGACTCAACTCGATCTCTGCCGAACTGGAAGGTACGTACAGCGCAGGAGACTGGGGTATAGCTGCCGGTCTCAATTATAGCAACAAGAATATCTTCCGCGGTGCCGAACTGCTTACCCTCGGCGGAAGGGTCTCGTATGAATGGAGAGCCAACGGCGGACGAGCTCTGGAAGGCAAAGCCGAAGCCGGTCTGCTCTTCCCCTCCAATGTAAAAGTTAACATCGCCTATAACTACCAGCAGCGTCCGGACGAGTACACTCGTACTATCGCGAATGCCGGTCTGTCTTATATCATCCCCCGCGCCCCGGGTAGCCGTTGGACGCATAAGTTTAACCTCATCGACATCAACTATATCTACCTGCCGTGGATGTCCGAGCGCTTCAAGCATGATTTCATTGACCGTTCTTCGGTGCTCAAATCCAGTTACGAGGACCAGTTCATCGTGGATTGGAGTTACACCTGTATGTACTCTTCGTTCAATCACCGTCGTCCGGATCGCTCGTACGTGCAGTTTGCCCTGACCGTGGAGACGGCGGGCAATGCCCTCTATGCGCTCTCCAAAGTAGCGCGTTTCCCCAAGAATGACCAAGGCGAATACCTGCTCGGCAAAATACCCTTTGCCCAGTATGCAAAAGGGGACTTTAACTTCACGTTCCATGGTGTCGTCACTCCCAAACATCATCTCCTCGTTCATCTTGGCGCAGGTATCATAGTTCCTTACCTCAACGCCAATGCCGTGCCTTTCTCCAAACGGTATTTTGCAGGAGGCGCTAACGGCGTACGAGGTTGGCAGGCTCGAACCCTTGGCCCCGGTACCTTCCGTGGAAACGGCAGTTCGCTTGTCTATGACCTCCAAGCAGGAGATATTCGCATGGATATGAACCTCGAGTACCGCTTTAAGGTGCTTCGCTTCCTCGAATTGGCAGCCTTCACCGATGCGGGAAACATATGGACGATCGACTCGTACGCCTCGCAACCCGGAGGTGCGTTCATGCTAAAAGAGTTTTACAAGGAGATAGGATGGAGCTACGGTGTCGGTCTCCGTTTTGACCTATCGATCTTCATCTTCCGTGTTGATTTTGGTGTGAAGCTCCACGACCCGGGACGTATAGACGAAGGCAAACAGTGGCGTACTGCCAAGAACGGTCTTGGCTGGAAGGACGACATGACCTTCCATTTCGCCATCGGTTACCCGTTCTAATCTGAAATCTGAATGCTGAAATCTGAATGCTGAAATCTGAAATCTGAATGCTGAAATCTTATATGATACCAAATATCCTCGAAGCCGGATGTGACGAGGCGGGAAGAGGACCGTTAGCGGGCAGCGTGTTCTGCGCAGCGGTGATCCTTGATCCGAAGAGGGTGGAGCAGATCCCTGAGTTCGCGTGGCTCAACGACTCCAAGCAGCTGACCGAGAAACAACGCGAAGCCTTGCGTCCGGTCATCGAGCGAGAAGCCCTCTCTTGGGCAGTGGTCGAAGTGACAGCGCAGGAGATTGACGAGCGAAACATCCTCCAATGCTCCATCTTGGGAATGCAGCGAGCCTTGGACAAACTGAGTATCAGACCGCAACATATACTCGTGGACGGTAATAAATGGAAACCGTACGTGCCGGACGGCGAACTGCTGGAGATACCCGCAGACACGGTCGTACACGGCGATGCCACCTATATGTCCATAGCGGCAGCAAGTGTCTTGGCAAAGACCTATCGGGATGAGTATATGCTCCGTCTCCATGAGCAGTTCCCCCAATACGGATGGTCGAACAACAAAGGCTATCCCACCGCCGAACACTATGCAGCATTGAAGAAATACGGCGTCACCCCTTATCACCGCCTGACCTTCAACTTGAAACTCAATGATAAATGAGAAAAATGAGTAAATGAGTAAATGAAAAAATATATAAATGTTTAAATAGTAAATGTTATGATTTTTATTAGTCAAAATGTACAGACAGAGGGCGGACAGGCTCGTCCTCGTCGCAGAATTGGTTGCCTCGGTGGCTGCCTTATTTTCTTCGCAGTGTATTTCCTGTGCAGTGCCCTTTTAGGCTGGTTGATGGGAGACATGTTCTCTTCCTCCACCGTCAAACTGGAGGACAAGACCATCTATCGTCTTCAGATGAAGGGCGAACTGGTGGAGCAGGCACAAGAGGCAAGCCCCTTTGCTGAACTCATGGGCGCCATGCCCGAAGTACCGTTCAGACGTAATAACAAAGGGGAGACGGTCGGTCTCGATCAGGTCCTCTCGAACATCCGTCTGGCGAAGAATGATGACAAGATCTTGGGTATCTGGCTCGATGGAGCAGAGCTCAGTATGGCTCCTGCGAACGCCAAAGCGATCCGTGACGCACTCCTCGATTTCAAGCAGAGCGGCAAATGGATTATCGCTTCGGCGAAGAACTATGGTCAGACCAACTACTACGTAGCTTCCGTCGCTGACCGCATCTGTCTTGATCCGACCGGTTCGGTGGATTGGAAAGGTCTTGCGGCACAGAAGATGTACTACACTCGCGTATTGGAGAAAATCGGCGTGGAGATGCAGATCCTCAAGGTCGGCACCTTCAAATCGGCGGTAGAGCCTTTCTTCCGCACATCTATGTCTGACGCTGACAGAATGCAGACGATGCAGTATATTGGCGGCATCTGGGATGAGTATAAATCGGCGGTAGCTGCTTCCCGTCATATGGACGTAGCGCAACTCGACGCTTTGGCAGATCGTTTCATGGGCGTGCAGTCCGCAAAAGCGAACCTCGAAGCCGGTCTCGTGGACACCATCGTCTATTGTCAGGATGTAGATTCGCTGCTGCGTGTCTTTGCCGGAACCAAAGACTACCACATGCTGACTACTCCTAAACTGGCTCAGGTAGAGCGTCCGAAATCCAAAGCCAAAGAGAAAGTGGCGGTTCTCTACCTCGAAGGAGAGATCACCGATGATTCCGGTGACGGTATCGTGGGTAAGAAAGTGATCAAGACCATCAAGAAAATCGGCAAGGACGAAGATATCAAAGCTTTGGTTCTTCGTGTCAACAGCCCGGGTGGTTCGGCGGATGCCAGCGAGCAGATCTGGCATGCTATCCAGAATATCAAAGCGAAAAATATACCGGTAGTTGTCTCGATGGGCGACTACGCCGCTTCCGGTGGATACTATATCTCCTGCGGCGCGGATTATATCTATGCCGAACCGACTACCCTTACCGGCTCAATCGGTATCTTCGGTACCATTCCTTCGGTGGCTAAACTGCGCAATAAGATAGGTCTCGACATCGACGGCGTTTCAACCAATAAACACTCCGCAATGGAGGGCAACATGCTCTACAACGGCCTCAATGACTCCGAGCGTGCTCTCATGCAGGAGATGATCGAGCGCGGCTATGACCTCTTTACCAGCCGTTGTGCAGAGGGTCGTCACGTAGAGCAGAGCTACATCAAGTCAATCGGCGAAGGACGTGTTTGGCTTGGTGCCAAGGGTAAAGAGATCGGTATCGTGGACGAACTCGGTAACATCGACGACGCTATCAATAAAGCAGTAGAGTTGGCAGGCTTGGATTCGTACCAACTGACCTATTATCCGGCTAAGAAAGATCCGTATGAGGAACTGCTCAAACTGCTCGATAACACGACCGAAGAGGAGCGTCTGATCATGAAAGTGCGTGAGTTTGCATCCAAACCTCGTATCATGGCGCTCATGCCCGAAGTAGAGATCCAATAAATGTACGAAGGACAAATGTACCATGTACGAAGGTAGCGTAAATCGTCCTTAAAACCTATGATAAATAGAGTCTTTTACATACCACTGAGCTGGCTCTACGCCTTGGGCGTAGCTATACGGCATTTCCTGTACGACAAGCATCTGTTCTTGTCGCATTCGGTGACGGTTCCCACCATCTGTGTGGGCAACCTCGCCGTGGGCGGTACCGGCAAGACGCCTATGGTGGAGTACCTCTTACGCCTGCTTTTGGAGAACGGCTATCATCCTGCTGTTCTTTCCAGAGGCTATAAACGCAAGACACACGGGTTTGTATTGGCGGACGCCAACGCTTCTGCGGCTACCATAGGGGACGAGGCGATGCAGCTGCATCGTAAGTTCCCCGAGGTGCCCATGGCGGTCTGCGAACACCGCGTAAGAGGCGTCAAGCAGCTCCAACGGCAGTTGAAGACGCTGGACGTAGTAGTGCTCGACGACGCGATGCAGCATCGCTCCATCCGCTGCGGCTACACCGTTCTTCTCACCCCTTATGACCGTCTCTATATAGATGACCATATGTTGCCGTGGGGCAGGTTGCGTGACCTGCCCTCACGAGCACTCAAAGCGGATGCCATCGTCGTCACCAAGTGTCCCGATACCATCCGGCCTATTGACATGAGGGTGGTCGATAACCGACTCCATCTGCCCTCCTATCAGCATCTCCATTTCGCAGGCATCGACTATGCGCCTATAGAGCAGGAGGGTACGCCTCTCGTACTCTGCGGTATAGCGCAACCCCAATATCTCTTGGAGCACGTGCAGACCCTCTATCCTCATGCGCAACTCATGGCGTTCCCTGATCATCATGTCTTCTCCAAGAAAGAGATAGAGGAGATCATCCAACGCGCAAAACCCTTTGATTTTGTGCTTACTACCGAGAAAGATATGCAGCGCCTCCAAACCACGGATTTGGAAGCCCGTCTGCTCGAACAGGGCAAAAAACTCATCGCCCTGCCTATACGTATGTGTTTCTGTTCGCCCAAAGAGGCGTTTGACCGGCATATACTGAACTACGTACACGAAAATTGTCGCAAATAATATGAATTTCTTTCATTTGATAAAACGGTTTGTACCCCCGTATAAGACCCAGATGGCGTTGAATATCCTCTTCAACCTGCTGTCCACGATCTTGTCCCTTTTCTCGTTCGCTGCCATCATTCCGGTCCTGCGAATCCTCTTTGGTCTGAGTACCGAGGAGGCGACACGCGTCAGCATGTCCTCCGTACACGGCTTGCAGGAAATGATGGCTGCGCTGCGAACGAACATGTACTGCCTGCTCAACGAGCAGATAGCCTTGCACGGCGCGGGGTACGTGCTGTTTCTCTTAGGCGTCTTCCTCGTCATCATGACGGGTGCCAAGTGTCTCACAGCGTGGTTAGCTAACTACTACATGGTACCTATCCGGACAGGTGTGCTCCGTGATCTGCGTCAGCAGTTGTACGAGAAAGTGCTCTCCCTGCCTATGGGCTATTTCACTGAGGCACGACGCGGAGATGTCATCTCCCGTATGACGAATGATGTGGGCGAGGTGGAAGCTTCGATCATGTCCGCTTTGGACATCCTCTTCAAGGATCCGGTGATGATCCTTGTCTATTTCTTCACCCTGTTGGTGATCTCTTGGCAACTGACGATCTTCGTGCTGCTGTTGATGCCCATTGCGGTCTTCTTCATCGGACGTATAGGCCGAAGCCTCAAGAAAGCCTCTACCCGCGGTCAGGAGCAGAACGCCGAGATCCTCTCCTCCATCGACGAGACCCTCTTGGGTTTGCGCGTAGTGAAGGGATTCAATGCGCAGCATAAGCTCCGCACGCGTTTTACGGCGCTCATCAATGCCACACGTGCTACCTTCAACCGCATCAATCGCCGTTATTACTTGGCGCATCCGCTCTCCGAGTTCCTCGGAACAGCGCTGATCGCTATCATCCTCTGGTTCGGTGGACTGCTCATCCTCAGCGATCATGCTACCATCGATGCGGCGACGTTTATCTATTACCTCGTCATCTTCTATTCTATCATCAATCCCGCTAAAGACCTCAGCAAAGCTTCTTACGGCATCCGCCGAGGTGTCGCTTCTTTGGAGCGTATAGACGCTATCCTCACGACGGAGTCGAATATAGTGGATCCGAAGAACCCCAAACCGATTGTCTTCAATGATGCCATCACTTTCAACCATGTGCATTTCTCCTATCAGGCGGATCGCGAAGTGCTGACGGATATCTGTCTGGAGGTGCCCAAAGGCAAGACCGTGGCGTTGGTCGGACAGTCGGGTAGCGGTAAGACGACCATGACCGATCTCGTGCCTCGTTTCTACGACCCCGATCAAGGAACCATCACCATCGATGGCACCGACATCCGTGACTACCGTACATACGACCTGCGTGCCCTGATGGGTATCGTCTGCCAAGAACCGATCCTCTTCAACGACACCGTCTATAACAACATCACTTTCGGTGTGGACACCTCGCTACCTGCGCCTAACGGCATGACTTGGCAGCAGGCAGTAGAGCAGGCTGCGAAGATCGCCAATGCCCATCAGTTCATCTCCGACATGCCGGAAGGCTACGAGACCGTCATAGGTGATCGTGGTAGCCGTCTCTCGGGAGGTCAACGGCAGCGTCTCTCGATCGCACGAGCGATCCTCAAGAACCCGCCTATCCTCATCTTGGACGAGGCTACTTCGGCGCTCGACTCCGAGTCCGAACGACTCGTGCAGGAGGCGTTGGAGCACCTGATGAAAGAGCGTACAACGCTCGTCGTAGCGCACCGTCTCTCAACGATCAAACATGCCGATCTCATCTGTGTCATGCACGAGGGACGCATCGTCGAGCGCGGTACCCACGATGATCTCTACGCCCTCGGTGGCTATTACACCAAACTCGTCGATATGCAACAGTGATCAATTATCAATTACCAATTACCAATTCACAAAGGGCTTACGGAGTTTGGTGCAACGTTTAAGATACGTACGGACTTATCAGTTTGTGCCATAGCCTCTAGGACGCTTTGTAAATTGTACATTGTACATCGTAAATTATAAAATGTCAAATCTCAAATCTCAAATCTCAAATGCAAAACCAAGGGTTTTGCTCGGCATGTCCGGTGGCATTGACTCCACCGTCAGCGCTATGCTTCTTTTGGAGCAGGGCTACGAAGTCGTGGGAGTCACTTTCCGCACTTTTGACAGTATCAAGGAGTCCTGTCTCGCCAAAGAGAAAGGCTGCTGCTCCATCGAGTCCATTATGGAAGCGAAGCATAACGCCGAGAAGATGGGATTTGAGCATCATATAGTCGATTTTCGGGATACCTTCAAGCGCTGCGTCATCCAAAACTTCATCGACGAATACATGTCCGGTCGTACGCCGAACCCCTGTGTCCTGTGCAACAGTCATATCAAATGGGGCGAACTCATGCGCGTTGCCGATGAGTACGGATGCGATTATATCGCTACCGGGCACTATGCGCAGATACGCGAACAAGACGGGCATGTCTTTCTCGCCTCTGCCGTTGATACCAAGAAAGATCAGACCTATTTCCTCTGGATGCTGACCGAGGAGCAGCTCCGCCGAACGATCTTCCCTCTTGGAGGACTTACCAAAGACGAGGTGCGCGAGATCGCCCGTAAGCATGGTTATGAGAAACTGGCAGAAAAACGCGAGAGTCAGGAGATCTGTTTCGTCACGGACAATGACTACCGCGCTTTCCTGCGCGCGAACGTGCCCGATTATAAGGAACGCGTACGCGCGGGCGAGTACATCGATGCCGAGGGACATGTTCTCGGCAAACACGAAGGATTTGTCAACTACACCATCGGTCAGCGCAAAGGCTTAGGCATCGCCCTCGGGCATCCGGCATACGTCACCCATATTGACGCCGAGAAGAACCAAGTGACCCTTGGCTCGAACGACGATCTCTACGCCACGGAACTGCGTTTTAAACCATCTGTATTACGTAATTACGTAATTACGGAATCACGACTCACCGCCAAAGTCCGTTACCGCAGTGCTTCGGTCGAAGTAACCCAAATAAAAACCCTCCCTGAAGGGGAGGGCTTAGATGGGATCTGTACGCTGTACTTTGCGTCACCCGTTTGGGGAATCACCCCCGGACAGTCCGTCGTCATCTATCAAAACGACCTCGTCGTCGGCGGAGGAATCATTCTCTAAAGGACGATTTACGATTTACCATGTACAATTTATGTACGATTTAATTAAGGACGATCTTCCTTCGTACTTTTTATTCCTTCGTAAATCCTTCGTACATCGTACATTTGTCCTTCGTACATTGAGCGTTATTTTGCGAAATAACGCTTGTACAGTCCTTCGAATCCTTTGCCGTGACGAGCTTCGTCGCGAGCCATCTCGTGAACGGTGTCGTGGATCGGATCGAGGTTCAGTTCTTTCGCACGCTTAGCGATATTCAGCTTGTCTTCGCAAGCACCTGCCTCTGCCAACATACGTTTCTCGAGGTTCGTCTTGGTGTCCCATACGCACTCACCGAGCAGCTCTGCGAACTTAGCGCAGTGCTCTGCCTCTTCGTATGCGTACTGACGGAAGGCAGCTGCGATCTCGGGATAACCCTCACGGTCTGCTTGACGAGCCATCGCAAGGTATTGTCCTACTTCGGTTGCCTCGCCCATGAAGTGTGCGCGAAGACCGTCATGGATAATCGGATCTTTCTCGTCTTTTGCTACGCCTAAGATGTGCTCGCAAGCGAAAGTAAGCTTGTCATCCGATGCTACTTTCCATTCAACGATTTGTTTGCACTGCGGACATCTCTCCGGAGCCTCTGTGCCCTCGTGTACATAACCACAGATCGGGCAGATAAATTTCTTTGTCATGATTGTGTTGTTTTTAAAAGGTTATTAAAAGAGTTTTTTATATATAATCATAGTTTCTCTCCTGTCAACGTAAAGTGCTTGCCTTCTTTCTCGATCAGCACCACACCGTTTCGCAGAATCTTATGACTTGCCTCATTGTTTTTGCTTTCCTCTACGCGCTCCACACCTTGCTCCATCTCTTCGTCTTGGAGATACACATGTCCCTCAAAACTGAAGTTATAGGTGTTGCCATTATCGCAGGTGATATAGCCTGAGATACTGTAGTCGCCTTCTTTTCCCTCCACGGGGGTAATGACCATCATGCCTTCCACTGCCGAGGTGTAGTCCTCATAGTTCTCTCCAAACTGATAGAACGAGTATGCGGTCATCGTACCGTCGTCCAAGGAATACAGACCCTCAAAACGGTCTTTCTCTGCCGTGTAGATATCCAAACCGATATATAGTTCTTCCTGCGCTGAATCCCAAAGATAGAGATAGTAGTTGTACGGACGGGACGCTATATGATAGGTGGAGTCATAAGCCACATTGGACGTGTTGTATGTAAAGAAGAACACCTCTCCCTCAGCCGGAGGAGTAACGCCGCCGATGGTGTCGGTCGGGTTCTTGTCAAAATATACGACCGCATTGAAGCACCGTAGCTGTTTGGCACAGGTGATACTTACGCTGTTGGCATCAATGTCGGTGATGACAATGACCGGATCGGCTGCCTGATCATCCTCTTCGGGTGAGAGATAACTGATCGTTCCGTTATTGGTACTCGCGGAGAAGAATTTCTTCACGAACCCGTTGATTACCAATCCCTTGATCGGACTCTCGGCAGTGAACGTGATGGTTTCATTTGCGTGACATCCGAAGTAATCCACCTTGCTGGTATTCCATTCATAATCAGCAGGGTAGATAGCACCCTTCGTACAACTGACCGTAATTCCGTCTTGCTCAAACGAATAACTCGTTCCCGAAACAGTCTGTGCCGGTGGAAGTATAGTTACTTGTGCCTGCATTCCTGCCGCCCACAAGATCATCAAAAACGTAAACAAATGTTTCATATAAACCATCTTTACAAATTCTGCTGCAAAGGTACAACAAAAATTGCACATATGCAAATGTTTTGCATTTTTTATTGCATATTTGTTGCTTTTTTTATTTTTAGTGCCGAATGTACAACAAAAATTGCATACGTCCGGCAGGACGCGACCGTACCCTCTAATAAGAGGCGAGTAGGGATCGGAGCGGGATCGGAAAGGGATTAATACGTATGCAAGTGCTACCTAATGCTCCTTCCGCGACCTTTCTACCTTATTTCTACAGACTTACTACGGACGTTCTACCTTATTTTTACCTTTCCCCGATTTCAATGTCTCCTTCTTTATCTTCCTTCTCTTATGTGTAAAAATTGACACATTATGTAGATTATTCGCGTTCGCGCACCCTCGCGCTTGCGTATATGAAAAATTTTTTGTATCTTTGCACCCGAAATATACAAGTACGATGAAGACGACTGCGGAATACATAGAAACCTTGAGGCAGCACGCACCGATCCTGCGTGAGCGGTTTGGTATAACTTCCATGCAACTTTTCGGCTCTGTCGCTCGTGGCGAGCACAAAGAAGATAGCGATGTGGATGTGTTGGTAGAAATGCCCCCTAAATTTTACGAGGCATGTGCCGCAAATGATTATTTGGAAGAGATTACAGGTCGTCATGTAGATATGATCCGTCGTCACAAGAATCTCACGCCATTTTTCCTTAAACAAGTAGAAAGAGATGGAGTTAGAATATTCTAGAGAAATAGAATTGGCGCATGAAACGCTCCGGCAGCTCAAGCAAACAATTGTTCAGTTGCAGGACTGGAACAAGGATGTTGAGAGCATGCAGGAATTGGAGACCTCTCCATATGGAATGCAGCGTTTGGCAGGTAACTTTATGCTTATTCAGGTAATAGGAGAAAGCGTGAAGAAGATAGACAATTATACTAATGGTTCCTTGTGGCAGTATCGTCCGGAGATACCATGGAAGAAAGTGATAGCAATGCGAAATCGAATATCTCATGGTTATCATGATTTAGATATTGAGTACATGGATGATATTATCAAGAATGATCTTGCCCCATTGTTAGAGGCGGTAGAATATCTTCTCAAAATAACTGATGAATTGTATCTGACAGTTTGAAAAATAAAAATTCGTTTCCTTCGTTTAATTTGTGAACGAAAAAGAAAGAGAATTTCACGCCATATTGGGGGAATATTTTTTTGGGACCAAAGAAAAGTTAAGGGCAGCTTCGGCTGCCTTTGATGTGTTTATTTGCCTAAAATGACCACAAAAGATATAAAAAAGACCTTTTCTCTTGCATATATCAGAAAAAAGCAGTACCTTTGCACCCGAAAATGTTTTGGTTTTTCGGAATCTGGTAAATTCATGGTATCCAAAACATTGAAACACTGTATGAACCATATGGCGTGGATTGTTGTATTGTTGTTTGGATACCAGGGCATACCAGAGCCTCGAAAAACGAAACAGCAAGATTTCAGTCCCGCTTTTTGTATATATGCGGGATAGTGTGTCACTTTTAAATAGCATTATTATGAACAGAAGTCATGCATTAAGCGAAAAAGCTATCAAGAAAATGGGGCTTGACAAAAAATCAGAGGAAAACCCCTTTAGTAAAGAAGTTGTTAAAGAATGGACAACTGAACAGGAGTACTGGGATGAATGGTATGAGGAATTGGAAGATCGTCATGCGAAATGGTCAACAAAGATTAAAGATTTCTTTGTGTACCGTATAGGCTGGCGAACACGGGAGTGGTGGATAAACACAAAATGGTATTTCCATAACCTTAGAATATTCCAACCGGTTCTTAAAACATGGCGTTCTTTTGATTACCATTATCAGGTGGATTTGTTTAAGTTTGGTATTGAGCAACTTATTAAAGCCAAAGAGTATTATGGTAACGAGCTTGCTGAAGATGCAGAAAAACGTATTGGAGCGATGAAAGCTTTAATTGCCGAAATTGATAGAGACTATGACGAAGAAGTTCGTGAACGAATGAAATTTGACCGGCGAAATAGTGGACGTGTAACAAAATATGCTGACGGCTCTGTCTGCTTTCACCATGACAGTGAAGGTTACGAAGATGAATTGCATAAGTTATTTGAAGAGATAGCCAAGGAACGTAAGTTGCATTATCAGAAGATTTTTGATTTGATAATCGGGCAGAGTAAAGAAGATATTGAAAAGGAAATGGAACGCCGCATTGCAATGATGCCGGAAGAAGAAAAGCAATCTATGTCCAAGGCTGAGTTGAACCACAAAGTATATATGGAAGTGTGGAACGGCTCGGGAATAGAAGGCTGGTATGATTAAGTATAGTTTTGGGGATATTATTGGCATTTTTTTACAAACTAAATTATTATGAGAGAAATTCATTTATATCAATGGGATGATAGATTGATTTGGTGCCCAAGTCAATGCTATTATTACTTCAAGGATAAAGAAGGGAATATAAAATGCATCTATTTGCGTTGGAGACATAATGATCCGTGGACAGCAGAGATAGCACCTCTTAACGAGAAGTTGGAGTTTGATTTTAATGCCCCATGGGAAAATCTTAATCCACCGTTCTTTAAGGACAGCGAATTGGACCAACTCAAAGAATGGTGTTTGAAACAGTCTAAAGTAAAAGATATGTTACAAACGAAAAGTTAAGGGCAGCTTCGGCTGCCTTTGATTTCGGTTTGCGAAGGTGTAAAAATTGACGAAAATAGAGTAAAAATTGCGCGCGTGCCCTCACGCGCTTGCGCATATGAAAAATTTTTTGTATCTTTGCACCCGAAATAGATTACAAATTATAAAACCCATTTTTTTGTTTAACTTTTAAAAATTAAATGCTTATGAGTGTAGCGCAGGCAATAGCAAGTAGTCGGTTTCTGACAGCAATGGGGCCGATGATAAAAGATGAGCAGAAGATGAATACTGTGTTGAACTATATCATTTCTCTTCGTGCAGACAACGCTCCTTGTCAATTTTCCGAGCAGGAGATAGTAGCTTTTGCGGACAAGGCAGAGCAGGAATATGCAGCGGGGGTGGGTATGATGAGTCATTCGGACTTTATGCAGGAGGTTGCTACATGGCAGAGATAAAATGGCATGATAGCGCCCGCGAACATTTACGAAAAATCTTCAACTTTAATATTGATCATTTTTCGGAGAGTTATGCGTATTCGATTTTAGGTGAAGTGTTAGACGAAGTGCAAGATCTAGAGAACTTTCCGCAAAAAGGTGCACCGGAACTCTTACTCGAAGGGAGAGAATACGAATATCGTCGTCTTGTGATTAGAGAGAAGTATAAAGTGATTTATTTTCTTGTTGATGACGAAGCACACATAGCTGCAGTATGGGATGTTCGCCGAGATCCGAAAACGCTCATCCAATTAGTAGTAGATGGTGAAAAATAAATTATAAAAACCAATTTTTTGTTTAACTTTAAAAATTTAATGTATATGGAAAAGAAAGAAAATATAGTGGAGAAAGCTAAGAAGATTTCAAAAGGATGGTTGGAATCGTTGAAGACCCAAGGTAGTATTATTATCAATGATCCTGCTTTAGCGTAATGCGATATATTCTTGATACACATATTTTGTTCTATTATGTGGCAAATCACAGTCTGCTTGATAGAAATGTAACCGCAATTCTTGAAGATGCGGATAATATGCTTTGTGTAAGTGCCGAGACGATACGTGAATTAATAGTGGCATATAAGAACAAAGGTTTTACTACGAAGAGATGGAAAACATGCGAGGAGTTGATTGATAGTATTGAAAACGATTATTGTGTTACTATATTGCCGTTGGATAAGCATATTATGCAGACCTATTCTGAGTTGACTCTGAATGAAGCACAGGGACATAAAGACCCTTCGGATCATGTGATTATATCTCACGCAATCACGCTTGGATTGCCGTTGATCAGTAGCGATACGCGATTTGACTTTTATTGCAAGCAGGGCTTAAAACTGATTTTTAATAAGAAATAGAAGATGATTATAAAAATCAAAAATAATATAAAAACCAATTTTTTTGTTTAACTTAAAAAATTTAATGCTTATGGAAAAACAATTTCAAATAGATATGAGTAGAATTGAGGAATTAGAGAGCAAGGAGTACTTGACTCCAGAAGAGTTTAGAGAACTTGGTCACTTTCGAATGTCACAACTGATACAACCAAGAGTAGCATGCTGAATTATACGCAACAAGCGGCAGAAGATTTAGCGCTAATCCTTGCGGGCTTGGTATCTTTTCGTATAGGAGACGCTCTTGATCCATCTTTGTCAGAGGAGCACGCTATTATCGTGTATGATGATATAGCGGATCACATAGATACGATAGAGACTCTTACTTATCATCGTGCAAATACGTTTGCTGGCTTGGAGTGTTATGGCGAGTTCGTCTATACGTACAAAAGAAATAGAACAAATTGGTATGCGTTCTATGATAAATGTGGGGAAGGAGATTTTGTGGTGAATCGTATAACGAACAATTGGAATGTCCTTTTGCCTAGATTGTAATGATACAATAATAACTCAAAATAAATCAATAAAAACCAATTTTTTTGTTTAACTTAAAAAATTTAATGCTTATGAAAAACATTGTTAATCGTGCCCTTGTGGCTAAGAAAAAACAATTTCAAAGTAAGTCTGTTCCGCGAGGAACACGAACTATTTGGCGCTATTTAGGCGCACTATTTCTATTATTCACATTCGCCATCGGCAATGTGTGGGCGGCACCGACGGATATGGTGTATGCATATACTTATTCGTCAGGTGCAGTAGTTACTGGACCAACAACGGATGACTTTTTTACTCCATCTGCACCGACTTTTACAGGAGCCAATTATGAAGCAAAAAGTAATAGTAGTCGTTTACGGTATAGCACAAAGTCAGCTGGTGCAGAGGCGACTGTTTCTTTTCAGTTCACGGCTAAAGACGCATTGAACATTAGTGCAATAACAATGAATAACTGCGCTAATAGTGATAAGATAAAAGCCGTTAAGATTCGCTATCGAATCAATACTGGTTCGTGGTCAACTGACCAAGCTACAACTGTTCCTAAAAGTGATCTCGGAGATACTGAAGTTACTCTTCCTTCTGCAGGTTTAGAATTAGCTGAAGATGATGTTCTAATTATCCAAGTTGATTTAAAGAATACGGATACCGGAACTTCTGGAAGAGCATGGGATATAAATACAATTACGATTGCTACTGAGGCTGCTGGTGGAGGCGGAAGTGATCCAGTAGATGAGACAGCTCCGACGTTGGCAAGTTCTGTTCCAGCAAATGCGGCAACGAACGTTGCTGTAAGCGGAAATATCGTTCTGACATTCAATGAGACTATCGCAAGTGTTGATGCCAGCAAGTTCACTCTTACCGGAGCAACGAAAGGTACTGTTGCTATCGATGGTACAGACGCAAAGAAAGTAAATGTGGGCTATACCGCAGAGAATGATGCTTCTGTTACTTTGGCTGTTGCTGCTGAAGCTGTTGAAGATGCAGCAGGTAACAAGAGTGCAGAATTGAGCAATATTAGCTTTACAACTGTAGCTGCTGCTCCTGCTCCGGATGTTGTTCTTAATAACAATGGAACTTTGAATTCTACGGATTTTGTTACATTAGTATCAGAACTTGATGGTGATGACTATTCTGTAAGCAGCGTAGCGTATACCAATAATTTTAAGTTTGGTAATACATGTAGTTCGATTGTTAATCAATCATGGAGCAATAAGTATTTGGCATATGATGTTAAGACTACATCAGCAACTTTAAAATTGTACGTATATAATAAGAATAGTAACTCTAAAAATCTGTATTATCAAGTACTTTCTGAAACTGGTAATGGTGATTTTAAAACGGAATCTATTACCTCTAAAGGTAATGGGAAAATTATTGAAATACCTGTAACTGCTACAAAAGGTACTCGTGTGGTGTTTGGTGCTAATAGTACAGATGTTCGTATGTGCCAATTAGAGGTATATGAGAATGGAACCACTTTGACGAAAGCTGGTGAGGTTGGTTACGAATTAGCATTGAAGGGTCGTCCGTTTGCAACAGGAAGCAGTAATTTGTTCTCTGGAAATATAGATGGGATGGAATATGTTTTGTATTCGGAATTAAAACTAGTTAATAACAATGCTTATTCAGTAATGAGAAATAATGACGGCACTCATTATTTTAAAATCCCAGCTACTAATGATGTGCAGTTGAAAGTGACGACGGATAATAGTGCTAAGTTCTACGTGCTTGGTTCTGCTGTCGCAGGAGATCCAGATAAAGATGTGCAATATGGTGGTGAAGCAGGTACTTTCAATGTTAACCTGCCACACAAGGATGGTTATTGGTATATTATTCCTGTTGTAGCTGCAACAGGTACTGGAAATGAGGTTCGTATTAGCAAGATTGCCTTTGCAACCATGCCGGCTGGTCTTTCTGTAACCTATAATGCAGGTGAAGGAGCCGTGAAGGAAGGTAAATCGCTTCCAACTCACGCAGATGCATACGAAGGAGACAAGATTGTCCTTGCATCGGGTGAGAACTTGGAGAAGAGCGGATATGACTTTACCGGTTGGAAAGCTAATGGAACCGGTGACTTGCTTTTACCGGGAGATAAATACACTATGACGGATGCACCTGTAGAGTTTGTCGCTCAATGGACACTGCACGTAGCTAAGTACGGCGTTAAGTTCATGGATGGCACAACTAAACTGGATTCGTTGTCTGTAACTCTTGGTCAGGCTCCGGTATTCGCAGATCCGACCCAGGCATTGTATACTTTTGCAGGCTGGAAAGACGGCGGAGATAATGATGTTACTCTGAGTGATCTGGCTACCAGCGTAACGGTAGAGAATACAGTAGTTGTTCTGTACGCTCAATGGACGAAGGCTTATGTACCGCAAGGCGCAAGTTATGTGTTTGAGAATACGGCAACTGTAGGTACTACTTATTCTATCACAGTTACAAAAGATAACCAACCCAACGCAATTGCAGCAGACTCCCGTATTGACAATATGTGGTTGAGCGCAATGAGCGTTAAGTTGGAGGATGGTACATATTCCGGTTCTGGCGATGACTTCAAGGGCTGGAAGATCAATACTGCTAGTGCAACGATTCGCTTCTATGTGGAGAATGACAGTCGTGTAACGGTAACTGTTGGTAACCTCACATCCGGTCTGAATATTACGTATACTGCTAAGAATGCGACAGAGGAGGCTACAACAGCTTTGACGGCAAAAGCCGCTAATCCGTATGATGTCAAAGGTGGCACTTTGGTAACTCTGACCACAGGAGGCGGTAGTACTGTTACCCTGAAAGGTATAGCTGTAAGTGCTATCCCAGCATTGGATGATGATGCTACTCTGAGCGACCTTAAGGTTGGCGGTGTAACTGTTGCGGGCTTCTCGGCTAATACGCACACATATTACTATGAACTGCCTTATGGCACAGCGGTAGGAGATATTCCTACAATTTCAGCTACAGCTAATAGCGCAAAAGCAAAACAAGTGGCTATTGAACAGGCTGTATGGACCGGAGATCCGTACAACTGCTATCGCGCTCAAGCTAACGTGCAAGCAGAAGATGAGTCTTGGGGATACTACGATGTACAATTCTCGTTTGCTCCAAAGTATGGTGTTGAGTTGATTAAGGCTACACACGATGGTACTGCATCTGGAGCTACTATTACCGGTTACATTGGTGGACAGAAAGATAAAGATACGTACGCTAATGGTAAACTTGGTGAGATTGGTAAATATTTTGGTATCAAGCTGGCTGATGGTAACTTCCAGGCAGGTGACTTGGTTGAGGTAAAAGTATCTATGTTTGAGGGAGGAAACACCGCAACGATGTTTACCGACAAAGGCGAAACACCATTGAGTAGTGGCGCATTTGACGTGAATAATAAGGTTTATCGTTTCACGTTGACCGCTGAGACTGAATGGATTTATATCTATCGTAAAGATGGAACATGTAACCCGCGTGTTCAATCTATCGCTGTTTATCGCCAGATGAATCCGTTCATTGAGGAGTTCAAGATTGGTGAGGCGGTTGGTACGATTACCGGTACGAACATTGCTATTGAGTTGCCTTATGGTACAAGTCTGTATGGCGTTGCTGCTACTATTGAGGCTTACGCTAACGGCGGCGCAACAGTTATTGCTCCTACGCCTTTGGCATATGACACTCCGTTAGGATATAAGGTATCGAGCGCGTACGCAGAAGATGGCGATGTAGATTATACAGTAACTATCACCGAGGCTGAGCATTATGAGGCTATGATTGTTGGCGGTGAAAGCTATACAACCTTGGCTGCTGCTGTTGCTGCAGCTCAGGCGGATGATGTAGTTAAGCTGCTTGACAATGTTGACTTGATGGCTACAGGTCTCACAATTGCTGAGAATATCACGTTGGATCTTAACGGCTTTAACATCAAGGCTGGTGAGCAGATTGACAACGATATCCTTGTTCCTGCTGGCAAGAAGTTGACGCTTGTTGATAACTCTGCTAATGCTGAAGGTAAGATCTACACCGAGCAGGCATATACCGGTGCAGTAACCGGTTATGGTTTGATTCGCGTTGCTGGTGAGCTCTTGATGCAATCCGGTAACATCTACGCAGTCATCGATTCCGATCCTGCTAACCTTGGACAGTTTGCAGTTGTTATTGCCGCTGGCGGTAAGGTAACTGTTGAAGGTGGTCAGATCAAGGCTGGTTGGTACGCTATCTCAAACAACGGTAATAACACCGGTTCTACGATCATCGTATCGGGTGGCGAGTTGATCTCTACGGCTGACTTCGCTATCTACAATCCTGCTAAAGAATCGACCGTAACCGTAAGCGGTGGTGTCGTATATGGTGCTGCAGGTGGTATCGCAATGAACCGCGGTGAGCTGACCGTAACTGGCGGTACAATCACTTCTAAGGATCAAGGTACGACCGGAACTTGGGGTGACGGTACAGGCGGTTTGAGCAATGCAGCTATTTCTGCAAGCGGTAAGTACGAGTCTGTAAATGTTGAGATCTCCGGTGGTACAATCGTTGCTGATGGTACAGCAGTCATGATCACCAACGGTACGACGAACCCTGTTGAGATCGCTATCAGCGGTGGTCAGTTTAGCCACGTTGTTCCGGCTGAGTACTGCGCAAAGGACTTCATTCCTGTAACAACTCCGAATGCTCAAGGCAAATACGAGGTTATCGCTGCCGGTATTATCCGCGGTGCTGCTGTTACGAATACGGATGGAGTATATTACTACACTCTGGATAACGGCGTAACTATCTATTCGTCTAACTCAGAAGGTCAGTTAAGTACTTCTACGATGACTTCTACCAGCAGCGATGTTACTGCTTGTGGTGGTGCAGAAGGTGGATATAATGTAAACAAGAGCGCGTTCGTTCTTAAGTTCCCGGTTAACGTAAAAGAGTTCACTCTCTATGGCGCAAACAGCACGGAGCGTACTATCAGCAAGATTTACGTTAATGCTGAGGGAAGCAAGACTATCAAGATCTCGACAGATGGCGATGAATTGACGGGTACTTATACTAACACGAAGGATGGTAAGTGCCAGGCGTTGACGGCTGCATTTAACGATGCAAATATCATTCCGGCTAACTACTATGTATTGGTAAAACTCGATGGTAGTGTTAACTTCTACCGCGTGCTTTACACCGAGGCTGAGTGTACTACTCCGACCGTAACGCTGGCTGATAAGAGTGCATACGCAGGTTCTGAGGTAACTTTGACCGCTGAGGCAAGTGCTCTTGGTGCAAGCTATACATGGTACCGCTGCACCGATGCAACCGGCGCTAATCCGCAAGTCATTACAGGTGAAACAACGGCTTCGTATACCTTCACGAAGGCTGCAGGCGATGAGTTCTTCAAGGTTGTAGTTGCTTGCAACTGTAGTGATGAGACTGCTGAGGATGTCGCAACAGTAACTGAGCGCGTTGATGTTACGCTCCAAGACGTAACTGGTTCTATCACTTGGGACTTCTCTAAGACAGGTATCACCGCTGAGACCAATATTGATGCAGAAACAGTAATGGCAAATATCCCTGCTGTTAATAACGATGAGAACTTCTGGTCAGATAAGATCCAAGCAGGAGAAGGTAAACTTCGTGTTGGATATTATCAAGGTGGTAAACTGATGTTCCATACAACCGTTCCGGGTCTCTTGAAAGTAGAGTTCTCGAATACTGGTTCTTCTGCTCGTCCGTATCGTGAGTTGTTGGTTAATGGTAATCCTACCGATGCGAAGTCTAAGGATAACACTCACGTGACTTACACGGTGGCAGTTAAGTCCGGAGACATCGAGCTGACCGCAAGAATCTATGACAACGATGGAAATCCGACGGCAAATACAAGTACGTTGAATTTCTACTTGGTAGATTTCGATGCTGACTTGAGCAATAATACAATCACAGAAGATGCGTTCAACGGCTACACCCGTGACGTAACGGAAGGTCGTTATGGAACTATCTGCTTGCCGAACGGCGGTATCATGGTAGGCGCTGAGTTGTTCGAGATTGCATACTATGGTGAGACTTCGCATAAGATCTTCTTGGATAATATTCCAAGCGGAGAGATGGTAGCCGGTCGCCCGTATATCTTCCTGCCGAAGGAAGGTACAACGCAGCTGGCTGTCTTCTACACGGATGAGGCTAACGCTTCTGCTGGAAGCCACAACGGTCTGATCGGTTTCATAGGTGCTGCCGCAGATGCATATTTCTATATTCCTGCCGGAGAAGGAAACTACATCCTCCAGAATAACCTCTATCGTGAAGTATTGGCTGGTGGTCAGGCTCGTATCCTCAGCAACCGAGCATATATCAAGTTGGCTGCTATCACTCCGACTGAACCTGCTCTCGCTCCGGGTCGCCGTCGTGTAGCTATGGGCGTTCAAAGCGAGCAAGTAGCTACCGGTTGCGAGAACCTCAATGTTTCCGACAAGCCGGTTAAGATGATCATTGACGGTCAACTCTTCATCCTCCGTGGTGAGAAGATGTACGACGCTAAGGGTCAACTGGTAAAATAAACTAAAATTGGCACAAAGTACGGCAAAAATTAAATAAGTAACTTCGAGGGCACCGGGGCGGTGCGAGTCACCGCCTCACCTCGAAATTACATTCGCACTGACGTGCAAATGCCAACTATTTAGTCAAAATCATAAAATTATGCGAGCATATTTAATAATTTCGCCTAAATATTTGGATATTTGATAAATTTGTCGTAACTTTGCAGCCGAAATAGGAAATTAACTATATGAGTCCAACCTTTAGGAGATATAAAGGATATTCATTCAAGATTTATTCCAACGAAGAAGAAAGAATGCATATCCACGTTATAAAGGAAGACCATGAAGCGAAGTTTTGGTTAGAACCCCAAGTGGAATTAGCCTACAAAGGGGACTTTAGCCAACACGAGATTAACCAAATCCAAAAAATTGTTGAGAGTGATGCAGACTTCTTTAAAGAGCAATACCAACTCCACATTGGCGGACGTATTGATGATTAATGATAGAGGGATAATGATCTCTGTATTGGGACAAGATTATTTCTTGTCATATAATCGTGTACCTTGGATGAGGGATGCAACGATTAACGAGGTTTTGGATATTCGAATGAGTGGTAAAAACGCAATCGAATGGCCCAAATTAGATGTGGATTTGGAGATAGAATCGCTTCGTCATCCGGAGCGTTATCCATTGCTTATAAAGCGAAATGAATTGGATTATGTTTCCTAATTATTGCGAAAATTATTAGATTTATGAAAATGTATAAGAAACCCGAAATTGAGATTACAGAAGTAAGATCATTACATGTAATCATGGATGGATCGCTTCTTCCCGGTAATCCTATAAATCAAGGTGATCCGGTACAAGACGGTGACTAACCCTTTTCGCTAAAATGCGATTTAGAATACCAAAGGCAGCTTTACGGCTGCCTTTGGTGTCCTTTGAGGGGGGATCATTTTCCTCGACTTCATCGGTCCGTTATCGGTCCAATGTCGGTCCAACATCGGTCCATTCTCGAGAGATAATGCCCAAAACACTCCCAAAACCGACCTGAAATTAGCCCCAAAACCGACCCCGAGCCGGACTCAAACGGTACGTACATGTCCGTAATGGTAACGAAGTGCTAACGGAAATGACCTCTAATTGACCCGTGATTGACCCGTCTATGAATTGTCATTCACCCCTCGAACTTTTTATTGTAACCAAAAACGCGCAACCTGCGTCCGCTTCGTGAGACTTGCGTACTGGATCGGAATAGTCCCTTAGCCGCTTGTAAGCGAGCTTCCAGACGTCTAAAGAACCCTTCCGCTTCGGCACTTAGTCAGAGACTAACTGCCGGTTGCTTT
>ONWR01000055.1 GCA_900321605.1 uncultured Bacteroidales bacterium | reverse complement strand
TGAGTGTTTGGATAAGTGCAGAAAAGGAGAAAAACAAAGCAAGGAGGTAAATAAAAGCAGAAATTTTACCTAAAAATCCTAATAAAAATGCATGCGCGCTTGCGTATATCAAAAAAAAGTTGTACCTTTGCACGCTATTTTGGAAAAGCCTGCTCTATGTCCGGCGAAAAATAGCATTTAAATACGCGTAAAATAATAAACGGATTAACATTCATATCATGGCAAAGACAGCATTGATAACAGGTGTAACGGGACAGGACGGAAGTTATCTGTCGGAGTTTCTGTTGGCTAAAGGATACGAGGTACACGGCATCATCCGTCGTAGTTCGGTGGATTTTCGGGAACGTATTGCTCATTTGGAGGGAACTCCGCATTTCCATTTGCACTATGCAGATATGAGCGACTCAATGTCGCTGGTGAAATTGGTGGGCAAAGTGCAGCCGGACGAGATATACAACCTTGCTGCACAGAGCCATGTACAGGTTAGTTTTGATGCACCGGAGTTCACGGCCGATGTAGATGCGGTGGGCGTACTGCGTGTGTTGGAAGCTGTGCGTACGAACCATCTGGAGGAGAAATGTAAGATTTATCAGGCTTCTACCTCCGAGCTCTACGGCAAGGTGGAGGAAGTTCCGCAAAGTGAGACGACTCCTTTTCACCCCTATAGCCCGTACGCAGTGGCTAAGTTGTACGGTTTCTGGATCATCAAAGAGTACCGCGAGGCGTATAACATGTTCTGTTGCTCGGGAATTCTCTTTAACCATGAGTCCGAGCGTCGCGGTGAGACGTTCGTGACCAGGAAGATCACATTGGCTGCTGCTCGTATTGCGCAGGGCAAGCAGAAATGTCTCTATCTGGGCAACCTCGATTCGCTGCGCGACTGGGGTTACGCCAAAGATTACGTAGAGTGCATGTGGCTGATCTTGCAGCACAAGACTCCGGAGGACTTTGTTATTGCAACCGGTGTGCAGCACAGCGTGCGTGAGTTTGCTACCTTGGCGTTCAAGCACGCAGGTATCGAGCTCCGTTGGGAAGGCGAAGGAATAGAGGAGAAGGGAGTTAACGTTAAAACCGGCGATGTGGTAGTGGCTGTCAGTCCGGACTTCTATAGGCCGACGGATGTAGTGAATTTGTTGGGCGATCCAAGTAAAGCTAAGAGAGAGTTGGGTTGGAACCCGCAGACCACCAGTTTTGAACAACTCGTGGAGCTGATGGTCCAACACGATATGAAGAAAGTAGCTGCCGATGATGCCGCTGCGGAGATACGGAAAGTCAATTTGGCGGAGTTCTTAGAGAAGGGAATAGATAAATGATGGAGAAGAATTCAAAAATATATGTTGCAGGCCACCGGGGAATGGTGGGATCTGCGATTGTGCGCGAACTGCAAAGGCAGGGATATACGAATATCGTGACACGAACACACAAAGAGTTGGATTTGTGTCGTCAAGAGGCGGTGGAGAAGTTCTTTGCGGAAGAGAAACCCGAGTATGTGTTCCTTGCTGCAGCTAAAGTGGGCGGCATTGTGGCGAACCAGAATGCGTTAGCGGATTTCATGTACGACAACATGATTCTGGAGATGAATGTTATTCATGCCGCATGGAAGAACGGTTGCAAGAAACTGGAGTTCTTGGGCAGCAGTTGCATCTATCCGCGTATGGCGCCGCAACCGATGACGGAGAGTTGTCTGTTAACGGGCGAGTTGGAGAAGACCAACGAGGCGTACGCGCTGGCAAAGATCAGCGGACTCAAATACTGCGAGTTTTTGAACCGTCAGTACGGAACGGATTATATCTCCGTCATGCCGACGAACCTCTATGGCCCGAACGATAACTACCATCCGGAGCACAGCCACGTCTTGCCGGCACTCATCCGTCGTTTCCATGAAGCGAAAGTGAGCGGCGCAAAGAGCGTGACTTGTTGGGGAACAGGTTCTCCGCTGCGTGAGTTCTTGTATGTAGATGATTTGGCGAACCTGTGTGTGTTCCTTATGAATAACTACTCAGGCAACGAGACCGTCAATGCCGGAACAGGCAAAGAACTGACGATCAAAGAATTAACGGAACTGGTAGCGAAAGTGGTCGGTTATGAGGGAAAGATCGAGTGGGATAGTACCCGTCCGGATGGTACGCCGCGCAAACTGCTCGATGTGAGCAAAGCTACCAAACTGGGATGGACCTATAAGACCGAACTCGAAGATGGTATTCGTTTGGCGTACAAAGACTTTCTCGAAAATCCCGTTCGTGCCGAACGATGATTTTCGAAATTAAAAATTAAAAATTAAGAATTAAGAATTGAAAGATTTTACGTTGGACATATATCGGGCGCTGTTAGAGACCTTGCAAAAACAAGGCTACGAGTTGATTTCGTACGGTGATTATTGTCGTAAAACGACTAAAGACCATCGACCAACGACTAACGACCAATTCGTGATCTTGCGGCACGATGTGGATCTGAAAGCCCCGAACAGCTTGAAGACTGCGCAGATAGAGCACTCACTCGGAGCGAAAGCCAGTTATTACTTCCGGATCATCCCGGAGAGCAATCAACCGGAGATCATCCGTTCTATCGCGCAACTCGGACACGAGATCGGGTATCATTATGAGGATATGAGTCTTTGCGGAGGAGATATAGACAGAGCGTACGATCATTTTCAGACTTGGCTGACGTATTTTCGTCAGTACTACGCGGTGGAGACCATCTGTATGCACGGTGCGCCAACAAGTCAATACGACAGCAAAGACCTTTGGAAAAAATACGACTACAAAGCCTTGGGTATCATCGGCGAGCCGTATTTGGATACCGATTTTAGCGATGTGTTCTACCTCACAGACACAGGACGCTGCTGGGATGGTTACAAAGTAAGCGTGCGGGACAAGATACCCGGATACCAAGAACAGTGGACTGCAGCGGGCTTGACTTGGCATACGACGCAGGACTTGATCCAAGCGATCGAGAATAACCGCTTGCCAAACCATGTGATGATCACCACGCATCCGCAGCGGTGGACGAACAGCAAGGCGGCATGGCATAAAGAATGGTTGCTACAAACCATCAAAAATATAGTGAAGCGAATAATAGTAAAACAACAATAATAGATAAAAACATGAATTTTGCATTGATAGGAGCAGCCGGATATATTGCTCCGAGACACATTAAAGCCATTGCTGATACAGGCAACAACCTGTTGGTGGCTTATGATAAGTTTGACAGTGTGGGACGTTTGGACAGTTCGTTCCCTGATTGCTCTTTCTTCACCGAGAACGAGCAGTTCGACCGTTTCTGCTCCAAACAGATGCGTACGGACAATCCGCTGAGTTGGGTCTCTATCTGTACGCCGAACTACACCCACGATGCGTTCATCCGTTATGGTCTGCGACTCGGATGCGATGTGATCTGTGAGAAGCCGTTGGTACTCAATCCCTATAACATCGATAACCTCGTGGAAATGGAGGCGGAGACCGGACACAAGGCATACACTATCCTGCAACTCCGTTTGCACGATAAGATCCGTGCGCTGAAGGAGAAAGTGGCGAATGGTCCGAAGGATAAGATCTATGACGTTGATCTGACCTATATCACCTCTCGCGGCAAATGGTACTACAGCTCGTGGAAAGGCGATGTACATAAGTCCGGCGGTATAGCTACGAACATCGGCGTACATTTCTACGATATGTTGCAATGGATCTTCGGTCCCGTGAAGCAAAACATCGTCCATGTGATGAGTTTTGACCGTGTGGCAGGTTTCTTGGAACTCGAGCGTGCGCGCGTGCGCTATTTCCTTAGTATAAATGCAGACTGTCTGCCTGCCAATGCCGTACAAGGAGAGAAACGTACCTATCGTACTTTGAGCATTGACGGCGAGGAGTTTGAGTTCAGCGCAGGATTCACGGAGCTGCATACAGAGAGTTACAAACAGATCCTTGCCGGTAATGGTTTCCGCATCTCAGAGGCTCGTCCGTGTATCGAAACGGTAGCTCAGATCCGTCATGCCGAGCCGATAGGTCTGGTAGGCGACTACCATCCGCTGGCTAAGTTGCCTCTCAGCCCACACCCCTTCGGATGGGATGAGAAGAGATAATCAAATTGGAAATTTGACATTTGAAATTTGAAAATTTGATGAATAAATTAAAAAACATATTATTTCTGGCTTTAGTGGGCTTTGCGTTGGCGTCCTGTGTGACAGCGCGCAAAGTGAACTATATGCAGAAACCGGACAAGTACATCCCTTCCTATGCGGATACCTTGAGTTTTGAGGATTATGTGCTGCGAATAGGGGATCGTCTGTATGTATATGTCTATTCTTTGAATGAAGAAGTAATGAGAATGTACAATGCAGGCGGCACGAATGCGTCACAGATGCGTCAGCAGATGGGCTTAGGAGGTGGACAAAACAGTTCGTATGACCTATACACCTATCTGGTGGACGAAGAGGGAAACATCGATTTCCCGACCATCGGTAAGGTTCGTGTGCAAGGTCTGACGACTCGTGAGGTGAAGCATGAGTTGGAGAAACAGTTAGGTACCTTGATCACGGAGATGCCGGGTTACAGCAGTGTGTCCGTGGAGGTGAACGTGGTGAACCGTTCGTTCTCTATCGTCGGTGCCCAGAGCGGTCGCTATCCGATTACCAAGGAGAAGATGACCATCTTTGAGGCCTTGGCTTTAGCAGGAGACTTAGGCGAGTTCAACAGCCGTAAGGAGATCAAACTGGTACGAGAGATCAACGGTGTGACGACCATCAAAACCTTTGATGCCCGTTCGGAAGATATCGTCAACTCCGAGTATTACTACATCGAGCCGAACGACATCATCTATATCCGTCAGATCCCGGGCTACAGCTTCGGTATCAACCATGTGACGACGGTTATCGGCGTGACAGCAGCTACCATCTCCTTCGGTGTATTCATATACACCATTGTGCAGACGGGTATTAATCATGTGAACAAACATTACGGAAAGGGCAAATAATATGAGAAAGATTACGATCATACTATTGGGCTTTGTAGCCGTAATGATGAGCAGCTGTTACAGTCATCGTGTAATCGGCTATTTGCAGGAACCGACCAAGAGCAATAAACTGCCGGTTTACGACAGCGTGCCTTATCAACCATACCGAATCCGCGTGAACGACGAGATCATCTATCGTCTTGTAACGATGGACGAGACGTACAGCAAGATGTTGGGAGCCAACACGATGACCTCCGGTCAATACGCGAACTCGTACCGCGTCTATTCGGACGGAACGATCGACCTGCCGTTCTTGCGTCCCTTGAAGATCCAAGGTCTGACGGAAGCCGAAGCACAGGACACCGTCAAGGCCGCTTTTAGAGAGATCATCCCCGATGCGGATGTCAAATTGGCGTTGTACAACAAGTACTTCTCCGTAGTCGGAGACGCGAATGCAGGACAGTTCTATGTCTATAAGGAGAAGATGAATATCTTCCAAGCGTTGGCAATGACCGGCGATGTGATGAACAGCGGTGACCGGCGTCATATTCGGATCGTTCGTCCACGTGACGGTGGACAGGAACCCGAAGTACTGGAGTTCGATATGCGTACCAATACCATCATCGATTCGAAGTATTACTATATCTATCCCAACGACGTGATCTATGTAGCACGAGAGAAGGGTAGTTTCTATAAAGTACCGAACTACGCTGCCTTTACCGGTCTCATTACCAGTAGTGTAGCGCTGCTGACCACGGTGCTCAACTATGTGGCATATGTGTATAAGTAGTGATTTGAGATTTGTGATTTGAGATTTGTGA
>ONWR01000042.1 GCA_900321605.1 uncultured Bacteroidales bacterium | reverse complement strand
AATTTGCATATATCAAAAAAAAGTAGTATCTTTGCACTCGATTTCAAAAGTGTTCTTTTTGCTGTTTGGAGCAACCGCCTCAATCCCGCAACCGCCTCGACCTAAAATCGAGGTTTTATAAGGGTAAATAGTATCCAAAAGCGCGTGATTAGCGCGTGATAACCGGGTGGTTACCGCGTCATTAGCCTGTTATTCCTATTACGTGAAGGGAGAATGAGCCCAAAAACCATCCGCCAAGTTTGGCGGATTAACTCTTTTAATTAACCACAAAAATCATGCCATTCTATGACAAAAGTTAAGTTGCATGCACCCGTGGCAGAAATGCACGGAGAATTTGAGAAAAATAGCGGAATTATCATGCGCCAAAAGAAGTATCGCGCACCCAACGGCGCAGTCCTCAAAGTCGGTGTGCAGGAGTCCTACAAAATTGCTCATCCCCGCGATTTTGACAGAACGCCCGCTCAAGGCGCCGAACTTGCCAATATGCGCTCTTTTGGCGAAGTCAGCCGTATGACAACCGAAATCATCCGTTCCGAGCGTTACACCGACGAAGAACTAGCCGCAATGACACCCGAAGAGCGCGCGCATATAGCCGAACTCCGCCTCCGGTTGGAGAACTATCGTACTCGTTTCTATGCCCAGTTCAAGCAACCCGACCCGGAAGCGCCTTTCGAGAAAAAACTGCGTCCCGGTGCATCCAAACTCTACCGGAAGCAGTATTCCAAACTCGACACCTTCATCCAAGCCCTCCTTCGTCAAAAAACAGCAATAAACAACTAAAAATCTCTCAAACCCTTGCACATGTTGGATTTTTTTGTACCTTTGCAAGCGCAATCATTAAAATTGAATCAATTATTATGACACTACATGTAACACCGGAGTATATCACCTCTCTGAAGCCGAATGAGATATTTGTGTTCGGCAGTAATCTTGCGGGCATGCATGGTGGCGGAGCAGCACACATCGCGCACAAACTCTTTGGAGCAGAGTGGGGCGTGGGCGTTGGTCCGACAGGGCAATGTTATGCCATTCCGACCATGCAAGGCGGCGTGGAGACCATCCGTCCGTATGTGGATGATTTTATTGAGTACGCGAAGCAACATCCGGAATTGCTGTTCCGCGTGACGCGCATCGGTTGTGGTATAGCCGGTTTTACGAACGAAGAGATAGCTCCGCTTTTCAAAGCTGCCGTGGCAATAGAGAATGTCTCGCTGCCGAATGGCTGGAGAGAGATTAATGAATAACTTTGTTATGACTTACGACGAGTACATAGCGCAACAGCAGCAAGCGATTGCTGAGGAACATCCGGATGATAGTTGCTTCCTCGAATATCAGCCCGAAGGGCAGTTCGTGCGAGGACATTAAAAAAAATTTGATTTACACAAAAAAACGACCCCCAAATGGAGTCGTTTTTTTTGTGGTGCCAACGGGAATCGAACCAGTGACACAAGGATTTTCAGTCCTTTGCTCTACCAACTGAGCTATGGCACCCAGAGCGGTCTCCCGTTAAACGGGAGAAGCGGCCTCTGCCCAAAAGGGCTTCAAACACGCTTTATCGCTTATTGGCCTCCGCCGGAAGGGGCATAAAAAATGCTCTTCGAACGAAAGCGGGTGCAAAAGTACTGCTTTTTTTTGACATGACCAAATTTTTTTGCATTTTTTTTCAAAAAACTTGCATTTTTGGTGTATTTTTTGTAATTTTGCACGAATTTTGTTCACGAATTAACCAAATTAGACGAAATAAATGGAGTTAAAAGTAATTGCTTACGCCCGAAATGGGCACACAGACAAGTTCGGAATTCCGAGACAGAGCAGGGAGGAAAGTCCCATCTTGACACGTATCGTTTTTGAGCCGGAATATAATGTGCCGGAAGCTTTACGCGGAATAGAAGGATATAGTCATTTATGGTTGATTTGGGGTTTCTCCGAAGTGGATTCGTGGTCCCCTACGGTTAGACCACCGCGTTTAGGTGGTAACACCCGGATGGGCGTGTTCGCTACGCGAAGTCCATATCGACCGAACCCGTTAGGCCTCAGTAGTGTGCGTCTGATCGGGATAGAGAACGGAGACCTTATCGTCAGCGGAGCGGATGTGTTGGACGGGACGCCGATATATGATATAAAGCCTTATTTGAGTTTTAGCGACAGTCATCCGGATGCGAAAAACGGGTTTGCAGAGGAGACAAAAGACTATCAATTGGAAGTCAAATGGCAGGTAGAGGGTACTACCAGCATAGCAGAAGATAAGCGGTATGGTCTAGGATTACCTCGTGATACTAAGGATGCAATCACGTATATACTGGCTCAAGACCCGCGTCCTGCTTACCAAGATGATCCTGAAAGGGAGTACAAAATGGATTATGACGGCTATACTATCACTTTTTCGGTAAAAAAGCAAGTAGTAGTGGTAAAAAAGATAGAAAAAACGAAAAAATAGCATTTTTTATCAAAAAAATGGTTCACGCACTTGCATATATGCGAAAAAAGTTGTAAATTTGCAGCCAATTTAAAATGATCGCCATGAAAAAAACTATTCTGACATCTCTCGTTTTTGTTTTGTTCGCGAGTGCGGGCGTTGTTTGCGCGTCTAATGTGGGCGTTCCGGCGGAATGCGAAGACGTCATGCTACAGGCGTTCTATTGGGATAGCTACAAGACTAAGACGAGTACGGATAGCAAGTTCGGTCGTACGAAATGGATTGATCTGCTCAAGGATACCGCAGCCATCAATGCGAATTTTGATGTGGTGTGGTTTCCGCCAAGTGCCGGTCCGACGGGTTGCGGCGTGGGTTATTCAGCAAAGCAGTATAGTAACCAAGAGAGCGACTGGGGAACCAAAACGACATTGAACAACCTTATTACGGCATTGCATAAAGGCAATACGAAAGTGTTGGCGGATGTGGTGTTGAACCACCGCGGGAATTTGAGTAGTTGGTGTAATTTCTGGACGGATTATTTTGGAAGTTACGGTAATTTTACGTTGACGCAGAAAGAGATCTGCCGTAATGACGAGTGTTTTACGGATGCGAAATCGTCGTGTTACGGAGCGTCGACGTCGGAGCGTGGAGCGAATGATACCGGAAATAATTTCGATGGAGCGCGTGATTTGGATCACGCGAGCGAGGTTGTGCAGAACTGGTCGAAGGCTTATACACAATGGTTGCTGAACACGATGAAGTATGACGGATTTAGGTACGACATGACCTTGGGTTTTCATGGTCGGTATCTGAAGATGTACAACGAGGCTGCGCAACCGTATATGTCGGTTTCGGAGTTGTGGGAGAGTATAAGCCGTCAGAAACAACATCTGCAGGAGTGTGACTCGAACACGATGATCTTTGATTTTCAGGCTAAATACTCAATGAAAGGTATTGTGACCGGTTCGTACGGCAAGCTGAATGCAAACAAGACGTTTGAGGGTTTTCGTAAGCATGGCTTGGAGCGTTATTCGGTGACGTTCATCGATAACCACGATACGTTTGACCGTGGTGGCGCTTATGGGGATAACCAGTTTACTCCGAGTACGGATTTGTCCACAGCTAAGAATAAGGATTATGTGTTGCAGGCAAGTGCGTATATGCTGATGATGCCGGGTGTGCCGTGTGTTTTCTATCCGCATTGGGTTAGTTACAAGGACGAGATCAATGAGTTGATAGCCGTTCGAAAACGGGCAGGAATCCACAGTCAATCGCAAGTGTTGGCAGAGGAGAGTGGTCTGTATAAGTACCATGCTACTATCCAAGGTCATCGTGGAAAAGTGATTGTGCGCGTGGGTAAAAATCGCAGTACGACGCTGCCGGAAGGCTATGAGTTGGCGGTAGAAGGCGGCGATAGAGGCGCTTATACGGTATATATCCAGATGGAAGAGAAGGGGATAGAAAACCCCTCCCTGACCCTCCCCTCAAGGGAGGGAAAGAAGTTCCTCAAGGACGGAAAGCTATATTTGATGTACGAGGGACGGATGTACGATGTACAAGGGAGGAGAATTAATTAAAAATTAAAAATTGACATTTGATATTTGATATTTGATATTTGATATTTAAATTAACATCTAATATATGAAAAAAACAATGTTATGGATGCTGTTGATGTGTGCCGGGATGGCGCAAGCAGCAGGTTATGGAATCTTGGTGAACGGCACAACGTATTTTGCCGCCGAGTACCGAGGGAAAGACAGCATGACGGGTACTTATGACGAGTACCTGGCGCATGTGAAAGTGCAGAACGGCGATTATCTACAGCTGTACGATGTGGATTATGAGGCAGCTTGGGTGGTAGATCTGGACACATGGTCGGTCGCCGGTTTTACGAAGGGCACCGATCGTTATACCGCCAGCGTGACCGGATGCTATGATTTTTATATCAAGCTCAAGTACGGCGAGGATCAGTTGTATATCGGCAACGGAAGTGGATGCGGCGATGGAGAAGATATTCACGATGTCTATAAGGGAGCCGTTCCTCATCAATGCGAAGCAGTGATGATGCAGGCGTTCTACAACGAGTCGTATAATGCTACAGCTCCGGGTGTGAGTGAGTACGGCAATACCAAATGGACGACTTTGACGCCGCAGGCAGCTGAAATAGGTGCGTATTTCGATTATGTATGGTTGCCGCCAAGTGCTAATGGTGACGGAATGGGTTATCACCCGAAGCAATATAGCAACCAGAGTTCGAACTGGGGAACGCGTGCTGAGTTGGATGCGCTGATTAGTGCGTTGCATGCTAACGGATGTAAAGTGGTGGCAGATATCGTGATTAACCACTGTACGGGTTGGTCGAGTTGGTGTGACTTCCCGACGATGGATTTTGGCGAGTACGGAGTTTTCCATCCGGATGCAAGTTATATTTGCCAGAACGACGAGGTGAACCTGAATCCCGAGGCAGGCGATTGTTATGGAGCTGCTACGGGTAATATGGATGATGGTGAGAACTGGGATGGCGCGCGTGACTGGGCGCATGATAATGTATATGTGCAGGAGATGTTTATTGCTTACCTGAAATGGATGCGTAATGTGATGCACTATGACGGTTTCCGTTACGACAAAGGCGACGGTTTCAATAACTGGCATCACTGGCATTATAACTCCGAGGCAAAACCCGAGATCGCCTTCATGGAGTGCTATAAGGGTACGGACCAGATTTGGGAGCGTATACAAGGAGCGCAATATGACTTGCTGGCACTGGATTTTGACCTCAAGTGGCATGTGTTCAACTCGATAGCCGGTTGGGACTATAGTCGCGGTCGCGGTGATTGTATCATGAGTCGCGGTAACGGCCGTCATTCGGTAACGTTCATCGAGAGCCATGACTGGTTCTTGAGACCGGATAACGAGAATGAGTTTGGTGGTCGCGGTAACTCGATGACTCCTGCTCTGAAGGCTCGTTTGATGCAGGCGAATGCGTTCCTGCTGTCGATGCCGGGTGTGCCGTGTGTGTTCTATCCGCATTGGAAGAAATACAAAGCCGATCTGAAGCCGATGATCTTAGCTCGTAAATGGGCAGGCGTTCATAGTGAGAGTGAGGTGAAAGATGAGTACTCAACGGCTACGGGTTATCAGGCAACGGTTGTTGGTAAACACGGATGGTTGATCCTGTGCTTGGGCGATAAGACCGGTCAGACGTTCCAAGGGTTCACCTTGGCAGCCAGCAACTATAGCACCCAAGAGGGACATAACGAGAGTTTTGAGATCTGGGTGTTGAGCGATCAGCCGAGACCGACGGGTATTGAGGAGGCGAAAGGCGAAGGGTTAAAGGCGAAAGGACATAAGTTCCTCAAAGACGGAAAGTTGTTGATCCGTATGGGTGAGAATGTATATGACGCCTTCGGAAGAAGAGTGAAATAATGAATAATAAATGATTAACATCTAATATATGAAGAAAGTTTTTTTGATGATGGCGGCCATGATGGTCAGTGTGTTGCTGCAAGCCGCCAATTATGGAATTTTAGTGAACGGCAAGATGTATTTTGCTGCTACGTATGAAGGACCGGATCCTTTTGGAGAGGGTTTTGAGCAGTATTTGTCTCATGTTCAGATTGCTAATGGCGATAAAGTTCAGTTGTATGATGCAGAGAACAAAGCCGCATGGGCTGTGGATCTGAATACGTCTTCGGTAACCGGCTTTACGCGTAACGGTGATCATTATGATGCAACGGTCAGCGGCTGCTATGATTTCTATATCAAGCTCAAGTATGAGGCTGATCAGTTGTATATCGGTCCGGGTTCTAATTGCGGCGAAGGTCAGGACATCAGCGGTGACACACCTATTGATCCGGGTTATAGCGGCTCCGCTCCGGCACAATGTCCGGATGTGATGCTACAGGCGTTCTACTGGGATAGCTACGATGCTACCAAATCGACAACCAAATATGGTCGTACCAAATGGATTGATCATATCAATGGTACGAATGGTTCGAATGCCGTAGAGATGGGACAATGGTTCGACATGATCTGGTTGCCGCAGTTGAGTAAATCAACGGGCGGAATGGGTTATCTGCCGACCAACTACAGTAATTTGGACAGTGATTTAGGAACCAAGCGTAAGTTGGAAGAACTCGTAGGTATATTCCATCAGAACGGAGCACGTGTGATTGCCGATATTGTGATCAATCACGCGGTAGCGGGTCAAGGCTGGTGTAATTATAACCAGACGTACAATTTTGGAGAGTACGGTTCTTTCAAACCGGATGGTTCGTATATCTGCAACACGGACGAGATGAATTATGATTCCAAGGCCGGTTCGTGTAAGGGTTATGCGACCGGTGGAGCTGATGACGGTTACGGCGACGAGGCGAACTATCCTGATGGTCGTGATTGGGATCACACCAATTCGAATGTGCAGGCGATGTTCAAGGCATATCTGAAATGGTTGCATAATGTGATTAAGATAGACGGTGTTCGTTATGATTACTGCAAGGGTTATCATAACTCGCATATCAATGATTACAATCGTGCATCTCAGGCTTATTTCTCGGTTATGGAGTACTGGGATGGTAATGTAAACACGCTTCAGAGTCGTTTGACAGACGCTGGTTGGAACACCACGACCTTTGACTTTGCTACCAAATATACGGCATTTAATGATGGTATTGCTGCGGACAACTACTACAAACTGCAGGGAGCAGGTCTGCTAGGAGCAGGCAAGAGCCGTTATGCTGTTACTTTTGTGGATAGTCATGATAGTTTCCAGCGTGACAATAATGAGTTGTGCGGCGAAGGAAACTCGATGACTCTCTGCCGTGACAAAGTGCTGCAATGTAACGCTTATATGCTTTCGATGCCGGGTGTGCCTTGTGTCTTCTGGCCTCACTGGGTAACGTTCAAGGACGAGATCAAGGCGATGATCAACGCCCGTTACAAAACAGGCGTTCATAGCGAGAGTAGTGTGAACGATGAAGCGGGTAATGGTTATTACAAAGCTACTATCTATGGTAAGAATGGTGAGATTCGTCTGCTCTTAGGTCCGAACTCGGGCTATAATACCACACCGCAGGGCTATACCTTGGCAGTAAAAGGAACCAACTACGGCGTATATTATAAGACCACGAGCGCGCGCGGGGATAAAGATAAGGAGCGTCAGCCGATTGTGGAAGGGGTAGAGCAGCCCTCCGACTCCTCCCTGAAGGGAAGAGGAGAGAAATTCGTCAAAGATGGCCAGCTGCTGATTCGAGTGGGCGAGCAGGTCTTCGATGCAATGGGACGAAAAATACAATAAATACAAACTAACAAATAAAATTAAAGTACTATGAAGAAAACATTTATGATGATGGCGGCAATGATGGTCAGCATGTTGATGCAAGCCGCAAGTTATGGAATTTTGGTGAACGGAACAACTTATTTTGCCGGAGAACCTGCCGGTGAGTTTGAGGGTTTTCAACAGTATCTGGCACATGTGCAGGTGAAATCCGGTGACTTCTGCCAGCTCTGTGACGTGGACAACAAAGCCGTGTGGGCAGTGGATCTCAACACTGCTTCGGTATCAGGCTTTACCCGCAATGGAAATCAGTACGAGGTGTCGACTGATGGCTGTTTTGATTTCTACATCAAGTTGAAGTACGAACAGGACGAGCTCTATATCGGTTCGGGTTCCAACTGCGGCGAGGGTATTGATATTAGTGGTCAAGGCGGCGGAGATCCGGTAGATGACGAGGATGTGAACTACTATGCTATCGGTTGGATCAACGGAGCGGATCACGGAGAGGCTGCTTATGATGTTTATGAGGATGAGTACCTGTTCGTGGACGGTAAACTGATGATCGATTGCAGGATGGGTAGCTATATTGCTATCAAGGACCATATGGGCAATTTCTATTATTCGAAGACCGAGACAACGATTGCCAACGAGTCTGTGACGATGGAGTGGGCTAACGGATGGCAGGGATGCCAGAAATGGGCTATCCCTCAGGGTGTGAACTATATCATCATTCGTAGTGCTTCCTACAAGAACCAACTCCAGTTGGAGCGTGTGGACAAGGCGACTTTTGATGCGTACCACTATGGTAACAAACAAGGCGTAGAGAATGTGCAAGGGGACAAAGGAAAAAGCTACAAGATGATTATTGACGGTCAGTTGCGAATCGTTCGCGGTGACAAGATGTTTGATGCAACGGGAAAAGAAGTTAAATAAAGGTAAAAATGATTATCTCTCGAGATTGGACCGAGAATGGACCGATGTTGGACCGAGAACGGACCGATGAAGTCGAGGAAAATTGAAAAATAAATAATTTATGCGCAAGTTGTTTTTAGGTCTGATTGGATGTTGTGTGCTGGCAATGGGTACACAGGCAGCCAACTGGAACGATGTAAAGGATGTCACTCCTATAGAGAGACAACGCCCTGCCGGGGTAAGTAATGGTATTTATTACGGAGCGGATGGTACTTCCGTCACGCTCTGTACGTATGCTGCCAGCAAGACTCAGTCGGCTAAGCGTGTGTTCCTCTTGGGCGACATGACCGATTGGAAACTGAGTGCGGACTATCAGCTGTACAAGGATGGTAACTATTTCTGGATCACGCTGACCGGACTGACTCCCGGACAGGAGTACCGTTATCAGTATGCGGTAGAGCGTGCGGACGGCGTGAAGAAGCAGATCTCGGATCTGTATTCCGAGAAAGTGCTACATCCGGATGACCAGTACGAGCCGAAGGCGGTAGATCCGAACTTGTTGGATTATCCGACGGGCAAAGGAGCTGACGGTTATGTGACGGTTATTCAGCCGGGCAAGCCGCAATACCAGTGGTCGGATGCTACGCTCAATTTCCAGCGACCGAATAAGAACAACTTGGTGATCTATGAGTTGTGGATTTACGACTATACGACAGGTAGCAACGGCAATGGAGGATCGCTCAAGGGTCTGATGAAACGTTTGGATTATATCCAAAACCTTGGTGTGAACGCTATAGAGTTGATGCCTATTTGTGAGTTTGACGGTAATTATAACTGGGGTTATTCGCCGAATCACTATTTCGCTCCGGATAAGGCGTATGGAACGGAGACGATGTACAAGGAGTTCATCGATGAATGCCACAAACGCGGCATTGCGGTGATCCTCGACATGGTGTTTAACCACGCTACCGGTTTGAACCCGATGAATAAGCTTTATCCGTACGGAACAGACTTGGCGAACAACCCTTGGTTTAACGTCACAGCTCCTCACTCGGATAATGTGTATGAGGATTGGAACCATGGTTTTGAGCCTGCACATGAGATGTTCATCCGTGCGTTAAAGTACTGGTTGACAGAGTATAAGGTGGACGGTTTCCGTTTGGACTTGAGTCATGGCCTTTGTTCGGACAAGGCGAATACGTCTGTGGGTAACCTCAAGGACTATTACGACAAGGGCGTCAAGGCCGTTTCTCCGACTGCGTATATGATCTGCGAGCACTGGGGTAGTAATATGGGAACGGAGCGACCGCAGTTGATCAGTTACGGCATGCAGTGTTGGAACAACACTACGAATGCTTATTGCCAGACGGCGATGGGTTGGCTCAAGGACGGTGACGGTTTTGGTGAAGCCAACAGGGACGGTTATGTGTCCTATTGTGAGAGTCACGATGAGGAACGAATGCAGTATAAGTGTAAGAAATATGGTAATGGCGATCTTAAGACCAACACCGCTGCGCGTTTGGGACGTATAGCAGAGAACGTGGCATTCAACGTGCTGCTTAATGGCTCGCATATGCTGTGGATGTGGGAGGAGATCGGTTATGATTTCTCAATCAACAGCGATGTGGATCATCCCGATGCATATAACGAGAGCTATCGATGCAATAAGAAACCGAGACCGGATGCTATCGGTCGTAGTTACTTCACACAGGCTAACCGTGTAGCAGCGTTTACCAAGTGTGCTCAGGTGATCACGCTTCGTACGCAACTGATGCCGGAAGTGTTTGAAGGTAATCCAACGAGTCAAAACATCAGTTCCGGTAACAAACTGCGTAAGATCCAATGGGGTAGCAATGTATTTGCAGCTGCTAACTTTGATGTAACGACTAATCAGGCGGTGACTTTGCCTTCGGGTACATGGTACGATTATCTGGGCGGAGCATCGCAGGCATCGGGTACATATACCCTTGCTCCGGGTGAGTTGAAAGTGTTTACCGGCACACCTGTGATTGCTCCGACCTTCTCGAACATCCAGAAACGTGACCACACAGGGATTGAGTTAACTCCCTCTGAGTCCTTCTCCAAAGGACAGAAGATCCTGCGTGACGGACAGATACTGATCCTTCGTGGCGAGAAAGTGTATAACGTCCAGGGACAAGAGGTTCGTTGAGTTGTTAAACCGTTAAACAGTAAGCATTTTGTATATAGCGATTGCGGGTAATATTGGAGCAGGAAAGACCACGCTGACGAAGATGTTAGCGAAGTACTACGGATGGGAACCGCGCTTTGAGAGCGTGAGTTTCAATCCGTATCTGGAGGATTACTATACGGATATCAACCGTTGGGCGTTCTGTTTGGAGACGTATTTTCTAAAGGAGCGTTTCAAGGATATGTTGGTCGTTCAGAAAGCGAGTCACACGATCGTACAGGATCGCTCTATCTTCGAAGGCGTCTATGTGTTTGTGCGTAATAACTACGAGCGAGGCGACCTCAGTCAACGTGATTTTGAGACCTTCATGGAGTTATTCGATCTGATGAAATCGCAGATGAAAATGCCGGATATGATGATTTACTTGCGCAAATCAGTTCCGGCACTCATTGCCCAGATTCAGAAGCGCGGACGCGACTATGAGCAGTCCATGCAGATAGATTATCTGAAAGATCTGAACGATAAATACGAAGATTTCATTTTCCATAAGTACGAGGGTAGAGTGTTAGTTATCGAATCCGACGGAATGGATTTTGAGAATAACCCCGAGGACTTCCGTAAAGTCATCGATCGCGTAGATGCAGAGCTGTTTGGACTCTTTAGCGAGAATAACTGGAATCGATAAGCGATCCACCTCAAACGGAAGAGGAAGAACCAAAGAAGAACGAAAGAAGAACTAAATAAGAACTAAAGATTTTGTCGAAAAAATCAACATCTAATTATGCATATAGCAGTAGCCGGAAACATTGGGTGTGGTAAGACCACTCTCACCAACATGTTAGCCAAACATTATGGCTGGGAACCTCGTTTTGAGAGCGTGGAGTATAACCCGTATCTGTCGGATTTCTATGCCGATATGGCGCGATGGTCCTTCAATCTTCAGATCTATTTCCTGAACAAACGTTTCAAAGACGTGGTGGAAATAGGTCAATCGGATAAGTACATCATTCAGGATCGTACTATCTATGAGGATGCGCGTATTTTTGCGCCTAATCTCCATGATCAGGGAATGATGTCTGACCGCGATTTTGAGAACTATCAGGACTTGTTTGACCTGATGATGTCGCTGGTGAAGATGCCGGATCTTCTTATTTATGTCCGTGCATCCATTCCGACCTTGGTAGCGCAGATCCAGAAACGTGCCCGTGGGTACGAGCAGTCTATGAAACTGGATTATTTGCAGGGTCTGAACGATAAATACGAGAACTGGATCAAGGATTATAAAGGCAAACTGCTGATTGTGGAGGGTGACAAGATCAAGTTCGGTGATAACCCGGAGGACTTCCGTTGGGTAACCGACCGTATTGATGCCGAGCTCTTCGGTCTCTTCCCCTTCGAATCCGAAGCAACGACCGGTAAGGAGATTTGATTCCATCGAATAGGATAGAAAGAGTGAACATGGACAATACCATTCTGTTGGAGAATGCATCGGTGCTCCGCCTCACGGAACTGTTGAGGGAGGCGAAGCATGTGGTGATCGTGACTCATATGGGGCCCGATGGTGACGCGATGGGCTCTTCTCTCGCTTGGAAACATTATTTGTGTTCGGCTTTTGAGGCAGGCAATCTGTCTGCAGAGCGGTCTGTGGATGTCATCGTGCCAAATGCTTTTCCGTCCTTTTTCAATTGGATGCCGGGAGCAGGTGAGGTACATGTGTATGAGAACGAGACGGCTGTATGCGACCGGATTATCGAAGCAGCGGATCTGTTCCTGTGTACCGATTTCAATGACCCAAAGCGAATAGGACCAGTTGGAGAGAAGATGCTTGCCAACGCTTGTCCCAAAGCCGTGATCGATCATCACTTGCCGGACAAACCGATCGATTGGTCAGAAGTGGTGTTCTCTTTCCCCGGCAGCCCTTCGGCTTCGGAGATCGTGTATCGGATCATGAAAGCGATCAGCTCTCAATCGTCTTTCTTCGGCTCGCTGTCCTGCGAAGAGGCTACCTGTATCTATACCGGCATGATGACGGATACCGGCAATTTCTCTTTCAATTCGAACCACCCTGAGATGTACGAGATCGTGGCGGAATTAGTGCGTGCGGGAGTGGACAAGGATGCGGTCTATAACGCTGTCTTCAACCAGCATTCGGAGAACCGGATGCGTTTATGGGGATACGCGTTGTACCGCAAGATGAAGATTTATCCGGAGTATCACGCTGCGCTGATGGTGTTAGACGCGGATGAGTTGGATAAGTATAAGTATCAGGTGGGCGATACGGAGGGATTGGTGAATATGCCGTTGCAGATCTCCGATGTGTATTACTCCGTTTTTATACGCGAGGAGCGCGCCAAGCCCGGCACGCCCCATAGTTGCATCCGTCTCTCGTTCCGTTCGCAGGGAGACAGACCTGTGAATATGTTTGCGCATGAGATCTTCCGTGGTGGCGGTCATGCCAACGCTTCCGGCGGAGAGTTGTACGGAACCGTGGGGCAAGCCGTTCGTATGTTTGAACGGAATATGGGTAAGTACCTCAAGCGCGATTAGTTTTCGTTTCTTTTATTCTGTTTTAGGAGCTTTGGCGGACTTGTCTGCCTTGGGTTGCTTGATCTTTTGGCTGAGGAACAATCCCGGCAGGAAGGTCTTGATAGCTCCGTCTATAGTCGGCATGAAGAAATAGAGAGCCACCGGTTTCCACGGGTTTCTCTTCGCCTGTACATTATATTCGCGCGGAGCTTCTCCCGGTTTCTTGGGGTTGCTCTTGGGCAGCAGTTTATTGCCGATATGCGAGATGGTATTCGCATTCTGCGTAACGAGCTTAAAGGGCACATTATCTTCCTTATGCACCTCCACTTCCAAGCCGTGGTACAACATCTTGAAGGTACCAGCCGCTCTGTCTCGGTCTCCTTTGTATTGCGTTTCGAGGATGTCCACCGGCACATCGAACGAGATGCCAACTAACGGACGGACGAAAGAGTTCAGCATGTTGGCGTTCAAGCGAGAGGCCTTGAGGCTGATAGCGAAGGTGTTGTCTGCATCCATGGTCATGTCGAAAGCTGCTTCCGCTTTGCCGGTTCCCAATGGTCCGCCGCCTGTAAAATGCATGGTTTGTCCCTTGCGGTTGGTGATATTGGTGATAGTTGCGCTGAGGTCGCCTAAGGTCAGGTGACCGTTATTGATATCCGTGCTGGAGAGGTCGATGTTCATCTTTTTGATGACCGCGTCAGCTCGGTTGATGCGGAAGACGGTCGGGATAGCCATCAGCGGCTCCTGAGGCATAACAAAGGGTCGTACGGGCTTGTGACGTGCATCACGGAAGATGTCCATTTCACTGACCACTACGTTTAGGCGGTCAAGCGTCCAATCTTTCGCCAACGCTTTGCGGAACGGATTGAAAGGCGACGTGCTGACGCTGTCGATCTGCATGCTTATCCATGTGACAGGCTCCTTGAGGTAATCACCTAATTTCTTCTTTGTGAGGGTGTTTTCGAGATGTGTTGCGCCCACGAACAACGGTCCTTGATCATGATGCTCGATGCTGTTCACATCAATGCGCATGAGTCCGTCCGGCGTGATGATGGATGCGGATTGCATGAAGAAACTATAGACGGAGTCGTTAAAACAGATATTTTTCTCTTCATCGTACGTGATGTCATTGAGCGCAAGGGAGCAGTCGTTGAGGCTGACGTTCAAACGGGTCTTGACGTTACGCAGGGTCAAGGAAGCATTGTTGATAGCGAAATGCTGCAAGATCGCTTCGTCCAGTTTGAGTTGAAGTGGTTTGTCTTTCTTCTTGCTGCCGGACGGGAAGGAGAGCTCGGGCTTCCGGTCATCCATCCAGATCTCGACCTGCGGCTGATGGATACTTGCTTTCTCAATGAGTATCTCAGGTTGCAACATCATGTTGTGGGACAACGGACCGATCTCTATGCCTTTTACGCGGATGTCGGAGCCGGGCACTTTGGGCGTCTGTTCGTCCGCCGAGCAGTATTGCATGCGAGTGGCGCCAATAGTCAGGTTGCCGGTATTGACAAAGTCAATATCGCTCGTTGTGATGTTGGTACGCCCGTCCGGCAGGAGGATGGAGACGGATGCTACTGCTACGTGGTAGATGGAGTCGAAAGTGAAGGCGTTGTTCTCAAAAGCGAGATCATGCGCCTCAAAAGAGCATTTGTCGGTAGCTACATCGAGGCTGGTATGAATACTAT